>CAYTPZ010000058.1:0-3217 GCA_964440095.1 uncultured bacterium | reverse complement strand
CGGTGGAGCCAAGGAGGATCGAACTCCTGACCTCATGACTGCCAGTCATGCGCTCTCCCAGCTGAGCTATGGCCCCAGAGACGGAGCAGGATACTAAATACCCGTTGTAAGTCAAGAGCCGAAAACCCATAATCCGCCACAGCCCCGGGAGGAAAGATCATGCCCTACAAGAGTTTGGCCATTCTCGGGCTGGGCTTGCTCAGCCTACTTGCCATCGTCATCGCCCCGGTCCAGTCCCAGGTGGAGGATGCCCGCTATGTAGTGGAAATCCCCATCGAGGGAACCATTGAAATGGGACTCGCCCCCTTCGTGGAGCGGGCTCTAGCTGAGGCGGAAGACCGCGGTGCCGACGCTGTGCTTCTGCGCATCGACACCTTCGGCGGACGCATCGACGCGGCCGTGAGAATTCGCGATGCCATTCTCGAAAGCCGCATTCCCACCATCGCCTGGGTGGACGGTCGTGCCATCAGCGCGGGCGCGCTCATCACACTGGCCGCAGAAACCGTCATCTTCTCCGAGGGCGCTTCCATCGGCGCGGCCCAACCCATCGAGCTTGGGCCCGGCGGGGCATCGGACACGGGCGAGAAAACCGTCTCCTACATGCGCGGTGAAATGCGCGCCACGGCCGAGGCCCGAGGACGCAACGCTCAAGTGGCCGAAGCCATGGTCGATGCGGACATTGAAATTGCCGATCTGATCGCCGAGGGCAAGCTGCTCACGATGACAGCCGCCGAAGCGGAAGACTGGGGTTTGGTCGATTACATCGTACAAGATTTTTCCGAGCTGAAAAGCTGCCTGGGATGGGATAACACACGCATCCAGCCCATGGAGCCCACCTGGTCCGAACGCCTAGTACGCTTTCTGACCCATCCCGTGTTGGCCGGATTGCTGCTCTCGCTGGGCGGTCTTGGACTTCTGCTCGAACTTCGCACGCCCGGCTTCGGCATCCCGGGACTGGTGGGCATCGTCTGCCTGGCGCTCTACTTTGGCAGCCACTACCTGGTGAACCTCGCGGGCAACATCGAAATCTTCCTCTTCCTGGCCGGCATTATTTTGATCGTGCTTGAGGTCTTCGTCATACCCGGATTCGGATTGGCGGGGATACTGGGCACCGTGTCCTTGATTCTGGGCGTATTGCTCAGCCGACTCGCTCCCCATGGTGCCCCCGGCGATTTCACCGCCGCGCTGGGTGTGATGCTGGGAGCCTTCGCCTTAACGGTTCTACTCTTCTTCGTCATGATCCGCTACCTTCCCGCTGCGCGTTGGATGCACGGTATCGTTCTCAACGAATCGCATCGACACGAGCATGGCTTCCATGCAGACCAATACGAGGAACTTGGACTTCTGAAAAAAACGGGTCGCGCCTACACGGACCTGCGACCTTCTGGAACCATTGAAATCGAGGGAAAACGTTTCGACGCCATTACCTCGGGTGACTACATCGACAAGGGAACATCCGTTTACGTGGTCGAGACTGAGGGCAATCGAATTGTCGTCGAGTCGACTCACGGTGAATCTTCCGAAGAAAGGGACAAGGCATGATTCTCCCCCTTTTCGCATTGGCACTACAGGTGCTGCTGCTTCTAATCGTTCTTCTGATCGTCGTACTGATGATCATGTTCACCTACTTTATACCGGTGGGACTGTGGATCACGGCCTTCTTCAGCGGTGTGCGGGTGAACCTCTTCAGCCTTGTGGGTATGCGCCTGCGAAAGGTGAATCCCACAGCCATCATTCGGCCGCTTATCAGTGCGACCAAGGCCGGGCTGGAACTGAATATCAACGAAATGGAAAGCCACTATCTGGCCGGCGGTAACGTGACCCAGGTAGTGAACTCACTGATCAGTGCCGACAAGGCCAACATCGATCTCGGGTTCAAGCGCGCCACGGCCATTGATCTGGCGGGAAGAAACGTGCTCGAGGCCGTGCAACTGAGCGTGAATCCCAAGGTCATCAACACGCCCAAGGTGGCGGCCATGGCCAAGGATGGAATCCAGCTCATCGCTCTGGCTCGCGTGACGGTGCGAGCCAACATCGATCGACTCGTGGGTGGCGCCGGGGAAGAAACCATCCTCGCTCGTGTGGGTGAGGGTATCGTGTCCACCATCGGTTCGGCGGCCAATCACAAGGCTGTGCTGGAAAATCCCGACAACATTTCCAAGACGGTCCTGGCCAAGGGACTCGACTCGGGAACCGCGTTTGAAATTCTATCCATCGATATCGCCGACGTGGATGTGGGCAAAAACATCGGTGCGGTACTTCAGACCGACCAGGCCGAGGCGGACAAACGCATCGCCCAGGCCAAGGCCGAAGAGCGACGCGCCATGGCTGTGGCCCAGGAACAGGAAATGATCGCCCGCGTGGCCGAGATGCGCGCACGGGTAGTCGAGGCCGAGGCGGAAGTACCCAAGGCCATGGCTCATGCCTTCCGCGAAGGCAATCTTGGAATCATGGATTACTACCGCATGCAGAATATCCAGAGCGATACCTCCATGCGCGATTCCATCGCCGATGATGAGCGCGACGGTAATCCGCCTCCGGAGCAGAGCTAGTGAGGATCTTCCTAGCTGATTTTGGGGACCTGCTCGGTCCCCTTCTGCTCGTCCTTTTTGCGATAATGCCGCGTTTGTTCGGCAGCAAGAAGAAGGGGAAAAAGAAGAAGCAGGTTTATCAGCCGGAGCCGACTCCTCAGTCCGTTGAATACGAGGAACCGGAATATGTGGAAGTGGAGGCGGCGCCCCCGCCTCCACCGCCGCAACCTGTCCAAGACTTACCCGAGCTGGCCGAGGTTCTTCAGGAATTGCTAGGCAGGGAGAAGGTGGAGGAAGAGATTCCTCCACCCTATGTTCCGGAACCAAAGCCGGAACCTACCAAGGTTGACCCTGAGCCCCCAATACTTGAAGACGACTTCGGAGACCATCATGCCCTGCCCGTTGACATGATCAGCAAGCCCGTTATGCATCGTCGGCATCACCGGCAACGCCGGGCTCTATTAGGCGATCGGCTCTCTCTGAGGCAGGCGGTATTGCTGCGGGAAATTCTGGGACCACCCCGATCTCTCCAAGCTCTGGAAAAATGGGAAAACGGAGGTTCTTGACAGAAACCGTCTGTTGACTATTCTGACGCCTCCGCCGGAGTGGTGAAATTGGTAGACGCAGGGGACTCAAAATCCCCCGTCCGCGAGGGCGTGTCGGTTCGAGTCCGACCTCCGGCACCT
>CAYTPZ010000057.1:0-4135 GCA_964440095.1 uncultured bacterium | reverse complement strand
CGACCCCGACAGAGTAAACCAGTCGAGTGTCCAAAGAAACCGGGGGCGCTATAACCGGGCCTACCCGTATTGACTCCCTGCATGCAAATCCCTAGTTTCAGCCCCATGGCTTCCCGAGAAATATTCCTACGCGATACCATCCACGGCATTATCACGCTCGACCGTGAAGATCCGGCGGACGCCCTCATCTGGCGCCTGGTCAACACCCTCGAATTCCAGCGCTTACGGCGTATCCGCCAGCTGGGTCTGACCAACCTGGTTTACCAGGGAGCCGAGCACACGCGCTTCGCCCACAGTATCGGCGTGATGCATCTGGCCGGCCGCATTCTCGACCAGCTCGAGAAAACCGCCGAAATCACGGCCGACGATCGACTGGAAACTCGCGTGTCCGCCCTGCTCCACGATCTGGGCCACGGGCCATTCAGCCACGTTAGCGAAATGGTGCTCGGCGTGGGCCACGAGGAATGGACCAAGCGCATCATTCTCGATCCGAGCACGGAAGTGAATCGCACGCTTTGCGATTGCGGCCCCGGTCTGCCCGAGCGCATCGCTGAAATGATCGACCATCGGCATCCGAAGAAATTTCTGCCCTGGGTGATCAGCGGGCAGCTGGACGCCGACCGTCTCGACTACCTCCTTCGCGACAGCACCATGACCGGCGTGAAGTACGGCATCTTCGATCTGGAGCGGCTGCTGCTCGGTCTCGAGGTTTTGCGGGATAACGATCACGACATGCTCATCGTGGGCGCGAAGGGATTTCATCCCACCGAGGCCTATCTGCTCGCGCGCTATCACATGTACCGTCAGGTTTACTTTCACAAGACGGTTTGGGGCGCCCAGGCCATGTTCATGGCGCTGGTTCGTCGCGCGAAGGAACTGATGCGAATTGGAAAGCTGAATTACGCGCCGGCGGGTAATCCCGTCATCCGCATTCTCAGCGGCGAGGAAATGGCGCTGGCGGACTACCTTCTGCTCGACGATGCCGAGTTGAAGGTCTGTATGAAAATCTGGACCCGCGAGAGCGACGAAATTCTCACCGACCTCGCCCGCCGTCTTGTTCACCGCGACCTCTACAAGGTGCGGCTCTTTCATGCGCCGGCCGATCGTCCCGAGTTGAAGGCTCTGCGCGAGCACGCCTTCATGCTCATGCGCGAGAAGTACGGCGACAATGTGAACCACCGCTTCCTCTTCGAGGATGCCACCGACATTTTCTACAAGCAGTACGATCCGAGCCGACTGGCCTCAAGCGGCATCCTCGTGCGCCAGCGCGACGGATCCATCGCAGAAATCGACGAGATCAGTCCCTCCATCGCTGCGCTGGAGAAGGTCTATCCCATGCACATGTGGTGTTTCCCGGCCGAGGACGCAAAGACACTCCAGGCCCTCCGCGTGGAAGACCTGGAGCCGGGGGATGAGTTCGAAGAGAACTCGAACTAGTCGTTCTTCGGAAGCCGCTCGTAGTTCATTTTGTCGTTGATCAGCAGCGCGACGCCGATAAGTCCCACAATAGCGCCTCCCGAGAGAAACACGGCCCGGGCTTCGGGGCCCGCCAAGAACAACAGTCCAAAGATCGTCACGCCGATGCCGATGGCAACCATCACCATGCCGCTGCGATAGGGCATCCGCGGTTTGGCCTCATCCAGCTTCAGATTGTCGATGGGCGTACCCATCTCGATGGCCTTCTTGATGATCTCAGCTTTCTTGCTCTTGGCCTTGTGTTCGGTGATGATGGCAACGATGGGAATGCTGAACACCATGATGATCGTGACGACGGGAACGAAGATGGCTTCCATGTCTTCTCCTGGTTCGGCTCTGCGGACACCTTCGCCCGCTCCTGTTTCGCCCACTCAGACCCGGCCAGAGGAAAAAGGGTTTCACTCTGGCCACGGGCCCCGTAACCTTTCGGGCGCGAACCGGTCCAAGAAGATGATGGAAGCGGCGAAAATGATAAAGCAGGGCTCTGAGGATCCCCGGGAGGAGGCCCGAACCTATCTCCCCCTCGACCGGCGGCGGGCAACCCGCTTTCTGGCCGACTTGGAATCCTATGTCGGCGCCCTGCTTCGTCGTATGCGTGTCGAGGAGGAAGAGGTTCTCTACCGGGTTTTCGACCGGGCCCTCGGCGCCCTTCCGGATTTTCGTGGCGAGAGTCGGATATCCACCTGGCTCTACCGCATCACCTGGCGCGAGGGTGTTCGCCACCTGGAAAAGGCGGGCCGGTTGGGCGATCGCGAGGCCCCCATTGAGGCGGCGGCGACGCATGCCGATCCTGGGGACGACCCCGAGCAGATCCTGGAGCGACTGGAAACATCGGATCGGGTCCACGAAGCACTCGGCCGCCTGGGCCCTCGGGACCGAGAAGTTTTGGCCCTGCGTTACCTGGAGGAACTCAAGCTGTCGGAACTTGCCGAGCGTCTTGACATTCCCTTGGGAACCGCGAAAGTTAGGGTGCACCGGGCCTTGGCCCGGCTCAAGAGCGAACTGGAGGATGAATCATGACAGAGCGTTGGGCACGCATCGGCGAGCATTTGAAAAACGCCGCGCTCTATGAAGACGGCAAGGCGCGCGTCACCGGGCAGGTCTGGAAGAGCCGGGTATTAGCTCGCCACGAGGGCCAGGCATTGACCCTGCCGGCGATCGGCAGCTCTAACCTTAAGCCGCTCCTAATTTTCCTGCCTCTCGTCATTCTGATCCTGCTGATGGTCTTCTCCATCTGGGGTGCCTATGCTCCCGCCCGCGGCGACGGTCCCGGAGGAGCCTTGAAATTGGCCATGCAGCTCCTGGACATCCAGATGCCGAGCTTCAATTTATGGTATCTTTTCGTACTGGGAGCGGCCGTTAGCCTGCTCACCTTCATTGTTCGCGGACGCACACCCAACTTCCTACCTCTGGACTGGTAAGCTTGGAGTTCAATCCTTTTAAGAACCGGGGCGCCACGCGCATCGGCCCCGGTCTCCGTCGGCTCGTACTGCCGGTGGATCAGCCGCGCGCCTTGGTTAATCCCAAAGATCTTCCCCTCTCCCTCACTTTGCGTGAGGGAGGGGATCGCCACGGCATCCTGGCCCCCGATGGATCTACACCCTGGGGCTGCCTCTTTTTCATGATCTTCGGAGCCGCGCTTCTTGTGGCGATTTTTTCGCGAAATTGGGCTGTGGTGGTTTCCCTGGGTGGGCTGATCCTGCTCTGGGGCTTCTACAACCACCCTCGCCGCAAGGCCTCCGAGCCCATGATGCGAGCCCTGGGTCGCATTGGGCAGGGCCAATCCGGCGAAGCCCTGCGGGAAATGGAGCTGGCCCTGGAGGCCATGGCCGACAGCGATGCCGTTCACTATCTGGCGGCTCTGGCTCGCGCCACTTCAGGCCAGTGGGATCGAACCTTGGAGCATTTGGAATTGGCCGAACTAAAATTTCGGGATTATGCCGAGTACTACCATCTTCGGGGGCTGGCTCGGAAGGCATTGGGGCAGAGCAGCTTGGCCGGGGAGGATTTCCAAAAAGCGCTGGAGTATCCGGAATATCCTCACCGGGAACGCCTGGATCGAGAGCTTCAGTGATTATTCCTGGAACCTGAGGGCCGTCTGGTCGTAAGGGAGTCACCTTGAGCGAGTGAGAGACCTCCAGCAGTAATAACCTCCTTAGGCAAAGAGTTGAGACGACAGGACGGGTCGAGTGGCCCGTCCTTTTTGCATTCCCCGGTATCCCACCCGATCTTCCCACCCTGACCCACTTCGACTATCTCGAGATCCGCCCTCTCCACAGCGAATTCCCTGTCCCTCTATTGGACAATCACATGACACTGTTGGATGACTTGCCGGGTCAGACACCTGTCCTTCTGGATACCGGACTGCCCATACGCCTCGGACCCGTGAAGCTTCCACTTGGCGAAGCGATGATTTGGCTCATGGGCAGCGAGCACCTCGTTCCACAGGATGCGGACTCGCGGCAATCCAGCCGCTCTTTCACGAACCATCGAAACACCCGATGGATCCGAAGTCCTCTGCACGGCGGAATTCGAAGAAGCTTCTGATGAATACTTGAGTCATTGGTACAGTAACTGTGCGAGTTAGATAGAAGCGTTTTAAGGTTTCGTGTGGGCCACGAACTCACCACCTCTTTTCTGACCGATTCATGAGGCGCTG
>CAYTPZ010000056.1:0-5163 GCA_964440095.1 uncultured bacterium | reverse complement strand
TGCACAGGTTAGTGAAAGTTCACTATCTTCGCGGTCAGCGGTCAGCGGTCAGCGGCTGGGGATCCTTGACGACTGACAAGAGAGCCATCCCGCTCAGGAAAAACAGCGCGGTCGCCAAGACCGAAAACCGCGAAGATCCTGTGGCCTGATTGATGAGTGCGAAAATGATGGGCCCTAGAATCGCGCTGAACTTGGCGAAGATGGAATAGAAACCGAAGTACTCGGCGCTGTGTCCCTCGGGGATGAAGCTGCTGAAGTAGCTGCGACTCAGTGCTTGGCTACCGCCCAGGCAAAGACCCACGC
Source organism: uncultured bacterium (assembly GCA_964440095.1). GTDB lineage: Bacteria > Krumholzibacteriota > Krumholzibacteriia > JACNKJ01 > JACNKJ01 > JACNKJ01. The sequence goes on along the minus strand of CAYTPZ010000056.1, from coordinate 4,860 downwards.
CTGCGCCGAGCATCCAGAATTCCCAGGCCGACTGCATGAAGTAGGCCCAGCTCACGAGCAGAGTCCACATGAGCAAACTCAGCAAGATGGCTCGGCGCGCGCCCATGTGTCCGGCCAAGCGCCCGAAAATGAGCGCACCGAAGATGCCGATGATCTGCACGAGCAGCAAGGCGCCCATGAGCGTGCCGCGGGATAGTCCCATTTCCTCGGCGCCGAAAATGGAGGCCATCTTCACGACGGTCTGGATGCCGTCATTGTAGAGTAGGAATGCCGCCAGGAATATGAGCAGGTTTCGGTGCCGGAAGGTTTTGCGCAAGGTGCCAAAGCTGCGGCGCCTGGCCAGTTTGAAAACCTGCGATACGGGAGCTTGCTCTTGGGGTGGTTCCTCAAGGCCTCGCCAGGCCCAAAGGCCGAAAGCTCCCCACCAAAGTCCGGCCGAGGCCAGAGCAATTCTCACGGCCATTCCCGCCGTGATACCGAAGCTCGCGTGCTTCTGCACAAGAATCAAGTCGATGAGCAGCATGAGCCCGCCGCCCAAGTATCCCCATGCGAATCCGCGGGCGCTAAGGCGATCGCGGTCATTTGGCTTGGCCAGAATTGGGAGGAAGGCGTCATAGAAAATGTTGGCCGATACAAATCCGATGGATGCGACCAGATACAGCCCCAATGTCCAGGCTACCCGACCGGGTAGGGCCGTGAAAAGCAAGACCGTGGCCAAGGATCCCGGCAAGAAGAGCGACACGAGCCAGCGCCGGCGGTTGCCGCGCAGGTCGGCCATGGCGCCCAACATCGGCGCGCTGAGAAAAACCAAGAGAGCGGAAAGGCCCGAAGTGTATCCCCAAAGACTGGTGGCGCTCCATGTCCTGCCCAGCCACTGCACGCCGCCTTCTGGAACCACGGCATCGGCGAACCAAACCGGCAAGAGCGCCGCCAAAATTACCGTGGCAAAGGCCGAGTTGGCCCAATCATAGAGCAGCCATGAGCGCTCACCGCGAACCGCGAACCGCTTACCGCCTATCATGATCGATCCTTATGGAAAAACTCGTAGATGTCCGTAGCCTCGGCCGTGGCCACCACGAGTTTGCGTGGGCCATGGGCGCCCATGACGAGAGTCTTTTCGATGTCTGCCGTGCGACTCGGTCCGGTAATCAGAGTCAGGGCGTGACCTGTGCGCCGATGCCAGGGGTGGGTGGGCAGGCGAAGAAAATCGCCCAGAGTGTTGAAGACCGCATTCTCGGCCACCAAGGCGAAATGGGTTTCCGCAAGAATGGCCGCCCGCCGAGCGCCAAGGCGCGAACCCGACAAAATGATGCTTCCCGTCTCGGCAATGATCCCATCGGCCAGGGTGAAACCTTTTTCACCTTCCTGCACATGGGGGAAGGGTGGGTGATCCAGCCCAGCACGGAAGAGGAAACTTCGAATATCCGCATCGTTTTCGCAGACGATCCACTGGGTACCGTTTTCCTGGAAGCGCTTCTTCAGCACTTGTTCCTGTTCGAAGGTCATGGCCGCTTCCTTTCGGCCAAGAGCGATCGGAAGCTGGAAGCACTTTGCCTGGGAAGGCTGCGTCCCTGTGACCATGCCGGGGTCGCACCGCGCAAAAAGGCGCCCGGTATTTTCCTGCCCAGCCATCCCATAAGGCGAAAGAGACGAGGACGAGTGGTGAGCCAGCCGAAACCTCGCCAGAGTTGGCGCTCGAGCCAGGAGCTTCTCGCGGCTTTTTCGCTGCGCGCCTGGCGGATGAGATCGGGTAGGGGAATGACCACGGGACAGATTTCCCCGCAAGCTTCGCAAAGGGAACAGGCGTCGGACAAACTCACGCCGGGTTCATGTCCCTCGGCCTCGTTCAACAGAAATGGCGCTGTGAGAATGCCGATGGGGCCCGGATACACGCTGCCATATCCGTGCCCACCGACGCGGCGGAAAAGTGGGCAGACATTCAAGCAGGCTCCGCAGCGGATGCAGGCCAGGGCAATGGCGTCGGGTCGCTCGGCCAATTTGCGTCGACCGTTATCGAGGAATACCACGTGAAGCCTCTGGGGCCCCAAGCCGGTGGGGGCGGGCGCTGTGATCATGGACACGTAACTAGTGGCGCGTTGGCCCGTGCCGTTGACCGGCAACAGTCGAAGAGCCAGATCCAGGTCGAGGGTGCGCGGGAGAATCTTCTCGATGCCCGTGACCATGATGTGTATGGGCGGAACCGTGCTCGACAGGCTGATATTGCCTTCGTTCTCCACGATGATCACGGTACCTGTTTCGGCGACCACGAAATTCGCGCCGGTGATGCCCACATCGGCCTGCATGAATTTCTCGCGCAAGTGCACTCGCGCGGCAGCGGTGAGAGTTTCGGGATCCTCGCTGTAGGGAATTCCCAATTCCTTCTCGAAGAGAGTGCCAATCTGCCGCCGGTTCAGGTGCAAAGCCGGAGCTGTGATGTGACTGGGGGCTTCATCCCGAAGCTGTACGATGAACTCACCCAGATCGGTTTCCATGACCTCGATGCCGACCTCTTCTAGAGCGGCGTTGAGGCCGATCTCCTCGCTGACCATACTCTTGCCCTTGACTACGAGCTTGGCCTCGGCGCAAAGGTCTCGCAGGATCGACCGTGCCTCCTCGGCATCGGCGGCCATGTGGCAGCGAATACCTGCAGCTTCCAGGCGCATGACGGCTTCATCCAGAAGCGTTTCCAGATGCGTAACGCTTTCCCGCCGAATCTTTCCGAGCTGCTTTCTCTGGCTTTCGTACTTTGGAATATTCTCGGTCAGTTTTTCCCGCTTCTTCAGGCTAAGACCCGTGGCCCGTTCCAAATTCTCACGCAGGTCTTGGTCCTGGGCAGCGGCGCGGGCGGCTAAGCGGATATGTAGATCAGCCTTCATGGTCCTCCCCGGCGAGGACTTCAGCCAGATGCATCACACGCAGTGGGAACTCGCGATGTTCCGCACGCGACCCCAAATGCATGAGGCAACTGGGCTCGGTGCCTATGATCGTGTCGCATCCGGCATCTTCGGCCGCGGCCAGGCGTGCGTCGGCCTGCATGAGTGAGAACTCGGGCATTTTTACAGAGTAGACGCCGCCAAATCCGCAGCAGTCGAGGCCGGGTTGATCCACCAGGTCGAGTCCTTCCACGGCGGCCAGGAGCATGCGCGGTTCATCGCGCAGACCCAGGTCGCGCAGGGCGTGGCAGGAATCCTGAAAGGCCGCTCGCGCAGACAATCTTGCTCCGAAATTCACCCGATGAAGTCGCTCCACTAAAAAGTTCGACAATTCGAATACACGGGGAGCCAGTTCGGCCAAGGCGCTGGCCTCGCCGGGGAGAAGGTCAGCCAGGGTGGGATAACGGCGCACCATGGCCACGCAGCTCCCCGAGGGTGCGACTACCGCATCGAAGTCGCGGAATGTGGACAGGAAATGTCGCGCCGCGGGTAAGCATTCGGTGGGATGCCCTGCATTGAAGGCCGGCTGTCCGCAGCAGGTCTGTTTCTCGGGGTAGCTCCAATCCACGCCCATACGGTCGAGCAGGCGGGCTGTGGCCAGCCCGGTCTGGGGGCGGAAATGCTCCACGAAGCAGGGAATGAAGAGCCCGAGACGCATGGAGTGAGACTAGCGCAGGGGCGGGCTGCGAGGAAGCGAAACTAGCGACCTTGACTTAAAGCCCTCCCTTGGCTTGAATAGAGACTTCAATTCGTCGTCTTCGAAAGGTCCATTGTCTGTGAGATTATCAGCGGTCGTGTTGTGCTTCGTGATTCTCGTTTTACCTGTAGTCTCAGACGCAGCGAGTGAGCAGGATTCCCTTCCTCCAGCCTATTTCTATCGTGGCTTGGACTATGGATCCGAGGCCACCACGCATCCCTTGACGCTTATCCTAAACGGTGGGTTCAACGTTATGCAGCTCACCAACCGTAGTAATCGAATCAAGGATATGAATTACCAGAATGGCTGGGAACGCGTTTGGCATAACATTAGCAATCCCATCGCATCCATTGAGCATGAGGGCTGGGGAAACTTCATGCGCATGGAAATACTTCCCTTTGCCACCGGCCTCGAGAGTGCCCGCTATTTTCCAAACTACACCCTTCATCTGCTGGGTGGGGGTATGAGTTACAGGATGATGATCGAGTGGTATCGGTATCATGGATTCGATCACCCCAAAGCCTGGTCCATTGGGACCATGGCGATTTATCACATGCTCAATGAGGTGACGGAAAACAGTTACGGTGAGGGCTATACCACCGACCCCGTGGCAGACGTCTACTTCTTCGATATCGTGAGCAAGGTTTTATTCAGTTCAGATAGCGTGGCGCGTTTCTTCGGAGAAACCCTGAATCTTCGCGACTGGTCTTACATGGTCTCCTATGATCTATCAACGCACAGCCTATACAATGTTGGTGTAAGTTACTCCATGAAATGGCGGCCGAGTTTCTGGGACCGCACGAGTTTCTTTTATAGTTTTGGTACCTATGGCCAGGGAGGCCTTAGCTGGAAGCTGGATTCCGGGAATAGCGTTTCCGTGAGTTTTGGATTCAGAGCGGACGAGCTCTATGAGCTTGCTCTGGGGGCCAAGGGCGCCACGTTCAAGGGTGCAGCAGGCATATTCCTTGACCGGGAAGGTTCGCTTCTAGGTTCACTCATGGTCACTACCGCGAAGGATCACTCTATTCGGCTGAACCTATATCCGGGGCTGGTCAAGTTCGGCGACTGGTCCCCCGGCTTCTTTGTAGGACTTAACACAGACGATCATTGGATGACGGGCATTAATATCGCCTGGCCCTCCTGGCAGCCACTGGGTTTGGTCACAACCTTTTAACGGCGCTTCAGGATTTCCTGTGGGCCGCAAACTCAGCTCCTCTTTCCTAGCCGCGT
>CAYTPZ010000055.1:0-8278 GCA_964440095.1 uncultured bacterium | reverse complement strand
ATGGGCGAAATCGGCGAATCGACTTGCCAACACCCACACGAAACCCGGAAGGGCCACTTTGTTTAAGACGCGGAAGTTCATCCAACGCCTCAGCAAGGCGAATGAACTCGTAGGTCTTGCTGCGAGAAAAACCGAGGGCTTCTTCAGCATAAAGATGAATGCTCGCGTAGCCCAGCCCGCGATAGAACTTGTGTTTCATTACTTCGGCGAAAAGCGTAACCGCCGTGCTCTCGGCTTTGCGCATGGTGGCAAGAGCCGCGAGCAGTTGCTCGTGGACGGTTTCGGCATTGATTTGTGCAGACATATCCCACTCCAGATGTTGGCATCTCCGGGAGGAGAAGAGAGCGGGGAGGATGGAAGAAATATAGCTAATCGAGACGACAAAAGCGGGAGTTAACTATAATTATAACAACGGGTTAGCAAGTGCAAAGGGCACAATTCTAGCCGCCGCAAACACACAAAAAGTCCACCCGGGTGGACGCCCATCGCGCCGGAAACTCAAGCTCGCTTCTTCTTCCGCTCAAACACAATCGCAACAACTCCACTGGCGATAAACAGAACAAACAGCGGCACCGTCATGGCGATCTGGCTGACCAAATCCGGCGGTGTAAGCAACGAAGAAAAAACCAGCATTAAAATCAGCGCCCAGCGCCATTGCTGCAGCAACCAGCGCGGCGAGACCATGCCCATGGCGCTCAGAACCAAAATCACCAGCGGCAACTGAAACACGATACCAAAAGCCACCGACAACTTCGCCACCACCGCGAAGAGCTGACTGATGCCCACCGTCATCTGGCTCTCCTCGGGCCTGAGTCCGAAGAAGTACTGGATCATGATGGGAATAATCACGAGATAGGCGAAGATGGTGCCCGCGTAAAAGAGCAGCACCGAACTGGTGAAGACCGTGAGCAGGCGCTTGCGTTCCTTGCGGAAAAGCCCCGGCGCGATAAAGGACCAGAGCCGCCACAGCACGAAGGGAATACCCAGGATCAGCCCGCTGACCGCGCTCACCTTGAGGCGGATGATGAAGGTCTCCGCAGGCGAGAAAATGTGCGTGGTTTCATCGCCGGGCAAGAGCCCGCTCATCATGTCGAGAATCTCGTCGGAGAAGTACCAGGTGGCGACGGTGCCCACGAGTATCACCACGAAAATTGTGATGATCAATCCGCGCAGGTCGCGCAGATGCGACATGAAGGGCATGTCGGCCAGACGTTCGTTCCCGCTCACGAGATCCTCTCGCTATCGGCCCAGGTATGTGATCTCGAAGAAGCCGTTCTGCGCGAAGCTCTTCTCGCCGCCCAAGGCCTTGCCGTCTTCATCGAAATCCTGGCCGGTGATCTTCATGGTCGAACTCTGCTTCACGAGCACATAGAAACGCTTCTCCAGATCGTATAGCGCCGTGGCCTCCGATTCGATGCTGCCACTGATGTGACTCTTGGCCGGTCCCTGCTCGATCATGCCGTCCAGGGGGATGCTCACCTTCACTTTCACACGCGCGCAGTCGCTCTTCTTGTACTTGATGTTCCCGGTGTAGGTCAGATGAATCAGCGAGTCCTTCGCCGTCACCGACATGGGACCCAGATCCGCGGGATCCATGGTGACGGTCCAGCTTTCGCCGGGACGAACCGAAGCGTCGGGTGTTTCGAAATCGAAGTTGGACAGGCCCTGGCTGAGCACACTGAAGGCCTGCATGAATTCCTGATCGCGAGCGGGCTCGCTGACGGGCGCAAATCCGTCCTTGCTGAGCACGTAGCGCGTCGAGAAGTTTTCCAGGCGATCATAACTGGCGATGGGCTCGGGCGCGGCGGTCTGGCCGCGTCGTTCGGTGGCCTGCACTTTGGTGAAGCGCACCTCGGCGCTTCGTGTGCTGTCGGAATCGACCTTCCAGTTGGAAGCGCGCCAGTGGAAGCGGAAGAAGTTCTCCATGCTGGTGCCCATGATCTCCATGACCTGGCTGCCTTCAACGCTGAATTCCTGGCGTCCATCGGGAGGCTGAATCACGAAATCCACCGGCGGCATGTCCGTATCCACAGCAATCTTCTGCTTGGGCTGCCCGCAGGCCATCACCAGCGTGAGTGCAATGAGGATCAATCCCCAGCGCTTCATCATGATTTCCTTTTCCGTTCGTCCTCGCGCCTTTCAATGAGACGCTCGAGCTCTTCCGCGAACTGACTGAGTTCGGTAAAGCGCCGGTAGACCGACGCGAAGCGCACGTAGGCCACCTCGTCGAGGTCGCGCAGGCGTGCCATGATTTCCTCGCCAATGCGCTGCGTGGTTATTTCTCCGGCCAGGCCCGAGAAGATCACCGACTGTTCCACGTCGTCGATGAGCCGCTCCATGGCCGCCCGCTCAACGTGCCGCTTTTCGCAAGCCCGAATCAGGCCCGCCAGCATTTTCTCGCGCCGATAGGATTCGCGGGCGCCGTCGGCCTTGACCACGGTAATGGGCGCACGCTCCACGTACTCGTAAGTGGTGAATCGCGCCTCGCAGCCCAGGCACTCCCTGCGTCGGCGAACGGCCTCACCCTCACGCGTGCTGCGTGAATCGACGACCCTGTCCTCGAGATGACCACAAAATGGACACTTCAAGAGAGACTCCTTAGAGTTTCACCGGTTGCGGAAAAACCGCCGTGGACTGATCCGCATAAAGCGGGAAAGCCGCCGTGAGTTCAGCGATGCGCGAGGCCGTCTTGGCGCAGACCTCGGCGTCGGCCTCTTCGTCTTTCACCGTTTCCAGAACGTCGGCAATGAGACCGCCCACGATCTTCATTTCATCTTCCTTGAATCCTCGCGTGGTCACCGCGGGCGTTCCGATGCGAATGCCGCTGGCCACAAAGGGACTGCGTTCTTCGAAGGGCACTGTGTTCTTGTTGGTGGTGATACCGGCGCTTTCCAGCACCGCCTCGGCGGCCTTGCCCGTGAGGTCGCTACCACGGAAATTCAGAAGCAGCAAATGATTGTCGGTGCCGCCGCTCACCAGTTTGAATCCACGATCCATCAGGGTGTCGCCCAGCACGGCGGCGTTCTTCACCACCTGCGCGGCATAGTCCTTGAATTCGGGGCGCAGAGCCTCGCCGAAGCACACGGCCTTGGCCGCGATGATGTGCATGAAGGGTCCGCCCTGGTTGCCCGGGAAGTTGTTCTTGTTGACCGCGTTCACGTGGGCCTTCTTCTCCAGGATCAGTCCGCCTCGCGGACCGCGAAGAGTCTTGTGCGTGGTGCTGGTGATCACGTCGGCATAAGGCACGGGGCTGGGATGCGCGCCGGCGGCGACTAGGCCCGCGATGTGGGCCATGTCGACCATGAAGATAGCGCCGATCTCGTCGCAGACCGCGCGGAATTTCTCGAAGTCAATGTGCCGTGGATAGGCGCTGGCGCCGGCCACAATAAGCTTGGGGCGTTCCCGCCGGGCGATCTCGGCCATTTCCTCATAGTCGATGGTCTCGGTGTCCTCGCTTACGCCGTAGGGCACCACCTCGAAGTACTTGCCCGAGAAATTCAGGGGATGTCCGTGGCTCAGGTGTCCGCCGTGGGCCAGGTTCATGCCCATGATCTTGTCGCCGGGCTCGCAGAAACTCATGTAGGCGGTGATGTTCGCCTGGGTGCCCGAGTGCGGCTGCACGTTGGCGCGTTCGCATCCAAAAAGCTCGATGGCGCGGCTGCGGGCAAGGCGCTCGACCTCGTCCACGTGCACGCAACCGCCGTAGTAGCGCTTGCCGGGATATCCCTCGGCATATTTGTTGGTGAGCACCGATCCCATGGCGGCCATGACTGCGGGCGAAACGAAGTTTTCCGAGGCGATGAGCTCCAGCCCCTCTTCCTGACGAACCAATTCACCCTGCATGCTCTCGAAAACTGCGGGATCCTGATGGCGAATGACTTCCACCTCATACCTCCGAAAAAAAGCCCCGCTGGAGCGGGGCCGGTTACTCAGCCGTTTTCCCGGCTGCGGTCGTAATCGTCTATCAATCCTACTCGGCGCAGATGGCGTTCGCCCTCGAATGCGCCGGCCAGCCATTGATTCACCCAGGCGATGGCCTTCTCTTCCGAAAGCAAGTTACCCGGAAGGACCAGTACATTGGCGTCATTGTGCTCACGGGAAAGCCGCACGGAGTCCTCGTCGTAGACCAGCGCCGCGCGCACGCCGTTCACCTTGTTGGCGGCAATGGACATGCCGATGCCCGTTCCGCAAATGAGGATGCCGCGATCGGCCACACCCGCGGCCACCTTCTCCCCTACACTGAACGCGTAGAGAGGATAATCGGCGGGCTCCTCGCCGCCTGTACCCATATCAAGTACTTCGTGCCCCTCCTCGCGGAGGTAACGAGCCAGGTGCTCTTTCAGGGCGTAGCCCCGGTGATCGGTTCCCAGTGCGAGGCGCATCAGCCGCTTACCGTGGCGTTTTTAACGTGGGTCAGCCAGCCATGGATATCTTCGTACTTGCCGTTGAACATGCCGAAGAAGCGATCCTGTAGCTTTTCGGCTACGGGTCCGCGGGATCCATTGCCCACCTGGATGCGGTCGACAGTTCGTATGGGCGTCACTTCCGAAGCGCTGCCCGTGAAAAAGACCTCGTCGGCGATGTAGAGCATTTCCCGGGGAATGGTCTGCTCGCGCACTTCGTACCCCAGCTCCTTGAGAAGCAGGATGATGGTGTTGCGCGTGATGCCCACGAGTATGGACCCCGCGATGGGCGTTGTGTATGCGACGCCGTCTTTCACCAGGAACAGGTTTTCGCCGCTGCCCTCGCTCACGTAACCGTGAACGTCCAGACCGATACCCTCGACGTAGCCATTGGTGATGGCCTCCATCTTGATGAGCTGGCTGTTCATGTAGTTGCTGGCGGCCTTGGCCATGTTGGGCATGGTGTTCGGGGCCATGCGATTCCAGCTGGCCACGCAAACGTCCACACCCTGCTCGAGGGCCTCCGGGCCCAGGTACTTGCCCCACTCCCAAACGGCGATGGCCACGTCCACAGGACTTCCCGCGGGATTCACGCCCACATTGCCGTAGCCGCGATAGACAACCGGACGGATGTAACACTCGTCCAGGTCGTTGAGCTTCACGGTTTCCAGCATGGCCTCGCGCAGTTCCTCGAAACTGTATGGCACATCCATGCGATAGATCTTCGCCGATTCCAACAGACGTTTGGTGTGCTCATCAAGCCGGAAAACTGCGGATCCCTGGGGTGTGTCATAAACTCGGATGCCCTCGAACAAGCTGCTGCCGTAATGGATGACATGGCTCAGGATGTGAATATTGGCATCGTCCCAGTCCACGAACTTGCCGTTCATCCAAATAGTCTTGGCCTTCTTGACGGCCATGGGGCCCTCCTCTTGCGCTCCCGGTAATCCGGGTTAGCGGCGGCGCAGGCCGGCCTCGATGAGCGCGGCTAGGCGTTCCGCCGTTTCCTCGTATTCGCTATCGCCCATTCCATAGGGATCATCGATTCCGGGGCCCGGCGGAGATGCTCCCGCCCACTCACTCAGAAGCATGACCTTGCCCTCGGAAGATAAGAATCGTTCGAGCCGATCGCGGTGTTTCGCTTCCATGGCCAAAACCAGATCGGCCTCGTCCAGGATAGCATTATCTACCTTTACTGCGCGATGGGATTCCAGATCCAGTTCCCTGCGCGCCATGACGGCGCGGGCATGTTGGCTGGCGGGGGAGCCTTCCTCCGCGGAGAGCCCCGCGGAGCTGAACTCCATGGACCGGTCATCCAATAGGGACCGGGCCAGCGCCTCGGCCATGGGACTGCGACAGGTGTTCCCGGTGCAGACGAACAGAATCCGCTTCCGGCTCATCCGCCGGATGAGACCATTGAAAGGATGGGCTTGACCTTCCCCTCTCTCAGGATCGCCGGCGGCGATTTCGTCAGGTCGACCAGTGTCGAAGGCTGCGCGCCTTCGGTTTTCATTCGATTCTCGAGTTCAGGATCCGAAGCGATGAGATCGACCTTATCCCCATACAGCTTAACAATTTCCGAGGCATATTCAAGGGGCGGGGAGCCCGTGGAATTGACGCTGGTGGAGATGAGAGGCGACTCTAAAAGCCCAAGTAAATTAAGCAGATAGGGATGGTCGGGAATACGGAAAGCCAGGCGCTGGATGCCGCCATCTTCGGTGCAAAGTTCAGGAGGTGCGTCGGCCTGCGCGGGCAGCAGGAAAGAAACCGGACCCGGGCAGTTTTTTTCGATGAATGTGCGAGATTCGGCCGTGAGATTGGCCCAGCTTTCGATCTTCTCAATTTTGTCGGCCAAGAGGATAAATCCCCTAGAATCGGGGTCGGTGTTCTTCACATTGGCGATCTTGGCAGCAATGCCGGGAAACGAAGCCAGTCCGTGGATGCCATACAAAGTGTCCGTGGGCAGAACGGCAAGGCGTCCCAGCGTCAGAGAGCGAATCGCCGTGAGCGTACTTCGCGGATCTTCGATGCTGGTGAGGACGTCTGTCATGATTACTTCCATTCCTCCCTGTAGCGTTCGATGTGTCCGAGAACATCCTTGTCCTCGATGCTCAGGATCTGCGCAGAAAGCAGAGCCGCGTTCACCGCGCCTCCCTTTCCGATGGCCACCGTGGCAACGGGAATGCCGCGGGGCATTTGAACCATGGATAGGAGTGCGTCCACACCCTGAAGGGCTCCACCCTGGACGGGCACTCCGATGACGGGCAGCGTAGTATGTGCCGCCACGACTCCCGGCAGTGCTGCACTCAGCCCCGCCATGGCGATGATCACTTTGAGGCCGCGCTCCCGTGCGCTGCCTGCCCACTCCCCCACTCGGCCCGGATTTCGATGTGCGCTTGCGACCAAGGTTTCCCAGGAAATGCCCATGCGATCCAGCACCTCGGTGCAGGGATCCAGAAGGGCGTCGTCGCTTTTACTTCCCAGTACGATTCCCACTTGCGCGCTCATGCCACCGAACCTTTGCTTAGCACTCTCCAGCCGATGTCTCGGCGAAGAGTTTTTCCTTCGTAGTGAATTTCATCTGCGCGATGGTAGCATTGATCGGCCGCCTGTGCCAAATCGCTTCCCCAGGCTGTTACGCCCAGCACCCGTCCGCCGCTATTGATCAGTTTTCCATCCTCTACCCGAGTACCGGCGTGGAAAACCTCGCTGTCCGCTGGCCGCTGGCCGCTGGCCGCCAGAAGGCCGGAGATGGCGTGGCCGGTGTCGGCCTTGCCCGGATAGCCACGCGAAGACAGAACCACGACCATGGCGGCACCCTCGCGATGGCTCACCGCGCCTGCATCCAACTTTCCATTGGCCGCCGAGGCCAGCAGTTTCCCGAAATCGCCATCGAGCATCATCATGAGAGCCTGGGTTTCAGGATCGCCGAAGCGCACGTTGAACTCGAGAACCTTGGGACCGGCCGGCGTCATCATGAGCCCAGCGTAGAGTACGCCGCGATAGTCGATACCATCGGCGGCCAAGCCTCGAAGGGATGCGCCAAACACATCTTCCCCCAGTTTCTCGAGGTCCGCTTCGCCGAGGCCAGGCACAGGTGCGTATGCGCCCATCCCGCCGGTGTTGGGACCGCGATCGCCTTCCAGCGCGCGTTTGTGATCTTGGCTGGCGGGCAAGAGATAGTAGTTCTCACCGTCAAGGATGGCCAGCAGCGAGACTTCGTATCCCTCAAGGCGTTCTTCCAAGAGAAGGCTTTGGCCTGCCTCTCCGAAGGATGCTCCGGAAAGCATGGCGGCACCGACCTCCAAGGCTTCGGCTCGCGTATCGGGAAGTAGGACACCCTTTCCTGCCGCAAGACCATCGGCCTTCAGCACGATGCGATCACCCATGATGTTCATGGCTGCGATCAGTTCCGCTTCGCTTGTGATGCGCCGGGAGTCGGCGGTAGGAATGCCGTGACGGAGCATGAAGTCTTTGGCGAAGATCTTGGAGCCCTCGAGTTTCGCACCATCGGGACCCGGACCGAAAACGGCCAGACCCGCATCGCGAAGGCGATCGGCCAAGCCATCCACCAGGGGGGCCTCCGGGCCGATGACCACGAGATCGGGCTGCCAGGCTATGATGGCCGCGGCCTCATCCTGGGCCTCGAATAGCGCGGGATCCAGGTTCCATCCCAGCTGTGCAGTGCCCCCGTTGCCGGGCCATAGCGCCACCTGAGAGACGGACTCAGACTTTTCCAAACGCCAGGCGAGCGCATGCTCGCGCCCGCCCGAGCCGATAACAAGGGTCTTCATTTTCCTCCATGGGGCCAGCTTGAAGTTACCCGAGAGTAGGAATTCCGGCAAAGAAAAAAACCGCTGACCGCTGACCGCTGA
>CAYTPZ010000054.1:0-9287 GCA_964440095.1 uncultured bacterium | reverse complement strand
GGGGGAAAAGTCTGTGCAGGAAGTCACCGCCGCCGCCGGCCTTCGCCAGCCGCACATTTCTCGTCAATTGGCCATACTCTCCGAATCAGGCGTGCTCCTTCGACGTAAGGAGGGAACTCGCGTATACTACTCGCTCGCCGATTCCCACATATCCGCACTCCTGGACATTGCCGGCCGCTCACTTCACGAGCACTTGGCCGGGCGCCTGGAGGAACTGGAGGATTAATGAAGAAGCCCCTCATTCCCGTGATTGCCGCACTTTTTGTCTTCGCCCTGTTCATGTTCATGTTCAAGTTCGCGCTCGAGGGTGGGGATGGCTTGGAAGGGCTCGAGCATGGTCAGGCCATCAGTGGCTTCACCACCGAGAACCTCTATGTGGATGGATCCGATCGCGCCATGGGTGCGCGTTTCATTTCGCAGGACAAGGGTTTCATCGTGGATCTTCTGCGCATCCAGTCGGTGCCCCAGGGATTCATCTGGGTGAAGAGCCCACCGGATTCCGATCGCGGCGAGCCTCATGCCTGCGAGCATCTGCTGCTGGGCAAGGGAACACAGGGGCGCTATGTGGCCGCCTTGGAAGAGATGACTCTGGGCAATGCCAGCGCCTGGACCGCGCAGACCAACACCGTCTATCACTTCAACACTCTCGGCGGTGAAGACAACTTCTACCAAACCCTGGAAGCGCGACTGAACGCGCTGGTCAATCCGGATTTCACCGACGAGGAAATTCGCCGTGAAGTGGCACACTTGAGCGTGGTGGAAAACGCAGAGGGCGAGCTCGACTTCGAGGAAAAGGGCTCGGTCTACACCGAAATGGTCAGCAGCTTCGAAGGGCCCGGCTACCCGCTGTGGGGCGGCATCGGCGACATGCTCTACGGCAAGGATCATCCGCTGGCTAACAGTTCGGGAGGCCATCCCGACTCCATGCGCACTATGCTGCCCGCGCACATGCGCGAGTTCGTGGCCAAGACCTATCGCCTGCCTAACATGGGGATCATCCTATCGCTTCCCGAAAGCTTCGAGCTGGAAGATGTGCTCACCGCCATGGAAGACATTCTCGATCGCGTGGAGCCTGGCAAGCTTGAAAGCGATTTCGTGGGTATGAACGCCTTCGACCTGCCGCCGGTTACGGATGCTGCGCCCGAAGGCAGCGTGCAAGTGGGAACTTACGCCAGCGACAATGGCGAAGATCCCGGCGAAGTGCTCGTGGCCTGGCCTCCGCGCGATGGCTTGAGCAACTACCACCGGTTCATGCTGGAACTCTTCCTGGACGGATTCGCCGGCGGCCCCGGCACGGAGCTCTACGACCTCTTCATCAACTCGGAAACCCGGCGTGTGGATCTGGGGGCAAGCGCGGTGTGGAGCTATCTGTCCGACGATCCCGGATCACCGATCTTCTTCGGCCTCGATGGCCTCGACAATCGGAACATCGACGGTCGCACCCTCCGCCGCGCACGCGGTCTCATTGTGGAAGAGTTGCACAAGCTTTACGAGCTTGAACCGGGCTCCGATGAGCTTGCCGACTTCAACGATCGCGTGAGCAGCAATCTCGTTCAGACGCGGAAGTATCTTGATCGTGCTCTGAATTCGCCGCCCCAGTTTGGCTTCCGCAGAAGCGGAATGGCCAGAAACTGGCAAGACATCATGGCCTTTCTGGAGCTCGATGAGGGTTTTCGCAAGTCACTGGTTTTAGCTCCGCACTTCTCCGAAGCAAAGAAGGCTTTGGCGGGCGAGCAAAACTGCTGGCGAAATCTAATTGACGGATGGGGACTGCTCGATGCCGATCCCTACGTGATGGGTGTGCATCCCGATCCTTCAATGATCACTCGAGCTCGGGAGTCGAAGGACGCGCGTCTAATCGCTGCGGTGGCGAATGTGCAAGAGCAGTACGATGAGAAGGATCCGCAAAAGGCTCTGAAGAAATTCCGCGATGATTTCGAAGCGGACACCGCCGAGCTCGAAGCCATCTACGCTGAAGAGACCTTGCCCAGCTTCATGGACAGTCCGCCTATGGAATTGGATGAGCAACTGCAATACGAAACATTGCAGCTAAGTAACGGTGCCGAAATGGTGGCATCCACCTTCGAAAACATGAGCACTTCAACGCTTCAGATTCACTTCCGTCTGGACGTGATTCCGGCCGAGCATCTTGTCTACGTTCCCTTGTTGCCCAGACTCATTCGTGGGGTGGGTGTGGAATTGGACGGCGAGCGCGTCGAATACGATGAAATGGAGAAGCGCCTGCGTGCCGAGCTGTTATCCTACGGTGCGAACCTCGATACCAACGCCGAGACAGGTCGCGTGGAGCTGGCTCTAAGTTTCAGTGCGAGTCAGGCGGATGAAATCGATCGCGGGCTCGAATGGATGCGCGCTTCCCTTACTTCGCCGCTCCTGGACAATGACAACCTCGCCCGCCTGCGCGATCTTCTCGATCAGCGTCTTCACCGCCTGCGCACGCGCATGCAGGGCAGCGAAGAATCTTGGGTGAGCGACCCGGCCGCGGCCTATCGCTATCAGAGTGATCCTCTCTACCTTAGTGCCGCATCCTTCCTGACCCAGACTCACCAGTTGTTGCGTCTCAAGTGGCGTTTCACCGAACCCAACGCTGATGGCGAACGCTATCTTGACGACCTGGAACGGCGCGGTCGCGATCGCGATCGTGAAGAACTTAGCGCCCTGCTCGAAGGCGCAGCCGAGGATGGCATCGAGGCCGACATCGCCGCATCCTTGAGGGCATCCCTCATCGCTGTACCCGACGCCAGCCTTTCAGAAGACTGGGTGGCGCTTTGTAGCATGATTCGCCGCGAACTGGCTACGCCGCCGGCCCAGGCCTTCGAAGATGTCAAGGATGTGCTCGCTCTCGTGGCGAACGCGGAAAACGCACGGCTTTCCCTGGTGTCCAATTCACGGGATCGTGAAGATAAGCTCGCCCTCATCGAATCTTTTCTCGACGAGTTCTCCGGCAAGGGTAAAGCCGAGGTGCAGGAATACGCTCGTCGCGACTACATCCTGGAGCGCTATCAGGAGCGTAGCGGTTTCGATACGCCACCAACCTTTGCTGGCCTGGTCAACGAGAACACGCGTAATGGCACCCTGCTCTTCTCGGCGCGTGTGGCCGATCATTGGCAGGCTGATCGTGAATCGGCCTTGGGCGCGCTCACCGGCCGGCTCTTTGGCGGCGGCGGCGGCCACGGTTTCTTCATGCGTACCTGGGCGGCGGGCCTAGCCTACAGTAACGGCTTCGGCTATCGCGAAAACACGGGCATGACCAGTTACTACGCCGAGCGTTGTCCGGACGTGGCCGAAACCATGCGTTTCGTGGTGGGTGTGCTCGAAGAAACCGAGTTGGACGCCAGTCACGAGGAATACTCCATCGCCGGTATGTTCGGTCGCTCGCGCGCCGCGGCGGGATACGAATCGCGTGGACAGGCCATGGCCGCCGACATCACCGATGGCTTTGGTCCCGATCGCGTTCGCGAATTTCGCGGCGAGGTTTTAAACCTTCGTGGTTGGGGTGAATTGATGCCGGACATGCAGGATCGCCTGGACGAAGTTTACGGCAGCGTGCTCATCGGTTATGGGAAACCCTTGAGCGAAAGCTCCGACGGCGTCTTTTTCCTCATCGGACCGGAAGCGCAGTTTGAATCCCTCGAGGCCTACATTGCCGCGGTGGAAGAGCCCCAAACCGTGCATCGGCTCTATCCTCGCGACTTCTGGCTGACGAATCTCTAAGACCGGCGAAACCTGTCGGGTTTGATGCCGTAACTCAGAGGCCTCCGCATAAAGCGGGGGCCTCTTCCCATACAGGTGACGAATGATGAAGATCGAATCTTTACCTGGGATACGCCGATGGATTCTACGGTGACGAGGATATCAATCTGACCCAGTACCAGCGTGCTGTCTTCGCCAAGCCGGACTATGCCTGGGTCTTACAAGAGCATCGCAGCCCCAAGTGCTGCCCCTGTCCGGCCCCGGTTCAACAGCGAAGCCCCGGGGTCGGGCTTTTTTATTGAAGCGATGACCCTCCACGGCCTATACAGGTTACGGAGGTCACGCCCTTGCCCAGCTATGTCACAGCCTGCCCACGCAACTGTTACAGTACCTGCACTCTTCGTGTTGAGCTGGAAGACGGGCGACTGCGCCGCGTAGAACCCTACGAGGGCAATCGCGCAACGCCCGAAGGAGCCTGCCTCAAGGGCCTCAGTTACGTGGAACGCGTTCACTCGCCCGATCGCATTCTCCACCCGCTTCGTCGCAAGGGCGATAATTTCGAACGCATTAGTTGGGAAGAGGCCCTAGGCAGCATCAGTGAGAAGTTGCTGCACCTTCGGGCCAACCATGGGCCCAAATCGCTGCTCTACTACGCAGCCAGCGGCACCAAAGGCATGCTGAACGCCACCGGTTCCGAGTTCTGGAAAGCCTTCGGCGGCTGCACGAGCATCTACGGTGATCTCTGCTGGCCCAGCGGGCTTGAAGCCACGCGTCTGACCTTGGGCGAGAACAAACACAACGCTCCCTGGGATCTGGAAAGCGCGCGACTCATCGTTCTCTGGGGGAAAAACCCCGCGGAGACCAACGTTCATCAGATGCCTTTTGTGGAGCGCGCACTTTCTGCAGGCGCGAAGCTGGCGGTGGTGGATCCGCGGCGCACGGAATCTTCCGAGCGCGCGGGTATCTTGATTCAGCCACGTCCCGGCACCGATGGAGCGCTTGCGTTGGCCGTGGCCCATCTACTTGTTCGCAATAACGCGGTCGATACCGAATTCGTGAACCATCACGTTCATGGTTATCACGAGTTCGCAAAGCTCGTCACCGATTTCACACCCTCGCATGCTGCTGATATTTGCGGCGTCTCGGTGGCACAGATAGAAAAACTCGCCGAGCTATTCGCCGGCACGCGTCCCGCGAGTATTGTGGCCGGCTTCGGCATGCAGCGCTATACCAACAGCGGCCAGACCATGCGTGCCCTCATCGCATTGCTGGCCATTACGGGGAACATCGGCAAGCCTGGCGCGGGCTGGATCTATGCCAATCTTCAGAGCCACATCTTCGGGCCCAAGGATCCCGTGGCTTCCTTTCCGCCGGAAGTGGATGATGGACCTCAGCGTATTTCTATTTCCACGGCACGACTGGGCGCCGATATGTTGGCGCAGCAAGATCCGCCGCTTCATGCGGCATGGGTGGAACGTGGCAATCCTCTGAATCAAAACCCCGAGAGCGGTACGGTTAAGAAGGCATTCGATGATTTGGATTTCGTAGTGGTGGTCGAGCAGTTCCTCACGGATACCGCTCGGGCGGCCGACGTTATTTTGCCGGCGAAGAGTTTCCTCGAGCAAAGCGATGTGATCACGGCCTATTGGCATCCCTACATTCAGCTCAAGCCCAAGGTGATGGACTCACCTGGCGAGGTTATGCCCGAAACCGAGATTTATCGGAGCCTGGCCCGGCACATGGATTTGGATTTGAAAGGGATGATCCCCGCGGATAATGAAATCGATGCCTATCTGGAAGAGCGTCTCGCGCCTCATGGTTTGAGTCTGGCCAAGTTGCGGGAAGGGCCTCAGCTTCCGCCGGGGCATCAGGAAATAGCCTTTGAAGATTTGCGCTTTGAAACACCCAGTGGGAAAATTGAACTTCTGTCGCGGGAGGCCGCAGACAGGTGGGGGCTTCCCGAACTGCCGAGTTTTTCGGAGGCTCGCGAATCTCAAGCATCCTCGAAGTTTCCTTTGCAGTTGCTAACACCCAATACCAAGAATCGAATACACTCGCAGTTCGGCGATCTCAAACTGATGCGTGCACTGGAACCCGAGCTAGTGCTGACTCTCCACCCCGCCGATGCCGAAGTGCGTGGCATCGGCGCAGGTGATCGACTTCGTGTGTTTAATGATCGGGGAGACTTCGAAGCCAAGGCGCGGCTCAGTTTCGGCATTCGCACGGGATGTGTTTCCGCACCCAACGGCTGGTGGCGAGATGCGGGAACGGTCAACGACAGTTCCGCCGGCCTAGAAACCGACATGGGTCACGGCGCAGCCTTTCACGACAATTTCGTCGAATTGGAAGTGCTGCCATGACGCGCCCGGCCTTTCAATTTGATCTGAATCGCTGCACGGGATGCGCTGCCTGCCAGCTTGCCTGCATCATCGAGAACCAGTTGCCCTGGGATCGAAGCTGGCGAAAGGTGCTGGACGCGAATTCGGAAGGTGTCGCGACGGCGCCTGCTTACCACCTTTCCATGGCATGCAATCATTGTGAGACAGCGGTGTGCATGAAGGCTTGCCCCGCCTTGGCCTACTCGCGTGATGTGTCCACGGGCGCCGTTCTCATCGAGGCCGACAAATGCATTGGCTGCAGCTACTGCTCCTGGGTCTGTCCCTATGACGCGCCAACTCTGAACCATGAACAAGGCATCATGGAGAAGTGCACTTTCTGCGCACCGCGTCTGGCGGAAGGCAAGGAGCCGGCCTGTGTGGCCTGGTGTCCCACCGATGCCCTGGGCCTTGCGAGCACCGAATCGGGTTTCGCCCATCAAGAGGTACCGGGATTCAACGAAGCCGGTTTGGGTGCGGCACTGAAACTGATTCCACTTGAGGAAGGCCGCCAGCGACCGGAGATGGAGCTGAATTCTACGACGGCTGCTCTCATTAACGAGATGAATGTAGCAAGCCCACCTGCCACTCGTAGAATCAGCCTGCGCAAGGAATGGACGCTTCTGCTCTTCACCTGGTTCGCGCCGGTGATGGTGGGCTTGCTTTCGGCGCAACCCTTCGGCCATGCCAGTGTGAGCCCCTTCGCATTTGCAGGCACCGGCATTCTGCTCATGCTCCTGGCTTCACTTCACTTGGGCAAGAAGGGTCTTGCGTGGCGCGCCATCCTCGGCTGGCGAAGTTCCTGGCTCAGTCGCGAGATCATCCTCTGGCCGGCTTTTATTGGGATGGGTTTCATCTACCTTCAATGGCAGCTAGCACCTGCCTGGGCGATACCTGTGCTATTTCTGGGTGCCGGGGTCTTGTTCACCATGGATCGCCTTTACACCACCATCGACGCGGGCCGTGGTCCGCACATTCCAAGTTCATCGACCTTGCTTAGCGCCCTATTCTACGCAGGAATTCTCACGGGCAGCCTGGGGCTGGCCAAGAGCGTGCTGGCCGTCAAACTGTTCCTCTATCTAGTAAGCAAGGTGAAGGCGGCGATGCAGGGGCGAAGTTTCCGTCCCGGTTTATCCCTGACGCGAATCTTCCTGGGTTTCCTCATTCCAGCCCTGGCCATTTTCAGCCAGAGCGAGGCCTTCACCATGATTCTGCTTCCCGCTGTTTTGATCGCCGAGTTCGTGGATCGAATGGAGTTCTATCTGGACTTGGAACTGGGATCTCCCAAGCGGCAGATGGCGCAGGATAGGACTCAATAAAAAACCCGACTGTACCCGGGTACAGTCGGGGAGAGTCAGTTAGCCCTAGCAACTGGCGTCGAGGATCTCTGCGATGTCCAGAGCCTTCATATCTTCGCGATCGATATCCTTGAAGCCGTCGCTCATCATGGTCACGCAGAAGGGGCAGGCCACGGCCACGGTGTCGGCACCCGTTTCCACAGCTTCTTCCGCACGGTTGATGTTGATGCGACTGCCCAGGGTTTCCTCCATCCACATGCGACCGCCGCCGGCGCCGCAGCAGAATCCGTTTTCGCGGCTGCGGGGCATTTCCACCAGGTTCACACCGGGCACGGTCTTGAGAGCTTCACGAGGCGTGTCGTAGATGTCGTTGTGGCGGCCCAGGTAGCAGGAATCGTGGAAGGTGACCTTCCCCGTCTGCTCGCCCGTGGGTTTCAGCTTGCCCGAGGCCAGTAATTCGTTAAGGAAGTCGGCGTGGTGCACCACTTCGTAGTCGCCGCCGAAACCGGGATACTCATGCTCTATCGAATTGAAGCAGTGGGGGCAAGCCGTGACGATCTTCTTCACATTGTAGCCGTTCATGACGGTCACGTTGGCTTCTACCTGCATGGCGCCCAGGTATTCGTTTCCGATACGCCGCGCCGGATCGCCGCAGCATTTCTCTTCCTGTCCTAAAATGGCGAACTCCACGCCCGCTTTCTTAAGAAGACTGGCGAAGGCTTTGGTGATCTTCTGGCTTCGCTCGTCGAAACTGCCCAGGCAACCCACCCAGAGAAGCAGTTCGGAGTCGGGTTTTTCAGCAAGAGTCGGAATGTCGAGGCCGTCTGCCCACTTGGCTCGATCCGTGTAGGGAATCTGCCATGGGTTGTGATTGGTCTCCAGGTTCCGCAGGCTCACCTGAGCTTCGGTGGGGAAACTCGACTGCATCATTACGAGACTGCGACGAAGGTCCACGATTTTCTCAATGTGCTCGATGAACACGGGACAGGCTTGCTCGCAGGCGCCGCAGGTCGTGCAGGACCAAAGGGCGTCGGTGCTGATGACATCGCCGATGAGCGCACGCTTCGCTTCTTCGGGTGCGTCTTCGCCGAGTTCGCCGCCCGCCGCCAGGATTGCCGAACCCTTGCCGATGGCATGGGCCTTGGCGTGATGGATGAGCCCGTAAGGCGTCAGTGGCTTATCGGTGGTGAAGGCCGGGCAATGGGCCTGGCACCTGCCGCACTCGGTGCAGGCGTAGTGATCGAGAATCTGCTTCCAGCTGAAGTCGGCCAGTTCGTCCTTGCCGAACTTGGTGGCGGTTTCGTCGGCGAAATCGATCTTGCCTAGAACCGCTCGAGGTCCGAAACGTCGGAAGAGAATGTTCGGCCCCGCCATGAGAATGTGCAGGTGCTTGGAAAGCGGGATGAAAGCCATGAAAAAGAGAATGGCCAGGGTATGCACCCACCAATAGATGAGCACATGAATTTCTCCGCTGCCGGCGAAGCTTTGGAAGAACTTGGAAATGGGTGACCACTTCACACTTTCGAAATCTCCCGCCAGATTCGCCTCGGCGCCGCGGGCCAGCCACATGAAGACGACCAATCCCAAAATCAATGTGAGAATGAAGAGAGCTTCTTTGGGGGCGTGAGTGTCGTCGGTTTCAAGTCGTTTGGGTTTCTGCACCAGGCGACGGTAGTAGCTCACGAAAATGGCGAGCACCACGGCAAGGCCGAAGAGATCGAGCAGTGCGCCGAAGGCGGCATAGCCCGAAGCGCCCATGATCTGCGCGTAGCTGAAGTGTGGCGCGAACCCGCGGACGAAAGTTTCCAGGGTGGCCAGGCTTAGAATGATGAAGCCCCAGAAAATGAAAAAGTGGCCGATGCCGTCGCGCTCGGCGACCACGCGTCCCTGTCCGAAGAAGAAT
>CAYTPZ010000053.1:0-10733 GCA_964440095.1 uncultured bacterium | reverse complement strand
CCGCCTCCAACTTAGCGTTAGCCAGCGACTTTCGGGTCGCTGGTTTTTTCGATTCCAAGAAGCTGCCGACCGGTGCGGAATCACTGCTGGAACTCTGATCATTCTCGTGATCGGAGCGGACCGCGTCGATGCGGATGACCAGGCTCCCAAGAATGTCTTCAAGTCTAGAATCGGTAACGACAAGACTAGAGTTCGAATTTAATGCGAGTTCTTCAGGGTATTCGTCCATGCGACGAGTGACGTCGCGGTGCCTGCGCGCGGTGATCATGACCAACCTGGCCATGGCCGTGGTGACCATCGGCGGTATTTTGGTGAGTGCCATCTTCACTTTGATCCTGATTCCCTCGCTCTATTATTACTTCTCTTCCGGGTTTCGTGTGGGTAGCGAGCCATGATTCACCGTTTCCGATGCCTTGCCTGGTCGCCGAGTATGGCTTGCCCGGCGTCCACCCGGGTGGACAGCGGCGCGTCGCCCTATCGGGTGGTCGTGCAGAAGTGTCCGGCCTGCGAATCGAAAACCGTGGGGGCGGAGCGTCGCCGGTTAAGCGCGCCCGAAAGCGCGCAGACGCGGCGGCGACAACCGCGAGGAGAACCGGATCACGCTTTGGTCGAGCTGTCACAGGCATCTGCATGAGCAAGACGGATCGCTGGCTGCTAAGGCCGGACTTGGATGACAACGCCGCACGAATCGGTCGAGAAAGAGGAGCTGAGTCTGCTGCCCACGCGAAATCCTGAAGCGCCATTATTACTTCGAGCGCCTCATGGCGTGGCTAAAGGGAGCGTTGGGGAGAGCCTAGGAAAGCAGCAAAGAGTTTGTGTTATAATCGAGCGGTCTTTTTAGAAAGGCCGCTCTCTTTGGATGGTTCCATGCGTCGTCTTTGCCTATTCACAATTCTGCTCGCCTTGTCGCTCTCCCCGGTGACTGCCGACCTGTGGGCACCACTTGAGTTCGATGACGTGGTCGATTCCATCCCACCGGCGCGAATGAGTTTCGTGCAAGATGGCGACACGCTTCGCATGCCCTACCTTTGCAACCGCGATGTTGAACTCGAGCATCCGGGAGTGACGCATCTCATCTATATGGTTCACGGCACACTTCGGAACGTGGACGACTATCACCAAGATTGTGTCACGGCAGCCTTCCTGGCCGGCATGTCACATGAATCCATGCTGTTTGCGCCCCAGTACCTCACTGCTGCAGACCTGGACAGTTTCCTTCTGGATGATTCGCATCTCTTTTGGGAGTACATGGGATGGCGACAGGGGGATTTATCCGACAGCACCGACACCAAGCCCCGTCCCTGGCAAGCGAGTTCCTACTCTCTGGCCGACAGCGTTCTACTTCGTCTTGCCTATAAGCTGCCTGACCTGGAGTCGGTGGTGGTGGCGGGGCACTCAGCAGGTGGACAGTTCAGCAATCGCCACGCAGCCGCTTCGGTGGCCTTGGACACCCTTCGCGCAAGAGGCGTTTCGGTGAAATCCGTGGTTTCCAACCCGTCCACATACCTTTACTTCACCCCGGAGAGACTCAGTCCCGGCAGCGCGTTCGTGTTCGAAACACCTGCGTTCGATGTGATCGATCTCTGTCCCGACTATGACGACTACAAGTACGGCCTTCAAAATCTCAACGCCTACATGAACCAGCACCCCGATACCTTGCGCGCGCGCTATGGTCGAAGCGAGGTGGTTTACTTTTTGGGCGGCAACGACAGCAATCCCACGGACCAATATCTGGATCGCTCCTGCCCCGCCATGTTCCAGGGTGAATTCCGTTTGCAGCGCGGGCAGATCTACGCACGATATCTAGGTCACGTATTCGGCCCTGAGATCTATGAGCGCCACGGGATTTCCATTGTGGCGGGGGTCGGCCACAATCACACGCAGATGTTCACCTCACCTTGTGGCTTGGCGCATCTCTTCGGTGCGGAGGGCTGCAGCAATTTCACGCCCTACACATACTGGACGGAAATGAGCAATTGGGTGCTTCAGTCCACCTACGGCTATCAGGTTGCCTGGGGCGATTATGATCGCGACGGTGATCACGACATCTATCTGAGCGGTGTGGGTCCATTGAATCGCCTAGCTCGCAACGAGGGGGGCTGCTTCTTCGCCGACCTCACCGAGCCTCCCTTGGACAGTTACGACGCGGGCAACAGTGCGCGATGGGTGGACTACGATGGCGACGCGGACCTCGATCTCTATTTGATCAATGCCCTGGAAAGTAATCAGCTCTTCAGCAATGAAGGTCCGGCCGGTTTCGCGGATGCAACAGCTCCGCCCATTGATCCCACGGAAGAATGCAACGATGCTGCCTGGGGTGATTTCGACGGTGACGGCGATCTCGATGTCTATCTAACCCGCACAAGCAACAAGTCGAACTTGCTGCTCGAAAATGACGGGGCCGGCGGATTCAGCAATGTGACCGACCCGGTTCTTGGAGGAAGTGGCCACAGCCGCGATCCCTCATGGGTTGACTATGACCTGGACGGCGACCTGGATCTCTACGTCACCAACTCCGGATACAATCGCATTCTTCGCAATGAAGGCGGCGTGGATTTTACCGACGTTTCGGTTCCGCCTTTGGACGATCTGGGCAACGGTCTATGCGGAGCATGGGGCGATTTTGACAACGACGGCGACCCCGATCTCTTCCTTGGCAATGGCGACGATCCCGACAAGCTTCTACGCAACGATGGCGACGGATATTTCGTGGACGTCAGCGAGGCACTTCCCCAGCCCGATCTACACACCCGGTCGGCCACATGGGCCGACTACGACAATGATGGATGGCTGGATCTCTATCAGAGCACCATGCAAGCCTCCAATCGACTTCTGCGAAATCAGGGAGACGGAAGCTTCGCCGAGACCAGTTTTCCGCTTCTAAACGATCCCGCCCACGGCTTCGCGGCTGCCTGGGCCGACGCCGACGACGACGGCGACATGGATCTTTACATGGGGCTCTACGGCAATTTGAATCGCTTGCTGCGCAACGAACTTGACAACGACAACAATTGGTTCCAATTGGATCTACTCAGCGGAACCCACAACCGATTCGGTTTGGGCGCGCGCATTGAAGTGGTTGCGGGCGGCATATTGCAAAGTAGGCAAGTGGGCCTTGGTGCTGGATTCATGTCCCAGAATTCCCTCACAGCGGAATTCGGTCTGGGCGCTTTCAGCGAAATAGATACCCTTCGCATCTTCTGGCCTTCGGGAACAGTTCAGGAAACCCTGCAGGTGGCCGCGGGTCAGCGACTGACCCTGACCGAGCCTGGAATTCCCACAGAGTCGGAAGAGGCACCTTCACTCGAGCTCGCTCTCCTGGCGCCCTATCCAAATCCCTTCAATCCTTCTACGGAGATTCGCTTCCAGCTGTCTGCAGCGAGTGCGGTGGACTTGTCTATTTACGACCTCAGTGGGCGCCGGGTCCGAAAGCTGATTGAAGGGGACACCCTTGAGGCCGGTGAACACGGTTACAGCTGGGATGGAAAGGGTGAGGGAGAGAGGGGCTTGGCCAGCGGCGTCTATCTGCTGCGATTTGAAGTGGGTGACCAAAGATTCGGTCGGAAGCTCATACTGCTCAAGTAGTATGGAAACGGCTGGTGTCAAGCCGGATGGCCGAGTCCGGATATCCCGGAGTTTGAATGGCTTAGCCTCCCATTCACTTAGCGTTCTAAATTTCCCGACTCATGTGCTATTATTGAGCAGCCATTCCAAGGCACAAGACATCTGCGGCTCAGACTCGGGCAATTGATCCAATTGTACCTGGCGCGCAGTTAGGCCTGTGCCCTCGATATTCACCGGGGGAAAGGAGACCATCTTGCGACTCGCAACTCGTCTAATGATGTTGGCCCTCATCCTGACCGCTTTCTCGGTCAGTGCCGGCACCATCCATCCTAAGCTTGAGGCCGTTTTGGCGGACACGCCGTCCGGCGAGCAGCTTTCAGTGATTGTTCATATGCAGGAACAGGCGCCCATCGCTTCGCTCAATCAGGAACTGAAGGTTCAGCGGGCCACCCTGCAGCAGCGCCACCGCGACGTGGTGTTGGCTCTTAAATCCGTCACGGGCAGCCAGGATGCCCTGAAGCTTCATCTCGACAACGCCATGATCACTGGAGACGTGGCCGGATACAAGAGCTACTGGATCAGTAACATGATCGTCGTCATGGCCACGAAGGAAGAAGTCCTTCGTATTGCCGACCGTATGGACGTGGACGTGGTCGAGCCCAACTTCACCGTTGAACTCGTCACTCCCGTGGAGCCCTATGAAATGTCCACGGTTCCCACCGAGCTCGGCACACGCGGTATCGGTGTGACTCCCGGTCTCCGTGCGATCAACGCCGATGATGTTTGGTATCAGCTCGGTTACACGGGGGCGGGCCGCCTCATCGCCAGTTGCGACACCGGCGTCATGGGCAGCCACCCGGCTCTCACCGATCGCTGGCGCGGTAACAACCATCCTGCGAGTGAATGTTGGCTGGACAACTTGGGCAGCAGCACCTATCCCAACGATGGTCATGGGCACGGCACCCACACAACCGGTACCATGACCGGTGTGGCATTCGACGACACCGTCGGTGTTGCCTGGGAGGCCGAGTGGATCGCCTGTAACGCTATCGACCAGGGCGTTGGTAGCGGATTCGATAACGATATCATCGACACCTACGAATGGCTGGCCGATCCGGATAACGATCCCTTCACCAACGACGACGTCCCCGATGTTGTGCAGAACTCCTGGCGCATCAACGAGGGCTTCGGCGGCGACTACACCGATTGCGACGACCGCTGGTGGGTGGCCATCGACAACTGTGAAGCCGCGGGTTGTGTGTCCGTCTGGTCGGCGGGAAACGAAGGCTCCGGCTCCACGACCATCGGTTCCCCCGCGGACCGCGCCACCACCGAATTCAACGCCCTCTCCGTGGGCGCGGTGGACGCTACCAACTATGGCTGGCCCTATCCCATCGCGGGATTCTCCAGCCGTGGCCCCACAGGTTGCAACGTGGTTCCCGACCTGAAGATCAAGCCTGAAGTGGTTGGCCCCGGTGTGGACGTTTACTCAAGTACGAATAACGGCGGCTACCAGGGCGGCTGGAGCGGAACCTCCATGTCCGGTCCTCACGTTGCGGGAATCGTCGCGCTCATTCGTGAAGCGAATCCGAATCTCGACGTGGACACCATCAAGCAGATTCTCATGGAGACCTCCATCGACGAAGGTACAGCCGGCGAAGACAACACCTATGGCCATGGCTTCGTTGACGCCTACGCCGCGGTGATCGCTTCCACGGTCGGCTTCGGCACCGTGCAGGGAACCGTGACCAACTCCAGTTGGGGCGATGCTCCCATCGCTGGTGCCTATGTTGAACTGCTTGGTAGCGGATACAACTGGAACACCATTGCCGACGGAAGCTACGCCGGTTCGGCAGCGGCCGACCTTTACACCATCCGCGCTTCGGCTCCCGGTTTCGCAGCTCAGGAAAGACTGGTCGAGGTCATCTCCGACGAAGTCAGCGTGGAAGATTTCTCGCTGGTCGACATCGCGGGCCCGGTCATTGAAAACGTGAGCCAGCCCGGCGCGACCTCCGATACGGTGGGGCCCTATACCATCAATGCGGAGATCAACGACTTCAGCACCGTGGCCAATGCGAATCTCTATTACCGTGTGAATAACACGGCATGGGTCGGCGTTGCCATGACCGGAGCCTTCGGCGAGTACAGCGCGACCATCCCCGGTCAGCTGGCCAACTCTCAGGTGGACTATTACATCTGGGCCGAGGACGGAAACGGCCTCAGCACTGTGGAGCCCACAGGCGCTCCCGGATTCTTCTTCACCTTCTATGTCACCGATGAAACCTATGCCTACGATGCCGAGTCCGCCGATACCGGTTGGACGATTGGCGCCCCGGGCGACGCGGCCACGACGGGTATTTGGGAACGTGTTGATCCTGAGGCCACCGTTTACGAAGGCGAGACCATTCAGCCGGGCGATGACCATACGGCGGCTCCCGGTGTGATGTGCTTCGTCACCGACGGCACGGCTGGCTCGGGCCCCGGTGACTATGATGTCGACGGCGGTTGCACCACCCTGCTCAGCCCGACCTTTGATCTGAGTGGCGTGGATATGGCCTTCGTCACCTACTGGCGCTGGTTCGGCCAGGATGGATTCACCGTAGACGACGAGTTCGCGGTGGACGTGTCCGATGACGGCGGCGTCTCCTGGACGGCCCTGGAGCGTGTGCCCGGCATGGAAAACTCCTGGACGCATGTGGTGGGGGATCTGAACGCCCTCATCGACCTGACCGATCAGGTTGTCTTCCGTTTCGTGGCCTGCGATGAAGGCGGCGGTGGTTTGGTTGAAGCGGGCATCGATGACTTCACCATCGAGACCTTCAATGCCGACGCCACCGGCGCTCCCGGCGGACCCTTCGGTCCCTCGGCGCGTCTGTATCAGAATCAGCCCAATCCCTTCAGCCCTGCAGACGGAGTGACCACCATCCGTTTCAGTCTGGACAAGGAAAGCTCGGCCCAGCTTCGCGTCTATGACATCTCCGGACGTCTCGTGCGCAAACTGGCCGAAGGCAGCTTCCCCGCGGGTGAGCATCAGGTGAGTTGGAACGGTAAGAACGAACGGGGCGAATCTGTCAGCTCCGGCGTTTACTTCTATCGTCTCCAGGCCGGTGCCTTCGTGGAGAGCAGCAGCCTGACGATTCTGCACTAAGAATTAGGCAAGCGTTTCAAACCGACCCGCATTGGCGGGTCGGTTTTTTTATGCCTAGCTTCGTCGCCCGCGAATACGTCGGCTTTTGAATAGGGTGGAGACGATGAACACCGATCCCGCCAGCAGGATGATGGTCGCCCCCGCCGGAAGATCGGGTCCATAGGAAAGGGCCAATCCACCGGTGGTGAAAATCGCACCGAGAATGGAGGCCAGGCCCATCATGCGCCCCAGGGATCCGGTCCACTGTCCCGCCACCGCTGCAGGCAAGGTAAGCAGAGCGATGACCAGGATGAGTCCCACAACGCGAATGAGTAGAACCACCGTGAGCGCCGCGAGCACGAGAAGGAATAGGTAGAGCAGGTCGGCGGGAAGGCCTCGCAGGCGGGAGAATTCCTCGTCGAAGGTAACGGCCTGAAGTTGGCGAAAGAAAAGGCCCACTGTGATTAGCAGAAAGAGATCCAGCATCGCCATGAGCATGAGGTCGCCGCTGGAAACCATGAGGATGTTTCCGAAGAGGTAACTCATGAGCTCGCTGTTGTAACCCGGTGTTCGCGATATGAAGACCACACCCAGGGCCATGCCCACAGCCCAGATGGCGCCGATGAGCGTGTCTTCGTGTTCGCGGGCGCGCAGGCTCACGATACCGATGATGAGGGCAGCGGCTACGGCTGCCACCAGTGCGCCGCCGAGGGGAGAGTATCCCAGGTAGAGGGCCAGACCCATGCCGCCCAGAACCGCGTGAGCAATTCCTCCCGCCAGGAATGCGATGCGACGCACCACCACGAAGGTGCCCATGATGCCGCAACCCAAGCTTGCCAAAAAACCCGCCGCAAAGGCGTATTGCAGGAAGGCTTGGCTGCCCAGGGTCCTCACGAATTCCATCATTCGGGAGCCTCCGTGGGTAAGTGGCTGTGGTGATCGATGAGCTGCACGGGACTTCCATAAACATCTTCCAAGCCCTTCGCACTCAGCTCTGAAGTTGTGTGGCAGACGAGTCCGCGATTCAGGCAGGCCACGCGTGTTACGTAACGTGAGATGAATCCCACATCGTGAGAGACCAGCATGATGGTCATGCGCTTGTTCAGATCGCGCAGCAATTCGAAAATGCTCTCTTCGATGCTTGAGTCGATGCTGGCCGTGGGTTCGTCCAGTAGAAGCATGTCGGGATCGGTGGCCAGAGCTCTGGCAATGAGAACGCGCTGAAGCTGCCCGCCGGAAAGCTCGGCCAGGCGGCGATCTTTCAGGTCGAGTATGCGGGCACCCTTCATGGCCGTCACGGCCGCGCGCCGATCGACGGCCGAGTAGGGGCCGGGGCGCATGCGACCGGAGAGCCGACCCATGAGCACCACATCGCGTACGGAAATGGGAAAGTCGCGTCGAAACTCGCTGAACTGTGGCACATATCCGATGCGCCGCCGGCTTTTCTTCGGATTCTCGCCAAACACTTTGAGATTTCCGGAGTCGGGTGCGAGCAGTCCCAGGATGAGTTTGAGCAGGGTGCTCTTGCCTCCACCGTTGGGGCCCACGACGCCTAGGAATTCGCCCTCGCCCACTTCCAGATTCACGTCTTCCAGAACAGGAGGTCCACCGTATGCAAAGCTCAGCTTCGTGATTTCAACCGGCTTCATCTCAAAGCCTCCGCGATGGACTGAGCGCAAAGCCTAAGGTTCTCAAGGTAGTTTTCGGCCAAAGGATCAAGTACTTCCAGGCGGGCTCCCGTGGCACTTGCCACGGCTTCCGCTGAATTGCGACTGAACTGAGTCTGCACGAAGATCACTTCCATCTTCAAATCCTTAACCTGGTCGATGTACCTGGCCAGTCCACGTGCGCCCGGCTCCTTGCCCTCGCGTTCGATACTGATTTGCTCGAGGCCGTAGTTCTCTGCTAAATGTCCCCAGGCCGGATGAAAGACCATGAAGCTTCGACTTTCACTTTTGGAAAAGAGAGATGTGAGCTCTTTGTCCAATGTTTCAAGTTCGTCCAGAAGCTCTGCGGCCCGCTTTTCAAACAGTTGCGCCTTCTCGGGCAACAAGGCGCTGAGTGCGCCGGCAATCCGGGTGACCATGCCTGCAGTTTCACGAGGGGAGGTCCAAAAATGCGGATCCAGTTCATCGCCATGGTCGTGATGATCGTGATGCACATGTGCCAAACCCGCAGGCGCTGAGACTTCCAGAATGACGAGATCGGGCATGCTTTGGCGAATCTTCGGCAGCCAGGCATGCTCGAAGGGGACGCCCATGGGGAAAAGTGCGCGGGCCTGAGCGAGACGCGACATTTGTCTTGGACTCGGGTCGTAGGTGGCGGGGCTTTGTCCCGGCCCAACAAGAGCCTCCACCTCGAATTCGGGTGAAGCGAGCCGTTCCAGCACAAACTTCTGAGGAAGGATGCTGGCGAAGAGTCGTCCTTCTGAGCTTTTCGCAGCCTCTGCAAATGTGGGCGACCATAGGCATAGCGAGAGGAGGGCTGCGGATAGAATTCGCTTCATGAGCCTGACTCCCGACATTCGGGGCAGAGCCCCTTGATTAGAAGATCATGGTCCTCGGCTTGAAATCCTTTGGGCGCCAGCTTTTCGAGTCCGCCGGGACAGGCATCCAGTTCGAAAAGTCTTTCGCAGCAGCGGCAGAGGAAATGGTGATGATGATGCTCCGCGCCCCATTCATAACGATCGCTCAGGCCGGGCACCTTTACGCGACGAATATCCTCGCGGGCCAGGAGGCGCTGAATGCCGCGATAAACCGTGGCCTGTCCGAGGCTCGGCACTTCCTGGCGTGCGCCATCGAGAATTTCACTGGGGCATAGAGGGCGGCCGGCCGATTCCAGAACCCGGCGAATTGCCAATTGCTGTGTGGTGGACCTGACGCTCATTTCCATCCCCCGGAGAAGCATATTGATAATGGATTCTCAATAAAATGCAAGTGCTAATGCGTGCTGGAAGGGCCGTCTTTACAGCAGCAGGCAGATTGCCTATCCTGCAGGCGGCAGATCCACAGAAAATTTCTGGTCAGGGAAAGGAGAAGAGCCATGGCTGCAGGAAGTTTTTACGAAGTGCTCAAGCAATGGGAAGGCAATGAGGTGACCATCATCAATCCTCAGAGCTACACGGTTTCGAATATCAAGGATGGCATCACTTTCGAGTCCTACTCCGCCACCCTGACCGTGGTGAGCGAAACCCACATTCAGGTGACCTTCCAGTACAAGAAGAAGGGCGAAGATCAGCCGGTGGAGCAGTTCCTGCCCATGCAGTGGATCAAGCGCGCGAGCCTGTGGGGCGAGCAGAAGTACATCCAGCTCTAAGCTGAGACTCATACGAATTGCAAAGAGCCCGGGCCAATGGTCCGGGCTCTTTCCATGCTTGCTTGTGTGTCGATTATTCGTAGAGAGCTTTGAGGGCTTCCCAGTTTGTGGCTTCGGTGTCGCCGCCGGAGATTCCCGTTCCATCGCTTTCCACGTTGATAACCACGTTTCTGCGAGATTCCAGGTGACCCGTTCCGCTGCTGTTGCTTCCGTACCAGGCCGCTTCCCAGATGTAGGTGCCGGGTTCGCTGGGTGCGAAGGCGCCGAGGCTCACGGGGAATAGAACGTCTCCGCCGCCGCCATCGTCACCGGTTCCGGTGGGGCCGGTCTGTGCGTCCACCAGAAGATCGCTTTCGTCATAGAGACGTGCGCGAATCCAGCCGGACTGACTGCCGCCGTTGAGTACGATGCCCACGGCTTCTCCGGGTAGGTAGCTGTCCTGGTCTGCAGTGGCGACCAGATTTCCTTTGTGCTCATGGCAACCGTTGCAGGTGGGGCTGTCGTCGCTATGGCAGCTGACGCATCGAGATTCGAAGAGGGATGGGTAAGCGAAGGCGCTTGCTGCGACAATCATCATGATGATGACGAAAGGCATACGTTGAAGAGTCGAGAGATGCATAGGAGCTCCTTTCCTATTTTGACTATGGGGGAGTATTCTATCTCAGGTCAGCGTTCCTAGATTCAACTCATAAGTGCAACTCATCGAGCTAGACAAGAAAGGCCAACG
>CAYTPZ010000052.1:0-12011 GCA_964440095.1 uncultured bacterium | reverse complement strand
GTCCATGGCGAAGCGCGGCGTGCGCTTCTTCAACCTGTGGGCCAAGCGCTTCCGGCTGGTGACGCACTTCGGGGTCACGGCTGATGATGTGGAATTCGCGCTGAAGGAGTTTGGAAAAGAGCTTTAAACCTTCTCCAGCGCCTGCTCCAGATCCGCAAGAATGTCCGTCACATCCTCAATGCCTATGGAAATACGCACCAAGCCGTCGGTGAGCCCTCGCGCTTCGCGTTCTTCCTTGGGCACTTCAGCGTGAGTCATGGTGGCCGGATGTGTGATCATGGTTTCCACGGCGCCGAGGCTCTCGGCCAGCGCGCAAAGCTCCACTGAATTCATCAGGGTGGTGCCGGCGGGAATGCCGCCTTTCAGCTCGAAGCTGATCATGCCGCTGAATCCATTTTCCATCTGCCTCGCCGCAACCGCGTGCATGGGATGGCTTTCAAGCCCGGGATAGGACACTCGCGCCACCTTGGGATGCGCTTCCAGGTACTTCGCAACCGCCATGCCGTTTTCGGCGTGACGCGCCATGCGCAGGCTCAGGGTTTTCAGCCCTTCAATGGTTAGCCAGCAGTCAAAGGGGCTGGGGATGGCGCCCACCGACTTCTGCGTGTACTTCATGCGCTCGTGAATCTTCTCGTCGTCGGTGAGAATCACGCCGCCGATGATGAGATTGTGCCCGCTCAGATACTTGGTGGTGGAGTGCATCACGATGTCCGCGCCGTACTCCACGGGACGAAGGTGGTAGGGCGTCGCAAAGGTTGAGTCCACACCGAAGAGCAGGCCCGCGTCCTTGGCAATCTTGCCCACGGCTTCCACGTCGGAGATCTTGAGCAGTGGGTTCGTGGGCGTTTCGATCCAGATCATTTTCGTATTGGGTTTGATGGCCCCTTTTACTTCGGCCGTATTGCTGGAATCCACGTAGGTGACTTCCAGTCCCCATTCGGCGAGGAAGTTATTGAGAAGCCGGATGACGCCGCCATAGACATCGTCGCTGGAGACAATGTGGTCGCCCGGCCCCAACATACGCATAACCGCGTCCACCGAACTCATGCCGCTGGTGAAAGCCGTGGCGTACTTCATGCCCTCGATCTCGGCCAGCAACTCTTCCAGCACCTGCCGCGTCGGGTTGGACGAACGCGTGTAGTCGAAACCCAGGTTGCGTCCCACTTCAGGCAGCACATAGGTGGCCGACTGATAGATGGGATTCACGATGGCGCCGGTGGTCGGATCGGGTCGCTGCGCCGCGCGCACGCACTTGGTATCGAACTTCATGCTAGTCCTCCAAAAATCCGTGCTCGCGCATCCAGGCGTCGTTCACGAACTTGGTCATGTAGTTGCGAATGGAATCGGGCAAAATCGTGAGCGCCCGCTTCACACCGGTTTCCTTTTTCAGCACTTCGAGCAGGGCCCAAACCGCCGCCCCCGAACTGCCGCCCACAAGCAGACCCTCTTCGCGAATGATGCGCCGGGCCATGTGGAAGCTGTCTTTGTCGTTGCTGTAGATCCAGCTGTCGATGTTGTCGTACTCCAGCACCTCGGGAATGAAATCGTAGCCGATTCCTTCCACGTGATAGGTGTCCACCTCTTCTCGACCGCCCAGCACCGAGCCTTCGGGATCCACGCCGATGATTTTGATCTTGGGATTCTTCTCTTTCAGATACTTGGCCACGCCGGCAATGGTGCCGCCCGTGCCCGCGCCGATGACCACCAGGTCGAGGCTTTCGCCGAAATCTTCCCAAATTTCCGCGCCCGTGCCGTGGTAGTGGGCGTCGGGATTGTCGCGGTTTGTGTACTGGTCGGGGATCACCGAGTTTTCGATTTTCTCATTCAATCGCTTGGCCACGCCCAACAAACTATCGGGATCGTCATGGGCCGCCTCGGTAGGAGTGCGAATAATTTCCGCGCCCAAAGACTCCATGACCACCTGCTTCTCCTGGCTCATTTTCTCGGGCAGGGTGATCTTGAGCGGATAACCCTTCACCGCGGCCACCATGGCCAGGCCCGCGCCGGTATTACCACTGGTGGGTTCGATGAGCGTGCTGCCCGGCGTGACTCGTCCGGCCTTCTCAAGCCCGTTCACCATGCGCACGGCGATACGATCTTTCACCGATCCGGCCGGGTTCAAGTACTCGCATTTGACGAATAGTTCAACGCCGGTATCCGCACCGATACGGTTCAGTTTCACCACAGGCGTGTTGCCCACGACCTTCAGGATGTTCTCGTAGATCATCGATGCCTTTCTAGAATTTTGCGGATGAGGCCGGAGTATAGCTTCGAGCTTCTTGGTTGGGAAGTTCGCCCTCATCGTCCATGAAACCGTTTTCGCGCATCCACGTGTCGGAGACGAACTTGGTCATGTAGTTGCGGATGCCATCTGGAAGCACTCCCAGAATCTTCGACCCAGCGGGCAGTTCGCGCCCGACCTCCAGCATGCCCAGAGCGATGGCTCCCGAACTGCCGCCTACCAATAGGCCCTCTTCGCGAATGAGCCGGCGCGCCATGTGGAAGGTTTCCCGGTCGCGGGTGGTGACCAAGCGGTCGATAATGCCGAAGTCGAAAATGTCGGGAATGAAATCGTAGCCGATGCCCTCGGTCTTGAAAGCCCGCGCCTCCTGCTTGCCGCCGAGCATGGAATCTTCGGGTTCAACGCCCACCACTAGAATGTTCGGTTTCTTTTCCTTGAGGTAGCGCGCGATGCCCATGAGGGTGCCGCCGGTGCCCACACCGATCACCACGGCGTCCAGGCTCTCTCCGAAGTCTTCCCAGATTTCCGCGCCGGTGCCGTAGTAATGGGAGTCGGGGTTGTCCGCATTTTCGTACTGATTGGGCAGCAGGGCGCCGGTCTCCCGGCTGATTTCGAGAGCCTTGCCGAACTGGCTCTTGGGGCTGGTATGGGGCTCGCCGTCGGGCGTGCGCACCGCCTTCGCGCCCATGGCATTCAGCAGAATTTCTTTTTCCAGGCTGATCTTCTGGCTCATGGTGCAGGTGAGCCCATAACCCTTCACCGCCGCCACCATGGCCAAGCCAATACCCGTGTTGCCGCTGGTGGGTTCGACAATATTGCCGCCGGGTTTCAGCAGGCCGGCCTTCTCCAGGTTCTCAACCATGCGCAAAGACACACGATCTTTCAGCGAACCGCCGGGGTTGAGAAAATCGCACTTCCCGTAGAACTCCACGGGCAGACCTGCGCCCACGCGGTTCAGTCGAACCACGGGCGTCTTGCCGATAACCTGAAGAATATTGTCGTAGATCATTGTGTGCTCCTGAAGGCTCACTATAAGGCAGATTCCGGCTTCTTGCCAGACTCCTTTGCGCAACAGAGCTAAGCTCCAAGGGTTCCATAGAGAAAGGCGAGTCCAGCCGGACCCGCCCCAAAAAAACACCGATAACTAACCTTCGAACATTTCCTCGTAACGGGCGCGGCTGTCCGCGAGCACCTTCTTGTGCAGGCTGCCGCCATGGCTGTCCATGGTCACCACGCACTGGAAATCCTCTACGCGAATGCGCCAGAAAGCCTCGGGCAGCCCGAACTCGGTCTTGTACACGTCCTCCACCTCGACCACCTGCTGTGCGATCAAACTGGCCGCGCCACCCACGGCATGCAGATAAACCGCACCGTGTTTGCCGCAGGCGTCCAGGGTCAAATCTCCCATGCCGCCCTTGCCGATGACCGCACGCAGACCCAGCTCGCCGATGACTCGATGCTGGTAAGGTTCTTCCCGCGCGCTGGTGGTGGGGCCGGCGGCCACGAAGTGCCACTTGCCCTTTTCGTCCTGGCGCACCACGGGGCCGCAGTGGTAGATGACTCCGCCATCGAGCAGGGGGCCGAGGGTGGCCTTCAGCTCGGCGTCCTCGCCACTGGGTTCAATGTCGAGCCAGGTATCGATCATGTACTTGTGGGCCGCATCGCGGGCCGTGACGAACACGCCGCTCAGGGAAATCACGTCGCCAACTTTGAGCTCACGAATCTGCTCTTCGGTGATGGGTGTATGGAGCTTAATCATAGCTCACCTCCCCCTTGCGAATAGTCATGGCCTGTTTCCGGGCCGCCCAGCACATGTAGATGATGGACACGAAAAAACTCGCCGGCACTCGGTGGGCTTTCGTGATCTTCGCCCCTAGCACAGTGGTCATTCCTCCGAAACCCATGGGGCCGATGCCCAGACCGTTGGCTTTTTCGGTGATTTCCGCTTCCAGATCGGCGAGTACGGTGTCGGGATTTGTATCGCCGAGGGGCCGAAGAATCTGCTTCTTGGCCAAGGCATAACCGCTGCTACGGTCGCCTCCGACGCACACACCCAGCACGGCAGGGCCGCATCCCTTGCCCTGGGCGTTCACCACAGCGTCCAGGATGACCTTGCGCACGCCGTCCAGATCGCGTCCAGCGCCGAGCCCGGCGTGGGGCAGCGCGTACTGCGCGCCCACGTTCTCGCTGCCACCGCCCTTGAGCATGAGGTCCACGCGAACTTCGTCCTCGCGATCCCACTGCTCGAAATAGATGGCCGGGAAGTGGTCGCCGGTGTTGTCGCCGCTGTTTTTTCCGGTAATGGAGTTCACCGCGTTGGGGCGCAAGTAGTTTTTCGTGGTGGCCACCTTCACGGCCTCGGTGAAGGCCGCCTTGAATTGGGTGGCGGGAAAATCCCAGGGATGCTTCACGTAGAAAACCGGGGTGCCGGTGTCCTGGCAAATCGGCGTGGAATGCTGCTCGGCCAGGTCGATATTTTCGAAAATGGTGCCTAGGGTCGCCGCGGCCGGCGAGTTTTCCGCCTCGGTGTCGCGTCCCTTGGCCAGGGATTCCCGGATGTCCGCGGGAAGGCGTGTGGACGCCAGGCGGATCAGTTCCAGGGCCCAGTCGCTGAGTTCAGGAATCGTCTTCATCGATCTCCACCTTTCACCCGCTTGGCGGGTGGCAACAATATAGCCAGCAGGCTCTTCGCCTTCAATCAAAGCCTTTGTTGTAAAATCGTTTCCAGGCCCCTTGGATACCCGGGTCCGGATTGCTACTATGCTTCGTCGAACCGGGAATCATCGGAGGAAAGAAAATGCCGCCCAAAACGTCTTCAGCCCTGCTGCCCTGGGCCAAGAAGAATGGTATCGAGGTCATCGACCTCAAGTTCGTGGATCTCTTCGGCCGCTGGCATCACATCAGCCTGCCGGGCAGCCGTATGAATTCTGACTTGTTCGCTCGCGGTATCGCCTTCGACGGCTCCAGCGTGCCCGGCTTCAAGAAGCTCGAAGCGGGCGACATGGTTCTGCTGCCCGATCCCAAGACGGCCAGCATCGATCCCTTTTGGGAAAAGAAAACTCTCTCGCTCATCTGCCAGCCGGCCGAGGCCGACACTCGCAAGCCCTTCTGGAAAGATCCTCGCGCCATCATGTACAACGCCGAGGCATGGATGAAGGATCTGGGCATCGCCGATCAGAGCGAGTGGGGCCCCGAGTTCGAGTTCTACATCGTGGATTCGGTGCACTACCGCAACGAGATCAACGAGTCCTTCTATCGCATCGATAGCGCCGAAGCCGACTGGAACTCGGCGGTGGATGAGGGCAAAAACCTGGGCTACAAGATTCCGCATCAGGGTGGTTATCACGCGATTCCTCCGCATGATCAGCTTTACGATCTGCGTGCGGAGATGGCGGCAGAAATCGAAAAGGCCGGCATTCCCGTGCGCTATCATCACCACGAAGTGGGTGGGCCGGGACAGAGCGAAATCGAGATTGAAGAATCACCGCTCTCGCTGGTGGGTGACAATGCCATGCGCATCAAGTACATCATCAAGATGGTCGCCGCACGTGCGAACAAAACGGTTACCTTCATGCCCAAGCCGCTCTTCAACGAAGCGGGCAGCGGGATGCATTTTCACCAGCGTCTTCGCAAGGGAAAGAAGAACCTGTTCTGGGACGCCAAGGGCTACGCCGGTTTGAGCAAGACGGCACTTCACTACATTGGCGGACTGCTCAAACATGCGCCGGCGCTGTTGGCCTTCACCAATCCGAGCACCAACAGCTACAAGCGACTGGTGCCAGGATTCGAAGCGCCGGTCCGCACCTTCTTCGGCCTGGCCAATCGCAGCGCGGCGGTGCGCATTCCCAAGTATGCGAACACCGCAGCCACCAAGCGCATCGAATTTCGTCCGCCGGATGGAAGTTGCAACATCTACCTGGCCATAGCTGCGCAGCTCATGGCGGGTCTCGACGGGATTCGGCGAAAGTTGGATCCCACAGAATTGGGTTTCGGGCCTATCGACACAAATATTTACGAGCTACCCGACAGCGAGCTGAATCGCATCGGCGGCCTGCCTACCAGTTTGCGCGAGGCGATGGTGGCGCTGAATGACGACCGAAATTTCTTGTTGGAGGGCGGCGTTTTCCCCGAAGAGCTGATAGACTTCTGGATCGAAACGAAAATGGAGAAGGAGTACAACGAGGTGCGGAACCGTCCGCATCCCTATGAGTTGTCCTTGTATTTCGACGTTTAGTCCAAAAGGAGACTGCATGTTCATCAACGATCCCATTCACGGATTCATCGAGTTGAACGACCTGCAGTCTTCACTGCTCCAACTGCCGGAGTTGCAGAGGCTGCAGTGGATCCGGCAGTTGGGTCTGAGCTTCCTGAGCTACCCCGGTGGCGTACACACTCGGGCAAACCACGCCGTGGGCGTGAGTCACGTGTCCGGCGAGATGGCGCGCATCTTCGATTTGCTTCCCGAGCAGAAATGGCTGGCCCAGGCCGCCGGGCTTTTGCACGACCTGGGTCACACGCCCTTCAGTCACGCCCTGGAAACTTTGCTTCCCGAAGATCACATGGAGCTCACACGCAATCTCATTACGGGGAACGCGCGCTACACATTCCCGGGAGCGGGTTGGGTTCCCCGCGTCCTTGAACGATTTGGTCTGGATCCTGAAGAGGTGGGCAACCTGGTGGTGGGGCGGCATTCGGACCCGATTCTGCAGAACATCATCCATGGCCCCATCGACGCTGATCAGCTGGACTACCTGCTGCGTGACAGCTACTTCACGGGCATCAGCCATGGCCAGATCGATCTCTATCGCATCTTGCACACACTGAAGCCCGATGCGGATGAGGGCCGAATCTACATGCTCGAAAAGGGCCTGGATGCCATCGAGGAAATGCTCGTGGCGCGGGACCATATGTACTCGGCGGTTTATGCGCACAAGACCAGCCGCATTGCTGAAACCATGCTGCTTCGGGCCATGGAATTGGCGGTGAACAATATCGAGGGCTGGTACGAGATGACCGATGGAGAATTGCTCACGCGCATCCGCATGTCGGGTGGGGTGAGCGAGTATCTCATGGAGAAGATACTCTATCGAAATCTCTACAAGACGGCTTTCAGCGTGCCGAGCAAGGTTGCCGAGGATGTTCGAGCCAAGTTAGTGGAGAAGCTTGGTGGCCGCGAACGTCAGGCGCTGGAGACGGAGCTATGCGAGCTTTGTGGGCTTGGCCCGGGCGAATTGCTGGTGGATATGCCTTTGGACGTGCTCGCCTTCAGCGAGCCGCGACTCACGCGCCTGGAACTTCCCATCCTTCGCAAAACCGGCGAGTGGGCCGAGCTCGACGAAATGAGTGTGCTGGCCCGCGCACTCATGGAAAAGGATTCGGCGCATACGGTCTTCGCCGTATTCACGGCTGACGAAAATGCACTACGGGTGCGAGCGATTCTTCAGGATTGGTTGGAAGAGGAGTAGGGGGACGACTGTACCCGGGTACAATCATCAAGTAAGATGCACCTCGAACAGGTCAGCTAGCACCTCGCCCAGGTTCTCTTCCCTCACGAGCCAACTCCACACACCCGGCGTGGCCGGCATCTTATCGGCGCTCTCAAGATCCGGCGCCTCACTGACTTCCATGTGGCTAAGAACTATCGACGCCGTCGCCCAGCCGTCTTCCATCTCGTAGTTGCCGAATGCGGCGCGAAGCTTGGCGAGTCGTTCGGCGAGATAAACGTCGTTGAGCAGAAGGAAACGGAAACGTCCCACTTCGAGCAGCTCGGGCACGGTCTTGCGTGGATCCTGTCTCGATCTTATTTCGAGCAAAACCTGTTTCTCGCGATGAGCCAGTGCCACGGGAAGAAGCTCGCCTTTGATCTCGCGATGATGAATCAGGGTGCCCGGCGCTTCGCTGAAGGTATTGCGTGCACGAATGGGCATTTGGGTGGCCAGGCTGGCCTTCACCGCACGGGGGTGGATGACCTTGCTGCCCTCTTCCACCATGGCGAGAATTTGCGCCACACCGATTTCTTCCATGAAGGCCGCGTCTGCGACTCGCCGCGGATCGGCGCAGGCGATGCCGTCCACGTCCGAGTAGATTTCCACCACCGAAGCTTCCAGCGCCGAGCCTAGAGCCACCGCGCTGGTGTCGCTGCCGCCGCGCCCGAGGGTGCGGATTTCGCCGTCGGCATCCGAACCTTGGAAGCCCGCCACCACGGCGATCTTCCGCTGCATGAGCGCGCGCCGAATGAGAGTGGGGTCAACATCCAGAATCTCCGCCTCGCCGGCTTTGTCGTCGGTGAGCATGCCTGCCTGCTGCCCGGTGAAGGCCAGGGCAGGCATCTTGTTCTTGCTGAGCAGGTGCGCGAAAAAAGCTGCGGAGATGGTCTCTCCGCAGCTCATGATCAGATCCAATTCCCGCGGCGGGACAGGCTCGCCCACTTCACGCAGCAGGCCGATGAGCGTGTCGGTGGCGTAGGGCTCGCCTTGCCTTCCCATGGCGCTGACCACGATGACAATGCGCTTGCCCGCCTTGTAATGCATGCGAACCTGCGCCAGTGCGGCTGCGCGGGACTCATCGTCCCG
Source organism: uncultured bacterium (assembly GCA_964440095.1). Lineage (GTDB taxonomy): Bacteria > Krumholzibacteriota > Krumholzibacteriia > JACNKJ01 > JACNKJ01 > JACNKJ01. The sequence goes on along the minus strand of CAYTPZ010000052.1, from coordinate 3,197 downwards.
CACGCTCGTGCCGCCGAACTTCATGACCACTAACTCAGGCAACGGGAACCTTCACAAGTTTTCGCGCGATGAGCTCGCCGGCGATCTGCACGGTGTTCAGTGCCGCTCCCTTGAGCAGGTTGTCGCTGACGCACCACATGTTCATGGTGTTGGGCTGCGATTCATCCATGCGCATGCGACCCACATAAACGGGGTCCTTGCCCGTGGCCGTTAGCGCCATGGGATAGACGTTGTTCGCGGGATCATCCTCGACCACCACACCAGGCGACTTGGCCATGAGCTCGCGGACCTCTGCCAGATCGAAGGGCTTCTCGGTTTCAATGTTCAGGCTCTCGCTGTGGCCGTTCACCACGGGCATGCGCACGGTGGTGGCCGTCACGCCGATGGCCGGATCGAGAATCTTGTGCGTCTCGTTGATCATCTTCATCTCTTCCTTCGTATAGCCGTTGGCCTCGAAGACGTCGATGTGCGGCAGCGCGTTGAAGGCGATCTGGTGGGGGTAGACATTTGCTTCCAGTTTTCCACCCTCGGCGAAGGCGCGGGTCTGCTGATGCAGCTCGTCCACCGCGGCCTGACCGGATCCGCTCACGGCCTGATAGGTGCTCACCACAACGCGTTTGATTTTGTATGCGTCGTGAATGGGCTTGAGCGCCACGAGCATCTGGATGGTCGAGCAATTGGGATTGGCGATGACGCCGCGATGCCTTTCCAGCGCTTCGGGATTCACCTCGGGAATGACCAGAGGATCCTCGTCGCTGCCCCGGAAGGCGGTGCTGTTGTCCACGCAGACGCAACCGCGCTTGATGGCTTCGGGAACCAGCTTGAGAGCCGCCCCTTCGCCCGCGCTGAACAGGGCGATGTCCACGCCTTCGAAGGCGTCGGCTTCGGCGGTAACCACGGTGATCTGCTGCCCCTTCCATTCCACGATCTTGCCGGCGTTCTCGGCTACGTCCATGAGAACGAGCTTTTCGATGGGAAGGTCACTGCGCTCTAGGGTGCCTCGCATTTCGGTACCCACGTTTCCGAGGGCGCCGACTACGGCTAGGGTGTAAGTGCTCACGAGCAGCTCCTTTCAATGGCCAAGAGATCGGTGAGAATGGAGTAACCGGTTTCGATGCGGCCGGCGCCGGGGCCGACCACGGTGACCTTGCCGAGAAGGTCGGTATCGAAGGTGACGGCGTTGGTGGGACCCATGACGCCGGCGAGAGGATCATCCAAGGGAAGCATGACGGGGCGCACCGAAGCGTCGATACTGCCGTCCTTCTTGCGTTTCACCGAGCCGATGAGCTTCCAGCGCTTGCCGCCCTTCTTCGCCATTTCTATGTCGGCGGGCTTGAGGCGGGTGATGCCGCGGCGGCGAACGTCGGCGGGAGTGATCTTGGCGTCCATGAACATGTTGGCCAGGATGGTCACCTTGCCGGCCGCATCGATGCCTTCCACATCGCCCGTGGGATCGGCTTCCGCATAGCCCAGCTTCTGCGCCTTCTCTAGCACGGCGTCGTAGCTCATGCCCTTTTCCATTTCGCTGAGCATGTAGTTGGTGGTGCCGTTGAGAATGCCGGAGATCGATTTGAAATCGTTGCCGGCCAAGTCATTCATGCCCACGTTAAGCACGGGCGTTCCACTCATGACCGTGCCTTCGATGAAGAAGGATGCGCCGTGCTTCTTGGCAAGACGACTCAGCGCGGGATAGGCCAGCGCGGCAGGTCCCTTGTTACTCGTGACGACGCTCTTGCCCAGTTTCAGCGCTTCGCGGCAGTGACTGATGGCGGGCTGGCCGGTGCTCAGGTCGGTGAAGGCCAGCTCGACGACGACATCGGCCTTGCTCTTCTTGATGGTGGTCATGGCGTCCCAACCGTGGGTGCCGCCTTTGTAGGCGTCCAGGCTACCCTTCTTGCGCACGGCTTCCAGGGCACGTTTCAGGTCGATGCCCTTGGGGTCGTAGACCGATCCCAGCTTGAAATCGCTGATGGCGACCACCGCGAATTCGTACTTCTGCTTGCGCTTCAAGCTGGCCTTCTTCGTTCGGAGAATTTCCGCGAGACCCTGTCCCACGTTACCGAAGCCGATGAGGGCGATCTTCTGCATCCCTAACCTCCTGGGACGGTCAGCAGCCGTCCGGTTGCAGCGGCAGCATTCCGCCGCGCTTGAGTTTCGAAAGCACGAAGGAGCTTTTCACTTTGTTCACTCCCTCTATGCGCGTGAGTTTGTCCAATAGGAAAGACTCGTAGGCACCGATGTCGGGCAGCACCACCTTCAGAAGGTAGTCGTCCTCACCGGTCACGTGATGCGCCTCGATGACCTCCGGCATGTCCATGATGGTCTGCTGGAAATTGGCGATGGCTTCGGCGTTGTGAAAGGAAAGGGTCACGCTCACGAAGACCGTGGCCTTCATGCCGAGCAGTTCCTCTTCCACCTGGGCCATGTATCCTCGGATGACGCCTCGCTCCTCCATTTTGCGCACTCTTTCGAGCACGGAGGGGGGGCTCAGTCCAACCCGCTCGGCAAGACGCGCATTGGGTAGCCGCCCCTCTTTTTGGAGGATGCAGAGGATCGTCCGATCGATCTCGTCGATTTTAAGAGGCTTCATGTGCATATGATAGGCACGGTCAAGGCGAAATCAATCTTCATTTGGTAAAATCACCGAAATTCCGAACTTATGGGGGGTGTGAGTTCTCTCGCTCCGAATTCATGGCGGAAAGTTGGGTCTCTGCGGCCAAGCTGTCGGACTTGCTGAAGTAAACCAGTCTAACTTCTTCTATTACAGTGGAATGTGCTTGGCAAAATTCTCGGATCACCTGTAGCGAAAGAGGACAGACCAGCTCAAAGGGGTAGCCGCAGACACCCGTGCTGATAGCCGGAAAGGCGAGGCTTGTACCCTCAGGCACCACACATTTGCAGTCTTCGAGGATTGCGGGACCACCCGCCGAGTGAATTGCGCCGTCCACTCCACCGTCCCCGCGCATGCGTGAGTTGGCCGCGTTGACGATGGCGTCGACTGGTTCAGTGGTGATGTCACCACATTTCAAAATGATAGAGGTCTTGCTAAATTCCGTTTTCATTTTCTGGCGCTTCAGGATTTCCTGTGGGCCGCAAACTCAGCTCCTCTTTCCTAGCCGCGTTGCATCCCAAGCCCGGCCTCTTCAGCAAGCGCCGTCTCGCTCATGCAGATGCCGGTGGCAGCTGGCGCAAAGCGT
>CAYTPZ010000051.1:0-12602 GCA_964440095.1 uncultured bacterium | reverse complement strand
ACGGTGAATCATGGCTCGCTGCTCACACGAAACCCGGAAGAGCCGGGTTTTCTATCGAATCTCTCAAAGTTGCCGCAAATTGATCGAATCCTCTGTCCTTTTTCTAACGATAACCTGGAGGTGCACCATGATTCGAAAATATCCAGCTCTGCTTCTCTGCCTAATCATTCCCATCAGTTCCGGCTGTGCTGAAGACTGCACCGGTCCCATTGAGGATCAAACCCCGCTTGTTGAGTTCCGGGTACCGGACACAGATCAGTTGATTTGCTACGACAGCTCCGCTGAAATCAGTTGTCCCCTTGAAGGTCAGGCATTCTACGGCCAGGATTCCCAATACTCGAGTCATGATCCTTCCTACCAGAACAATGGCGACGGCACCATCACCGACCTGAGCACCGGGCTCATGTGGCAGCAGGATCCCGGCGAGAAGATGTCCCTGCCCCAAGCCCTGGTGGCTTTGGAGACCTTCGACCTGGCCGGCCACGACGACTGGCGATTGCCGAATATCAAGGAACTCTACTCGCTCATTCTTTTCAGCGGAGCCGATCCCAGCGGATTCGAGGGTGAGGACACTTCGCAGCTCACACCCTTCATCGACACCGACTACTTCAATTTCGAGTACGGCGACACACAGGCGGGCGAGCGCATTATCGATTCGCAGTATCTGTCTAATACCCTCTATGTCGACACGACCATGCACGGAATTGAAACGGCTTTCGGCGTGAACTTCGCCGATGGACGCATCAAAGGATATGGGCTCACCGACCCCCAATCGGGAGGCGACAAAACTTTCTTCGTGCAATTCGTGCGCGGGGAAAGCGTCTATGGTGAAAACGATTTCGTGGACAACATCGACGAAACCATCACCGACCAAGCCACCGACCTCATGTGGATGAAGCAGGACAGCGGACACCTGGGTGCAGGTGACGACGCAGACGGCGCATTGAACTGGGAACAGGCCCTCGACTGGGCGGAGAACCTCGACTACGGCGGATACTCAGACTGGCGCCTTCCCAATACTAAAGAGCTGCAGGCCATCGTCGACTACAGCCGCTCACCGGCAACCGATGGCACGGCGGCCATCGATCCCATCTTCGACAGCTCGACGATCATTCAATCAGGCGGCGGCAGCGACTTCCCCTTTTACTGGACCTCCACCACCCATGCAAACTTCCTGGGCCTGGGAGGCTACGCAGCCTATGTCGCCTTCGGCACGGCATACGGCTTCATGGAGTTTCCGCCGGGCTCAGGGAACTACGAATTGCTCGACGTTCATGGTGCGGGATGCCAGCGAAGCGATCCCAAAGAGGGTGACCCGGCGGACTACCCCTACGGGCACGGACCCCAGGGTGACGTGGTTCGCATCTACAACCATGTGCGCTGCGTGCGTGATGCAGGCATGGCCAGTGCCGCGGGAGAAACTCCCAGTGCGAGTTTCGAGGTACTTCAGTTAGGGGCCTATCCCAACCCCTTCAATCCGCAGGTGGAACTGAGTTTTACCTTGGATCGAGAAGAGAAGGTGGAGCTTTCCATCTACGATGTAAGCGGAAAGCGCGTGGAAGTTCTTCGCGATGAATTGCTACAGGCTGGGGAGCATCGTGTCATTTGGAACTCAGATGGAGCGGCCTCGGGGCTGTATTTAGCACAACTCAAAACCCAGGCGGGCACAGTCAGCACCAAACTGCTCCTAAGCAAATGACTCACGATATCGAGAAACAGGGCCGCATTCATGTGCGGGCTTTTCTTTGTCTGAGCCCCGCTTGTGCCTTTGCCTCACCTGAGCTAGCTTGCCCATATGCCACATCGAGAAAAGACATACACGCGCAATGAAGAAATCGCCAACAGCATCACCCATGGTTTTGGGTCCTTGCTCAGCATTGCGGGATTGGTCCTGTTGGTGGTTTTTGCAGCTCTTCGCGGAGAGGCCTGGCACGTGGTCAGCGTGAGCATCTTCGGTTCGAGCATGATCCTGCTCTACACGACTTCCACCCTCTATCATGGCTTCCCCTGGCCGAGGGTGAAAAACCTCTTCCGCAAATTCGACCACGCAGCCATCTATCTGCTCATCGCGGGTACCTACACACCCTTCGTACTTGTGAATCTGCGGGGTCCCTGGGGATGGACCCTCTTCGGACTTGCCTGGGGCCTGGCCATCGGCGGTATTCTCTTCGAAGTGCTGACCAAGCGTCCGCCAAAATGGTTGTCTTTGGGATTCTACCTAGGCCTTAGTTGGTTAGTGGCCATCGCCGCCAAACCCCTTATCAACTCTGTCTCCTCAACGGGTCTACTATTCCTGCTCTTGGGCGGCATCGCCTACACTCTCGGCACGGTTTTCTATGCCTGGAAGAAGCTCCCCTACCATCATGCCGTTTGGCATCTTTTCGTCATGGCGGGAACCATCATGCACTTCTTCTCAGTCTACTATGGGGTCATCCCACGGGCTTCCTGTTATACGATAGTATTTTAGGCGCTTCGCCTAAAGTACTATGACATGGCTTGAAGCCGGTTTACAACACCCGCAATACCGCCAACACCTTCCCGATTACACGAACTTCAGCTGATCCGGCTGGAACGATAATGGGGTCCATCTCCGAGTTCTCGGGCTGTAGCCGGATGGCCCCCTCTTCCTTGTAGAAGGTTTTCACCGTGGCCTCATCATCGATCAGAGCTACCACGATTTCACCGTTGCGAGCCTCCTCACGGGATTCCACCACCAGGGTGTCACCATCGAGGATATGCGCCTCGATCATGGATTCCCCCACGACCTTGAGCAGGAAGTTACCCTTCCTGGCCAAGGCAGCGTCGATCTCCATCCAGTCGTCGATGTTCTCCTCGGAGAGTACTGGCTGACCGGCAGCAACTCGCCCCACCAGTGGCAGACGAATGACATTGTCTGAACTAGCCAGGCGATGATCGAGTAGTTCGATACCTCTGGATGCTTCGCGCTGCCGACGGATATGCCCCTTACGCTCCAAGGCCTCCAGGTGGTCCTGGACGCCTCGGGGCGAGCGAATTCCGAAGTGCGCGCCGATCTCGCGCAAGGTCGGTGGATAGCCGTTTTCCTCGAGATAATCCCCTAGGAAATCGAGGATGCTGCGTTGGCGATCCGTGAGAGTCTGCTTTTGCATACTGCGGCCCTCCTGCGGAAGAACCAGGCCCGGGTGACACGTAGCTTCTGCGTTTCAGCGTAACCGGAACACAGGGCCAGCACCCGGGTCAAGGAGAAGCGCGGTCCGGCATCCGGAGAAGACTCGGGGGTGAGAGCCTCGAAACGGGGAAACGAGCCTCCCCGGAGCCGGTTGTCCGCGTGTGAATCGAGGAGAGAGGAGGGACGCGCCGAACTTCGTCGCCTCAAAACCGCCTCGGTCGAACCCTCCCTTTCGACCGAAGGATCCTCCTTCTCCTCAAAATATTGACCGGCCGCGCTACCGCGCAGGCGCTGCCCGGCGGGGCAAGCGTCGCTGAGCAGAAGCTCGGCGGCCGGGAAGATGCCTCCACCCACATGCTCATCGCATCCAGGACAAAGGGCGTAGATGTCGGGAAGATCCGGCTCCGGTGGAAGATGGGCCGGGTTCATCGTCCGGAGCTCCCCGGTTTCGTCGACGGCACTGCGTCCGTTGGCCAGGACTTCGTCCCAGCTAAGAATGGCAGCATTGAAGGGCAGGATGGTCTGTGAGTTGGCGTTCATGACGCTTTCCTTTCCACAAGGCAAGCGCGCTGAACGGTGTCCGTTCCGTAGCGCCGGCCCAGTTCATCCACAGCCCGGTCGATCTTCTCGCCGGTCTTAGGCTCCATTCCGTCAAAGAGCGTGCGAGGCACCTGGCTGCGGGGCAGCAGACTGCTGAGCGAAATACCCAGAAGCCGAACTTTTTCGCCCCTGCGATCCGCCTTCTTCATGAGGGCGCGGGCCGTCTCGTAGATGAGAGGACCCTGATCCAGGTACTCGCTTCCCGTGACCGATCGGGTCAGGGTGCGGAACGATGCCGTGCGGAACTTCAAGGTAAGGGTACGTCCGGCCATCCCGTGCTTGCGGAGGCGGCGGGCCACCTTTTCGGCGAGGGCGAGCAGGGTGCGCTCGAGGACTTCCAAACTGTCCTGATCCTCATCGTAAGTGTGTTCATGCCCGACGGATTTCTCCTCGTGATGCGGCTCCACGCCCCGAGGGTCGATACCCTGGGACAAATTCCAAAGCCGCAGCCCCCACTTCCCAAATCGCTCGATGAGACGTTCCTGGCCGAGCTTGGCCAGGTCCCCGATGCTTGCCACGCCGAACTTCTCGAGTTGCTCGAAGGTCTTGGGACCCACACCCCAGAGCCGCTGAACTTGCAGCGGATGGAGGAAGTCTCTCTCCGTGCCCGGCGGCACGATGACGACCCCGTCGGGCTTGTCGAGATCCGAGGCGATCTTCGCCACGAACTTGACGGAAGCAAGCCCCACGGAAGAGACCAAACCCCGCTCCTTCTGGATGCGGCGCTTGATGTCGAGCACGGTCTCTTCCGGGGGCCCGAAGAGCAATTCGGTACCCGTCAGATCGAAGAAGGCCTCGTCCAGGCTCAGGGGCTGCACCCGAGGCGAATACTCATGGAGAATGGCCATAATGTGACGGCTCTCCTCCGAGTAGACCCTGGGACGCAGATCCACAAAGCAGGCGTTTGGACAAAGGCGATAGGCTGTCCTCAGAGGCAGAGCGCTGTGGATGCCGTATTCGCGAGCCTCATAGCTGGCCGCGGAGACGACGCCTCGGCGCTGCGGATCGTGGCTCCCCACCACAACCGGCTTGCCTCTGAGTTCGGGAAAGTCCCGCTGCTCCACGGCCGCGAAGAAGGCGTCCATGTCTAGGTGAGCGATTGCGGGCGAAGCGGAGAACAAGGGAGAACCTCCGGTTAATCCTTCAAGGCTTGTGCGAATCCGAGACTACTATACAGATGTATAGGTGTCAAGCCTCGCCGGAAAAAATCTTGGCGGAAGTCCCTAACTCACGTATTTGCATGGAAATAAAAAAGGGGAAGGCCAGAGGCCCTCCCCAACGGTGCCGGGTCGGTGCGATCATATGAAGGTCTTGCCTTGACCCAAGCTCCTTAAGCGACGCTTCGCGAAGGGAGAGTTTTTCCCACTGGGAAAAACTGAAGCGGAACCCGGGAGGGCCGCAAAGGGGGGCAAGGGTGCGAAAAGCAAGGATGTTGTGCGGGGATCCCCCCAGGAACCGCGGACAATCTGTAAGCGGAATTGTGAACTGCAAAAGCGGTGCCAGAGTAATCAGGGGGAAGTTTCCTCCCCCACGGGGAGTGTTTGACAGTAGATCAGGTAGTCCTTAATCTTGCCGCCAAGTTACCGAGAGAAAGGAATCCTCATGCGCCTGAATAACTGGAAGATCCTCGTAATTGTCGCCTTCCCGTTCATTCTATTGGGGTGTTCGAGCGATGATCCCGCCGTGACCTGCTGCATTCCGACCTGGTACGAAGACCTGGAGTGGGTCGCTTTGGCGGATTTCGCCCAGGGTAGTAACCCTGGGGCAGCCCTGGAGTGGGTTGACGGATATCCCCGAATATGGAGTCAGGCGCGGCGGCCGAATTCTCGATTGGCCGGGCGGTGGAGACTTCCTCTATCTGGTAAAGCCCAGCGTAGAAGATGGCAATGAGAACGCACCCTTCTTCCGTTACAGCATTTCAGTGGATGAGTGGACAGAACTCAGTTCCATGCCTGGGAACATCTGGAATGGAAACTCTTTCTGCTGGGACGGCGCGGGTGGATTCTACGCAACCAACGAGGATCTGGAATTCTGGCACTATGACATCGATTCCGATCAGTGGAGCGCCGCCGAAGATTTCCCCGGGGCCGCCATCGAACTGGGTGGATACAGTTGCTACGATGGACAGGGCTTTATCTGGACCACCGAAGGCGACGAATCCGATATAATCTGGACTTTCGACATGGGCACCACACTGATCAGCGATGGAGAATCAGTCTACGCCTTCTTCGGCGGTGGATCCACCAGCTTCTGGAAACTCGGACCCTAGTCGCACATACGACAAAGCTCCTGCCGCGAAAACGGCAGGGGCTTTTTCGTGGAACTTATCGCAAAACCAACATCTTTCGAGTCAGACGTTCCCCCTGGGTTTCCAGAGTGAGGAAATAGACTCCCGCCGACAACTCGCCGGGCTCCCATGCCAGGGCTTGAAGCCCTTCGCTACGGTATCCCTCGGCAAGGGTTTCCACCAGCCGCCCGGCTACATCGTAAACCGAAAGCCGCGCCGCACCCGCTTCGCCCAGATTGTATCGCAGCTTCGTGGAGGAACGCAGCGGGTTGGGCCAGGGTTCGAGAAGCTGCGTGCGTGCGCCCAGGGCGTCCAGCAGAATGCTTTCGCTGCGGAGCAAGGTCCACGCGTCGCCTTCGAATTGTTCGAGCTGATATTGGAAGCGCCCGCCCTCTTCAAGAGCCGGGTTCAGGTCGCTGGCCTCGAAGTGACCGTTCAGCAGTTCGCGAATGGGCAGCGTCCATGTGCCCTCCGGACCCTCGGCGCTAAGGCGCAGCTCCTCGGCGCGTGCGCGCGGCGACTCCCATGACAGATCCACGCGACCAGGAGAACTCTCGAGCCTGAAGTCCGACACGGCCACCGGCGTGCCATCGAATCCCGTGAAGATCAGGGAGAAAGCCTGGGGAGCGGCCAGTGTGCCCTTGTGGGTAATCTGAATGGTCACGTCGCCCGCGGCAGGTGATGCCTCTTCGACCTTTTCCACGTTGTCGCGAAAGTTGTCGCCCTTTGTGGCGGGAAAAGACGGATTGGCCGGATCCAGACGCCAAGGCTGCCAGGTGTTTTCACCCTGAATCACACGTAGATCCAGATCGTTGACGAGCATCAAGTCGGTGGGATCAAGGGCCGTGGTCGGCGAGGTGCCGGGCAGATCCGTCCAGGCCAAGGTGACCGTGAGAGCTTCAATGCCCGCGCTGTGAAAGGTGTAGAGTTTGGTTTCGCCATGGGCGAGAGAAGCCTCGCGAATGGCGTCCACCGCGCGTGTGTCAATGTCGATGAGATCCGCCACGGCCCGTACGTTCGCCAGACCCCAGCCGCCCATGTAATCGGGTCCGTCGCTGGGCCCCGCTTCGTCCGCCGTGTGAATGAGCAGGCCACGCATGGTGCTCGAAAGCGGCGGCATACCCGCGGCGTTGTAGTAGAGTTCATAGAGCAGAGCCACGCTGCCTGCCACATTGGGCGAGGCCATGGAAGTGCCACCCATGGTTGTATAGGCCGTCGTGTGGCTATGGCTGCTGCTGTAAAGATTGTCTCCATTGCCCAAAAGATCAGGCTTGATGCGCCCATCGTCGGTGGGCCCCCAGTTGCTGTAGTTGTTGATGGTCACGTCGCCCGGTCCGGTATAACCACCGGGAATATCAAAGGCGGCCCCTACGACCAAGACATTCTTGGCATTGCCTGCATCGGTAATGGTGTCATAACCTGAAGGGCCGCCATCGGCTGGGCGAGTGTCAGTGCTCCAGGTCCAGGATCCCGTCCAATACCAATGCCCTCCATCGGGAGGATTGGGACCGTAGTCGTTCCGATCATTCCCTGCCGATTTCACGATGGTGTAGTAAGGTGCGGCCACGGCGATCTGATCCCAGCCTTCGCAAGTAATGGTCGAACCGAAACCCGCCCACCAGGCCGGCGTGTAGAATCCGAAGAGGTAGTCTTCGCTGGTGCTCACGCCCACATCGCCGAACCAGCAGAATTCGTCATCGCCAAGGAAATCGTAATTCCATCCATGGATATAGCCGTAGGAGTGATTGGACACCCAAAGCCCCGTCGCCGCTTCGGCGGCCATTTCGCTGGCGTCGTCCGCCCATTCGTAGGCATCCAGGGATGCGGCATGAGCCATGCCTTTGGCGTTGGCGTCCACACCCGAGGCCACAAGGGTACCGGCTACATGTGTGGAGTGATTGCTGGTTCCGCCCGGCACATCCTGCTGAACGACCCGCCCATCGAATTCCTGATGGCCGACCAAAACGCCGCCGGCGTCCCAAACAGCCAGAGCGTTTGCCGGCAAGGTGCTACCGGTCAAATTGAATCCCGATCCACCGCCGGGCCAGAGCTCGTCGGTGCGAATGGTGGCGGCCGCCGCAAGATTGTTTGCCTTGCAGACAAATGGCATGCCCCGCTCGTTGATGCCCATGACTTCGATGTCCGAATCGGGACCATGAATCGCACGAACTCGCTCCCACATTTCCCAATACTCGGGCGTTCGCGCAGCCTGGGCCTGAGCGCGGAAGCTCTCGGCCAACTCGGACAAGCGCGCCACATCGGTTTCGGGCCTTTCGGCCTGGGCAAGTAGTGCGAAGGTTAACAGGGCCAGGATGCATAGGGTTCGGGCTTTCATGCCGTCTCCGTTTCTTCGGGCTCCGTCCCGATCTCCGTGCGGAATCAGGTCAATTCTTTCACGGTCTCCATGCGGAACTCCAGCTCCTTGAAGCCACGAGCCACCGACCGTGCTTTTTTCTCGATGGCTCCAATGCCTCGACCGGAAAATTCGCCGAGTTGCATGTTGTAGAGCAAGAGAAGTTCGAAGGCTGTGGCACGCATCCATCCCACGTCGACCTTGTAGCCGGCCACGGCCAAGGCCTGGGTCCTTTCCAGGAAGTTTCGCAGGTGACGCTTTTGAATGTTCAGAGTGCTGCAGGATGCGAAGAGAATCACGCGATTGGCGCATTTGCCTTCCAGTAGCGCACCCAGTTCATTCAAGGGATAGAGCTCACCACCGATATCGATACCGCTCTCCGCACCATGGCTCGCCAGATACAATATGGGATAAGCTGCGTAACGCTTGAGGGTCCACTTGCTGACGTAGAGTTCGAATTCCTCGCGCGTGGCGTACTCGCGATGAATGTACTGCACCCCCGCGTTCATAAGCAGGAGATCCAGCAAGGGACGCACGGTAGACGTGTCGCGCAGGTCCAGATCCCAAAGACCCTCCACGCAGAAGATGCCTTTGATCTGTTTGCGCTTTCGTATAAGTGATCGACGTGTCATGGCATGAGACTATGGGAAGCTGCGAGAGTGGCCAAGGGAAACTTGGAATTGAACAAAGAACTAAGAGCTGGGAACTGAACCACTTCAGTTTTTAGTTCTTAGTTCTTAGTTCTTAGTTCTCAGTTCTCAGTTCTCAGCCCCCAGTCCTCAGTTACTTCAGCAAGACCAGTTTCGTTTTCTGCTCCGAGCCTTCGCTCAGAAAGTGCGCGAAGTAAATGCCACTGGCGACCTCTTCCGCATTCCACTCCAGACGATGCTCACCGGCCGCGAAAGCCTTGTCCGCCAACTGTTCCACCAAGCGCCCTGCAAGATCGTAAATTGCAACTTTCACTTTCCCGGCCTGGGGCAGCTCGAAATAGAGGGTCGTCTTGGGATTAAAGGGATTGGGATAGACCGCCATGCGTGGCGATGCCGACGGACTTTCCGCGTCGGTAGGCCAAGCGATGGAGTAGAAATTGAGATCGTCGATCCAGAAACCGGGTCCGTTCACGCCACCGTCGCTGCCGAATCCAATGCGCACACGAACATCGGAAGACATAAGGTCGGTGACGTCGAAAACCGTTCCCTGCCAGCCGCCTGTAACTCCGGACCAACCGGGCTTGTATCCGATGCCCGAGAGCGAGGGATCGCTATAGCCTTCCAGCGGCGCACGCTCCTGCCATTCGCCTGTGACATAACTCCAGAACTCCACGCGCGCGCCGTCGAAGCCGCTCTCGGTGTCACTCCAGAAGTGCAGGCTGAAGTAGACGGCAACGATGTCGGTGATGCCGAGATCGAAACTTGGACTGGTGAGCCAGGCGAAGGAATTGTCGGGGTAATTTTCCGTCATGCCCACGCCCCAGCATTTGTCGCCACTGAAGCCTGCGCTGGGCCCCGCATCGCCAAGGGGTGTGCCCCAGGCCCAGAGGCTGTCGGCGGTGAATCCGCCGTTGTCGGCTTCAAAATTTATCACGTCACTCGAAAGGAAGTCGTGGTTGATGAGCGTTGTGCCTTCCGGTGCATTGGTAGAGGCGAATCGCCCCACCGCATTGTGCCCGGGAAGGCTGTCGATGATAAGGGTGATACTCGTGTCCACGGGCACACCGGTGAACTCGTAGTATCCGTTCTCGTCGGTCCATTGGTCGTTCAGGTCGATATTCGTAGCCCGTACTCGAACGCCATCGGCATCCTGTCCACCGGAACGATCCACATAACCGGCCAGAGTCAGAGTCGGTGTTGGATCCAAGGCCTTATCAACCACGGTCACCACAGCATCGCTTATGAGCGCCATGGCCGCACTGGCTTGATAGAAAATGCCTGCGCTGAATTCCAGGTTGTAGAATCCTGCGGCCAGAGAAAGTCGAAAGTTGCCTGCGGAATCGGTGAAGTCGAAGCCGGCCGTTTCGGTCACGTAGACCGTGGCTCCTTCGATGGGATCGCCCGTTTCAGAATCCGTAATGGTGCCGACCAACTCCCCGATTCCATTCAAAGCAAGTTGCCATGCGGCCAGAATGTCGGGACGCGGACCAATGTGCGTTTCGGGTTCCTCTTGAGGTGTTCCCGTAGCCACAAGAAGATCCCGCGCAAGTTTGGCGTCTAGGGGAAAACCCCATCGCGCCTTGGCCATGCCCTGAAGCGCGGCCACCGAGCCCGCCACGATGGGCGTAGCGCTGCTGGTGCCGTTGAATCCGGAGGTGTACCAGAACTCTTCCGGCAGGGTGTCGCCACCGTAGAGATATCCGTAACCGGTGGTCGCCACATCGTAGCCCCAACCGTGCAGATCCACGCGCGATCCGTAATTGGTAAAGGATGCGGGATCCAAATTCGAACCCACACTCGCTCCGCAAATGATGGCTCCGGAATCGCGCTGGCTGCGGTCGAAGAAACCTTGATAAACGGGATCGTCCAGATCTTCGCCGCCGTTGCCTGCGGCTTCGCAAACGATGATCCCTAGAGCCGCGGCCATCTGAATGGCGTCGAAATTATCCTGCCAATACTCCATGCAAACGTAGCCGATCTGACCTTCACCCGTGGCGTTTGGCCCTGGCGCATGCAGTTCGATGATGATGATGTCGCCTGGGTTCAATTCGAGCGCTGCATTGTAAATGGCCTGAGAGGTCCACTGCTCGGCGATGGAGGATCCCCCCACTGCGGTGGCCGGGGCAATGCCGCGCACGCCGTAGCTATTGTCATGGCCGCGCACTTCGCCCACCACGGCCGTACCGTGATTTCGCCAGCTGAGGTTGTCGATTTGTCCGCCCAGCTCCACCACCGGCGCGGGCAGATCTTCGTGAGACCAGAGCCATGCGCCTTCCACGTCCACCACTTGAACGGTGGCGCCATCGGCGCCCGTGCTGTCTTCCACAGCCCATGCGTTCACGCCTTCAGGCGGTGCATTGAGATAGCCCTGCTCGCTGATGAAATCGGGCGTATCGGTGCGATCGCTGAAGCCTTCAGGAGGCATGTCGGGTCCTGCACTCGTGAAGGCGTCAAAACCAAGAGCGGCCGGCACAGCCACCGGTTCCAGAAATGCGGTTTCCAGAGCAGGATCGGCCTTGAGCCTACGTAGAACTTGAAGAAGCGCTTTGCGATCACCCATGGCCCCCGACAGAGTGGCATAGCGATTGAGATCGGGAAGGTCCGTGGCGCCACGGGAAAGAGCCAATCTTCGATGCGCTTCAATCTCATCCCAAACTTGGATGAACCGACGCTCCAACATGTAACCGGGAATCAGGTTTGCCAAGCGTGCCTCGAAATCTTGAGCATTCATGCCCTGGAGTCCGCTCTGTCGCAACTCCAGCCCGGAGTCTTCGGCAAATTGAATCACGATGCGACCTGTGGGTGCCTGTGTCTCCGTATAGACGGGATCAAGGCTGGCGGCAAAGGCTGTGGCGCAAAGGCTCAGGGCGGATAGGACGAGGCGAAAGCGCATGGAGATCCTCCCGGTCGATTCATTTCCTAAGGCACAATTATAGCGCATTAACCGCGGAGGGAGGTAGTGGAGCTTACACCATGGACGAAAATCAAATCGGATCCGAATAGTGAGTTTTTTGAAGAGCATGAGTTTCTGACTGATTATGCGTACCTGAGCGCAAAGCGCGGACAGGGTAAATGGAAAACGGGGAGGCCTGAAGGCCTCCCCCGAGAAACTACGAAGCTGGAACGAGAGGAAGCCCGCAGGCCTCCACGCTCACTATTTCAACAAGGTCAGCTTCTGCGTTTGTATTTCCTTCGCCGCGGTCAGCTTGGCGAAGTAGACGCCGCTGGGAACGAGATGGCCGTTTTCATCGACACCGTTCCACTGGGCAAGATGCTCACCGGCGAAAGCGTCGGCATCGATGAGACTGCGAATCTTCCGGCCCGAGATGTCGAAAATCTCCAGGCGCACATACGTGTCTTCCTTGAGGAAGAAGCGCAGTGTGGTTTTCGGGTTGAAAGGATTCGGCCAGTTGGCATCCAGTCGCGCAATGCGATCGGCGGGCACAGCCTCATCCACATTTACAGGATGGCAGAGACTGTAGAAGTCCAGATCCAAAACCTGTGGATTACCTGACCTGCCCCCAGTTTTGTGACCACACCCAGAGTTAGGATGCGGCCGCGATA
>CAYTPZ010000050.1:0-13058 GCA_964440095.1 uncultured bacterium | reverse complement strand
TAGGCTGAGTATGATTGAGTTCTCAGTTCTCAGTTCTCAGTTCTCAGTTCTCAGTCGGGAGTTCCCTATGATCTTTGTTCGCGAAATCGTATTCCTCGCTCTTCTCGGCGCCCTACTTGCCTCCGACTGGAAACGCGGCCGCCTTCCTTACTGGATCAGCTACCTGGGCATGGCCTTGGCCATCTTATCCACCGTGTATTTCATACGAACGGAAGAGTTCGCCTGGTCGCATTCGGGCTTGGGAATTGTGGCGGGATATCTGGTGTCGGGGCTGCTGGCTCTCGTACCCGGTCTCATGAAGGGGCTCTCGGGGGATCGTCCCGAAAAGGATAAGCTCCTGGGCGAAGACTACGCGCTCATCGCTATGGTGGGGGCTTTCACCGGACCCTTGGGAATCATTCTGGCCTTCGTGCTGGCCTTGGTCCTCGCGCGCATTTTGCCCATCTTCAAACTGACGGCGCCCTTTTCCTTTTCGCTGCTCGTGATGACGCTGCTCCTGCGCTATATCGGCACGACGATAATGGGGCATTGGTTCGGGATCTAGGCTGCTTCTACATGGGCGGGCTGGTCGACTCTTCAGTGAAGAGGGCATCTTTTCGCAGGTTCCACTTGTGCAGGGTCCAGCGAATGAAGACCTCTAGGGTGAGCATTCCGTACTCCATGCTGCGCGTGAAGTTGATGCTGCTGGCCTCGCGCATATAGCGCACGGGCACTGGAAGGTCGCCGATGCGGAATCCGAAGTGCACGCACTGTACGAGGAACTGACTGTCGAAAACGAAGTCGTCGCTGTTGCCGCCCCAGGGAATGGTTTCCAACACTTCGCGCTTGTAGGCGCGAAGACCCGAATGCCATTCGCCAAGATTTTCCCCGGTCCAGAGGTTCTCCACGATTGTGAGCAGGCGATTGGCCAGGTATTTGTAAACAGGCATGCCGCCGGCCAGAGCCTCGCGGCGTGAGCGTATGCGATTTCCCAGTAGCACGTCGCAATGATCGCCGCGCAGCAATCCCACAATGGCGGGCACCAGGCTCGAGTCGTATTGATAGTCGGGGTGGATCATCACCACGATGTCCGCGCCGCGCTCAAGAGCTTCGTGGTAGCAACTCTTCTGATTTGCGCCGTAGCCGCGGTTTTCATCGTGAGTGATCACGGTGATGCCAAGGCTGCGGGCCAATTCCACCGTGTTGTCCTGGCTGCAGTCGTCCACGAGAATGATCTCGTCTACGCTGCCTGCGGGAATGTCCCCGAGGGTGCGCTCAAGCGTGGTCTCGGCATTGTAGGCCGGCATGACCACAATGACTTTTTGTGGGTCGGGCACCCTATTCCTCCATGCTGGGTTCGGAGGGAAGAGTCAGGAGAAAGAGATCCTGCTGACCCTGTGGATTGGCGACGAAGACCACATGGGCCCCATCGGAGGAAACGCAGGGATCCGAGTCGTAATGACCCAGGTCCATCAGCAATTCAAGACTGCCGCTTTCCAGATTGAGCAGACCGATGTCGAAACCATGGTTGGGATTGCTGTTGTCCATATAGGAAACAACCATGCTCTCGCCGCCGGGCATCCAGTCCATGGACGCCACTGTGTATCCTGGAGTTCGGACGTCGCGGGTCAAGGCCGTGAGCTCGGTGTTCATGAGCACGATTTTCGTGTCGCGCCCCTGACGATGAAGCCAGGCAACCTGGTCGCCGTCCATGCTCACGGTGGGGGTGTAGTAGCTGCCCTGCTCGCGGCCCACTACCTTCATGGCGTCGCCGTTTTTGAGACAGCTCATTGCCCGATGGTTCTGGGAGTTTGTGGTCTTGCGATTAAAGTAGAGCTTGCCTCCTTTTGCATTCCAGGCCGGGTCAGTTTCCGCAACCTCCACATCTTCGCTCAATTTGCCCTCAAGACCGTCTTCCAGCCTGCGGATCCAGACGGATTCATGGGTGTCCACCCTGCGGGTCTGATAGGCCAGAAACTTCCCGTCGGGGGAAATCGCCGGCTGAGAGGCACTAAAATAGGCATGGGCTACTATGGTGTCCACAGACGCAGACTTCAGATCCAGGCGCATGATACGCCCCACACCACTGCCTTTTTCCGCGAAATAGATTCCGCTAAGGTCGGAGTCCCAGTCGGGCTGAGATTCTCGCTTGCCGCCGCCGTTGTGGGTCAGCTGCTTCAGGCCCCGGGGAAGCTCAAGGGTGGTTTCGGCGCTTCTGGCTTCCTCCCCCCGGTTTTTCGCCTTGATGGCAAGCTCTTTGAGGCGGGCCTGGGCGTCCACCTTCTCCTGGGCGACCAGAGGGCCGGCCAGCAGGGTCAGAATCAGGGGAATCATCAGGAAACAGGTCATTTTGCGACTCATTGATCACCTCAGGGACAAAGTCGCGCGGAATTTAGCATGGTGCAGGGGGCCTGGCAAGGCCGTGGCTTTCCTCTGGCATCCCTCGGAGGAATTGCCTATAGTGTGCGAACTCTCCGTTTCTCATATCCCTATGAAATTCAATTCACTCAAGACGCTATGGTGGAGTGTGTCATGGATGCACGTTTGAAGAAGCTTTATGAAGAGATCGTAGAAACCCTTCGCGAAGACAGCGCGGGCGACGATATTCCCGATCCCCAGACCTTCGTTGAAGAGGAAGTGGCTCGCTGGGAGGCGGCCAAGTCCAACGACGACGAGATCTGGATTTCCATAGTCCTCCAGATGCTTCGATTCGGATTCAATCGATTCAAGTACATGCATTCCATGCAGCCCATGATCCGGGAGAAGCTCGGAAATCTGCAGGCGCTCGCCGAGATGGAAGAGAAGGATAAGAAGGTCATGGCCGCCGACGAAATTCTCGGCCTGAACCTTCAGCAGATTCGTTCGGTTGCGAAGAACGCGCGCACGGCCGCCGTGCTTCAAGCCGACTTCGGTTCCCTGGCCGACCTCGTTGAGTCTTTCGAAAGCGAGGAAGACCTCGCCGCGGGAATGGAAGAGATGTTCAGCTACCTTTCCGAGGAAGCCACGCGTGAGTTCGCTCGGGAGATGGGACGCCGCAAACCCGGTTCCCGCCCGGCTGTGCGCAGGGTCGTATCCAGAATGGAAGACCTTGTAGATGGATCTCTCGACCTCGAAGGAATCAAGAAAACCATCGAAGACATGGGCAGCTCCATGGGCAAGAGCCCCGAAGAAGTGGACTTCCTTCTCGAGATCTTCGCCACCGGTGATGAGCGCATAGGACTTTCTTCCATTTGCGATGTAAAATCTGCCTGCTTCCGCTGCCGCGTCAGCTCGGATCTTTGCAGTGAACGTCGTTTCGAGTTCGGTTCGGCGAAAGAAATTTCGCGCGTGGAAGAAATTTAGGGCGGAGCCAAGCGGACCTCCCCTTCCCTTAGATCCATCCTTTGGATGCTGTGGGCTTTCGTGGGTCCTCATCGGTTGATATCCGCCCATCGAGGAAGCTGCGGCAATCCTAGTAAAGCCGCCTACATTTCAAACAACGCCCGCACCAAGCCGAACAGGCGCGCCCACATTCCATGCGCTGAACTGAATGCGGCCTGTCACTTTCCTTGCTCTCGGTCGGGCATATGTGCCCGAAACTCCTCGATACAATTCGACCCGGTGTCGAAGTCTCCAGTCGCGAACTCAGCGATGTGTCCGCAGACGCTCTCGTCCTTCCCTGGCGTGGTGACGTAGGTGTTCTGCCGACTCTGCTTGAAGAAGGTGCCCCGGCCGTGCTCGCACAGCTGAGGGAATATCCTGAAGATCGCGACCTTCGATTGACTTCCGCCGGCATGTTATCCGTGCGTTTCCTGCTGCACCTCTCCCTCCCCGTCCGTGGTGCGGCGGGGAAGGAATTGCTGCGCAAACGCATGGGCGAATTGTTCCAGCACGCTCGCGTGTTGGCCCTTCGCGAACTGGCGTTCCCTATAGGCCAGTTCGCAGACGCGGGCGAGGATTTCACGGTGCTTGTGGAGGCGCTCTGGGAAAGCTGGCAGGAGGAAGGTGAGGAGAGCATCCGCTTGAAGCTTCTGGTGGATGATCAGGATCTTCGCGCCGAATACCTCCGGCGATTCCTGCAGCGCAGGCGTGGGGCGTCGGCGGCGCCTTCCAAGGACAGGCCTCGCGAGGTTCTGTCTGGCAGCGTGGAGGGCGCATTGCGTCCCGTGCTTCCTTCGGGCCTGGATTTGGAGCAGGCTCTGGAGCGTCTTCTCGAGGATTATCGAGAGGGTCGACCCTTGGGCGATGCTTTGGGTCTGCTGAGTGGTCCCATGACCAAGGCATTCGCCGGGGCCTTGGAGCCGGGCGAAGATATGGAAGATCTGCCGGGGGTTTTGCGCATCCTCGGATCGGGGCTTTTGCAGCGACTTCCATGGGAACTACTCAGGGACGGGTCCACATTCCTGGGCGAGCGGTTCCTCTTCCCACGAGGGTCGAGTTTCTATGTTCTCGGTGGGCGAAACCAGGTGGCCGACACTTCCTATTGCATCGAGGTTTACGCTGATGAAAATCGGCGCGGCGCTCTTTCCCAAGAGCTTCGGAATCTCCTGCATCGCGGCGGAGCCATTTTGGGAGAGGGCGAAGCGGGGAAAGAGGCCCATACTGTTTTCTGCGCTTCGGGTTTGGAGGCCTGGGAGAATTTGCTGGCCCAAGAGAAGGTGCGCGGCGGCGAGATGATTTTCTTGGAAAAGACCAACGAATGGGAAGAGCCCGTAGACGTTGAAGAGCTGGCGGGACGCTTTCTCGCCCGCGGCTTCAGGCGCGTACTTTCGCCCATGGCTGCATTCCGCGATCCGCGAGAAGAGCGACTCTTCCGGATGGCATTCTTCGAGCAATACTTCCGAGGCCATGGCGCGGGCGGCGCCCTTCGCTACGCCCAACGTGCGCTGCTGGAAGCTTTCGGCATTCATTCAGGATGGTTCCTCTACCGGATATTCGGGCAGGCGGAAGACCGTACCTATGCCACGCGATCCTCGATCAGGAAGGGGATGGTTCTCCCTAAGATCTTCTAGATTCAGAACCTCGGGGTCCCGCCCTAATAGCTGTGGATTTTGGTGCGGGAAAGGGTGGCCGGGACGACGCATGGCGTCCCGGCTTTTCTATTGAACTAGGAACTGGGAACAAAGAACCCTCCCCCGGATATGGGGGAGGGCGTTCACGTTCACCTTCAAATTCAGCTGCGAAGCCTACTTCTTTTTCTTAGTCGCCTTTTTGGCCGTCTTCTTCACCGCTTTCTTCGCGGTCTTCTTCACGGCTTTCTTTGTCGACTTCTTGGCGGCCTTTTTCGTGGTCTTCTTGGTCGCCTTCTTCTTGGGTTTGGCCTTGGGCTCGGGCTTGGGAGCGTTCTCCTCGGCATACTGGTGCAGGAAGGCGCCAATGACGTCTTCCATGTCCGGACGGCCGATGGCGTCGAGCTCATAAGTTACCCGAGTGCTGGGCTTGTCGATCTTCACAACTCGACGCAGGTCGATGGGCGTGCCGATGACAACCGCGTCACAATCGGTGGCCTTGATGGTGGCTTCCAGGTCCTTGACTTGCTTGCCGCCATAGCCCATGGCGGGCAGAAGCACGCCGATGTCCGGGTACTTCTCGAAGGTTTCGATGAGACTGCCCTTGAGATAGGGACGCGGATCAACAGGCTGAGCGACATGCTTCAGCGCGGCAACGGTGCCCGCACCCAGCTGCATCTCGCCGTGTGTGAGCGTGGGGCCGTCTTCCACAACCAGAACACGCTTGCCCTCGATGATCTCGGGATCCTCAACGCTCACCGGGCTGGCGGCATCGACGATCACGGCCAGGGGATTGAGATGGCGCACGGTGTCGCGCACTTGCTCGATATCTTCCAGGCTGGCGCTGTCGATCTTGTTGATGACCACAACGTCGGCCTGCAGCAGGTTGGTCTCGCCGGGATAGTACGCAACTTCATGGCCGGGGCGGAGGGGATCCACCACGGTGATGAGAAGGTCGGGCAGATAGAAGCTGGTGTCGTTGTTGCCGCCGTCCCAGAGAATGACGTCCGCTTCCTTCTCGGCCTCACGCAGGATGGCCTCATAGTCGACGCCCGCGTAGATCACGTTGCCTTCGACGATGTGCGGTTCATACTCTTCCATCTCTTCGATGGTGCACTTGTGCTTTTTCAGGTCGGCCAGGGTGGCGAAACGCTGAACGGCCTGCTTGGCCAGATCGCCATAGGGCATTGGGTGGCGAATGGACACCACGTTCAGGCCCAGGCTCTTGAGAACTTCGGTGACCGCACGGGTAGTCTGGCTTTTGCCGCAACCTGTACGCGTGGCGCAGATGGAGATGACCGGCTTGATGCTCTCGACCATCGTACTGCTGGTTCCCACGAGCTTGAAATCGGGGCCCATGGCGGTCACGAAACTGGCGGCGTGCATCACGTGCTCGTGAGTGACGTCGCTGTAGGAAAAGACCACTTCATCCACACCGTACTCGACGATGATGTCGCCAAGATCTTCCTCGGCCAGGATGGGGATACCCTTGGGGTAAAGATCGCCGGCCAACACAGCCGGATACTTACGGCCGTCAATATCGGGAATCTGAGTAGCGGTGAAGGCGACGACTTCGACATCCTCGTTGTTACGATAGAGGACGTTGAAGTTATGGAAGTCGCGGCCCGCCGCGCCCATGATGACGATTCTCTTGCGCGCCATTTCGGCTCCTTGATCGGGGCGGAGTCCTATCCCTCGAGGGAGACTCCTCCGAGCTGGGGTGTTTGATCCTTGTTTGGATAGGATCAAATAATACAAGGCTTTATGCGCTTGTCAAGTCGCTCGGGCCCGGCTTGCCCCCTTGCGCCCCCCGAGCGGGCGAACTATGGTAGACCCCTATGGAAAACACACTTACCGGCTACTCCAAAGCCCTCTACTCAACTTGGTTTTACTACAAGCCCGCACGGCTCATGCTGGATGCGGGGGAGGGCATATCCCAGACCTTGGGCAAGAAGATCTTCGGCATTCGGAAGATCTTCCTGACCCATGGTCATGAGGATCACATCGCCGGGCTGCCCAGTGTGGTGAACCTGCGCAACTTGAGCAACGGCGACCGCGAAATTCCCATCGCCGTTTATTATCCCGAAGGCGATCCCTTCATCGGATATCTGCGCGAGTATCTGGATAAGAAGCAGAAACATCGCCTGCGCTACGATCTGGACTGGCATCCTGTCGGGCCCGGCGCCTCGGTGGATGTTGAGGTGACGCGTCGACACACTCGCGTGCGCGCCTTCGCCGTGGATCACACCCGCGGTTGGCAATCGCTGGGCTGGCGCATTGAGGAAAAGCGCCAGGCTATTCGTCCCGAGTTCCTGGGCGCCAGCGGCGATGAGATCGGTCGGTTGGTAAACGAGAAGGGCAAGTCGGCCGTGCTCGAAACGGTGTGGCATCCCATGCTGGTTTATACAGGCGACACGCGGCCCATCACCGATGTGACTGAACTCAAAAACGCCGACACCCTGCTCATCGACTCAACCTTCCTCAACACCGAGGAAATGAGCGAAAGCCGCATGAGCCACGGGCACATCGAGGCCAGCTTCAGCGCGGCCGCCGAGGCCAAGGTGAAACATCTGGTGCTCATGCACCTTTCGGGACGCTATCTGAAACGGGATATCCTCGGCGCCATCGACGCAGCCGCCGACCGCTACGGCAGGCCGCCCAAACTCGGCTACTTCTTCGAGGGTAAGTACTTCGAGTTACGTGGTGCGGAAGAGGCCTAGAAATTCACAACCTGGCTGTCTTCGGCCAGGGCCAGAAAGGCCGTGGCGCCGCTGAAATCGTCCACCTTGCTTGAAAGCTCGGACTCGCTGAGTCCGAGCATTTTCATGGTGGCGGTGCAGGCGAAGATCTTAAGGCCCGCCACGCGCAGGTCGGCAAGCAACTGGTCGGGGCCCGGTTGCCCTGACATGGCCGCGCGCACGGCGGTGGGCTCGAGCATGCTGGTGTCGGGAAG
Source organism: uncultured bacterium (assembly GCA_964440095.1). Classification (GTDB taxonomy): domain Bacteria; phylum Krumholzibacteriota; class Krumholzibacteriia; order JACNKJ01; family JACNKJ01; genus JACNKJ01. The sequence continues at coordinate 5,138 of CAYTPZ010000050.1, read as the reverse complement.
AGGCGCCTCACCGAGGCTGCCTTCGCTGATGCGAAGCAGAGGTTCCCAGGATAGGAAGAGGTCGACTCGGCGGCCCATGGCCACTCCGCTTGCCGCGAGGTAGCAAGCGGAGATGATCTTGTCCAGTGTCCCGCTGGTCAGAAGAATGGCCAATGCGCGGGAATCACTCATGCTACAAGTTCTTCATCACTGCGCCCTGTACCTGCGCGAAGTGCAGATTGCCACGCGTGATCAAATTCAGGTCGCGGCGCTGCTCCCGCGGGTTGCGGCGGTTGCGAAGGGGGAAGGCGTTTCCGTCCAGGCGCATGTCCAAAATGACGCGCTCATCGGAGGCTACGGCCATCTCGAGAATGTCGGCGATGACGGGTTTGATCTCACTCTTGGTGAGGGCGAACTTGAACTGTCCGTCCGAACCGGCGGCCAGGAAGCGGTCGCCGTCACTTTCGATGCGGCAGATCATGCTGATTTTCTCGCCTAGCATCCAGTCGTAGCTTTCCTCGTTGCGAGGATCGGCATCGTTGACTTTGCGGTAACCCACGCGCTGGCTTGTGGGCTCAATGCGCAGGGGAACAGGCGACAGGGGAACGCGCGTGAGGTAGTTCAGCTCGCCCTTGTGGGCCACGATTTCATCGCCCACGTGCAGGCTGGACATTTTCATTTCGCCTTCGCGCGTGTCCACGCGAATTTCCAGCGGCGCGCCGCCACGCTTCTCAATGGAAGCCTTGAGATTCTGCACACCCTCGATTTGCACGAAGTAGCCGCCTTCGAGGATCATCTTGTTGCCGCGAATATAAAGAGGTTTTTTCACCTTGAGCAGTGAGCGGTGCGTGTAAACCGGCTTCATGAAGTGAGCGGGATAGGACTGCGCAACGAATTCCTTGTCCAAGGTGGTCAGGATGGCCGGGAAGCTGCGGGAGGTGTAGTGATCGGAATTCTGCAGGGAGATCACTCGGGCCGCCACAACGATGACCACCAATACGCCTAGACGCACGAGGGTGCCGATTACAAGAGGCTTGAGGCCGCGCTTGTAGAAGGGAAGATTCTGATCGAGCAGGTGGGCCAGCTCGTCGCCGAAGGCACCTTCGCGCTCGAGAATCTCTTTGGTCTCTTCCTCATTGGGAAGCAGTTCTTCGCCCACGCGAACATTGAAGCCTTCATCGCGCATCAACTCGGCGAGGAGAGCTAGACGTCCGGATTGGCAAGTGAAGCAGATGGAGTCGTCAGGCGCGGTGAAGTAGTCGTCGTTGCGGAGATCCGCGTAGTCATCCATTCGCGCCAAGGCTTGCTTGGACGAATCGATGTTGAGACTCTTCTGGAAAAGCTTCGCGCCTTTCGAAGACGCGCGTACCTGGTAGTTCTCACTCTTGGAAAAAATCTCGACCCAGATCCGGGAATCGGCCATCGGGCACACCTCCGCCTTGCCTCTTTTAATCAAATGCCGGTGGGGATGAATAAAGCCGGGACAGTCTAGCGCAGGGTCCCCTTGAATGCAACCGGCTTGGAACCCTAGCCTAGCCTACTCGACACTTTCAATCAAAGCCCTAACTGGAGCGAAGTCAAGGGTTAAGAGACCTGGCTCGGGCCCATCCTCAGCGGATCAGCACCAGACGGCGGCTCGTCTCGCGCCCAGCCGCTTCAAGGCGGTAGAAGTAGACCCCCGAGGAGGCCTGGCGGCCGCGCTCGTCGCGTCCGTCCCAGGAAAGTTCGTAGCTGCCGGCGGGGAAATCCCCCCGAGCCAGGTGCCTGACCCGGCGTCCGGATATATCGAAGATGCTGAGCTGGATATCGACTCCCCGGTTCAGGCTGAATCCGATGAGTGATTCGCCGCCCGCTGGCCGCCAGGGATTTGGATGGCTGGGCCGCAAGCTGAAGGCCGGCCCCGAGCCGGGTGTCCAATCGGCCACGCCGGTGTTGATGGACCGATAGGTTTCCATGGAGAAATCATCCACGGCGGCGTCCAGCAGTGAGGGCAGCCCATAGTCGCAGATCACGTAGCGCACCTGCACCTGATCGGTGAAGGGGATCACACCTTCCAGGTCGATGAAGGTCTCGCGCCAGTAGTTCTGGTTGAGGGATTCCCTTTCCAGGGTCACCCAACTGACGCCGCCGTCTGAACTGATCTCGGCCAGGAATTCGTCATCGGCGGTCACCAGCACATTGGCGAACCAGCGCCAGTAATTGATATAGGCCTTCTCAGCCTGACTCAGATCGAAGAGGGGGCTTTGCAGGGTGGTGCAGCCGTCGTCCACGTCGTTGGCGAAGGCGTTTTCCCCGGGTGTGCCGCTGCCGGTCACGAAGCACTTGATGCCGGGCTCGGCCGTGTGATCGTCTTCCGGGTTCACCGCCGCCCCGCTCTGCGAGGTGCCCACGGGATCCACACGCACCCACTGTCCGCCGGTGGCATCGTCGCCGGGCAGGCCCAGGCGCCACTGGAAGTCGGGCGGATCTTCACCGTCGTAGGCGTAGATCTGTTCGGTGGCCAGCAGGGTCAAAAATTCGCCGGGAGCTTCGGCCGGGTATCTCGCTTCCTGGCTGAGTCCGTCCACGGCGCTCACGTAATAGTCGATGGCCGTGTTCACCGGTACGGGTGGAAGATTGCCCGCATAGAATTCGCCGTTGCGAATTGCCATGGGCTCGGTGGTCCAGTCGCCTCCGTTGATTCGGAAATGAAGCGTCGCCGAAGTCACGGTGCTGTAGTCGAGAATGTTTGCGGTGATGGCCTCTGCCTGTCCGCCGCCGGGCAGAGTGATGGGCTCGCTCACCTGGCTAATGGTGGGACCGGCGTTGTCGGTGAGTTCGAAATGCCGGGCAACCATGCCTTCGCCGATGACCGTCACGGGATACTCCAGCGACTCGAAGCCGGGCAGGCTCGCGCGAATGGTGTAGTCGCCGGGCGCGGCCAGTCCGCTGAAGACACCGTCTTCGGAGGTGAAGTAGGTGTAGCCCTCGCCAAGCAGTTCCACGCGGGCGCCGGGCAGGGGCAGATTCAACCAGCTTGCATTGACCACGGTGCCCTCGATGGTGCCGAAGCCCTCGATGACCGCGCTCACCGCGGCGTAGGCGTCTAGGTGACCATGCCCGTAGGTATTTTCCTCGCCGGGGTCGCCTAAGTCGGTCGCACTGTCCATGATGATCTGTTTGATGCTGTCCACGTCGAGATTGGGATTGGCCTGTCGCATGAGCGCCACCACGCCGGCCACATGGGGGCCGGACATGGAGGTGCCGCTGTTGTATCCGTAGATGCCGCCGGGCAGCGATGAGTAAACGTCAACGCCCGGAGCGACCACTTCGGGTTTCACTTCGAGGCCGGGATCCACTTCGCAGGTTGTCGGTCCGCGGCTGGAGAACCCCGCAATGGGATAGGGCCAGTCGAAATTGGTGGCGTCCACCGCGCCAACGGAGAAACAGTTGGTCAGGCTGGACGCGCGATCGGCGGGTGATCCCATGGTGGAAGGGTCCGGCCCACTGTTTCCTGCGGACCAGACGGTCACCGTGCCGGCTGCTTCCATGTTGTCGATGGTGGTCCACCAAAGATCGAAGCAACTGGGGTAGCTCAGGTGCACGCCCACGCCCCAGGAGTTTTGGATGACGTCGGGCACGTCGTCTACCGTGCCGGGATCGCCATCGGGATCAGTGAACCATTCGAGGCAGGCGAAGACGTCGTTGTCGAAATCTTCGCTCACGGGCTGGTTGATGCCGTTGCAGGCGATCCACTCGGCGCCCCAGGCCACGCCCACGCTGTCACCCTCGGCCAGGCCCGTGATGGTGCCGCAGGTGTGGGTGCCATGGCCGTCGAGGTCCAGCGGGAAACTGCTGCCGCCGTCGAGCACGTCCAGCCAGCATTCCTGCCAGGGCTCGTGATTGCCGCGCCAACGGGATGCGAGGGCTTCGTGGTTGCCGTCCACGCCGGTGTCGAAACTGCCGACCAGGCGCGTGAGTCCTGTATAGCCAAGCTCGTACCAAACTTCGGGTGCGCGAATGGCGACAAGGCCTTCGGTGATGTCGATCTCTCGTTCGCCACTGGGATTGAACTCGCCCATGGGCGCAATGAGTTCGGGCTCGAAGTTGGGCTCCACGCGAAGTACATCGCTACGAGCGGCGATGGTTTCGATTTCAGCGCGGCTTGCGGTGACTACGATGAGGTTGGCGATCCAGTGGCTGGTGTAGCCCAGAACATCGCCGGAGCTTTCGAGATAGGCGATGAGGTTGCGCTGGGATGCTGTGGCGTCTTGCAGAGCTTCCACCACTTGGCGGTGGCGCTCGCGGCGGCTGGCCCGCTGAGACTTGAGCTCGCGATTGAGCTCGGCCGTCGGCACCTGCTCGCTCATGAAGACCACTACTTTGAGGGTCTCGTCAGGTGCGAGCGTGGCAAGTTGGTCTTCCAGTGCGGGATGAATTTCGCCGGCGCTGGCGCTGAGCGCGCCGAGCAGAATAGCCAAGGTCAGGATTGCGAGTTGCCTCATCACGATGCCTCCCGATTGCGTGGTAGGCATTGATTGTATCACGAACTAGTTGGACCATTCAATTGAGGCGATGTCTAGTCAGTAAAGCCTATCTCAATAAGATTGATCGTTGAGTAAATGCCATCTTCGTCGACAATTCTGAAGCTAGGTCCATTTGAAGTGTTTGTGAAATTTGTGCAGCGGTAGTGGCCTGTTCCGAATCCGGCTTCATTGTAGCCCAATACCCAAACATCAGTCTTCAGGGAAATCTGGAAAGCAGTCATCGATTAGAGTTGCCGTACCAATGGCTGTGTCTTCACCATCGCACCAACCGTCATATACGGTCACGAAGATCATGTCGTAGCGCCGAGTGCGGCTTGTTCCGGCGTCCACCCGGGTGGACTTTTTGTCTGTTTTCGGTGGCAAGAACTGTGCCCCTTGTGCCCGCTAACCCGTTGTTATTATTATAGATAACACTTGTTTTGTGCGCCACGATTGACTATATTGTTTCCATCCTCCCCGCTCTCCTCTCCTCCCGGAGACTTCAATGTTGGAGTGGGAAATGTCAGATCAATCCATTGCACAGGTTATCCATGAGCGGCTGCTCGTGGCGCTCGACGCCATGCGCAAAGCCGAGAGCCAAGCGGTCACTCTTTTCGCTGAAGTCCTGAAAGGCAAACTCTACCGTGGGCTGGG
>CAYTPZ010000049.1:0-13656 GCA_964440095.1 uncultured bacterium | reverse complement strand
TGTTCATGTTCATGTTCATGTTCATGTTCATGTTCATGTCCAAGTTCTAGTTTCTTACTTGAGCAACCGTCCCAAGCAGATTAACTTGACCTGGCGATCCTGTTTCCGTGAAAGGAGCTCTCATGCTGCCCGGACAGTTCCCGAGCAATCTCATCTTCGCGCTGGTGCTCGCCGGTACCACAGTATTTTTCATTATTACGGTGCGGCGCCTGGTGCGCATCCTTCAGATTGGGAAAGGCGCGGAAGAGCAAAACCGCTTCACGGACTGGGGTCCTCGCATCGGGGGCATCTTCAAATTCTTCTTCGGACAGGGACGCGTGGTCGCCGAGCGCGACGGCATCGGCCACTTCTTCATTTTCTGGGGCTTCATCATTCTGAGCCTGGCCACTCTGGAAACCTTCGTACGCGGATTCGCCCCCCACTTCAGCTACGCGCAGATCATCGGCGCATCGGGTTATGCCGCCTTCGGCGCATTGCTCGATCTCTTCGGCCTGGCCGTGGTGCTCGCCATTTTCGTGAGCTACTTCCGCCGCCTGGTGCTTAAACCCAAGCGACTTGAAACCGACGACACTGACGCCCCAAAGGAAGCCCTCTTCATTCTCACGCTCATTTTGGGATTGGTCGTCTTCATGTGGCTGGCGCGGGGTGCCGAGGCGAATCTGGCGGGGGACGCTGAGAGTGTAAAGTGGTCACCCATTTCCAAGTTCTTCCGCAGCTTTTCCGGCAGCGGGGAAATTCATGTGCTCATCTACTGGTGGGTGCACACCCTGGCCATTCTCTTTTTCATGGCCTTCATCCCGCTGTCTAAGCACCTGCACATTCTCATGGCGGGACCGAACATTCTCTTCCGACGTTTCGGACCTCGGGCCGTACTCGGCAAGATCGATTTCGCCGATGAAACTGCGACAAAATTCGGCAAGGATGAACTGGCCGATTTCAGTTGGAAACAGATTCTCGATCACTACGCATGCACCGAATGCGGAAGGTGTCAGGCTCATTGCCCGGCCTACACCACCGACAAGCCGCTGACTCCCTACGGACTGATTCATCACGCCAAGGCCCACGCCATAGGCAAGGGTTCGGCCATCCTGGCGGCGGGCGGGGAACTCGGCGAGGAGGCTCCCGAGGAAGCCAAGCGCGCGCTCATCGGCGACGTCATCAGCACCGACGCCCTTTGGTCCTGCACCACCTGCGGCGCTTGCGAGCAGGCCTGCCCCGTGTTCATTGAGCACATCGAAAAGATCGTGGATCTTCGCCGCAGCCTTGTGATGATGCAGTCCAGCTTCCCCACCGAGGCGCAGGGCGCTCTCCGCAATTTGGAGACCAATCACAACCCCTGGCAGATTCCCCCCACCGACCGGGCCAAGTGGGCCGACGGTCTCGACATTCCGACTCTCGCCGAGAAGCCCGATACCGAATTGCTTCTCTGGGTGGGATGCCTGGGCAGTTTCGACGAGCGCAGCCAGAAGATCACCAAAGCCTTCGCCAGCCTCATGAAAAAATCGGGTGTGGACTTCGTCATTCTCGGGCAGGAAGAGAAGTGTTGCGGCGATCCGGCGCGGCGTATCGGCAACGAGTATCTGGGCGCCATGCAGGTGGAGGCCAATGTGGCCGTCATGAACGGTTACAATGTGAAGAAGATCGTCACGGCCTGCCCCCATTGCTTCAATTCCATCGCGCATGAATATCCGGACTTCGGTGGCGACTATGAAGTTGTTCACCATGCCGACTTCCTCAACGAACTCTTGGCTTCTGGAAAACTTAACCCCACCGGTAAACAGGCGGGGAAGGTCACTTTCCATGACTCTTGCTACCTCGGCCGCCACAACGACATCTACGACACACCGCGCGAGACACTGAAGGCAGTACCCGGCGTCGACCTTGTGGAAATGCCCCGCAACCGCGAGAACGGCTTCTGCTGCGGCGCAGGCGGCGGTCGCATGTGGATGGAGGAAACCCTGGGCAGTCGCATCAACATGAATCGGGCGGAAGAGGCGGTGGCGACCGGCGCGGACACCGTGGCCGTTGCCTGCCCATTCTGCGTGACCATGATGAACGACGGTTTCAAGGACATCGGTAACGAGGATATGAAAGCGCTGGACATCGCCGAGATACTCGACGCCAGCTGCTAGGACGAAGCACAAAAAGAAAGGCCGGCGCGGCGAGCAGAAGCGACATCAACAGCCATGCCCTGGAAAGGTTCAATGCGGCGGAGCCGTCCATCATCCAGCTCTACCCGCAAGGTGCAGGGCTGTAACAATTTCGCGGACAGGTTGTGACATAGATGGGCAAGTGCGTGACCTCCGTAAGCTGTATAGGCTGTCGAGCGTCATCGCTTTAATGAAAAGCCCAACCCCGGGGCTTCGCTGTTGAACCGGGGCCGGACAGAGGCAGCACTCGGGCTGCGATGAGCTTACAAAAAAAGGGAAGAGGCCCCCGCTTCATGCGGAGGCCTCTGAGATACGGCGCCTGACCCGGCAGGTTTCGCCGGTGTTTAGAGATCCGTCAGCCAAAAGTCGCGGGGATAGAGCCGATGCACGGTCTGAGGCTCTTCCACCGAGGCAATGTAAGCCTCGAGAGATTCGAACTGAACTTCGGGACCGATGAGGAAAAAGACGCCATCGGGGCTCTTGCTCAGGGGTTCTCCATACCCGATGAGCACACTGCCGTAGACTTCGTCCAGACGGTCCCGCATGTCGGGCATCAACTCGCCCCAGCCTCGAAGGTTTAGAACTTCGCCGCGATATTCGCGAACACGATCGGGGCCGAAGCCATCCGTGATATCGGCGGCCATGGCCTGTCCACGCGATTCATATCCCGCCGCGGCGCGCGAGCGACCGAACATACCGGCAATGGAGTATTCCTCGAGGCTGGCATCCAATTCGGTTTCCTCCAAAACTCCCACCACGAAACGCATGGTCTCGGCCACATCGGGACAACGCTCGGCGTAGTAACTGGTCAGGCCCGTGTTCTCGCGATAGCCGAATCCGTTGCTGTAGGCAAGACCCGCTGCCCAGGTGCGCATGAAGAAGCCGTGGCCACCAGCGCCGCCGAAGAGCCTGCCGGTAAGCGCGCCCAACGCAGATTCACGATCAGCCTGCCAGGGCCCGGCTATTCGCGCCGAAAAAAGCAGAGTGCCGTTGCGAGTGTTCTCGTTGACCAGTCCAGCATAGGTGGGAGTCGTTTCGAGACCGCTTCGCTCCTGGTAACGATCGAGAACGTAATCGCGGCCTGCGTAATTCTGCACCTCGGCTTTTCCTTCGCCGGAAAAATCCCCCAGGAAATATTCTATGTCGGCGAGCTTGTCACTGCGATCTTGGGAATTGGACACCATAGAGAGGCGCGCATTTTCCGCACGCGCTACAAGTGCCAACACTTCCTTGATATCCTCGAAAGCTTCGGCAGGCAAAGTGGCCAACTCGCGGCGAATCATGTTGCAGAGTTCCACCCAGTCATCCGAAAGGCTGGCGTCGGGCACTGCGATGAGCGATGTCCGCAAGGAAGCGGCGATGTCGGCCTCGATGCCTGTTTCGGGTGCCGCACTGAGCAGGGCTGTTAACTCTTCCCGATTTCTATCGCGGCCGCGCCTTTCAATGTCGTCGAGGTAGCGCTCGCCTTCGCCACTGGGTTCGGTAAAGCGCCACTTGAGCCGCAGCAACTGATGAGTCTGCGTTAAGAAAGATTCAGCGCTAAGGTAGAGGGGATCATCCTGATATCTATAAGCCGCGGCGGGATCACTCACCCAGGACTCTTCGCTTCCCTGCATGCGCGTGCGCATGCGATGCAGACGCTGATCGAGTAGATCGCGCAGGCGGGCAAGGTTGTCGCCGTCCAGGAGCGGTGAGGTGAGGGATGCGCGCATCCATTCGAAACCTCGATCGATTTCGTCCGCCTGACTTGCGCCGAAACTCAGGGTCAGTTCCACGCGTCCGGTTTCGGGATTGCTGTCGAGATTCGCACCGTAAGACAGAAGTTCCGCCCGCAGGCGTTTTCCCATCTCATCGTACTCGATGCGCTCGCCGTCCATCTCAACGCCGACACCGCGCATGAGATGGGGCAGCAAGGGAACGTAGACGAGATGCTCGGCGGGAATCACATTCAAGTTGAAGTAAATTTTCAAACTTGAGGTGCTCATGTTTTCGAAAGTGGACGCCACCATCTCTGCGCCGCCGGTCAATTCCAGGATTTCGTACTGAAGTTGCTCGTCCAATTCCATAGGCGGATTGTCCATGAAACCGGGAAGGGTTTCCTCGGCGTAGATGGCCTCGAGCGCGGCGGTATCCGCATCGAAATCATCGCGGAATTTCTTCAGAGCTTTCTGCGGATCATCCTCATCGTGCAGCTCCTGCACATTCACCACCGCAGCGGCCAGGCGCGCCTCTTTCGACTCCCGCGCCGTCGCGATCATGGCAGGATCCGGGTAGACCCCCATCACGTAAGGATCGGCGTCGAGCAAGCCCCAGCCGTCGATGAGTTGCTGCCAACAGTTCTGATCACCGGCCAGTACCATCTCGGCTTGGGAAAAATGCGGCGCCAGGACCAGCGACTTGCGAAAGCCTTCGTCGAGTTCCAGAAAAGCCATGATATCCTGCCAGTTTCCGGCCATGCCGCTTCTACGAAAACCGAATTGGGGCGGGGAGTTCAGTGCGCGATCCAGATACTTCCGGGTCTGGGACAGGTTGCTGGCCACACGATCGTTGAAGTCGACAAGCTCCTCAGAACCCGGTTCGAGTTCGTAGAATTTGTGCAACTCTTCTACTATGAGTCCGCGTGCGCGGCGCAGGGTGCGTCCGTCGATGTTTCGATTATCCAGGCCATCGAGGCCAAAATGGATCGGCGAACCCGGATCATCCGATAGATAGCTCCACACCGCGCTCGCGCCCAGATCCACTCGGCGGGTTTCCGAGTTGATGAAGAGATCGTAGAGCTCGGTGCCGGGGCCGCCGGCGAAGCCGTCCAGGAAAAGCTCGAGCATGAAACGGTCGTAGTTGTTCAAGCCATCGCGCGGAGGCCAGGCCACGAGCATCTCGCCCGGGTCTTCGCCATTGTCGCTGGCGTAAGTGCTCACCTGCACACGGCCTTCGGGAGCGGCGTCTGTTATCGGAGGCAGGTCGAAAGCGTTCATTCCCACGAAGTCGCTTTCAAGTTTGCCGGGTTCCACGCGATCGAGAATTCCCTCCAGGGCCACAAGCACATCTTCCAGTTCGAAGTTCTCGGGCAAGGAAATGATGATGCCCATGTTGGGCAGGCGGTAGGTCTTGGCCACGAACTCGCGCATGTGCACGGGAACCATGCTGCGCATGGAATCGGGATGGCCGCCGGAGCTATTGGCCAAAGGATGATCCTTGCCGTAAAGCATGTCGCCTATGCCACCCCAAAGGGGATAGCCCGGCCCCTCGAAGCTGCTGACCATCTCGGTATAGACCGATCCCTTTTCCTCGAAGCCTAGCTCGCCATCGGCGTTTTCCACCACGCTCAGATGCGCCACTTCACGGCGAATCTCCTCGTCGGTAAAGTCGGGATTGACCAGCGCGTTCAGTCGCGCTTCCAGGGTTTCATAGAAGTTGTCTTCGCCGCCAAGAGTATTGAAGTGATAGACGGTGTTGGTCTGGGCGGTCCAGGCGCTGGCATTGCCCAGAGTCATCTCCTCCAGGGCCGCCACGTATCGCCCTTGGGTTCCCTTACCCAGCAACAGGTGCTCGCAGGCATGGGGCTCGCCGCGATCGGAATCGGGCGGGCTTTTCACCCATATGAAGCCCTGAGGCACAGACTGGATGCGCAGCAGGTCCACGATGAAACCCTTGTCCTGGGAAATGAAGCGCGCACCCATGGCGCGATCGGATCCATCCACATAGAGATTTTCGGCGCTGAAGCCACCGATAACCTGCCCCTCTTTCAAGGAGCCAAGGTCGCTTCCGCCCGAAGGCCAAAGCCAGAAGGCGAGCAGGATGATCACGATTAGTGCGAGTGGCGCGGCGAGCTTCTTCATCAATCCTCCAGTTCCTCCAGGCGCCCGGCCAAATGCTCATGAAGCGAGCGGCCGGCAATGTCCAGGAGTGCGGATATGTGGGAATCGCTGAGCGAGTAATATACGCGAGTTCCCTCCTTACGTCGAAGGAGGACGCCGGATTCGGAAAGTATGGCCAGTTGTCGAGAAATATGCGGCTGGCGAAGGCCGGCGGCGGCGGTGACTTCCTGCACAGACTTTTCCCCCTCCGCCAAAATCTCAAGGATTCTCAGGCGGACGGGTTCGGCGAGCAGCTTGAAGCGTGCCGCCAGTGCCGTGAGTGCGGCGTCAGACCGCGCTAATTTAGACATCGTAGCAGGTGGGGAGGAGCAAGGCCCCTCCCCATTCTCTCACCTTCCTGCGGTATCAATCCCCTCTTGCACGGGATCGAGTGTTGAGAATATTCCTTTACAACTATATTGTCAAGTAGGAATATTAAAGAAAGAGACCCAGCTCTCGTTGCGCGAAGACGGCTTCACTGCTAGTTTGGCCGCGCCCAGGATATCCCACTCCGAATGGTGTGAATCTCCATGTCTTTTCAGCAACTACAAGGCCGAGTCCGAGGCTGGATCGCCGACTCACTGCGCGACTTCAGATCCCGCGAGCACCTATATCTATTGGTGCTGGCCGTGTTCATCGGCGTGCTCGGCGGTCTGGGCAACCTCTTCTTCCAGTTCCTCATCGATCTCATTCGAAAGATGGCCTGGGGCGGCCCCGACGCTTTCGTGGATCGTTTCCGCGAAGCCTCCATCTGGCTGAAACTCGGCGTGCCGACCTTGGGCGGGCTCGTGGGCGGCATGGTCATCTACTTTGTCGCGCCCGAAGCCAAGGGTCACGGCGTTCCCGAAGTGATGAAAGCCACGGCCCTCAACGACGGCGTCATTCCCAAGCGCACGGTGATCGGCAAAACCGTGGCCAGCGCCATGACACTTGCCACCGGCGGTAGTGTGGGGCGAGAAGGTCCCATTGTGCAGATCGGCGCGGCCATGGGATCGGCCATGGGACAGTGGCTGAAGCTGAATTCCATGCGCATGAAAACCGTGGTGGCCTGCGGAGCGACGGCGGGCATTGCCGCCACCTTCAATGCCCCCATCGCCGGCGCATTCTTCAGCGCCGAAGTGATCCTGGGCGATTTCGGTGTGGGATACTTCGCGCCGCTAGTGATCAGCGCGGTCATCGCCACCCTCGTCAGTCACGCCTACATCGGCAACGACCCGGCCTTCATCATTCCCGAGGGACTCACCCTCACCGACGGCCGCGAAATACTGCTCTATGTGTTCCTCGGGCTCCTGGCGGCATTCGTGGGCCAGGCCTTCATGCGCACCCTGCACAAGGCCGAGGATCTTTCCGAGAGGCTTCCCGCATGGCCACCGCTCAAGACGGCCTTGGGTGGATTGCTCATCGGTGTGGTGGGCATCTGGGCGCCGCGCTCTTTGGGTAACGGATACGAGGCCATCGAAGCGGCCATGAACGGTGAGGTGCTGCTTGGCACCTTGGCAGTTCTGCTCATCGTGAAGATTGTCGCCACGAGCATCACACTGGGATCGGGCAACTCGGGCGGCATTTTTGCCCCAAGCCTGTTTATGGGAGTGATGATGGGCGGTCTTCTCGGCCGCTACTTCAATATTTGGTTCCCCGACTGGACTGCCGGCTCAGGCGCTTACGCGCTGGTGGGCATGGGCGCGGTGGTCGCGGCGGTGATTCACGCGCCCATTACGGCCATCATCATGATCTTCGAAATGACGCGTGACTACGGCATCATATTGCCGCTCATGATCGCGGTAGTCGTGGCCACGCTGACCAGCCAGAAACTCGAGCGCCATTCGATTTACACCTTCAAGCTGGCAAGGCAGGGCATCGACCTGCTCAAGGGCAAGGATCACAACGTGCTGCGCAGGCTGCGCGTGCGCGAGGTGTTCCGCGATCATGTGGAGCACATTCCCCAGGATCTGCCGCTGGCGAAGGTGCTGCCACTATTGGCCGAGGCGAGTCATCACGAGGCCTTCGTGGTGAACGAGCATGAGCACATCACCGGCATACTTACATTGGATGAGGTGAAACGCGCGCTGCCGCAGCTGGAAGCGCTAGGGCAGGTGCTCATCGCACTGGACGTTGCCACCACCGACTTCCCCACTGTGACTCTGGACGACGATCTCGATTTCGCCATGCGTCAGTTCGGCAAGAGCAACATCGAGGAAATGCCCGTGGTGGATGCGGAAGATCCCACGCGGCCCTTGGGCACCCTGGTCCGCCATGACGTTATTCAGGCTTACAATCGGGCCATGCTTTCCGAGGATCTCGCTGGCGGCGTATCCAGCCGCATGCAGAGTTCGGTGAAAAGCCACGTGAGCGAAACCCTGGGCGGCTTCGTGCTCAGCGAATGCGTGGTACCCCACGAGATGGAAGGGAAAACGCTTCGCGAGCTGGATTTCCGCAGCAGGTTCCACACGCAGGTGGTGCTGGTCTGCACGGCTACTGAGGGCGATGTTTGCTATGAGCTGCCCGAGCGCGAGACCGTACTGCAGGCGGGGGATCGCATACTGCTGTTTGGCACCGAGGACAATGTGGCGAAGGTGAAGAACCTTTAGCTCAGATCCGAAACGATAATCCTGAACTTGCCGGTTCGCGTTACTTCCATTTCATCCACCACTTCAATGCAATAATCCATGTCGCCCATGGCGGTGCGCAGATCCTTGATCACGGCCTGCTTGTCTTCCTCGCTGGGCTCGCGGCGAAGAATCACTCGCAGGATGAATGTCTTCGCATCGGGCTGATGAATCTGGAAACGCGAGATCCAATCCGCATGGTGCAGCGCCTCGAAGTGCGTGAAAAATGCGCCGTGAATCTTGCGACCGTCGGGCGTGTGAATGACGTCGCGCTCGCGGCCGGATAACTCCTGCACGCGAATGAGTCCGCGTCCGCATTCGCAGGGCTCGCGAGTGAGGCTCGCGATATCTCCCGTACGGAAGCGCAATAATGGCATGGCACGAATCACCAAGTTTGTGGCGATCACCTCGCCGGACTCACCGTCGGGCACGCGATTTCCCTGCTCATCCACGATCTCCACGAAGTCGGTTTCCATGCCCATGTGCAGACCCTCGTGCCGGTCGCACTCGAAACTGAAAATGCCGCCGTCGTTGCAACCGTAGGTATCGTAGACCGGGCAGTCGAAGGCCAGCTCGATGGCCGCGCGCGCCTTGGGCGACAGCCCTTCACTGGTAGTGAACACGGCCTTCATGGGAATCTTCTTTCGTGGACTAGCCGTGATGTACTCCGAGAGAATCTCCATGCTCGACGGATACCCGTAAACGAAATCGATAGGGCTCCTGGCCAGCCTTTCGGCGTAGCGCTCCATGATCTCGTCGTTCATATGATAGGTGGGAAAGTGCAGCGCACTGGACAAGGCCAGGTAGATCGTCTGTTTCAGCGCCGCCTTCTCGGGAACCAGCGAGCCACCGGAAATCGCGGCGTAGAGATCGCCGGGAACGTAACACGTCTGCGCCCAGCCACGCCACATGTGCGCCCACTGCCAGCTGTGCGCCGGCCGATCGATGTAATAATCCAGCGGCACACCGGTGGAACCCGAAGTGTTCTTGTGCCGAGGCTGCCACTTCTCGAACTCGCGCGACTTCAGCGAGTCGCCAGCCTCGCGAATCATATCCTTATCGAGCAGGGGAAGTCGCGTGATGTTTTCAGGCGTGAGATCTTCATCGTCATCGAAGCCGGCTTTGACGAACGCCGCTGCCCAGTAAGGCACATTGCTGCGCACGTAACGACCCAACTCGGCCATGCGTTTGGACTGAAGCTCTTCCAGCTTGTCGAGATTCCACCACTGGCTTTCCAGAAGCTCGGGCAACAACTTCAGCGAATCGGTCTTGCGCGCAATGTCCACCATTCGAATGGCGGGACGCCTCAGAAAGCGCGGAATCTCAATGGCCACTCTGCCGCTCCTTCAACATGGCGATCATCTCGCCAAAGCTCCCATCCCAACTCTCGCCGCGCACGCGCTCACGCCGAGCCGCGCGCTTTTCATCGTTGTCGTTGGCAATTGCGCCTTGAATGGCTGCCAAGAGCTGCGGGCCGGTTTCGACGGTTTCAACCAACCCGGGGAATTCCTTGTCGTGTTCCTCAATGGGAATAGAAACCACGGGCAAACCCAGGGCCAAGTACTCCTTGGTCTTGATGGGACTGCAGTAGCGAATCCACTCGGTGAGCCGCCAGGTCATGATGCCCACGTCAAAACCCTTTCCATAGAACGGTATCTCTTCGTAGGGCTTCATGCCCAGCAAATGCACATTGGGCAAACCATCAATTTGCGAATAGTCCCCCATCACGCGACCGATAAGCACAAACTGCAAACTCGGATCTTCCTTGGCGCAGTACTCGATAAGATCGAGATTATTGGCATTGGTCAGGGAACCGAAGTAACCCACACGCGGATGCGCAATCGCCGCCAGATCCGCGGGCTCGGGCGCATCGGATGCAAGTGCTGCATCATAGTCGGTCGAGTCCACCGCGTGAGGGAAGTGGCAGGCCTTGTCGCCGTAGCTCGAAGCATCCTCTTGAATCTTTCGCGAGGAGCAGATCAACAGGTCGCTTCTCTCTTTGAGCAAGGCATCGCGGGCCAGCATGGAATCGCGCGCCTTGAGGTCGCGGTAGGCTTCGAACTTGTCGGTCAGGTAATAGATTAGCCCGGCGTTGGGAAACCTTGTCGCGACCTTCGCAAAAGACGGAAGGCAAACCATGACCATGGGACGCTTCAACCCCAAAATGCGATAGGCCAACTTCACCTGGAAAGCCAGCCAGCCTTCGTTCATGCGCTCCAGCGCAGGGCTGCCGAAGAGCGGCAGTATGATGGGCGAGAGCACATGGAAATCGGGATTAGCCGCTTTGAGCCAGCGCGACCAGCTGCGCAGCTTCAGCCCCACCCGACGCCAGAAGCCGCTCTTTCGCATGCGCGGCATGTTCATGCCGATGCTGTTCACCCAGAGCACCTTGTGGCCGGCGCGATGAGCCGCCTCCATGAGCTGAACCGGGCTGCCGGGATTGCTGTACCAGTAGTCGTAGCCGCCAAAGCAAACGATGGCTTCGCGATCAGCCATTTCGAAATCCGCTGCCGGGATTCGGACAATAGCGATCGTAGATTTCCCCGATGTTCAGGAATTCGGCGCCTTCGATGGTCTTGAGCCAATTGATCGCGTCGGTGATCAGCTTCAGGTGTTCGGGCTGATGATGAAAGCGATGGTGAAACAGCAGTCCGATCACCGGCGTGTGCGGCATCCACATTTCCACGCGACGTTTGATGTCGTCGAGGGAGTGGAAGGTGCAGGTGTTGCTGCCGTGGGCTCCGATGTAGCGATCGATGAAGGAGATCGACACGTCCACCGCGAACATTCCCGTGCGCGGATAGAAGTCGAGGTTGTGGGACACATGCTTGCCGAGGATCTGTCCCATGCGCAGCGCGCGCCCCACCGTGTACATGGTGCGCCGCGATTTCCGTGCGTTGAAGTGCGAACAGATAATCCGGAAACCCGCCTTATCGGCGGCCTTCATGGCATTCTGATTGTAGATGCCGAAGGGAAAGTTCAGCGCCGACAGGAAATCGCCGTCGAATTTCTCCAGCAAAATATCGCGGCCACGTTCCAGGTCGGCCAGCGCATCTCCATAGGATCGATCCCCCCCGAACTCGCCCCGGTCGCGCAACTCGTGATTGTAACCATGCTGGGTGATTTCGATGAGCCGCGGATCTTTCGCCTTCTCCTCGCGCAACCAGGCCACGGCCTCGTCGGTGACATTGGCCGGTTCCACGGCGTGGGAAACAGGCACGCCCTGCTCGGTGCAGCGACGGGTCACATCGACCAGCTCCTGGTCCAGGATGTTCACATCATCGTTTCGAAAGAAGAAGATCGGCATTATCCCATCCCGTTTTTCGCCAGGCGGCTTCGAGCTAAGTCCTTCGTTTCCCGATAGTAAGCGCGTTCAGAAAATTCGGTCAACGGCTTTTGGATGCCTCGGCTGCCTTCTTGCCAGTGTCTTCGGGCTATGCAACAATCGCGCCTCCCAAGGGTCGGGATAATCGCGGATGGAAAGGTAAGCATGACCGGGAAGAAGTCCAGTGACAAGCGGCTCATCTATGTGATCGAGCGCTTTCCGGCTAACACACTTAACTTCGTCTACAACGAGATTCGAGTGCTCGAGAAAGCCGATTTCGAGATCGAGATCTGGTCGCTCCTGCCTTCGGATTATTGCCCCGACGAGGCCAAGCCCTACCTGGATCGCACTAGCAACCTAAGACCGGTACCCTTGGGCCGCCTGATTGGCTCGGTGCTGCACTATCTTGTTCGTCGCCCCTTGGCGCTCTTGAACCTGCTCCTTCGCGTTCCCTTCGACAATG
Organism: uncultured bacterium; assembly: GCA_964440095.1. Classification (GTDB taxonomy): domain Bacteria; phylum Krumholzibacteriota; class Krumholzibacteriia; order JACNKJ01; family JACNKJ01; genus JACNKJ01. The sequence continues at coordinate 1,255 of CAYTPZ010000049.1, read as the reverse complement.
ACAGCGAGCGCTTGGGCAAGGGCATCAAGGGCATCGTGCACATGCTTCACGCCATCTGTTTCGCCCGGGCCATTAAGGGTCAACCCACCCACATTCACGCCCACTTCGCCTACAAGGCGGCCACTGCGGCACTGGCGGCGGCAAAACTCAACGGGCAAAGCTTCAGCTTCACCGCCCATGGCAGCGCCACGGTGCACGAGCCCAGCCGCTTCAGCCTTCGAAGCAAGGTCCGCGGCGCCGAATTTATTGTTGCCGTTTCAGACTACAACAAGCGTGTCATGATGAAGCTCTGCCCCGAAGTCGACGGCGAGAAGATCCACGTAAATCGCACGGGCATTCTGCTGGATGACTTCCCCTACCATGAAGGCAGCGCACGGCGCCAAGGCCCATTCAAACTGCTCTGCACGGCCTCGCTTTACGCCATCAAGAACCACGAGGGATTGTTCGCCGCCTGCGCCATGCTCGCCGAGCGCGGCATCGATTTTCGTTTGGATCTCGTGGGCAAGGACCAGGACGCTCGCCAAGTCATGCTCGAGAAAATGGCCGTCAATCTCGGCATCGCCGATCGCGTTCACTTCTTGGGACTCCTCGACCATGGCGAAATCGGCGGGCTTCTGGAAAGCGCCGACCTCTTCGTGCTCACTTCTCATAGCGAAGGAATTCCTGTGGCGGTCATGGAGGCCATGGCCGGCGGTACGCCCGTGCTCGCGCCGCGCGTCACAGGTCTGCCCGAGCTTGTCACGGAAAACGAAAGCGGCTGGCTGGTGGACAGCTCCAGCCCAGAGGCCATCGCCGAGGCCATGATCTTCGCCTTGGAAAACCCTGAAGCTCGCGAATCGGCGGCAGGAGCTGCACGCAAAACCGTGGAAGCCCACTATGACATGGTGGCCAATGCCAAGAGCTTAGCGGAAATCTTCGCCAAGCGACTGGGTTCATAATTTCTCCTCGCGTTTCGATTCACAGATAACCATGACGCGACGCGTAGAGCCGCTTCCCTTGGGTGAAAGAAAATGAGCTCTTCCGGGTTTCGTGTGAGCAGCGAGCCATGATTCACCGTCTTCGGCTCTTTGCTTTCGCGCCGAGTGCGGCTTGTTCCGGCGTCCACCCGGGTGGCCTTTTTGTCTGTTTTCGGTGGCAAGAGCTGTGCCCCTTGTGCCCGCTAACCCGTTGTTAACATTATAGATAACACTTGTTTTGTGCGCCACGATTGACTATATTGTTTTCATCCTCCCCGCTCTCCTCTCCTCCCGGAGAC
>CAYTPZ010000048.1:0-13752 GCA_964440095.1 uncultured bacterium | reverse complement strand
GCGGCTAGGAAAGAGGAGCTGAGTCTGAGGCCCACAGGAAATCCTGAAGCGCCCGAAGTAGTCATCCTCAATTCTTGTCGTTCGGGAGGGATGGTCCAAAAGTACTATTAACTCCAAATGTAACGTAGCTCAATCAGCTAACACATCATGCTTAACACCTTGCCTGCTCGACTGGGATCGAAGAAAGGCAGTGTGCGCGTAAAGCAAGACCCTTGTCTGATTCCTGACGGAAGGCAAAAAAGTCCACATTTTGATCCACACCAATCTCCTTGATTCTTATTCCATACTGTGATTTAACCGGATCAGTCCCCTAGGAGGTCTCATGAGTACGATCCAGGAAATTCACGCGCGCGAAATCCTCGACTCCCGCGGCAATCCCACCGTCGAAGTCGATGTCTTCCTCGAAACCGGCGAAATCGGCCGAGCGGCGGTGCCCTCGGGCGCATCCACCGGTGAGCATGAAGCCGTCGAGCTGCGCGACGGCGACGCCGACCGCTATCTGGGCAAGGGCGTGCTCACGGCGGTGGATAACGTCAATGAGACCATCCGTCCCGAACTTGTGGACGAGGACTGCCTGGATCAGGCGCGCATCGACAAGGTGCTTCTGGACCTGGACGGTAGCTACAACAAGGAACGCCTGGGCGCCAACGCCATACTCGGAGTGAGTCTGGCCGTGGCCAAGGCCGCCGCAGCCTTCGTGGACCTGCCCCTTTACCAGTACCTGGGCGGCGTGTCCGCGCGAACCCTTCCCGTGCCCATGATGAACATCCTCAATGGCGGATCCCACGCGGACAACAATGTGGACATCCAGGAATTCATGATTATGCCCACGGGCGCAGCGACCTTCGGCGAGGGCCTGCGCATGGGGGCTGAGATCTTCCACAATCTGAAGGCCGTCCTAAATGCAAGGGGCCTAGCAACTTCCGTGGGTGACGAGGGCGGCTTCGCGCCGAACCTGCCGTCGAACGAAGAAGCGGTGAAGGTCATTCTGGAGGCCATTGAAAAGGCCGGCTACCGGCCGGGCGAAGATATCCACTTGGCCATGGACGCCGCCGCCAGCGAATTTTACGAGGACGGCGTCTACAAGCTCGCCGGCGAGGGTCGCGACCTTGATTCCGCCGGCATGGTCGAGCTCTACGCCGATCTCGTTGACAAGTACCCCATCATCTCCATCGAGGACAGCCACGCCGAGGACGACTGGGCCGGCTGGGTGCAAATGAACGAGCAGCTGGGCGACCGCATTCAGATCGTGGGCGACGATCTCTTCGTCACCAATATGGATCGCCTGGCCCGCGGCATTGAAGAGGACGCGGCCAACAGCATCCTTATCAAGCTGAACCAGATCGGAACGCTCACCGAGACCCTCGATTGCATTGAAACAGCCAAGCGCGCCGGCTTCACCAACGTGATCAGCCACCGAAGCGGTGAAACCGAAGACGCCACCATCAGCCATGTGGCCGTGGCGACCAATGCCGGACAGATCAAGACCGGAAGCCTATGCCGCAGCGACCGTGTGGCCAAATACAACGAGCTGCTGCGCATTGCCGAGGAGTTGGACGAGCTGGGCCGCTACGAGGGCCTGGCCGCCGTGAACTGCGAAGGCTAGCGGGCGGCCGAGAGCCCGCAGGACGGTATGCCCGAACTTAAAGCGCCTCCCCGCTTTCTTCGTGCCCCCTGGAAAGGGGGCCGGATTGCCGGCCGCACCTTCCGCGGCCTGTTCATCTTGTTTGTGGGAATCAGCGCATGGCTACTCTTCCTCGGGGACTCCGGCTGGCTAAGGCAAGCTCAACTCAAAAACAAGCAGAAGGCCCGCCTTCGCGACATCGCCGAGCTTCAGAAGCAGGAGGCCCTTCTCAGTGAAGAACTTAACCTGCTTCTCACGGATCCGAACTACCGTGAAAGAATCGCCAGGGAAGAATGGGGCTTCAAGACCCCCGGCGAGCGAGTTTACTACCTGAAGCGATCCAGTATACCGGAATAAATGACCTGAACTAACTTCAACGATGCCAAGGGCTTCAAGCCGGCCCTTCCTCGTGAAAATTTTCTCCAGGCCCTTGAAATTCGGACCTTCAATTCTACTTTATGAACTTAACGTCGCTAACCAGCTCTTGGCGCATGGCGACGTAGATCAAGCAGCCGTGGCGATGTATTGCCTCGGCCTGGGATTCAAACCGAGGGAGTAACCGTGAACCGCAAAACGATCCGGAAAGAGGACATCGCCAAGCTGGTCCACCATTTTCAGGACAAGCATCAGGTGGTGGGGCCGGTTGCCAAGGAGCATCAGTTCGGATTCGAACCCATCGTGGATCCGACCGAGCTTCGCCTGGACTACACCACAAGCATCCTCTCCCCCGTTCAGCACCTCTATCCCAACAAAGAGAAATTGCTGAAATACGACCGACGCAATCCTGGCGAGGGCGAGATCATCCTCGAAGCCGAGCCCATGGTTCTTATGGGTGTGCACCCTTGCGATCTTCACTCCATTCAGATCGTCGACGAGATCATGATGGAAGACCCAGAAGATCATAACTACATGGCCCGTCGCGAGCACACACTCATTGTCGGACTAGGCTGCCAGACTCCTTGTGACGACAAGATTCTCTGTTACGACAAGGGCACCTGGAAAGCTGAAAGCGGATTCGACCTGCTTCTCACCGATATCGGCGAGACCTATATTCTGGACATCGTCAGCGCGAAGGCTGAGCAGGCCATGGAAGGCTTCGACGCCATCGGCGAGGCCAGTCACGAAGATCGTCGCGTGGCGCAGGCTTCGATTAGCGAAGCCGAGAAGAACTTCACGAAGAATCTCGCCATGCCCATCGACGGTCTTGGGCACTACCTCAAGGAAAGTTACGACGACATGATCTGGGAAGCCCAGGGTGGTCGCTGTCTCTCCTGCGGTTCCTGCAATATCGTCTGTCCCACTTGCTACTGCTTCGATACCCAGGACGACATCGAACTGGACCTTTGCTCCGGTGAACGCTGTCGCACCAAAGACGCCTGCCAACTCAACAACTTCGCGGTTGTTGCGGGCGGCGAGAATTTCCGCAATCGCGCAGGTGGACGCCTGCGCCACAGAATTTTCCGCAAAGAGGTCTATCTGCACGACAAGTACCTGCGCAGCACTTGCGTGGGATGCGGTCGTTGCAACCGTGCCTGCGTTGCGGGACTCAATCTCGTTGACATCTACAACCAGGTCATGGGGGTGTGAGCATGGAATCCTTGAAGCGAACCCCGGACGTGCAAACCTTCACTCCCGTACCGGCGAAAATCGTTGCCAAGAAGGATATCACCGACAAGGAAACGATTTTCAGCATGGAACTGCCCGAGGGCATGAGCTTGCATCACAAGCCTCTGCAGTTCGTCATGGTGAGCATCTTCGGTTTGGGTGAGGCGCCCATCTCGATTACCTCGTCGCCGTCGGAGGACAACACCTTCGATCTCTGCGTGCGTCGTGTTGGAGTACTTACCGAAGCGCTGCACGCCATGAGCCCGGGCGACCTGGTCGGCGTGCGCGGACCCTTCGGCAACGGAGCCATCCTGGAGAACATTCCGGGACGCGATCTGCTCTTCGTGGCCGGCGGCCTGGGCCTTGCGCCCCTGCGCTCCTTGATCAACCAAACGGTGGAGCACCGTGACTTCGCGGGCAATGTGACCATCTTCTACGGTTGCAAGAATCCTGAAGAGCAGCTTTTCCTGGACGATATCGCAAAGTGGCGGGATGACCCCTCCATTGAGTTTCACCAGACGGTGGACGTTGCGGATGAATCCTGGAAGGGAAATGTGGGCGTTATCACCACGCTCTTTGACCGCATCAAGATCAACCCGCGCACGACCACACCGGTGATCTGTGGCCCGCCCATCATGTACAAGTTCGTCATCATGAAGCTGCTGGCCATGGGCATTCCCGAACGCCGCATCTACATGTCGCTGGAACGGCGCATGCGTTGCGGACTCGGCCGCTGCGGTCATTGCCAGATCAATGGCGTCTACGTCTGCCAGGAAGGCCCGGTCTTCACCTATGCCGACGCCAAGAAATTCAAGGAGGCACTCTAATGAAGCCCAAGATCGGAGTATTCAGTTTTACGGGATGTGAAGGGTGCCAGCTGAACATCTTGAACCTCGAGGCCTATCTCCTCGATCTTCTGGACGTCATCGAGATCGTGAACTTCCGCGAAGCCATGACCGAAAAGGGTCAGGACTATGCCATCGCTTTCGTGGAAGGATCCATCACGACTCCCGAAGATGAAAAGGAGCTGAAGGAGATCCGCGAGATCGCCGACGTGCTGGTGACCATCGGCGCCTGCGCCCACCTGGGCGGCGTCAACGGCATGAAGCAGCTTCGCGACCTGGAAACCCAGCGCAGCGAAGTGTACGGCGACAAGAAAGACTGCTTCCCCACCACCGAAGTGCGCCGCGTCAGCGACGTGGTTCAGGTCGACCTGGTCATCCCCGGATGCCCCATCGACCGCGGCGAGTTCGTGGAGACGGTCAAGAAAGTGCTCATGGGCATTCCCCCCATGCTTCCGACCAACCCCTGTTGCGTCGAATGCAAGAGCAAGGGTAATGTTTGCATGTACGATAAGGGTCTCAGCTGCCTGGGTCCGGTGACTCGCGGCGGCTGCGACGCCATCTGCCCGAGCTACGGCCAGCCCTGCGACGGTTGCCGCGGCTTCCTGGAAACCGCCGACTTCGACGCCATGGTCAAGGCCATGGAAGACGAGCACGGCATTTCCACCGAAGCGATCATCAGGCAGATTAGCCATTACAACGCCGTTCCCGCGGCGGATCTCATTGCGAAGCTCAAGGCCCGGGAGGTCATCCATGCATGAGAACCTGAACATCAACGTCCACCACATGGCGAGGGTTGAGGGGCATGGGAACATCGTCCTGAACATGAAGGACGGCACGATCGAAGACCTGCGCCTGGACATCGTCGAATCGCCGCGTTTCTTCGAGGCCTTCGTGGTGGGCCGTCACTATCGCGACGTTCCCCACGTGACCAGCCGCATCTGCGGAATCTGCTCGGTGGGCCATACCATGGCCAGCGTTCGCGCAGTGGAGAACGCCCTGGGCATGGAAGTGTCGGAAAATGTGAAGAAGTACCGGAAGCTTCTTCACGATGCGGCCTTCCTGCAGAGTCATGTGCTGCATGCCTACTTCTTGGTAGCACCGGACGTGCTCGGCGTGGGCAGCGTGATTCCCCTGGCCGAAAGCCACCCCGACGTTGTGAAGATGGCTCTTCGCATGAAGAAGTTCACCAACGACGTCTGCGACGTCCTGGGCGGCCGCACGGTTCACCCCATCAACGTGATTCCCGGTGGACTGGCGCGCTTCCCGACCAAGCAGGAACTCATCGATCTGAAGGCCTACTACGAGAAGATGCTCCCCGACTTCGAGACCACTTACGAGGTCTTCGCGAGCCTGGATTATCCCGATTGGTTTGCGGGATTCGACCGGCCCACCGAGTATATCTCGCTGCATAAGCCGGGCGGAGAGTACCCCCTCTATGACGGCCAGGTGATCAGTTCAACCGGGCGGATCATCGACGAGCAGGATTACCTTTCGATGATTCACGAGCGCGTCGAATGCCACGCGGCGGCCAAACATGTGAGCGGCGAGACCGACACCTACATGGCCAGCGCGCTTGCCCGTTACAACAATAACTACGATCAGCTGCGGGCCAAGGCCAAGGAAGTTGCGGAAAAGTTGGGCATGGGACATCCCTGCACCAACACTTTCGCCAACACCTTCGCCCAGGTGGTCGAGTGTGCGCATCTGATGGAAGAGGATCTCGCGGTTCTCACCGAGCTCATCGAAAACACGCCCGAACCGGAAGCTCCCGTGGAGCCCACGAAGTTCGGACGCGGTGCGGCGGCGGTGGAAGTACCCCGCGGCATTCTGTTCCACGAGTACACCTTCGGCGAAGATGGAGTCCTGACCGACGCCAATTGCATCATCCCCACGGGCCAGAACCTGGCCAACATCGAGGCGGACATGCAGAAGCTCGTTCCGGGAATCCTGGATCGTTCGAAGGAGGAGATCACCTTGGGTCTGGAGTGCATGGTACGCGCCTACGATCCCTGCATCTCCTGCGCGACGCACTTTCTGGAAGTGGACTTCCGTGAGTAGCCAAGATCGCATTCTGGTGCTGGGAGTCGGTAACGAGCTCTATGGCGACGACGGCGTGGGCCCCCGCGCCGTTGCCACACTGCTCGGCGACTCTTTGCCCGAAAGAATCGATCTCATGGACGGCGCCACGCGCGGACTAGATCTGCTCTATACCCTCCAGGACTATGATCGCGCCATCGTCATTGACGCGGTTTGCGACGGCGGGGAAGGCGGCCGGCTTCTGGACTTCGACCTGGAAGAGGTCGATCTCCGGGGATACGGTCCTCAGATTTCCCTGCACGACCTGGATCTGGGCAGTGTTATCATTCTGGCCCGCACCCTTGGCGAAGAATTGCCGCCCATACGTATCTTAGGTCTGACTCCGCAAAAAACGGAGCCCGGCCCCGGGCTGTCGCCCGAATGCGAGAAAATGATGCCGGAGCTGCTCGCCCGTGTGCGAATGCATCTGGCCGAGTTTGTCGAGACTGAGCCCTCAACGTGTTAAGGAGTCGAGATGGCTACCATCAGTGAGCTGAGGAAGTTCAACATCTTCGCGGGTCTGACCGACGAGGAGCTGGAACGCCTCGTGGTGCTTTGCGAAGAAGAGACTTTCGCGGCGGGAACCACGATTTTCGATGAAAATCAGCCTGCGAAGAAAATGTACTTGTTGATGAAGGGGCGCGTGGCTCTCTCCCTGTCCCTGCCCAACGAAAAGCGGTCCATCGTTTATACGGTACCCGAGAATGAAGTCTTCGCCTGGAGCGCCCTGGTAGAGCCCTTCCAGACCACTGCCCAGTCCAAGGCCGTGGAAGATTGCAAGGTGCTGTCCATCGAATCCGACAAGCTCTTCCCGCTTTTCCAGGAAGATTGTCGCACGGGCTTCGTGATTTACAATCACATCGGACGCATCGTGGCGAACCGTCTCAAAGATACCCGCGGACAGCTTCTCAGCCTGACCTACGGCTAGACCGCTGGCCGCTGACCGCTGACCGCCAGATAGGACCCTTCCTCGCTATCGGGGGAGGGATTTTTCTGGTGACTGGTTACTGGCGACTGGAGACCCAAACGGCGTTGACTCACTCGGATGAACTTGCTTCCTTGATGATCACGCCCTAGTCGAAGGTCGATCATGGACGACAAAACCAACTCCTTTCGAACACTCGACGCCCTGCCGCATACCGGGCGACGGCGGCTCTCCATTCGCATGGGCGGAATTGTTCAGGGTGTTGGTTTTCGGCCCACGGTCTACACGCTGGCCATGGCTCGCGGATTGGCCGGTTGGGTGTTAAACGATCCCGATGGAGTGGAAATCGAAGTGGAGGGCGAAGCCGCGCTCATCGCTGAGTTTCTCGGTGAACTTGTGAATCATCCGCCGCCCTTGGCCGAGATCACATCTTGGGAAGCCCAGGAAATCGACTTGGATGAGAAGCTGGGATTTGCCATCCATGAGAGCCGGCAGAAGGAAGGGCGCCGCGTTCTGGTGAGCCCCGACATCGCCCCCTGCGATGCCTGCCTTGCCGAAATGCGCGACCCCGGCGACCGCCGCTACGCCTATCCCTTTTTGAACTGCACTCACTGTGGACCGCGCTTCACCATTATCGCCGACCTGCCCTATGATCGGCCGAAAACGAGTATGGCCCAGTTCCCACTCTGCGAAGACTGTCGGCGCGAGTATGGGGATCCCCTGAATCGGCGCTTCCACGCACAGCCCACCGCCTGTCCGAAATGTGGCCCTAGCTTGTGGCTGTATTCTGCGGAGAGCGGTCAGCGGTCAGCGGAAAACCCCATCAGCGCGGCGAGAGATCTTCTACACACGGGCCACATCCTCGCGCTCAAAGGACTCGGTGGTTTTCACCTGGCGGTAGATGCGGCGGACGAAGCGGCTGTCTCTCGCTTGCGTGAGCGGAAGCATCGCTATGAAAAGCCGCTGGCTATCATGGTGGCCAGTCTCCCCGAGGCCAGGCGCTTCGTGCGGCTGGACACCGAGGAAGAGCGCGCCCTTGTCGATCGGCGAAGACCCATTTTGCTTGCACCGAAACTGGTCCAGGCTCCCATCGCCGCCTCGGTAGCACCCCGCAACGGCTACCTGGGACTCATGCTGCCCTACACGCCCTTGCATCAATTGCTACTGGAAGAGTTCGGCGGCGCACTTGTGATGACCAGCGGCAACCTCAGCGAAGAGCCCATCGCGGTGGACAACGAAGAGGCCGTTGAGCGGCTGGGAAAAATCGCCGACGCCTTCCTCTTGCACGACCGGCCCATCCTGCGTAGGTGTGATGACAGTGTACAACGTTGGATGGACGGCGCGCCCAGTCCCATCCGTCGCAGCCGCGGCGAGGTGCCCGCGCCCTTGACCTTGCCCTTCGAGCTGCCTTCTCTTCTGGCCGTGGGCCCCGAACAGAAAAATACCTTCTGCCTTACGCGAGGCCGCGATGCATTTCTAAGCCAACACATCGGCGACCTGGAAAACCTGGCCACACTCGAATTCTTTCGCGAAGCCCTTGAAGACCAGAAACGTCTACTAGAAGTGGAACCGGTGGCCGTGGTTCACGATCTGCACCCGCGCTACCTGTCCACACAATGGGCCCTTGAGGAAAGTGGTTTGCCCGCCATCGGCGTGCAACATCATCACGCGCATCTGGCATCTTGCATGGCCGAGAACGGTGCCGAAGGCAAGTGCCTGGGACTCTGCCTGGACGGCACCGGATACGGCGAGGATGGAAGCATCTGGGGCGGCGAACTCTTGGTAGGTGGCTATGAAGATTTTCGTCGCCTCGGGCATCTCGCACAGGCAGCCATGCCCGGTGGAGAGGCCGCCGTGCGCGAACCCTGGCGTATGGCTCTGGCCTGGCTCATGGACATGGATGAAAGCGTCATGAAAGACGGACGCGCGCTGCTTTCCAAGGGAGAATCAGCTCCCAATCACACGCTGCAGGACAATATCCTTCGCCTGGCGGAAAGCGGCGTGAATTCGCCCATCACCTCCAGCATGGGGCGACTTTTCGACGCCGTGGCCGCACTCACTGGGCTACGATCCTTGGCGGGTTACGAAGGGCAGGCCGCTGTGGAACTCGAGGGCCTGCTTCATGAAGAAGGTGATCCCATCTGGGAAGGACCCTCCTGGAAGCTGGCGATCAGGCGGGAAGAAGGTACATTGATCATGAATCCTGAGACTCTTTTGGGGCCCTTGATCGAGGCTCGAAGCAATGGAATGAACGCGGTGGAGGCCGGCCTTCGCTTCCACCGGGGACTGGTTCTCAGCCTGGCGGATTGGGCTGAAATGGCCGCCGAGGAAACGGGCCTGAAGCGCGTGGCCCTATCCGGCGGATGCTTCATGAACCGGCTGCTTTCATCCTGGTTGCCCGCTGAACTCAAGAAACGGGATCTGGAAGTGCTGGGCCATCGTCTGGTTCCCGCAAACGACGGCGGTATCGCCCTCGGACAAGCGGCCATCGGTGGCACTCGACTTTTGAACGGCATCGAGGAGGAGTAAGCCATGTGCCTGGGAATTCCCATGAAACTCATCCGCGTGGAGGACGGGGACCGTGGTCTGGTTGAGGTGGACGGCATGCAGAAAACCGTCAGTCTCGCGCTCTTGGAAGAGCGTCCCGAAGGCGCCTACGTTCTCGTGCACGCGGGCTACGCCCTGCAATTGGTGGATGAGGAAGAAGCCGAGAAAACATTGAAGCTCTTGCGCGAGTTCGCGGAGCTGAAAGAGAAGATGGGGCCGGAGGATCCTGCGTGAAGCACATCAGTGAATATCGCGACGGCAAGCTAAGCGTTCCCATCGTGGAGAGCATGCGCCGCCGACTGGACGGTCGACAGGTCACCTTCATGGAAGTTTGCGGCACGCACACGATGAGCATCTACCGCTACGGTCTTAAGTGGATGCTTCCCGAAAACGTGAACCTGCTTTCGGGTCCCGGCTGCCCGGTCTGCGTAACGGGCAATGAGTACATCGACCGAGCGGTGGCATTGGCCAAGCTGGACGATGTGATCCTCACCACCTTTGGCGACATGATGCGCGTGCCCGGTTCTTCCAGTAGCCTGGAGCGAGAACGCGCGGCGGGCCACGATGTTCGCGTGGTCTACTCCACCTTGGAAGCTCTAGACCTCGCCCGCGAAAACCCAGGCAAGGAAGTGGTCTTCCTGGGTGTGGGATTCGAAACCACCGTGCCCACCATCGCAGCTTCCATTTTGGTCGCCATGGCCGAAGGCCTGAAAAACTTCACGGTGGCCAGCGCCAACAAGACCGTGCCCGAAGCCTTGGCTGCCATCGCCACCGGCGAACTCAGACTCAACGGATTTCTAGGACCCGCGCACGTGTCCACCATCATCGGCGCCGAGCCTTACAGTTTCCTGCCCCGCGATCATGGCCTGGCTGTGGTCATCGCCGGCTTCGAACCGTTAGACGTGCTTCACTCCATCGACATGCTCTGCGCCCAGGTCGCCGAAGACAGGCCCGAGGTGGAATTGCAGTACGCGCGCATCGCCAAGGCGGAGGGGAATCCCAAGGCACGCGAGATCACGGCAAAAGTCTTCGAACCCTGCAACGCCAACTGGCGCGGCATCGGAGTGATTCCCGGCAGCGGCCTTGCCCTGCGTGAAGAGTTCGCAGACTTCGATGCCGAGCGGAAATTCCCCCACCTGGAAGTCGAGCCTCTTCGAGAACATGCGGGATGCATCTGCGGCGACATATTGCAGGGTCTTGCCCAGCCCGAAGATTGCAAGCTCTTCGGCGGCGCCTGCACTCCCGAAAGCCCGGTGGGCGCCTGCATGGTGTCCAGCGAAGGAACCTGCGCGGCGCACTTCAAATATGGATCCAGCGGAGGACATCGTGGCGATTAAATCCAGCGATCGCATTTTGCTATCCCACGGAGCCGGTGGAAAACTGGCTCACGAGTTGGTGGAAAAACTGTTCCTGCCGCGTTTTGCCAATCCGGCCTTGGACTGTCTCGACGACGGGGCAGTACTCCCCGAAAGCCCAGAAGGGCAGCTTGCAGTGAGCACCGACTGCTTTGTGGTGGACCCCATATTCTTCCCCGGCGGGGACATTGGGCGCTTGGCCATTTGCGGCACGGTGAACGACGTAGCCATGACCGGCGCGGTGCCGCGTTGGCTCACGGCGGGTTTCATCCTGGAAGAAGGACTTCTGCTTTCCGACTTGGAGCGCATCGTGGAATCCATGGCGACAACTGCCGAGGAAGCGGGCGTGGGAATCGTGGCCGGCGATACCAAGGTGGTGCCCCGCGGGCACGCCGACAAAATCTTCATCAACACGGCTGGTATCGGTTGGCGCCCCCATGGTGTGTCGCCCACCGGCAAGGGCGCCAAGTCCGGCGATGCCGTTCTGGCCAGCGGCACACTCGGCGATCATGAGATTTGCCTCATGACCCTTCGCGCAGGCCTCACCTTGGATGGAAGGGTGGACAGCGATCTGGCGCCGGTGAACGGATTGGTCCGCGCACTGGTTGAGGCGGGCATCGAGATTCACGCTCTGCGCGATCCCACCCGCGGAGGCACGGCCACGGTTCTCAATGAAATCGCGAGTTCCAGCGGGGTGGCCATGCGTTTGCACGAGGACGCCATCCCTCTCAGGCCTGGCGTACGCGGCGCATGCGAGATCATGGGATTCGATCCCCTCTACCTGGCCAGCGAGGGCAAGATGATCGTGGTGCTTCCGGAGGCCGAGGTCGATGCGGCCTTGGATATTCTGCGCGCCTTGCCTTTTGGCGAGAACGCTTGCCGCATGGGCGAAGTGATCGAAGGCAAAGCGGGTCAGGTGACCCTGCGAACTTCCATCGGCGGAGAACGGATCGTGGACATGCTCACCGGGGAAATGCTTCCCCGAATCTGCTAGGAGTTTCATGCACGAGTACTCCATCACCCAATCCTTGGTTCAGGCCGTTGAGGAAGAACTCGAGGCCCGGGGCCTGGGTGCGGAGATTCAGGAAGTGCACTTGAAGCTGGGGCTCTTTTCCGGTGCGGTGAAGGGTCCCGTGGAATTCTACTACGAGATGCTCACGCAGGAAGGCCGCCTGGCCGGTAGCAAACTGATTATCGAGGAAACGCCGCTTGTGCTCTGCTGCAAAGATTGCGATGCGGAATGGGCAAGCGAGGAACCCGTTTTTCGCTGTGGCAAATGCGAGTCACAGAACATTGAGATCACCGGCGGCCGCGAGATGACCGTCGACAAGATCGTCTTCGACGACGAGGAGTGTTGAAATGGAAGTGAAAGTCGTCCGCGACATCATGAAGATCAACGACAACGTGGCCGGGAGCAATCACGAGATGCTCGCGGGAAAGGGCATTGTGACCCTAAACCTGGTCTCTTCACCGGGAGCGGGAAAAACCTCCCTGCTCGAGAAGACTCTGGAAACGGTGAAGGGTGATCTTGCCGTCGGTGTGCTTGAAGGCGATGTAAACACCAGCCACGATGCCGAGAAGATCGCTGCCCACAATGTTCCGGTGGTGCAGGTGAATACGGGTGGTCCCGCAGGCGGCAGTTGCCACCTGGACGCGGGCATGGTGAAGGAGGGCCTGTCCGCTCTCGAACTCGACGGCCTGGACCTGGTCTTCATCGAGAATGTGGGCAACCTCATTTGCACGGCCAGCTACAAGCTCGGCGAGGATCGCGTGGTCACCTTTGTCTCGGTTACCGAAGGCGAAGACAAGCCGGTGAAGTATCCGCTCATTTTTCGCAACGCCGACGCCATCGTGATCACCAAGATCGATCTGGTGCCCCACCTGGACTTCGACATGGAAAAACTTCACGGGCACATTCGCGAGGTGAATCCCGACGCGCCGATCTTCGAGTGCAGTGCGCGCAGCGGCGAGGGAATGGATGGCTGGATCGGCTATCTGCGCGAGACTCTGACCAAGGTTCGTGCTTCTCGATAGGACAGCCACAGTTTCCCGATCGTGGTATAATTTCGCGTCAAATCGTTTCCCACACCGACCGAGGTGACGATGATGCCGCGCACACTTCTCGTATGCCTGCTGCTAGCTCTCTCAAGCACGCTCATGGCCGACCCACCGGGCCTCTGGTGGAGCCACAGCTTCGGCGACAACAACCCTGAAGTACTTGTTGCCCTTGATGTGGCCACGGACAACCGCATCTATGTATGCGGCGATTTCCAGGGCTACCTCAATCTGGGCGGCGGCAATCTGGTGTCTCAAGGCGAGTACGACATATTCCTCGCAGCATTCAGCCCTGACGGCACGCACCTTTGGAGTCGAAGCTTCGGCGATTCGGGCAACGACAAAGTTCGCGACCTGATCGTGGACGGAGACAGCAACATCATCATCGTCGGAGACTTCTTCTATAGCATCGACCTGGGCGGCGGCCTGCTGACAAGCGCAGGGGACAAGGATGCCTTCGTGGCCAAGTACAGTAGCGACGGCAATCACCTATGGAGTACACACTATGGTGATATGAACTACCAAAGTGCACAGTGCGTCACGGTGGGAAGTGAAAACCATATCTCAATCGCAGGACAATTCGCAGGAGAAATCGACCTGGGTGGCGGGCCGCTGTATTCCATGGACGCACAGGATCTCTATCTAGCAGTATTCGACTTTGATGGCTCCGCAGATTAAACTCACAAGTGCAACTCCTGTGATTGTACCTCTTTCTTCCCG
>CAYTPZ010000047.1:0-13782 GCA_964440095.1 uncultured bacterium | reverse complement strand
CAAAACAAGTGTTATCTATAGTAATAACAACGGGTTAGCGGGCACAAAGGGCACAATTCTTGCCACCGCAATCAGACAAAAAGTCCACCCGGGTGGACGCCGGAACAAGCCGCACTCGGCGCGAAAGCAAAGAGCCGAAAACGGTGAATCATGGCTCGCTACACTCATGAAACCTGGAAGAGCCAATCGTAGATACTTTTTGGGACCGATCAAAGACCGAGCTTAACTAATCAAATAGACTGCCCTGCCTGCGCCCGGGATCAGGCGGCGGCTCCTGGCCAAGGCGCTCGAGCAGTTCGCGTGCGTTCGTTGGCGCGTGCCCCGAATAGTGATTATTGAAAAAGCCGTAAACCTCGCGCAATTCGGCGGCGCGCTCCATGATCCAATCGGCCCATTCGCGAACTTCCCGCCGGCGATCCACCTGCACCTCGGAAAACTGGCTGATCTCCCGGCTGCCGAGCCAGCGTATGTAGGCGAAGTCGGCGGTCAGCGGGCGGTAGTCTTCGCCGGCCGCCCCCACTCCGATGGCCGAGGCCACATTATGCGCCGCCAGAAGCTCTAGAGTTTCACGCTGCCGCCAATCCCGGCTGCGAAGCTCCACCGCATAGTGGTGATCCTTGGGCAAGGTGCCCAGATAGGCTTCCAGGATGGGAAAATTCTCCGCCGCGGTGAAGGTGGCGGGGAATTGAATAAGGAAGGGACCGAGCTTGTCCCCCAACATACTCATCCGATCCAAAAAGACTCGGCTCAGCTCGCCGCAACCCAGAAGGCTACGGTCATGGGTGATTTCCCGAGGGAATTTGGCGCAGAAGCGGAAGTGCTCGGGGCTGCGCTGGGCCCAGCCGTCCACCGCCGCCTGCCGGGGCACGGCGTAGAAAGTGGAGTCGATCTCCACCACGCTGAAAACTCCAGTATAGCTCTCCAGGTATCCAGCCTGTTTGGTGCCTGCAGGATAGAAGTTGCCTTCCCAGTCTTTGTAGCTCCAGCCGCTGGTGCCCACGAAGACCGAAGGCCCTTCTTTGTCGGAATTTTCGCGGAAGTATTCCTCTTCGTCGATGAATTCTTCCCGGCGCCAGTTCTTATCCTGTTTCATCTTCTGGAATTATAGCCTCTTCAGGGGAGTATGGGGCAAGAATGGCGTTGCGCCGGGGACCCGACCCCTTTAGGCTCTTGCCGTCCCCAAAGCTCCTGAGAGGTGGAAGATGCGTATCTTAGCGATAATTATGGCGATGTTCCTGCTTGCTCCCGCAGCCATTGGCGATACCGTGCTTGAGAAGAGCTCCAAAACCGAATTTCCTGCGTCCATCACCCTGAAGGGTTCCGAGGGCGAGGTCGATTTGAACGCCCTGGGCACAGGCCTTCGCAAGAAGGCCATTTTCAAGGTCTATGCCGGATGCTTCTATGTGGACGCCACAGCCAAACTGGGCGATGACCCGGCAGCCGCGGCCATCAACGGTAATTTTGCCAAGCGCATCGACATGCATTTTCTGCGCGACGTGGGCGGCGAAAAAATCGCTGGCGCCTTCCGCGAGGGAATTCAGAAAACCTTGAAGGGTCATGAAAAACAGATCAACGGATTCTGCGACCTCTTCACCGAGGAAGTGAAGAAGGGCGAATCCATCGTGCTCACTTATCTGCCCGGTTTCGGCCTGGTGGCCGAGCAAGCGGGCAAGGAGCTGGGCACATTGAAAGAGGGCCATGTGATTTCCGCCCTGTGGGCCACCTGGTTCGGTGATGATCCCATCTCGGACGACCTTAAAGAGGGAATGCTGGGGCTCTAAGTTTTATGGCGCTTCGTATCACCGTTCACGGTTCCTACGGCACGGGAAATCGTGGCGACAATTGCATCCTGTTTCAGCTTCTCGGTTTTCTCGAGAGGGAAACTCCCGGCGCGGAGGTGACCGTCCTTTGTCGCGACGAGGAGCGTCTTGGCGCGCTCCTCGAAAGCGAGTTTTCCGAGACGAACCTGACCCTTCGCACTCTCCACCACTCTTTCAAGCGGCGCACTTTTGCGGTGATCAAAGCCTGCATGGCTTGCGATTTGTTCATCCTGGGTGGTGGTGGTCTGCTTTGGGGCAAGGCTTCTGGAAATCTGGGTTATTGGCTCACGCGACCCCGCCTGGCGCTACTGGCGCGAAGGAAACTCGTCATCTATGCGCCGGGCATCTATGACATACGGGGTTCGCGTGCACAGAAGCTACTCGGGAAAGTGGTGAGCAAGGCCGGGTTCGTTTCGGTGCGCAATCAAGAGGGTTTGCGTGAACTGAGCAAGGCGGGCGTGCCCAAAGAAAGCGTGTTCCTAGGGGCCGATCCGGCCTTTCTCCTGCCACCCGCCAATGCCGAAAACGGGAAGGTCCTCATGGAGGGTATCGGCGTTCCCGGCGGGCGGCGCATAGCCCTATCCGCACGAGATTGGAAGGGCCGGCTTTCGGCGGGCCTTTTTGCACGCTTCGTTTTACGCCTGCTTGAGGATCCCGAAGCTACCCTGATTTTTTTTCCCTTCAAAACCGGCGGCCTGCCCAGCGACACCGATCGCAATGATGCCGAAGTGGGCCGTCGACTTTTGCTCACGGTGCCCGAAGCATTTCGCCGGCGCATCATCCTGTTGGGCGACGATTTCAGCGCGGCTGACTACATCGATCTGATGAGCCAGTGTGAGTTTCTCATCGGTATGCGCCTGCACTCCCTGATCTTTGCAACCCTTGCCGGCACGCCCTTCGGGGCACTCCCCTATGACCACAAAATCGAAACCTATATGGAGTTGATGGGACGCAAGGACGCACTCGTTGCGCCTGAAGTATTTTCCCTGGAGAATCAACAGGATGCTCTCGTAGACCAGTTGGAAAGGGAGCGTATGGAGTTTCCCGATAGTCCCGTGGCAAGCATCATGATCGCCGGTGCGGAAAGGGCCGGACGCGCCCGCGCCATGCATCAGGAATTGTCTGCGCGCTTGAGAAATTGGTTTCCCGATGCCTAAGCTGGTTTACTTCTCGCCCATTCCCTGGGGCGGGCTTTATCAGCGCCCCCAGCATACGGCTCGCATTCTCTCCGAACACTTCGAGGTGCTTTGGGTTGAACCCAAAACACTGAGTCACCCCAGGCCGCCGACTGAAAAGGAAAACTTGGCATTCCTCGCCTTGCCGGTTTTCCCGACCAACGCCAAGCACCCGCTTTTGCGACGCCTCGCCCGTCTGGCCGAGCGAACGCCCTTTCTCGGCTCCTGGCTCGAGCGCCGGCAGGCATCCATCCTTCGTAAGACTTTGGGCGAGCAGAGTGATCTCATTCTGTTTTTTGGCCATCCGGAAATGGCGCCACTTGCCAAGTCCTTTCCCGATTCGCCGCAGGTCTACGATCATATGGATGATGTTCTTGGCTTCGGCCAACCTTCGCCACACTTGCGCCGCAAGCTGGAGAACCTGGTAAAACGCGCCCAGCTGGTTAACGCTACCAGCGAGCGTCTTGCGGCCGAAATGGAGTTGCTCGGCGCCAAGAAATGTCTTCGCGTGGGCAACGGCGTGGAGTTCGCGCGATTTACCGAAGGGGCTTCTTTGCCCGAGCCCGCAGCCCTGTCCGCCTTGCCTCGTCCACGGGCTCTATATCTGGGCAGTTTGGCCGAGTGGTTCGACTTCGAGCTGCTCTTTGGGGTAGCCCGGCGCATGCCGAACCTGAGCTTTCCCCTGGTGGGGCCTTTGCGCCCTGAACTCGAGCATCGAAAAGGTGATGCACCTAGCAACGTGCACTTCCTGGGGGCCAGGCCCTATACCGTGGTTCCCGCGTGGATGTCCCACTGCGAGTTGGCCATTATCCCCTTCCTGCGAACGCCTCTGACCGAAGCCGTGGATCCCGTGAAGCTGCATGAGTATCTGGCTTCGGGCCTGCCTGTGGTGGCCACGCCATTTTCCCATGAACTTCAGGCCCATGGTGAGGTCGTGAGTCTGGCCCCAGATGCGGATGCTTTCGCCGAGGCACTGAAGACCCTATTGGATAATCCGCCCGACGGCGAATCTCTTAGGGCTCTTGCCGCCTCGCGGGACTGGCGGCGCATGATGGAGCCTATCTTACTAGAATTAAAGAAGTTATAGTCTGGCTCGGAGAATTGAAGCAGAAAAGAAGCGATCCAGGTGTGTTGATTTTCTGTTGAATTTGACTACTATGCTCTGACGGCCAGCGGTTAGCGGCTGGCGGTCAGCGGCCAGCGGCCGTCGGAGGCGCCCTTGGAAATCATCTGTCTACCCCTCACCAATCGCCAGGAAGCGGTTCTCCGCCTGGTCATTCAGTTCATGGGCAGGGAGGGATATCCGCCAACCATCGCGGAAATTCAGGCGGGCTGCGAACTGTGCAATCCAGGATCTGTCTCCAGGGCGCTTTCCGGGCTCATTCACAAGGAATATCTCAGGCGTCAGAAGGGCCGGCATCGTGGTCTTAGGGCCATGGCGGCGGCTGAGGTCTATTTCAGCCGCCGCGGCTGGGATTGGCCAAGCCCCAATAGCGCGGAAAATGGGAAATGACTATGGAAAGACAGAAAAGAGTGATTATCTTCAGCACCCCGACATGCAGCTACTGCGTGAAGGTGAAACGCTATCTCAAGGATAAGGGGATTCGTTTCAAGGACATCGATGTCTCCCGCGACATGAAGGCTGCCCAGGATATGGAACGCCGGACAGGCCAACGCGGGGTTCCCGTATTACTCATTGATAACAAACCCGTAGTGGGTTTCGACGTTTCGAAGATCAACCGTCTTTTAGACATCGAATAGCAGACTAGAAAAGGAGTCCTTTTCATGAAGATCAAACCTCTGGACGATCGCGTTCTTCTCGAGGTCCTGGAAGAGGAAGAGACCAGCGCCGGTGGAATCATCATTCCCGATACCGCCAAGGAGCGCCCCCGCGTGGGTAAGATCCTGGCCGTCGGCACCGACGAAGAGCTCCAGGAAGTCATCAAAGAGGGCAACCAGGTTCTATTCGCCAAGTACAGCGGCGACGAAGTGAAGGTGGACGGCAAAGACATGCTGATCATCTCCCGCGGCGATATCCTGGCCGTGGTCGAGTAAAACCGCCTCTTAGCTCAAGCAAAACCCCGGGCCCTTGGGTCCGGGGTTTTGCTTTTCCCGCTCCTACTTTTTATAGAGGGATTTGATCGATGTCCAACTGCTGGCCTCGGAGGCCTGGCTACCGTCCAGGGTTCCGGCGCCATCCAGGGACACATCGTCATTGCCGCTGCCGTAGGGCATCTGCGTGGTCTCGCCGACTGCAAGCACCTTGATGGTGCGGGGTCTTGCCAAGGTCGCATGGGCCCAATCACCCGAGTTTCTCAGCCAGATGAAGCTGCTGTTGCCCACGTTCGAGTCGCCGTAGTCATTAGGACTGTTGTAGTAAGCATCCGCCCAACAGGTGGTTGTGTGGGGGGACGTGGAATGTGGCGGTCACTGGACCGCTGGCGAGCCAAATGGGTATAGCCGCGCCGGCCGCCAGGCAAAAAATAGCTCGCGCGCAAGTTGATGCTGTAACGACGCTTACAGTAGCGGCCATTAGGGTCTTTTTTGCAGATACTCACTGTGCCTCAAAAAGGTGGCTACCGGTGTCCTGGTCTTGTTCGCGTGAATAACGCGTGCTTGAAAGAAAGGTGGCCCCCTGTGAGAGTGGGCGTCATGGAAACTACGGACAAAATCGGAGGGGGCGAGCACAGGCATCTGCTCGCCGGTGAACCCTTCGAAATATGGGTCCGGCGAAGTCGTGACACTCTTTTCGCCACGCTCATGCGCATCCTGCGCGACGAGAGCGAGGCGGAAGATATTCTCCAGGATACCTACCTTCGGGCCTATACCCGTCTCGGATCTTTTCGAGGCGAAGGTAACCCCATCGGATGGCTTCGCCGCATCGCCGTGCGCCTTGCACTCAATCGCATTCGGGCGCGCAAGCTTCGGCGTTGGCTTCCCCTGTCTTTCGGATCAGTGGAGGAAGGTCTTCAGCCCCCCGACAAAAAGTCGCTTCCCGACGCCGACGCCGCTCTGGCCCAGCAGCAGGCTCGTCTGGAAGGGCTCATCGAAAAGTTGCCCGCCAAAGCGCGTGTGGCTTTCTCGTTGAGAGTGCTGGACGACCGTCCTTATGATGAGATCGCGGAAGCTATCGGTAGCAGCGAAGCCACGGTACGAAGCCTGGTGTCGCGAAGTCGCAACCGACTCGAGGCCGAGATCCAGCAAAGAGGGTGGAATGATGAATGATCGCAAACTCCGGGACATCCTGGAAAACAAGCCGCCCGAACTCAAGGGCGAAGCCGCCTTGCGCATTGAAGCTCGAGTAAGGGAAAGGATGGAAGCGGGGCCCCGCAGGCCAGGCCGCAGCTGGGCCTTGGCGATTGCGCCGGCTATGCTCGTCATTCTCGCCCTGCTCTGGCTCCTGCCGCGCGGCGGAAGCACACCCGAGTTTCTCATGGTAAACGAGGATCAGTTTCTTGAGTACCTCAGCCAAATGGATAACACGGGAGGCGATCTCAGTGAGGTTTTAGAGCTCGAATACGAACTCGACAGCGACGACTGGTCGAGCGAGCAACGTGAAACCTTCATGAATGAACTTGAAATTTTCAGCCTGGACACGATCTAGGAGGATCACCATGAGAATAATTACCCTTACCCTAATCATCGTCCTAATGGCCGGCGCTGCCTTTGCGCAGCCGCGCGGCGGCAAGTCCTGGCGTGGAGAGAGCGAATTAGACCGGCCGCCGCGTGAGATGATCGAAGCCTTCCGGCTCTTCAAGCTCACCGAGGAACTGGAACTGACGGAAGGACAGACCACGAAGATCTATCCCATGCTGGCCGAATTAAGCAAGGACCGTGAAGAGAGCCAAAAGGCCATGCGAATAAAAGTGAAGGAACTGCGCGAACTTCTCGACGAGGAGAAGATCGATGAGCGCAGCGCCGCCAAGTTGGCTCTGGAAATCCACGACATGCGCTATGAGAATCACGAAGCGCATCACAGTGTTCAGACCCGGATCATGGAACTGCTGGACGACGGCCAGAAAGCCAAGTTCGTGCTCTTCGATCAGATGTTCGAGCGTCACCTGCGCTCGGTTAAGGAACGCATGCATGACCGCCAGGACGGTAAAAGGCGGCCCGGGCCTCCCGGTGGCCGTCCGGACGGCCCGCCCAGGCGGAGATAAGCAAGGCTGAGCACAAGACCCCCGGCATCCGGGGGTTTTGTTTATCATCTACATTTGCCAAAAACTCTGCTCCCCGATAACATCAGCCGGTCCTCTCTGAAAGGAAAACCATGGACTGGCTCCAGCGCCTTTTCGCTCCCATCGATAGCTTCCTCACGAATTTTGAATCCAGTATCACGCCCAGCGAAGGACTCATGAAGTTCCTGGGCTATATCGACAGTTGGGTTTGGGGAAACTTCCTCGCTTTCATCCTCGTGGGCACGGGCATCTTCATCGCCTGGAAATTCCGTTTCGTGCAGCTCCGCAAACTGGGACATGCCATCAACCTGGTGCGCGGCAAGTATGACGATCCCAATGACGAGGGGGACATCAGCCACTTTCAGGCCCTGGCCACGGCCCTTAGCGCGACCATCGGCACGGGGAATATTGCGGGAGTCGCCACGGCCATCGCGGCCGGCGGCCCCGGAGCGGTTTTTTGGATGTGGGTCACGGGGCTATTGGGAAGCGGTCTCAAATTCACCAGCTGTACCTTGGGCATGAAGTACCGGGAGTTCGACGATAATGGTAACGCCGCCGGCGGTCCCATGTACTACCTGGAGCATGGGCTTGGAAATCGCTGGTTCGGCTCGCTCATCAAGCTGGCCGTGATCGTATCCAGTTTCTTCCTGGGGCAATGGCTTCTAGGATTATTCGCCGGCGAAATGAACCTATGGCTGCACGCCGCCCTGCACGCACTCATCATGATCGTCACAGTGGGCATTTTCTGGTGGTTCTCCAAATACTGGATCCGCTGGACTACACCCACCGCTGCGCGCATCGCGCCGACTCTCGAGCGGCTCCGCTTTCACAAGTGGCTGGCCGTCACCTTCGCGCTTTTTGCCGCCATCGCCAGCTTCGGCATCGGCAATATGATTCAGGCCAACAGCATGGCCCTTCCCCTCGAAGAGAGTCTGCACATCCCGCGAGTGGTATCGGGAATCATTTTCGCGGTACTGGCGGGAATGGTGATCATCGGTGGTATTCGACGCATCGGAAAAGTGACCAGCAAGCTCACGCCAATCATGAGTGTGATCTATGTGGCCGGCGCAGCTTTCATCTTGATCAAGAACGCGCACCTGGTACCCGACGCATTTCAGTTGATCTTCTACCACGCCTTCAACCCCACGGCCGCAGCCGGTGGATTCATGGGCAGCACGGTTGCATTTGCCATTCAGCATGGCGTGGCGCGTGGAGTTTTCAGCAATGAGTCCGGACTCGGCAGCGCGCCCATCGCCCACGCGGCGGCCAAAACAAAAGAGCCCGTGCGCGAGGGTCTCGTCGCCATGATCGGCCCCTTCGTGGACACCCTGCTAATTTGCACCATGACGGCTCTGGTCATTCTTGTTTCCGGAGCCTGGACCCATGTGGACGGCGCAACTGGCGCTCAACTGGACAGCACCCTTCTAAGTAAAACCGCTTTCGAGATTGGACTACCGGGCTACGGCGGCCACATCGTGTCGGTGGCCATCGTGCTTTTCACCTTCTCGACCATTATCGGTTGGAGCTATTACGGCGACCGTAGCGTGGACTACCTCTTCGGCCATCGCGGCATCAAGGTTTATCGATGGATCTACATCTTGCTCATCCCACTGGGTGCAGCCATGAAGGTAAAGCTCATGTGGACCATCGCCGATATCACCAACGGACTCATGGCCTTCCCAAACTTGGTCGCACTTATCTTCCTAAGTCCTGTAGTGGTCAAGATGACCAAGGAATACTTCAGCCGCGAACAGAGGCCTCTGCGATGAGGAATAGCGGAGGGCCTCGCAATATCGACATGCTCTATCAGAGCGAGGATATTCCTCGCGACTTTCCCAAAGCGGAATTCATAATTCACCAGAAATTGGAGAGAAATCTGGACGAGGGTCGGCTACACCTGGGTGCGGCCTACCTCCTTCAGGTTTTGGCTCGTAAACCGGATTAGCGAAGTCCCAGTTTTCTAACTTCCAGGCGACACTCTGGTTCGCCTCCCATTAGTTGCATTTCAATCTGATGCACCTTGCCGAGGTCCAATTCCGTTCGCGGTAGGGGGATGCTCAAGTTTCGCAACTCTCCGGCCCTCAAGTGAAGCCCATAGGTCCACTTGGTTTTTCTAAAACCCGCCTGCTCCAGGACCAAGCCGATACGGCAAGGCTTATCGCTATCTAGATAGAGATCTAAAACCAGGAAACCGTCGCGTCTCCAGTCGCACATCTTAGGCTTGAATCGCACCTTGGAATGATCTGCGTCCAATTGAAAAGACAGGCCGCCTTCATCGAGTAGCTCGAGACTGTGTGCACCCATCCAACCCCAAGCCGCACCCTCATCTTCGAAAAGGGAGCGCACTTGTCCCCCGCCTCTTTTTCTCAAGGCCTCCATCTCTCTGACCAGATGCAAGGCTATGTCTTCCTCGCCACCGAGGTAGGAGCCCGCCGCCAAGCGCCAGTGCAAGAGCTTGGCGGGGTCCTTGTCCCACTCAAGTAGTGAACGGGCGGGAGCAAGCGCCGCAATACGCTCGGCGAGAAGTGTGGGGTCATCACGCAACATGAGGTAATAAGCCAAGTCGCCCAACCCGTCTTCGAAGTGAGATTCGAAAGAGGCTTCGGTCCCATTCACAAGCAACTCTCGAAGACCTGCCCGCCACGCGGCCAAGGCTAAGATGCGCGCGGCAAGAGGATCGCCGCCGCGACCAGGAAGGTCACAAAGAGTTGTCGAAGTGAGCTTGGCGGAGGATGCGTTTTCAACGCCAAGGGCAATGTTCGCCAGATCTGTGGCGTCACAATTTTCGATCCGAGTAAGAGGAACATTCAAAGGCAGATCGAATTCCCACACTTGAAGCTGAAGGGAAAGGTTGGCCGTTTCCGACTCGCATTGCACATGTAGATAGCCAGAGTAAACGCCCGCTTCCGCATCGAATGGAGCTGTCCAGTCCAGACGGCACCACATGCCGGCCGTCTCATCAATTTGCTCGACCGCCGATAAGTCGCGCCAGGCCTGGCTTTGCGCATCGTAGGATTGCAGGCGAAGACTCATCGCATCCAATAGTTCCTCATCCTGCCTGAAGGATGACAGTCGCACCGTAATATTTTGCACGCGCTTTGAGTCGCTCGCGATAAAAAGAAAAAGCGATTCGCGCTCGCCCCATGACGCCGAAAGGTGCGCACTCGTCTCATGTGCGGCAAGAAAGGCGTCACTAGGATCTTGCGGATAGCTTGGCGTGAGGCCATGAAGTAGGTGCCAACGAAGATCTTCCCCCTGGCTTGTAATTACCGAGGCAAAAGACAGAAGAAATAATATCAAGAGTATGCGCGTTTGCTTTCGCATTCCAATTCCTTCTCTTCTTCAAAGCACAGTTTCATTGTTCACGCGGCCCATGCTTTGCTATACTTCTATTGTCCTAACCGACCGGCTTTGTCGAGGAATCACACCTCGCTCTGAGTGCCTGTGGACGCTCGTCGGCGGAGGGATATTTGAAGATCGACAGCGACACCACCGCTTACTAGTGGACACACTCATGGTGTTCGTCGGTCCTCAGGGCCCGCCATGGGCCCTTTTTTTTGCGCACCATCTGCCTAAAAACCCTGACGCGATTCCAAGCTACATCTCATCGGTGAGCGGCAAGGTCATTCCCTTGAGCTTTGCTACGGAACCAAGAGCAGGCATAGCCTTGGCCAGGGCTTCACGCCATTCCGATTCGGGATCACTGCCCGCAACCACCGCGCCGCCCGCACCGACCAGAGCTCGTTTTCCGATTAGCTGGACGGCCCTGATCACCATGGACAAATCCATACTGCCATCAAAACCGAGATAACCCATCGCACCGGAATAGTAACCTCGAACACAGGGTTCAAGGGATTCGAGAATTTTCATGGCGGCGATCTTCGGCGCACCGGTCATAGAGCCCCCGGGAAAGGCGGACTCAAGAAGGTCGAATCGATCGCGACCCTCAGCCAAGGTTCCGGTGATCGTGGATACCATCTGAAACAAGGATGCATAGCCTTCGATGGCACAGTGTTCGGGAACCGTCACGCTTCCCGTTTCGCATACACGGTTAAGATCGTTGCGAAGGAGATCCACGATCATTGTGTTTTCCGCGCGATCCTTTCGGCTCGACTTCAGTTCGGCGCGGAAGGCAGCATCTTGAGCAGGAGTTGTCCCGCGTGGCCTAGTGCCCTTGATGGGACGAGCCTCAACATGGCCGTCGGCATCGACTCTGAGAAATCTTTCGGGACTGGAGCTGATGAGCGAGGCTTCCGGAAACCGCAGTAATCCGCCGAAGGGGGCCGGGTTGTCTCGACGTAGTCGCCGATAAAGCTTCAAGGGGTCTCCGTCATACTCCGTTTCGAATCGTCCGGTCAGGCAGAGTTCGTAGGCTTCTCCTTCATGTATTTCCTCGATGCACCGGGCCACCGCTTCGCGATACTTCCCGCCAGAAAGTGAAATGGAAATCTGCATCGGATCCGAAGTCTGCAGTTGCTCCATCTCTTCCGGAACATCTTGCTGCCCAGACAGCGACTCGGCCAGCAAGGTGGCTTTCAAGTCTGCTTCGCGTTTAGCTTCCTCAATATCAGCCCCGCGGGCATAGGCCACTGCCCAAGCCTGCCCCTGCTCGCGATCGAAAAGAATGAAACGGTCGAAAAAATAGAAAGACAGTTCGGGCAAATCGAGATCATCGTGAGCCTTGGGAGAAACCGGAAGTAGCAGTCGTCCCAGCTCATAAGACAGAACGCCCACCGCACCACCGGAAAAAGGAAGATCCGCCCGAGCCGCAGGTCGGGGAAAAGCTTGCATGGCTCGGCGAAGGGCTTCAAGTGGGGCCTCGTCCCAGATCCATTTTTGACCCCGACTGAGCCAGTGGAATCGATTGGATCCGCCCTTGCTGATGAAGCGTGCAACGGGATGGGTTCCCAGCATAGACCACCTGGCAAAGGGGCGGGATTCCCCCGCGCTTTCCAGAATGAAGGCACTGCCGCCGCCCAGGGTGCCCAATAGATCTTCCGGCGGAGCCCAGCGAGATAGGGGGACTTTGGCCAGGGCGGCCTGATCGTCGGCAAGGGGGGGGTGCGCGGATTGCATGTCCACAGGCTAGCAAGAGTGCGTGCATAGCTCAAGTACAGCGGTTGACGCGTCGAAATGACAAGCATACCTTGAGAGGGCAGGCGGTGGATCGCCGCTTTTGGAGGTACCCATGATTCTCCCCCCGGGCCACGTGGCCCCCGATTTCACGCTTCAAAATCATCTTGGTGAACGGGTGCGCCTGAACGACCTGAAGGGTCCCAAGGCTGTTCTCTTTTTCCCCACAGCCTTCTCATTCTATTGCGGCAACAAGATTCCCGGCGTTGACGCCCTGGGCGAGGACATGCAGCGCATGGGCATCAAGCACTTCATCGGAATCAGTCGCGAGTCGGTTTATGCAAGCCGCAATTTTGCCGAGACTTTGGGCCTAGAGCACTACGTACTCTATTCCGATCTGGACAACCGTGTGGCGCGGAGCTGGGGCACTTTCATTCCCCGAGGATCGCAACGAGTCAACAAGCGGGCCTTCTTCATTCTCGATGGCGACAACAAGGTTCGCTTCAGTCACGACATCACCATCCAGCCCTCCGAATTCGACATCACCAAACTGCTCCTGGGCCTGCGCGGGCTTCTAGCCGGACCCGCACCCGAGCCCGCCGAGTGGACCGGTCCTATTGAGGACAGTGAGGAAGACCCCCTCGTGGAGTCTCCCAAGATCGGGGAAAGGGCGCCGGATTTCGAAGTGATGGACTCGCGCATGAACCCCGTAGCCCTTAGCGAATACCGCGGCAAGAAAGTGGCGCTGGTTTTCTATCGCTACGATTTCTGTCCTGCCTGCAACGAGCTGTTGTTCGACTTGGCGCGCCATCGCGAAGATTTCGACAAGCGCGGGGCCGTAGTCTTGGCCATCAATCGCGACAATCCCTACACGCATCGCGCCTGGGCCGACGAGTACGGCTTTATCGGCGCGCATCTCCTGTCCGACATGAATGGGGCCGTGGCGCGGCGCTGGGGTCTATTCGTAGGGGGGCCCGAGCGGGCCCATCGAAAAGGCGTGTTCATCATCAACGAGGACGGGCGCATCGTCTGGAAAAAGGTGTTTCCGAGCCTCGAGGCCACCATGCCGGCCGTGGAAGTTTTAGCGGCCATGGACAGGCTCTAGGAAATCCTACTTAATCAGTACGATGGAACTGCTCGCTCTCTCCTTGCCGCTTCTTAATGGCGCTTCAGGATTTCGTGTGGATAACAAGCCATGATTCACCGTTTTCGGTTCCTTGCCTGAGTGCTGGGTACCGGTTTGCTCAGCTGTCCCCCCGGGTGGATTTTTCACTCTTGCGGCGGCAAGGGCCATGCCGCTGCGGCGAGCTATCCCACTGTAAACAAAATAGTTAAGCCTTATTTTCCGCCGCCAGATTGCCTCTATTCTTCCTACCCTCCCCGCTCTCTTCTCCTCCCGGAGACGCCAAATCTGGAGTGGGAAATGTTCAAACAGTTCGATGCCGAGACCGTCCACGAGCGACTTCTCGTGGCTCTCGCCTCCCTTCGCAAGGCCGAAGGCGAAGCCGTCACCCTTTTTGCCGAAGTCCTGAAGGC
>CAYTPZ010000046.1:0-13926 GCA_964440095.1 uncultured bacterium | reverse complement strand
CAAACGTGCTGGAAACAGGTCAACGCAACAAGGCGAGCATCCCGCCGGCTCGAAGACGGACAGTCCTGGCACGCGACGCACACCGCTGCCAGACTAAAGGTTGCCGATCCACCAGCTTCCTGGAAGTGCATCACATCAAGCCACGTAGCCGTGGAGGGGACAATAACGAGGAAAACCTGATCACGCTTTGTTCGAGATGTCACCGGCATCTGCACGAGCGAGACGGATCGCTTGCTGAAAAGTCCGGGCTTGGATGACAACGCCGCACGAATCGGTCGGGAAGAACGAGGCAGATTTGCGGCCCACAGGAAATCCGGAAGCTCCAATAAAAAAGGACGCGCCCCCGGGGACGCGTCCTTTTTGCATGGTGTTCGGTCTTGGTTTTTACTTAAGCAAGGTGACCTTGGTGGTCGTTACTGGCCTGCCATCGAGGACCAACTGCGCCAGGTAGATTCCACTGCTCAGCTTCGATGCGTCGAACTCCAATTGATGGGCTCCCGGGTCCATTTCTTCGGACAGGGGACGAGCCACTTCCGCGCCCGTGGCGTCGAAGATTCTCAGTTCGACCATGCCGCTCTTGGGCAGGTTGAAATTGAAGGTGGTCTTCGGATTGAAGGGGTTGGGATGCACCTTGAGGCTGGCTGCGAAGACCGGCGTTTCTTCGGCGCCGGTGATGTCGCCAATGGCCACGACTTCGAGGTCATCGATAAGGGCTTCCACCAAGCTGCCCGACCCTGTGTCCTCGGCGATGAAGCGAAGCTGCATCTGTGAGGTCAGGGTAATGATGCTGCCCAGATCGTCAAACTCGGCCTTCACCCAAGGATAGGCGCTGTCGTCGACCAGTTCGAGAGTCTGCCAATTGCTGCCGCCATTGTTCGAGATTTCCACCAGGAAGTCATCGTCGTGGTTGGTTTCGTCCGTGTACCAACGCCAGTAGGACAGTCCGGCCCAGCTGGCATCGCCAAGATCGAAGATCGGTGAGACCAGCGTGGTCTTTCCGCCGTCCACATCGTTGGTGCCTGCGGTGTCGCCGGGATTAGCATTGCCGGTGACGAAGCAAAGCGTGCCGGGATCGGAGTGGTCATCCTCGGGCTGATAGCTGGTGCCCACAGGATCCGCCCTGATCCACACACCCGTTGTGGCGTCGTCGCCCGGTGCTCCGAGCTGCCAACCCTGGTCGGTTTCACCATCCTCCATGAATACAAAGCTGACGCCGGTGCGGAAGCTGTGCAGGTCGGCGGGGGCGCCGTCGGGACTTGTGACCGTGAAGCCCATCTGATCGGCCGCGCTGAGGTAGTACTCAACCTGTGTACCGGGAGCCACCGCAGGAATGGTGGCGCCGAACTCATCGGGCTGGCCCGTAGCGGCAAGGGCCAGCGAATTGAAGCTGCCACCGTTAACCCGGTAATTCAATTCCAGGGCGGAAATGTCCAGGGGTTCGGCCGACACGATCTGCGCCGTCAAGACGAAGGGACCATTGTCCGCGCTGTTGCCCTGGGGATCGTGGGCGATGGCCACGTGGAAGGGGCGGGCGAAAACTCCCATGAATGCGGTGGCCGCCCTCACGTTTTTGAGCATGAAGGGGAAGTTGTTCGCGCTGATGCCGATGAGATCGTTGGCGGTGTGCAGGTAGGGGGAGTAGTTGCCGCTATCTTCGAAGAAAAAGATGGCGCGGAATCCATGGGACCAGAATGCCGCATGGTCGCTACTGCCGCCGGAGAGATAACCCTCAACAGTCGCGAGCTCGGGTACATAGGCGTCGATGACATCGAAGGCCAGGGCTGACATGGGCTCACTTGAGGTATTGTCGATGATGTCCAGATCTTCCGTATCGCTGGAAGCCTTGTAGCAGATCATATCGAGATTGAGCATCCCGATGATGTTCATGCCCGCATCCGCCGCGTCCTCGGCCCAGGCATCGGCGCCGACGAGGCCCTCTTCCTCACCGCTGAAACAGATGAATATGATGGTGCGTTCGAACTCGATATCGGCGAGCACGCGTGCCGCCTCGAGCACAGCCACCGAACCGCTGGCGTTGTCATCGGCGCCGGGAGCATTGCTGTTTCCGCCATAGCTGATGGTGTCGTAGTGGGCGCCCATGACCACGACTTCATCCGGGAAGACCGTTCCGGGTTTCACGCAGACCACGTTGTCGTTCCAGCTATTGTAGGAATGGAGCGTCACGTCGGTGTAGCCATAAGACATGAATGTGTCGCGAATCCAAAGACTGGCCAGGTATCCGCCGTTGTACTCGGAGTGGCGCGTGCCGTAATCCTGTAGGTGCTGGACCTGAGTCTGAAGAGGAGCCTGACTGATGTCGGCCAGGGCCGCCGCGATGGAGGGATCCACGACTACTTCACGTTCTCCTCCACGATCATCCAGCCAGGGTCTGCGCGGGTAACTCAAGGGTTCGCGCGTCACGAGTTGGTACTCGGCGATACAGTGGTGCTTCACTTCCATCGTGCCGACAGGAAGAGAATAGATCTTGTAGTACTCGCCATCATGCAGTTCTACAGCGGTGTCTGGAAGTTCCTGATGTGGATGGGCAAGCACCGTCTCATGCTTGAAAGAAATCATGTAGTCCAGGCTCTTGTCGTCCTGCCTTATGAGAACCTTGACCTCGACGTCATTGCTGCGCAGGTGATCCAGCTCGTGATCATCGATGAAGGCCAGGAATCCGTCCGAAAGTTCAGCCACGATATAGAGTCCGTCGTCCTGGAGGGCGGGACCTTCTTCATCGCCGGCCTTGACCAGTACAAAGTCGTCTCCGACGCCGTGAGTGTAATGGGCCAGAGCCGCCATGGGGGCGAGCAACAGTAGGCATAGACCGAGTGACAGGGTAAGACGCATGGGGATCTCCCTGGGGTTGAGTTGCGCCGAGCATTGGTGGCGAATTGCCCGCCAACTATAGCATCTTTGCCCGAATTGATTCAAATACCTTCAACTACCTGAGTAGCACCATCTTCTGCTGGAAACTGCTCCCGGGCGTCTTCAAATGTGCGAGATAAATACCCGAGGGAAGCTCGCGACCCTGGCCGTCCCGCCCCTCGAAACTCAGGCGATGGTCGCCGGAGGAAAACTCGCCCTGGGCCAGAACCATCAATTCCCTGCCCCGGGAATCGTGGATGCTCAGGCGTATGTGCCTTCTTTCCGCGAGTGAAAAACGAATCTCGGTTTGAGGGTTGAAGGGGTTGGGGAAATTCGAGTGCAGGGCCGCAAAGGCGGGACTGTTCTCAGGTGCACCGGTGGGCTCGTCGAGTTGCAGGGCAACGGTGTGCCAATTGTCCGCCGGCATGGATACTTCCACGTAGTAGATCTTCACGCCGTCCCGCTCGTCGATCTGAACGATGGTCCCGTCATTAAGCTGGGGGTTCTCGCCATCGGCAGGCATCACGAACTTCAGCAGGCAATTCTCGAAGGGGATGGGATGCAGATTCGAAACCAGGGCCACGACGGTGTATTGGGATCCATCGTTGTAGGGTGAATAGGATACCAACACTTCGTCACCGGATTCGCCGGCATACACCGTTTCCTGGGGGATCAGGGTGTCTCCCGAAACGCGAATGACGCGATAGGCGCGATGCTCGTCGGCAGTTTGCTTGGTAGCCAGATCGAAGGGGTGGGAATTGATGTCACCATCGTTACGGTGGATGTGACCCCATAGAGCCATGTCCACATCGTGATAGGACAAGTTGATCTGGTAGTCGAAGTCCTTGTGATAGAAGAGCACGCGTGTATCGCGATCGGTGGCGGCCAGGTCGGCGTTAAGCCAGTTCATCTGGCCCGCAGTGAAGCTATCGCTGCCGTAGTACTCATCGCGCCAGTCATCGTAGTTGATGTAGGACTCCAGGGCCGTGAAATGTATCGGACCGTAGTCGAAGGAATAGTTTTGCGTGCGCTCGGGTGCACCGCTGGGCGGGTCGTTCAATCGGCCCCAGCCGAAGAAACGCCACCAA
Source organism: uncultured bacterium (assembly GCA_964440095.1). GTDB lineage: Bacteria > Krumholzibacteriota > Krumholzibacteriia > JACNKJ01 > JACNKJ01 > JACNKJ01. Next base: position 9,970 of record CAYTPZ010000046.1, on the reverse strand, counting down.
TCGCGACGGGCCGTGCCGTCGGAGGGAGGGGTAGAGTCCCAACCTCCCAAATCGTGATTACCCGCGGTGAGGTAGAGTGGCACTTCCAGCTCCGATAGCAGCTGCTGGGCGCGTGAGTACTGGCGCCACTCCATGTAGTCTTCCAGTTCGCCCTCGTTGACGAGATCCCCGGTGAGCAGAACGAATTCGGGATTGAGGAAGTTGATGTCCTCGATCACCTCGCGCAGATCCACGGTTTCCGTGCTGTCGCCAGGCTGCCCGCCGCTGTCGGAGAATCGATGGTCGGGCAGGTGGGTATCGGTGATATGCACGAAGTACCAGTCGTCCCTCCGGGCCGGGAGAATTCGGACGGCGTTGACGCTGCTGTCCTCGATGATGCCGCCGAAGTCGGTTCGAACCAGCAGGTCGTAGAGTTCGAAAACCGGCGGGGTGGGAACGATGACTTCAAGAGTCCACCACAGGGTCGTGGGGTCGTAGGTGGCACTTTCGATACTCAGATCCAGGGAATGAGATTCGAAGTTCAGTTCCGCCTCCCATCCCGTGGCGCCTGAACCGGTCTGGCATTGAATTTCCAGAGTCTCCCCGGGAACAACGATGGCGGGTATATTGAGCAGCGGTTTCTGGATAAGGGTTAGCGTATCGCCCAATTCGAAGCCGAACACAGGTGCGACAGACAGAATGAGTGCCGCCATCGACGGAAGCAGAGTCTTACGAAACGCCATGGGGAGGCTCCAATCTACGAGGAAGCGCTAAATTATAGCATTTTTGGAAGTTACGAAAGCAATGCAAAAAAAAGCGTCCTGTGGGAGAAATCCGTGGGAAGAATAGGGACTTATGAGAAAGAATGCTCGCGAGTGGAGTTCAGGATCGGCTGCTCCGCAGTTTTCATCTTGGCGCAAGGAGGGGAAGGCACTATTTTCAAACGGCTTGGAATCATAGTACGCCTCGGTCCTATGTTGGGAATGCCAAATATGAAAACTCAACTACATGCTATCTGGCTTCTGCTCGCGATCAGCCTTCTTGGGCTATCCGCTTCAGCCGCTCCGCGTATCCAATTGGATCCCATGGTCTTGGACCTTGGCAAGATGCAGCAGAACCAGGTCGTAGAGCACGATATCTTGGTGCACAACACCGGCGACGAGGCTCTGGAGATCTACGAACTCAGTACCACCTGCCCATGCACTTTTCCCGAAATCATCGATGAGGTGATCGAGCCCGGGGAAACCGGCTTGATTCACCTGACCTTCCAAAGCAAGACCTATCAAGGTGATGTGCACAAGGTCGTCGAGATCTACAGCAACGTTCCCGGCGAATCGTATCACGAGATCGGCATTCGCGTTTATGTGGAAGCGCCGGTCTTCGTGCATCCCGATGATAGAAAGCTTGATTTTGGTGACGTGAGCAATGGCAGCACACCCACCAGCTACGCCAGCTTCCTGAGTGACGAGGACGAGCTTGAGGTCGAAGTCTTGGAAATCAACGAAGCGCTTTTCGATCATGAAGTCCTGGCGGCAGAAGATGGAAACGATTCCGCGAAACGCCTGGCTGTAACCCTCCGGGCCGATGCCCTCGCGGGCCCTTTCCGGGAAATCATTCGAGTGGGGAGCAGTGCAGCCGGAGCCTCGGAGATCGATTTGGAAATTATCGGCCGAGTTGAATCGGAACTCATGGCCGATCCCGCCCGCGTGAATTTCCGCATGGTTGCTCCAGGGTCCGAACTGAGTCAGGATCTGGAAATCCGGAGCGCCGGGCAGGCCTTTACCGTGACCGAAGCCAGTATCGATCTGGCCGGTCTCAGTGTTGAAATTCTCGATGCGGGTCCCGGGAATGTGGCCAAGCTGAGAATTGTCGGGAATGCACTCAGCAAAGATAGCGAAGCGGTTACCAAATCTCGTGGTCGCTTGAAGGGCAAAGTAAGAATCAGCACGGACCATCCGGCCCAAGGGGAATTGGAAGTCATCGTACTCTACATGCTAAGAATCTGAGGATGAAGATGGGTGAACGGGCCATGAAACGATCCTTTTTCAGTCGCGTGATGGGGGAGACCCTGCTCTTGGCCACATTGACCTTGGTGGCGGTCAGCCTGTCTTGGCTGCTGCGTACGCCGCGATTTCCACTTGTGGCCGAGATCAGCGACTATGAGATGGATCTGGATTATCCGGTCCTTGCCGCATCGGACTGCGTCAATCTCTATGAGGCCGGCACCCATCTCTTCATCGATACCCGCGATCTTGCCGACCCGGCGACCTACATTCCCGGCGCTTTCTCAATTGGCCTGAACACTTTTGATGAAGACCTTCGCGAGGTCTTCGACTTCATCTATCCCGAAGATGCCTTGCTGCTCTACGGAGATGGACGCCTTCAAGCCACGGCGGCCGTGGCCGCTCGCTTCGAGGAACGCGGCTACAAGATTGAAGGCATCATGCGTGGTGGGCTTGAATCCTGGCGGAAAGCAGGCGGAGAATTGAGCGGGGAGGAGTCGCCATGAACGGTCGCGATCGTAGCTACTGGCTGCTGGCTCTTCTTATCCGTCTCGTCATAGGAGTCACCTTTATCGTGGCTTCCTATCACAAGATTCTTCATCCCGATGCTTTTGCGCAGTCGGTCTATTATTACCACATGGTGCCGTCCTCCCTGCTTCACATCTTCGCCCTCTATCTTCCCTGGTTGGAATTGGTGGCCGGCGTCTTTCTCATCGTCGGATGGAAAGCCAGGGGCGCTGCGGTTCTCACCGCACTTATGACCTTGGCTTTCATCATCGGGCTGTGGTCGGCGCTGGTTCGCGATCTCGACATTTCCTGCGGATGCTTCGGCACCGACGAGGGTCATTCCGTGGGAATGAGTCTTCTCATTCGCGATATCATCATGTTCCTGGCCTTGGGCTTTTATCTTTGGATCGAAAGGCGCAAAGAGCTTCAAGCGGCCTGACCCTTAGTCCCAGGACATATCCCCGTACATGGCCGGCGGTGCGAGAGTTTGCGGGTATCGATCCTGATTCGCACGCCGGGTTTCGTAGCAGAGATGACAGGCGTCGGCATACTCTTCCTTCACATCGTACTCGAGATTCTTGGCCAACTCAGCCGGACCTCCACTTATCAGCAAGCCCAAAATGGGATCTTCCGCAGGACGATAGTTTTCGCAAACCTCAGCCAGGGACCTATCAGTCACATTGCCCACGATGAGCCCTTGGCAAACATGGAGATTCCCGAGAGCGTCCACATGCAGGCGTCCGGGATCATTCAGGTTTTCATGAGGGCAGTGCGTGAACTTTCTCCAAGTGTGTTTGGGTGCTGCGGGAGCGAGGGTTTCCACCGCTCGACCCCGATACATCACCGCCGATTCGCCCTCGGGCAGCATGCCTTTCCGACCTTCCGCTTCCTCAGGATTGGCAATACTGATCGTGGCCAGGGGAATTTTCAGGAGTCTCGCAGCTTTCTCAGCATGGGTGATTCGATGGCGATCCTTTGCGGCCAAGTGGAAATGGTCATTGCTGATGGACAGGTCAGCTAAGGCACCCGCCATGGGCGAGAGCCAGATCTTCGCATCCTCGAGAGTGCTGGCCCAGTATGCATTGCTCACGGCTCCTACGGTAAATCCCATCTCCTTGGCGAGCCTCACCGCCTTAACAAGAATGGGATGGAAGAGAAAGGGCTCGCCTCCTTCGAAGTAGACCGACTCCACGCTGCCCATTGCCCCTGCTTCCTCCAGGAGCCCCTGAATCTGCTCCCAGGTCATGGTGCCTCTTTGGCGGGGACTGCCCCAGGCGAAACAGTGATCGCATTCATTGCTGCATTGATAGCTGAGCAGAAAATGAAGTCCGGTGAGCTTCATGACTATTCCTCTCCAGCCAGGAAACGCGCGCGTTGTTCGCTTAGGTAGGCGTCCTCCGGTGCGATTTTAAGAGCCTTATCGATGACCTCGATGGCTTTTTCCGTATTGCCCAGTCGATAGTAAACCTCGGCGAGGGTGTCGAGAATGTTGCTGTCCTCCGGCTCGAGTTCGGTGGCGCGCCGGGCGGCTTCGAGGCAATCGTTCAGATAGACATCATGGATGGCGCAGGACCAGGCCAGCGCATTGAGCGTGCCGGCATCGGTGTCTTCGCGCTTAAGAGCACGTGCAAGACTTTGTCCCACCCGTCTGCGTTCCAGCTCGGCGGCTTCCATGTTGCCGGACTCCTCGTACAGGTCAGCGAAACGGAGGTGGGCCACCGAAAGATTCTGTGCCTCGTGCATGTCGTAGAGGCGCAGGAGCTCTGCAATGGGTGTTTCGTGATCTTCCACCTGCAGGTGAACGTAGCGTTCCCGATACTCGGGATGGTCGGGGTGATGGCGTCCCACGACGATGGCTGCCGATTGCTGACCTCGGCTGTCACCTCCGGCTGCCTGGGCGGCTTCCAGGGCCAGGATCATTCGAAGGGAAAGCTCTGCGTCCGGGTTGGCGGTGAAGGCCTGGATCATTCCCATGAGCACCTGGCCACTGGCCAGAATGTTTCCCTGACAGCTGAAGTTCGCACCCTGGGCGTCGCCAGCCCAGGACATGCAGGACCCACCTGTGAAGGCGGCTGTGTTTCCCTTGGCGTCGATGAGTGCCAGCTGCCGGCTCTCGCGAGCCTCATCGCCGTCCAGGAGCTTATCCAGTGCCTCTTTCGGGCTCAGGCCAGCGGCCATGAGGTCCAGGCCACGGGGACCGTAGGATTCATTGGTTTGAGCTTGGGTGGCCACGGCACCCACGCCTCCACGTGCCCATGCGACAGGAGGTCCCACGCTGAAGACGCAGGATTGCACGGCCACACCCACTTCGCCGGTGACCGCATCGTAGGCCACAATGGAGAAGGTGCCGGCTGGGGGAAGTGCCAGGGCCGCGGTGGCGAACAGAACCAGGGCCAGTGCCATTTGCATATATCTCATAGGGCGCCTCCTTTAGTTGCTTCCATGCTAGCCCAAGTGGGCTCTTTAGAGAAGAGTGCGTGACAATTGCTCACAGTAGAAATAAGCCGCCTGGATTTCGAGATTTTTTGTTGTCCTCAATAGCTAATTATGATAGCATCCATTTAAGCCAGAAATTCCCGGATTGGGGGAAGCATGAATATGACGCGCAATCGGCGCCGCATGCTCGCGTTCTCACGCTGCATGCTGGTGGCCGTGTTTTTTTTAGCGCTCGCTGGCTCCGTCCTTGCCGATTATTCCGAATCCAACGCATCCCAAGCCATGATCCGTGCCGCCGAGCTCGATGCCCTCGCCAAGATGGCCTCCGAGCGACTGCGTAGTATGGATAGTAAGCTGGTCATGGGAGGACGTGTTGCGCGCATTCCGGAACTTGAGGCCTGGACGGATCCTTTGGGCCATTCCCAAATGGAGGCAGGACGAGGCAGAGAAGTGACCAGCGATTGGACGCCCTATGTGGGTCCTTTCGACTTGGCTGAAGCAGCACATTTGCTCAAGCGAACCGTCATCGGTCCGCAGTTCAGTGAGATGCTCGGGGCTGAGACCGTTGGGCTTGGCACGAGTGTGCAAAATCTGTTGCTCACGGAACTCGCACCTGCGCCGCCGGCTGATTGGGCCACCGAGGCCATTCCCGATGTCAGCGATTGGACGCAGGAGATGATCGATTCACTGGTGCAGGAGTATGGCCAGCGAAACGAGATGCTCAGGTTGTGGTGGGCGGAAGTCATCATCGAAGAAGGAGGTGGAATCAGCGCTAGCCCGACCCTTCGCGAAAGCATGACCCATTTCTGGCATGATCACTTTGCTACCGGCGCAAGGGACGTGCTCTTCCCACAATCCATGTATGTGCAAAATCAACTTCTGCGTGAGCATGCCCTGGGCAACTTCAAGGAACTGGTGGGGGAGATCTACAAGGATCCCGCAATGCTGCTCTGGCTCAATGGCCAGGAAAACTATGTGGGGCACATCAACGAGAACTTCGCCCGTGAGTTGCTCGAGCTTTTCACCCTGGGTCTGGACCAGTACGAGCAGGGCGATATCGTCGCCGCCGCGCGATCCTTCACGGGATGGTTCACCCTCGACGGCATGACGAGTGTGTATTACCCCGAGTATCATGACGGCGGCATCAAGATCTTCCTGAATCATGCAGGCAATTGGGAAGGCGACGACATCGTCGACTTCATCTTCGAGGAAGATGAAACCGCTCGTTTCATATGCCGCAAACTCTATCGATGGTTTATCGACGAATATCCCGATGAAGTGCTCATCGAAGATCTCGCCGCAACGATGCGCGCCAACAATTACGAGGTGGCACCAGTACTTGAGCGCATGCTTCTGAGCGAACACTTCTTCGACAGCACCTATCGCGGTTCCATCATCTGTGATGGAGTGGACAAGAGTATTGGACTTCTTCGAAGTCTTTATATGGAGGATCTCAACCTGATGGACGGTTGGGGTGATGAGCCGGCCGGGCCCAGTATCTGGACCTGGTACAGCATGTTCTCCTTCGGTCATCTTCTTCTGGATCCGCCCAATGTGGCCGGATGGCCGGGCTATCGAAGCTGGATCAACGCCACCACGCTCACTAGTCGAAAGGCCTTGGATGCCTCCGTCATCGATGGAAACTACTACGGCTACGACCTGGAAATGCAGGCCGACGCCATCGCCATCGCACTGGAAACCACCGATCCCAACGATCCCTATCAGCTTGTCGACGATCTCGCCCTTAGCTTCTTCGGTATGCCTCCCACTGAGGCGGTCAGGCAGCGCATGCTCGACGAATTGCTGCAGGGTTCGGAACCCTGGGAGTGGTCAATCTACAACGCGGGTGCTGAAGCACAGGTGCGATTGCTCCTGAAGCTGATCTTCCGCCTTCCCGATTTCCAGGCGAGGTGAGCTATGAATAGACGTGAATTTTTTGAAAAGACCATGAAGCTCGTCGCCGGCGGGCTGATACTTCCGTCCATGAGCAGACCCGGACAGGCGCAGAACTGGTTTCCGGCCATGCCGTCTGGCCGTCTCCGGCAACTCAAGGAACTGAACGTGCTGGATGGAAAGATCCTGGTGATCGTGAATCTCAGCGGTGGCAACGACGGTCTGAACACCGTGGTGCCGGTGAACGACAGTCTCTACTACGGTGCACGCGACAACATCGCCATTGCGCCGGAAGACGCTGTGCTACTCGATTCGGATACGGGACTGCACCCCAACCTGGCGCCTCTGGAAAGTCTCTACACGGGCGGCCGCATGGCCATCGTGCGGGGAGTGAGTTATCCGCAGCCGAACCTTTCCCACTTCAGGTCGACGGATATTTGGTTTTCCGGTTCGTCCAGCAGTGAAGAGGTGGGCACAGGTTGGTTGGCCCGCTACATCGAAGAGACATTCCCGAATTTCCCGGACGAACTGCCCTTCTCACCCTACGGATTGCAGCAGGGTATCGCCCACGAGATCCCTCTCAAGGGCGATCGCGGCAATGTGGGTGTTGTGGTGGACAATCCCGACACCTTTTTCCAGCTGGTGAATCAGAACTACACAGGCGAATGGAACGATGAACTTCCCGAAACACGGGGTGGAGAGGAGTTAGGGTTCCTGCGTGAAGTGGATCAGTCCACATTCATGTACGCCGATTCCATTTCCCAGGCGGCCGATGCCGGGGTGAATTCGGTGCCCTATCCGCAAACCACATTGGGCGTGCAATTGGAAATTGTTGCGCGACTGATTAGCGGAGCTTTGGATACACCGCTCTACCTCACCGCCGAGTTCGGATTCGACACACATGTGAACCAGCTAGGTCAGCATGCGAATCTCATGAGCAGCTTGGGCGATTCGGTGGCGGCCTTTTTCCAGGATCTGGACAATCAAGGACTTTCTGATCGCGTGGTTCTCGCAACGGTTTCCGAGTTCGGTCGTCGTGTGGACGAGAACGGTGGTTTCGGTACCGATCACGGTACGGCTGCACCGCTCTTTGTTTTAGGAGCAGGTGTCAACGGTGGACTCTACGGCACGAATCCGAATCTTGCCGAGTTGGACGGCAACGGAAACATGCTCATGCAGCACGATTACCGCTCGGTCTATGCGACATTGCTCCAAGGACATTTCCGTGCCAGTGAGAGCGTGAGCAATCAGGTTCTCATGGGAGCCTTCGATACCATCGATTTCATGGACATCCAAACCGGAGTATCACCGCCACCCACAAGCAATCGCATTTTGCGCGCCTATCCGAATCCCGTTTCGCTTTCGCAGTCGGGACCGGTACTCATTCAGTTTGAGTTGGCGAGGACATCGCGGGTGGAAGTTCAGGTCTTCGACGTGAGAGGTCGAAAGGTTTCGGCCATGGGCGGTAGAAGTTTTCCTGCAGGTAGCCACCGTATGGTTTGGGAAGCCAAGGGGATGCCCACTGGAATGTATTTCGCCAAGATCAAAGCCGATTCTTGGGAGGCCAGCGAGAAGCTTCTCGTTCTCCCATAGATCCCACTAGGTCCGGGGTCCGTTCAAGGCGGGCTCCGGCCTAGTTTCAATTGCCGCATTGATTTCCCTGTGTCCTGCTTCTACAATCGGGGGCCGAAGGGAGCGGTAAATGGATTGGATCAAATTCCCAAAGGTCGATTTGCATCGGCACCTGGAGGGCTCTCTACGCTTCTCCAGTTTGGAAGAGATTGCTGCCGGCCCTGAATACAAAGCGCCGCCCGAAGAGATTCATCGCCTGCGCGAGATCCTTCAGCTCAGCGAGGCTGAGCGCAATCCCGAAGCCTTCCTGGCCAAGTTTCCCATCATCCGCGGATTCTTTGTTTCCCCCGAGGTCATCGAGCGCCTGGCTTACGAAGCGGTGGAGGATGCGGCCCAGGATGGCCTGCGATATCTGGAGCTGCGTTTCAATCCTGCAGCTCTCGCCGAGGCCCGCGGCCTCAGTTTGGATGAGGCCACGGGCAGCGTTATCACCGGGGTTCGCCGTGCGGAAACCGATTTCCCTGTTGCTGTCGGTCTGATCATCACGGTGAATCGTGCCGAAGCCCTGACCGCCGGAAAGCTGCTTCAACTGGCGGCCGATCGTTTTGGTCATGGGCTAAATGGTATCGACCTTGCCGGCGACGAAGTTCATATTCCCGCAGATCCCTATCGCGACCTGTTCGCGGAAGCCAAGCAGAGAGGTCTTGGCATAACTGTACACGCGGGTGAGTGGGCGGGGGCCGAGAACGTGCGATTTGCCATTGAGAACTTGGAGGCCGATCGCATCGGTCATGGCATTCGTATTCTGGAAGATGCCTACACCTGTGAATTGGCGCGTGAGCGTGGGAGTGTCTTTGAGGTCTGTATCACCAGCAATCTTCAGACGGGCGCGGTGGGAAAACTCGAAGAGCATCCACTTCCGGCCATGGTCAGGGAGAAAGGTCTACAGGCCACCTTGAACACCGATGATCCCGGCCTTTCGGACATCACACTGTCCGGCGAAATGAAGATCGCTCATAGCGATTTAGGCTTCGACCTCGCAGAAATTAAAGCACTTACATTGCTGGCTGCCGAGCGAGCCTTTCTGGCAGAGCCCCAAAAAGCTCAATTGAGGAACAGGCTGGACCAGGATTTCAGAGCCCTTGGCCTTTAGAAATTGGCTATCCAGATGCTCCAGACCGAGCTTTCTTCATGTGGGTGGATACGATTTAATTTGGAATCGCGAAGCCATTGAAATACAATCAGTTAAAAGGAGACCCCTTTGTCCTCGAAAGGCGCTACAATAGAATGAGAATAAGGGTGTTTACCTTCCCTCTTGCGCAGATGGCAAAGGAGCGGTCAGGATTGGGGAAGTTGCGCAGATCTCCCCTGAGGAGGGTGCATTTCAATGCACACAGGAAAAAGTCGTGTGTCAATGGATTGTGATTCAGTTGCCCGGATTTTAGAAATATCCAGGAATCTGGCGCGTCCCATGGAGCTCAAGCAAATGCTCACCGAGGTGGCCAATGCCGCCTGCGAGGTGATGCTGACCTGACCCCCTAGAATGTCTCCAAGTCTAGAGTTAGACTCGGGAGGCTTAA
>CAYTPZ010000045.1:0-14195 GCA_964440095.1 uncultured bacterium | reverse complement strand
GGGAAGAAAGAGGTACAATCACAGGAGTTGCACTTGTGAGTTTAATCTGCGCCCACTGTTTCGCTTCCAACAGCTAATGGACCAGGTGGAAATTCGACGAAAAACTCGGCATCATCATGCCAAAAGCTACCGGCCTTTTCGACAAAGCCGATCTCGGCCATAGCATCTCTTAGCACTGAACCCTTCACTAAACCCTGAATGACGAAATCGAGATCAGCTGAGATATACCGGTCTTCGCTGTAAGTCGACACGCAGGATCCGCCTGACAGTACTAGATCAATACCAACCTTTCGCAAATGAGTTTGCACGAATGCTGCAAGCTCGGCTCGATTCAGGGAAGACAAATCAGGCATCGCTAATCTTTGCCCTTTCGTCGGGGCCGGCGGCGCACCATCATCAACTGCTCACGCAAATCTTCCGGGTAGAACTCGATTGCCCGTTTTAGCAAGGCTTTCAGTTCCTTCAGAAAAGGATATCGAGGATCAAAGCTGTACAATCGAGTACGCCCAGCATCACGACCTGCCAGCACTCCGGCCTTCTCAAGTTTGTCCAGTTGCTTAAGCAGTGGAGTCATGCTCGTTTCGTAGAATCTAGCGATCTCGCGGACGAATCCTTCATCTCTTGCATAGAGATAAACCAAGATGCGTTCGGCACTTTGGGAGCCTAAAATTGCTTGTAACATGTTGACCTCTTTAATAGTTCTTTTGATCTACTATCTAGTTTATATGACCTACTATCGATGTCAATAGGCAAAGAGTAAGCCAACACAGTTCTGCTAGCTAAACTATTGTGGCTAAACAAAAAAACCGGGAGCCTCTCGGCCCCCGGTCCCTGGAATCCTGAATCGTCGAGTCAGAACTAATACATTCCACCCATGCCACCCATGCCGCCGCCGGGCATGGCCGGGGGAGCAGCGTTCTCCTCAGGGAGATCCGCTACGATGGCTTCAGTGGTCAAAATGAGGCTTGCGATAGACGCCGCATTCTGGAGAGCCGTGCGACTCACCTTGGCGGGATCCACCACGCCCACCTTGAGCAGGTCCTCATAGACGCCGGTGGCGGCGTTGTAGCCGAAGGCGCCCTTCTCACCGCGCACACGCTCCACCACCACGCTGCCTTCAACGCCGGCGTTCTCGGCGATCTGGCGCAGGGGCGCTTCCAGAGCCTTGCGGATGATGTTCACACCCACCTGCTCTTCTTCACTGAGATCGGTGAGTTTATCGAGCGCATCGATGACACGGATGAAGACCACGCCGCCTCCAGGCACGATGCCCTCGTCCACGGCCGCACGGGTGGCGTTGAGAGCGTCCTCAACACGCATCTTCTTTTCCTTGAGTTCGGTCTCGGTGGCCGCGCCTACATTGATCACCGCAACACCGCCGGCCAACTTGGCCATGCGCTCCTGCAGCTTCTCGCGATCATAGTCGCTGGTCGTATCCTCGACCTGCTTCTTGATCTGGTTCACGCGCGCGTCCACGGCCTCGGAATTGCCGGCACCTTCGACGATGGTGGTGTTTTCCTTGTCGATGGTGATGCGCTTGGCGCTGCCCAGGTCGTTCATGTCGGCGCTCTCAAGCTTGCGGCCGGTCTCCTCGGCAACCACGGTGCCACCGGTGAGGATGGCGATATCCTCGAGCATGGCCTTACGGCGATCACCGAAGCCCGGAGCCTTGATGGCACAGACGTTCAGGGTACCGCGCAGCTTGTTGACCACTAGGGTGGCCAGGGCCTCGCCGTCCACATCTTCGGCAATGATGATCAGAGGCTGACCGGTCTGAGCGACCTTCTCCAGCACGGGGAGCAGATCCTTCATATTGCTGATTTTCTTGTCGTGGATCAGGATCAGCGCGTTCTCGTGTACCGCTTCCATGCGCTCGGGATCGGTGACAAAGTAGGGACTGAGATAGCCGCGATCGAACTGCATGCCCTCGACCACGTCCAGGTAACTGTCCAGGCTCTTGGCCTCTTCCACAGTGATGACGCCATCGCGGCCCACGCGCTCCATGGCTTCGGCAATCTGCTCACCGATCTCGGAGTCGTTATTGGCACTAATGGAGGCAACGTTGGCGGTATCTTCGCGGGTCTTGACCTCTTCGCTCATGTCGGCGATGGCGGCGACCACGGCGTCCACGGCCTTGGCGACACCCTTCTTCAGATACATGGGATTCACACCGGCGGTCACGTTCTTCAGGCCTTCGTTCACGATGGCCTGACCGAATAGGGTCGCGGTGGTGGTACCGTCGCCCGCCACGTCGTTGGTCTTGGTGGCGACTTCCTTCACCAGTTGGGCGCCCATGTTTTCGTAAGCGTCCGCCAGTTCGATTTCCTTGGCGATGGTCACACCGTCGTTGGTCACGGTGGGACTACCGAACTTTTTGTCCAAGATGACGTTACGGCCACGAGGGCCCAAGGTGACCTTCACCGCGTTGGCAAGCTGGTCCAGGCCGGACTTCAACTTGTTGCGGGCGTCGATATTGAACTCGATCTGCTTGGCCATTTTCACTCCTTTGATGGGAACGCCCCTTGGCGCCCCACAAGTCGTTTTATTTCATAGATATTGGCAGTTAGGCTGCGCTACTGCCAGCGCGCGTCCAATATAGACAGGCCCCTTGGGGCTTGCAAGAGGCGCCTTAACTTTCTTCGACCTCGGGAAGAGGCAGGAAGGGATCGGTGTCTAGAGTCTTGGCCGGCAGCTTATGCAGATAGCTGGCTGAGGCATCGAGGATAAATCGCCCGGCCAGAGCCTCGCGCCCCAGATGCAGGAAATGCTGGCGTCGCTCTGCGGGAAGCAGGGCCACTTCGGCCTCGAAACGCTGGTCGCCAAGCTGCAGCGGGATTTTCACAACGTATTGTCTGCCAGCCACTTCACCCAGCTTAGTTCGGCGATGATAATAGGCATAAACCAGTTTGAGGCGGCCCTTTCCCTGAGCCACAGGGACCGCGAGCCGAAGAACGAGCCGTCGGCGGCCCTCCTCGTCGCGCATGCGCCCCAGGGACTCCACCCTCTCCACTGCCAGGGTGGACAGGGGCGCGGTGGGATCCAACAAGGCCTTCAAGGTCATTCCCCAGAGGGGAAACTGAACCCGTTCTTTCCAACCCACTCGGATTTCTTTGCCCATGGCCATTCCCTTCGGGCGATTGTCTGACAAGAAATTAACGCTTCAGAGACGAGACTCAAGGCCGATACCTGTTACTGGACGACGTCCGAAGCTTCTCCCTGAGGATCGTCCAATTTGCTCCATCACTGCATCGGAATTACTACTCCGGAGCAGGCTTCTCCCGGAATCCCGGCCCTCTCGCTCAGGGCCGGGGTTCTTTTATTCCGCTGGCCGCTAGCCGCTGGCCGCTGGCCGCTGACCGCTGGCCGCTGGCCGCCAGAGACTAGCGGTGAGTCCAGCGATGGAGAGCGGCCAATCCCTGCAGGGTCCAGTCGCGCTCGATAGCGGGCGGCTCGCCAGCCCAGGCCTCTGTCAGCAGGGGCGCTGCGCCGCCCGTGAGGATGACCGACACGGGCTCCTCAATCAAGGCCCCTAGGCGAACTATCAGGCCCTGGACGGCCTCCCTGAGACCCCAGACAACCCCTGCGGCAAGAGCCTCGCGAGTCTCGAGTCCTAAAACGGGGATATCACCTTCCAGATCCACCTCGGGCAGCATCTCGCCGCCTTCGGCCAGGCCGTGGAGCCAGAGCCGAGGACCGGGAATGATCAATCCGCCGCGGTATCGGCAATTGGCATCCATGAGATCCAGGGTCACCGCACTTCCAGCATCCACCACAATGGCCGGATATCGGCGATTGAAGTGGGCGGCGGCCATATTGGCCAAACGGTCCGCGCCCAAGGATTCCCGCTTACGAATATCCACCGGGAAAGGAACCTCGCTGTCGCCGCGAAGGATCCATGGCTCGATGTCCTTCTCCTCGAGGAAGGCCAGCATTTCCGTGTCGCGGGAGTGCGCCACAGAGCACAGAGCCACATCGACCTTGTCCAAGGGCATGCGGGAGAGCGCGCGACGCCAGTTCTCGTCGAACTTGGGGCGAGCCGCCACGCAGTTTCCATCGTAGAGAAGTCCCTTGAGACCGGAATTGCCGCGGTCGAGGCAGAGGAGATCGGCCATCAGGGTCCCTCCCAACTGAGGATGGAGCTGCTGTCGTAAAGAAGATGCTCACCGGTGTTCTTGATGAGAACCAACCCGCCCTCGTCATTCACGTCTATCACTTGGCCCAAACCATCGGTGGTGCGCACCACCCGCTTGGCATCGGGCCAATGCCGTTTCCATTCCTGAACCAAAATGGCTCTCCCGCCCTCCTCCAGTTGGGTCCAAAGCTTTTCCATCTCGAAGAGGAAACCGGCGAGGATGTCCTCGGGCAGTGGAACTTGCCCTTGAAGTTGGCGCAGGGAAACGGCGCGTTCGCAAAGCTCCGGTGGGAAATCGAGGCGAACCTGGCCCAGATTGAGGCCGACGCCCAAGGCGATGTGCCGATAGTCTCCGCCCTCGATGCACCCCTCCATGAGCAGCCCGGCCAGTTTGCGAGGTCCGGCGTAGAGATCGTTGGGCCAGCGTAGGGAAAGATCCAGTTCCAGAGGCGCAAGGCTGCGCAGCAGAGCCAGGGAAGCGATCATAGGCGGCAGGCCGCCCAATTCGGAGGCCGAAACCTTGGGGCGCAGAAGCAGGGAAAAGAGCAGACCCTGACCGGGCTTGACCTGCCAGATGCGGCCATGCTGCCCACGACCGACTTTCTGATAATCAGACACCACACAGGCGCCGGCCGGGTCGTCATGATCGGCCAACTGCCTTAGGCGATCCTGTGTACTCGGCAACTCATCATGAAACTCCATGGGATGGCCCCAAGCTCCTCGCAACGCATCCCTAAAAATCGCTTCACGCTCTGGCACTCGACTCATGCATCTACCTCAAGAGCCAGATCGATGGCACCGCCCCCGTGGGTCAGGCTTCCCAAGCTGGCGTATTCGATATCCTTGTAATGAGGATCGACCAGGTCGGCAGCCTTCAGCCCACCTGAGATTTCGAAATCGGGTCCGCCGCCGAGTTCGGTTCTGAGGGCTACAGCCTGAGCCGCATGGGCGGGAGGAAAGTTATCGAGCAGAACACGAGTAACTCGAGCCTTGGCCGAATGAGCCAGCAATTGTCCGAGTTCCTGGAGTGTGTCCACTTCTACATAAACGGGAAAGCCATCTGGCAAGTCGGCCACTTTTTCCATGACGGCTTCCATGCCGCCGAGAGCTTCCTTGTGGTTGTCCTTGACCATGACCGCGTCGAAGAGCCCCAGGCGATGGTTCGCGCCACCGCCCATGCGTACGGCGTATTTTTCCAGCAGGCGATATCCCGGCGTGGTTTTTCGTGTGTCCAACACCACAGGGCCCACGCTGTTTTCCCCAGCCTGGGCTGCACGCGTGGCTACTGCAGACAGACGCTGCAAAAAATTGAGGGCTGTTCGCTCGGCCGAATGAATGGCGGCGGCCGGACCGCTAATGCGAGCGAGAACACTTCCTTCGGCAAACTCACTACCGTCTTCCGCGAACTCCAGCATGTTGATTTCACCGCCGGACACGCGTTGAAAGACCTGGAGGAAAAGTGGCAATCCCGCCAGCGTTCCCGGCTGACGCGCCACCAAACGCACCTGAAGGAGTTTCTTGCCCGAGGAAAATTGCTGGGCCGTGAGATCCCCCTCGCCCAGATCCTCTGCGAGGGCGAGGTCCAGGAGTGCGTTTGCCGCATCTCTAAGATCGGAAGGCCAGCTAAGCCATGGATCCTTCATCTTGTCTCCCATCGGCCGCCAATTGCAGCCGCAGTTCTTCAATGTGATCGCGCAGGCTGGCCGCCGCTTCGAATCGCCGCGCGTCCGCCTCGGCGCGCATCTCGCGGTCCAGTTCGGCAATGCGCTCGGCCAGCTCCATGTGTTCAAATCGAGAGGCAATGCGGTGCGCCCCCGCTTCGCCTTCCTTCTTTTTACTTTCGCCTACCAGAGTGGACGCTTCCACTTCCTCAGCGCTCTTGCGAATACCCCGCGGCGTGATTCCGTGTTCCTTATTATAGGCTTCCTGCAGTTTTCGGCGACGCGATGTTTCTTCCACGGCGGCCTTGATGGAATCGGTCTGCTTGTCGGCGTAAAGAATTACTCGGCCATCTTCATGCCGTGCGGCCCGGCCGGCGGTTTGTATCAGGCTGGTATGGCTGCGTAGAAACCCTTCTCGATCCGCATCAAGAATGGCCACCAGGGAGACTTCGGGCAGGTCCAATCCCTCGCGCAAAAGATTGATGCCTACCAGCACGTCGATCTCGCCCAGGCGCAGCTTGCGCAAAATGGCCACACGTTCCAGGGCCTTGATGTCGCTATGCAGGTAGGCCACCCGAATACCGTTGGCGAGCAGGTAGTCGGTGAGTTCCTCGCTCATGCGCTTGGTCAGGGTGGTGACCAGGGTGCGTTCCTTGCGCGCCACGCGATCGCGCACCTCGCCTAAAAGATCATCAACCTGATGGCGGCTGGGACGCAATTCAATCTGCGGATCCAAGAGGCCCGTTGGACGGATGACCTGTTCAAAAACATTCTTGCCGCTCTTTTCAAATTCGTAGGGACCCGGCGTGGCCGTGGTGAACACGGCGCGTGGCGTGAGCGCTTCGAATTCATCGAAGCGCAGGGGACGATTGTCCAGGGCGCTGGGTAGGCGAAAACCGTGCTCCACCAGAGTGTTCTTCCGGCTGCGATCACCCGCATACATGGCGCCGATCTGGGGCACGGTGACGTGGCTCTCGTCCAAGATGATGAGAAAATCGTCGGGGAAGTAATCGAGCAAACAGAGAGGGCGGTCGCCGGGTTCGCGGCCATCCATGTAGCGGGAATAATTCTCGATGCCCGTGCAGAATCCCATCTCGCTGAGCATTTCCATGTCGTAGCGCGTGCGGTTTTCCAGGCGCTGGGCCTCCACCAGCTTGTTTCCCTCGCGAAATTCGTTAAGACGCTCTTCCAGATCGCGGCCAATCTGATTGATGGACTGCGTCACGCGTTCGCGTCCCGTAACGAAATGATGCGCGGGGAAGAGGGCCAGATCCTGCAGCTGTTCCTGGGTGCGGCCGGTGAGAGGATCCACCGCGGAAAGGGAATCGATTTCTTCACCGAACAATTCGATGCGGTAGCTGATGTCTTCGTAGGGCGGATAGATTTCGATCATGTCGCCGCGCACACGGAAGGTGCCGCGCATGAAGTTCACGTCGTTGCGCGAGTACTGCATGTCTACGAGCGTACGCAGTATTGAAGGGCGCCCGCGTTCATCCCCCACCTGGAGCTTGAGCACCAGGCGCTTGAACTCGTTGGGATTTCCCAGGCCGTAGATGGCGCTCACCGAGGCGATGACGATGACGTCGTCGCGCATCATGAGCTGGCTGGTGGTGCTCAGGCGGAGCCGGTCGATCTCTTCATTGATGGACGCGTCCTTCTCGATGTAGGTGCCCGTGGAAGGCACGAAGGCTTCGGGCTGATAGTAGTCATAGTAACTGATGAAAAACTCCACGGCATTCTCGGGGAAGAAGCCGCGAAATTCGCCATAGAGCTGAGCCGCAAGGGTCTTGTTGTGGCTAATGATGAGGGTTGGCAGATCGGTTTGGGCGATGACCTCGGCCATGGTGAAAGTCTTGCCGCTGCCGGTCACGCCGAGCAGGGTCTGGTACTTGTTGCCCGCGAGGATGCTCTCGGTTAGCTGCTTGATAACCTGGGGCTGGTCGCCGGTGGGCTTGAAGGGTGCGCGCAGCTTGAAGCGTGACATGGCATCTACTTAGCACAAATCGGCGGCGAATGCATCGGATAGATCGTCCACCCGGGTGGACTGACCGGCGGACCGCCACCCTCTCCAGACCAGGAGCCTCCCGGCGACGTCCCTGAAGAACTCACGGGACCAGAGCGCCACGGAGGCCGGATCGGCGACGCCGGGAGGCTCGACGTCTGCTTGGAGCAATTCGCCGGCAGGCCCATCCTCGATGCTACAAGGCCCGTATCAACTGCCATTCCTCGCAGTTTTCCACACCGGGCCCTTGAACAATTTATTCGAAAACATGACTGCTCGACCCGTCAACGCAGCAGGACCAATCGCCTCGTCTGCGCGTCCTCTCCGTCATGGAGCCTCAGCAGATAGACTCCGCTGGCCAACTCGCGCCCCGTGGCGTCGAGGGCATGCCAGTCCATCTCGTAAGGGCCGGCCTCCAGCCAGTCGTCGAGGAGGTCCGCGATGCGGCGGCCGGATACGTCGTAGACCTCGAGACGGACCCGGGAGGCCCGAGGCAGGTCGAAACCGAGCCGCGTGACGGGATTGAAGGGATTGGGCCAGGGCGCGTGGAGGAGCAGGATCGAGGGCGGCAAGTCGCCCGCGATGTCGGTGGGACTGCCGTTACTCGCGCCGGGCGTGGGCTCGGTGAAATAGACCCAGGACTCGGAGCCGTCATACTCGCGGCCCTCGCTGATGTTCGCGAACTGGGAGCCGAAGGCGTGGCCGTCGATCAGGTCATTGCCCGCGGCGAGTCGGCCGAAGAGCCCCACCTCCTCACCGTCGCTGCTCAGCTTGAAGTTCGCGTGCAGGGGGCCGTCGCCCTCGTCGCTGTCGCACCAGACGAGCAGGAACTCGCCCGCGGGGAGCGTCGTGTCGGGGAAGGCCCACATCGTGGTCTCGCCGAGATCGTCGCTGAGGAAGAGCCCGCCCATCTGGACCTCATCCGGGCCCGGGTTGTAGATCTCAAGCCAGTCCTCGTACTGGCCCATCTCGTCGGTGATGCCCGCGGTGTTCACGGCCAAAAGCTCGTTGATGAAGAGGGGCACCGTCTCCGGCTCCAGGGGATTGTCGTTCTCAGCGCCGGGCGTGGCCACGCTGAGCAGATGCCAGTCGCCCTCGCCGTCAGGCCAGCGGCCGTAGCTCAGGTCCTGGGGCTGGGCCGGGAAGCTGATCTCGTCCTGGATGACCCAGCCGTCGAGGAGGTAGAGGCCCTCGCCGTCGCCGTCTAGCCTGAAGGGCGCGTGCAGATCGCCCTCGCCCGGCTCGCCGTCGCACCAGACGATCAGGTACTCGCCGGGATCGATCGTGACGGCGGGGAACTCGAAGCGGTCCATGCCGTCGTTGAGGTCGGCCAGGGCGAAACCGTCCAGCGAGACCGGGAGGGCCCCCGCGTTGTGGATCTCGACCCAGTCGTCGTAGTCCCCCATCTCGTCGGAGATCGTCGCGACGTTGTTGGCCATCATCTCATTGAGGACCAGTCCCGCGGTCGGATCCCAGTCGCCGAGTTGGCTTCGCAGATAGATGTGCCGGTCGGTGATGAAGGGCGTGAGCGCGGGGATGAGTCGCGGCCCCTCGAAGAGGTTGCTCGTCATCGCCGCCTCAAACTCGGCGTCGCTGAACATCTTGTTCGTGTCGGCCAGGACCCAGGGCCGGGCGAGATCGCGCAGGGTCTCCATGCGAGGGATGATCTGCTCCGGGTGCCCCGCGCCGGCCATCAGTCGCAGCAGGTGCCCGCGGTAGATCGCCTCGTAGGCGGCGTCCTGCCAGAGTTGTTCGCCGAGGGGTCGGCCCTGCCCCGGCTGCGGAGTCGTCCAGAAGGGGTCGAGCGTCTTCAGCTGGTCGAGGTTCATGCCCCACATGTTGAAGACGCCCCAGGCTTCGTTCTGATCCCACTTGGCGAAGAGAAAGCGGTCGTCCAGCTCGCGGTGGTAGAGATAATAATTGTGCGCGCTGCCGGGATAACTGTCCAGGTTCACGGTGAGCAGGTCCACGGCCAGCATGGCCAGGGCGCTGCCGGCGTCCATGGCGGCGTGGAGGCTGTCGGGAAGCTCCGCCAGCGCGGTATTGTTGAGCCGGTCGGCCAGGTCGACCAGCGCCGACCAGTCGTTCAGTTCCTCGTTGGTCTTCAGCTCGTAGTCGTTGTAGTAGTTCCAGTCGTAGGCTCCTCGGTATTCGAGGGAACCGTGCGGATCGCCCTTCCAGAGATTTCCGTCCTCGCCGGAGCCGAAGCGGCTCTCGATAAACTCCTGATCCACCTGCTCGACGAGTACGTAGAAACCCCAGTACTCCCCGTTGATGGACAGGGCCGCGTAATTCGTGCGGCAGCTCGCCAGGCCGGCCGCCTCGGCGATCTCGTAGGCGCAGATCTCGCGCACGAAGCTGGGATCCATGAACTGGTTGTTGAGATTGAGCTTGTCGAGCCCATCCAGGTTCTGCGTCGAATCGTAGCGATCGATGTCCAGCTTGAAGGACTTCTTCACGCCGGGGTAGCTGTTGTAGCTGCTGTTGCCCTTGAAGCGCACGCCGATGCTGTCGAAGTGCGTGCCCGCCCAGTCGAACTCCGCGGGGATGTATTCCGGATCCTCCACGCCCTCGAAATTGTCCACAAGCTGGTCCCACCAGTCGGCCTGATGGAAGGTCAGCTCGATCTCGTGGACGGCATCTCCTGAGAAGAGGGGATGCTCGTCCGGCGTGAGTGCCGCGAGGGCGAGGCAGGGGAAGAAGGCGAGCAGTGCTAGGGCGATCCGCATGGGGACTCTCCATCGTTGAAATTCCGGTCGACGACTTCCCCATCCGGACACCCCGGGGCGCCACCGAGCATCACCTAATTACAAATTTTCTCATATTTGAGGGACAATCTCAAGCACGGCGACGCGACGCCGGCGTGCTAGCCCATCTGCGCGTTCTTTACCGTCAACGCCTGTAAGTGATATAATAGTGCACGAGGTGTAAGCCAGAATACAGATGTGCAGGTGCCAAGGTGTTAGTGTTGAGGTAAGCTACCCAAAGACGGATTGGATTAAAACATCGAAGAGGTGAGTCACATGAAGGACATCCGGGAAAGATACTATAGCACCACGATGGCGGTATTGTGCGCGTCCCTTGCCGCATTGGTACTGTTTTCTGGAATTGCTGCGGCCGAAACGGCGAATCAATGCGCCTTTTCCAGGGTCTATGCGGTGACCGACGCCGGCAAAGCGCTTGTGAGCGAGGAGACGAGCCCCCTGTGGGACGGGGATCAAGGCACCACCCTGCGCGTCGATTCGGGATCGGCACTGGAGATCCTTTTCATCGGCGCGCCGAGATGGGTCAACAGCATCGCTTGGCAGGGAGGTCCTGGAGAAATCAGCGTCGATCTGCTCGACCTGGGAGGGGAATGGGTCTTCTTCGCGCGCGGGGCCGTCGACGCCGACGGATTCGGGTCCATGGACGGCAAAGCCTGCAAGGCTCGTGGACTGAGAATCGTGCCTGCGGAAGCTGAATCGCTCACGCTTTCGGAGTTCGGCGCAGCCTTCGAGCAAAGCGATCCGGACGGACGGGACGATTACGAGTATTTCTACAACTACACCAATGACTATTACGGTACGGATGACGACATCACCAATTGCGACAACAACGTCAGCGGCATTTACAACAATATCCCCTCCTACTGGGTGAACTGGGGGTATTCCAGCTATTCGGCCTCGCCCTCCCACTACGAATCCGAGAGTTACGGCGGCAGCGAGGACAGCTTCGTTGACCGCGCGGACCTGTCCTTCTACTGCGGACACGGAACGGGTTCCGGCAGCTGGCGAGGCTGGGCCTATCGGTCGGACACCTTCTATCCGCAATACGCCCATGATTCATGGGGCGAGCGGGATCTGGAATGGGTGGCCTCCGTGGCCTGCCAGGCGATGCACGACGATGCGATTGATGAATGGGCCCAGGCGATGAACGGTATGCACCTGATCTGCGGGGCCACGACGAACATGCGCCAGGGCAACTACGGCAAGACCTTCGCGAAGAAGATGGTCGACAGTGGGGCCTTCGACTCGGCAAAGAAGGTCAAGGCTTCCTGGTTCGATACCGTCGAGGCCAAGAATCCGTCGGGTAGGCAGGGAGTCGTCATCGGAGAAAACAGCAACATGGGTAACGACTACCTCTGGGGCCAGGGAACCGTGCAGAGCGATCCCGAAGACAACAGCGGATACTATCGGTGGCGATACAACACATCGGGCTGGCTCGCCAGAGATGAGGAGCCGCCGCTCGCCGCGCTCGACCCGGGTTTGCAGACCTTCCCCGCCAGCAGCGGGCGGGGGCTTACGGTGTTGATCGATCCCTCACTGTTGGATGGGCCGTCCCGTGAGACGCTTCCCGTGTTCGATCCGATTCCCGTGATTATCGACTCCATACACGTCAGAAACAAAGCGAACGCTTTCTGCCAGGAATTCGGATACCTTTGCGGTGGAGATATCGGTCCCGGTGATGACGGCGAGGTGAACCTCATCGACGGAGCCATCGAACTGAGGGTATGCGAGAATAGCGGCTCCATACACTTTGAGAGAACGGACAAGTGGCTCGAGCCCAGGAATGCTCGTCCGAACCTACTGATGGACGACCAGGCCATCGAAGGGGCCGAACAGACGCTCTTTGGTCTTGGACTGAGGCCAGGCGACGCGAACGTGACAGGTGTTGATTACATGTGGCAGGCTGCCGTGGAGATCGACACCAACGGCGAAGGGCATGAACTGCAGGACAGCACATTTGCCATTGCCAGCCGCGTGCTCTATCACCGGAGCCTGGATCTCGGCGGTCGGGACCAGATGCCGGTCTTTGGGCCCGGCGGGAGCATGAGCGTCGCCATGGGCGATGAAGGAGAACTCGAGCGAGTGTTCATGGGAGCCTGGCGTCCGGTCGCGCAGGCAGGGAGCGTGAACCTGATAGATATACAGGCGGTCATCGAGAGGCTTTCGGAGCAAGGTTCCGGTGCGACGATGGACGGCATCCCCATTCCGGCCGACAGCATTTTTGTCCAGGCAGTCGAAACGGGATACTTCGACACGGGCTGCGACGACCCCGCTGAGAGGCTCTATCCGGTCTACAGACTC
Organism: uncultured bacterium; assembly: GCA_964440095.1. Taxonomy (GTDB): domain Bacteria; phylum Krumholzibacteriota; class Krumholzibacteriia; order JACNKJ01; family JACNKJ01; genus JACNKJ01. Next base: position 1,334 of record CAYTPZ010000045.1, on the reverse strand, counting down.
ATCTCGACGGTGTTCAGCGAGGGGTCCGATCCCTCGCAGTTCGACATCATGGCTTGGGCCGACGGATTGAATCCCTTCCCGAAAATCAACGCGCCTGCCGAGGGAGCGGTCGTTTCAGAGGGCTCAGTCATCTGTTTCGAGGGAGAGGTGATTGATGGCCAGGCCCCGTTCGAGTTTGCCTGGCAGGACGAGATGGGAAACGTCCTCAGTCACGATCTGAATTTCTGCACGGAGCTGTATGCGGCCCCGAACGAGGCGGGGGTACCCGACTCTTCGAGGACGCTCGCCTTCGTGGTGAAGGACGCACGCGGAAGGAAATCCACAGCCCTGGTGACGGTGGTCCTGTCCGAAGTGACCGACGCGGACGACTTGGCCCCCCCGAGCGCCTTCACGTTATCCCGGAACCATCCGAATCCCTTCAACCCGATGACGACGATCAGCTTTCAGATTCCCGAAAGGGCCGGAAACCAAGTGCCGGTCAAGCTTGCGGTGTACGATGTCTCTGGCCGACAGATCAGGGTGCTGACCGAGGCGGTTATGGGCCCGGGCACGTACAGTTTCGTATGGGACGGCCGAGATGGGAGTTTCGCGCCCGTGTCCTCCGGCGTCTACTTCTTCCGGATCGATGCAGACAAGTACCACGCCACGCAGAAGATGACGCTTCTGAAATAGTATGGAAACGGCTGGTCAAGCCTTCCTGCGCCCCGGGGTTTTCTCCGGGGCGTTTTTATGGGTACGCCCGGCATGGGCACTGTCTTGGAGGTGAGAGTCCCTTCCCTAGCAGGTCACGCAAGGGAAGGGAAGGGAAGGGAAGGGAAGGGAAGCGATGGACTTTGCGATTGCCGAAGTGTGCGCTTCGTGTGGATGAAGTAGCGGATGGCGGGCGGCAGATAGCCCAGGCCCTTCCTTCGTAGTGGGAGTGCGTGGGCTGTCTGCTGTTTGCCGGTGGGGACGCGCGGGACTAGCGTAGCATCAGCACCTTCGACGTTCGGCTTCCCCGGCCGCGGACATCCGTCCTCGCGAAGTAGATTCCGCTGCAGACCTCCCGCCCGCGGGTGTTCCTGCCATCCCAGAGCCAGGCGTCACCGGGGCCCAGGTCGCGCACGAGCCTTCCACTGAGATCGAAGATCCTCGTTCGTCCCGAAGAAGCTCCTGCTGAAAGTCCTTCGAGCGCCAGACTGCAGGATCCTCGCGGGGGGTTGGGCCAGACGCGCAGGCTCCAGGGACCGCCGGCGGGCCCGCCGGGCAGGTCGGTGGATCCACCGGGTTCCGTGAAGAGCAGAACCCCGTAGTAGCGAAGCCGGTGCTGACGAGGCGGCGGGATCAGGGCCGCA
>CAYTPZ010000044.1:2775-14269 GCA_964440095.1 uncultured bacterium | reverse complement strand
AGTCGTCCAGCGCTTCGGCCAGACGGATGAACTCGTAGGTCTTGCTTCGAGAAAAGCCGAGTGCTTCCTCTGCATAGAGATGAGTGCTCGCATAACCCAGCCCACGGTAGAGTTTGCCTTTCAGGACATCAGCGAAAAGAGTGACCGCTTGGCTCTCGGCTTTGCGCATAGCGTCGAGCGCCGCAAGCAGCCGCTCATGGATGGATTGTGCAATGGATTGATCTGACATTTCCCACTCCAACGATGAAGTCTCCGGGAGGAGAGGAGAGCGGGGAGGATGGAAACAATATAGTCAATCGTGGCTCACAAAACAAGTGTTATCTATAATAATAACAACGGGTTAGCGGGCACAAGGGGCACAGTTCTTGCCACCGAAAACAGACAAAAAGTCCACCCGGGTGGACGCCGGAACAAGCCGCACTCGGCGCGAAAGCAAAGAGCCAAAGACGGTGAATCATGGCTCGCTACCCACACGAAACCCGGAAGAGCCGATGATTAGTCTCGTGTGGTGCCGTTCCCAAGGTTGCGAAATCCTTGACGTTAGGCAGGAGTTTTAGTGTGAGTGAATCAAGATGTATCTTATACAGCCGCGAGATTTACATGAACGGCGGAAAGGCCCTTGCATTTCTTGTGCTCACTTTTCTGGTCACATTGACTATCCCGCTTCTATTTCAGCGCATCGGTGCGTTTGAACTGAAGGGGGAAACCACAGTCGGTGATCCGGTCATCATAGCCGTTTTCTCGACAGTTGCGGTGATGTGTTGCTGGATTGCTGTTCTGAAAACTCGGCTTAGACGGCTTCGAGAACAGGGACAGCAGGATTCTTCAAACTGATCCATAGTTGCCGATAGGGGGGTTCCCCAAATAGCAAGTGTGGTGATGCACAGTCCTTGCACAAAAGAAAGACCCCCGGCCTCACGGTCGGGGGTCTTTCTTATTCTGGCCGGCAGTTTTCAGTTTCCTGCCAACAGTTCTCTTACACGACGCCCTGATCCAGCATGGCGTCGGCGACCTTGATGAAGCCGCCGATGTTGGCACCCTTCACGTAGTCGATGTAATCGCCTTCCTTGCCGTACTTCACGCAGGTCTCGTGGATGTCGCACATGATCTTGTCCAGCTTCGCGTCGACTTCCTCGCGAGTCCAGTTCAGACGCATGCTGTTCTGGCTCATCTCGAGACCGGAAGTGGCCACGCCACCGGCGTTGGCGGCTTTGCCAGGACCGTAGAGGATCTTGGCGGCCGTGAAGATCTCGATGGCTTCGGGCTCGGTGGGCATGTTGGCGCCCTCGGAGACGACGAAGCAACCGTTGGCCAGAAGCACCTTCGCCTCATCGGCGTTGATCTCGTTCTGGGTCGCGCTGGGGAGCGCGACGTCGCACTTGACTTCCCAAGGGCGCTTGCCTTCGACGTAGGTGCAGCCATACTTCTCGGCGTACTCGCTGATGCGCCCGCGACGCACGTTCTTCAGATCCATGACGAAGGCCAGCTTCTCGCTGTCGATGCCTTCGGGATCGTGGATGTAGCCGCCGCTGTCGGACATGGTTACGACCTTGCCGCCGAACTCGATGACCTTCTCGGTGGCGTACTGGGCCACGTTTCCGGAACCGGAGACGGTGACGGTCTTGCCCTTGAAGCTGTCGTTACGAGTGGCGAGCATTTCACGCGCGAAGTAGACCTGGCCGTAGCCCGTGGCCTCGGGGCGAATGAGGCTGCCGCCCCAGTTCAGGCCCTTGCCCGTGAGAACGCCGGTGAATTCGTTGCGAAGACGCTTGTACTGGCCGAACATGAAACCGATCTCGCGGCCGCCCACGCCGATGTCGCCGGCGGGAACGTCGGTGTTGGGACCGATGTGACGCTGGAGTTCGGTCATGAAGCTCTGGCAGAAGCTCATCACTTCATTGTCGCTCTTGCCCTTGGGGTCAAAGTCGGAGCCGCCTTTACCGCCGCCCATGGGCAGGGTGGTCAGGCTGTTCTTGTAGACCTGTTCGAAGGCCAAGAACTTGAGGATGCCGAGATTGACGGTGGGGTGGAAACGGAGGCCGCCCTTGTAGGGGCCGATGGCGCTGTTCATTTCAATGCGGAAACCGCGATTGACCTGAACTTCACCCTTGTCGTCGGTCCAGGGGATCCGGAACATGATGACGCGCTCGGGCTCAACCATGCGATCAAGGATCTTGGCTTCCTTGTACTGGGGATTCTTCTCAACGAAGTCCCAGACCGATTCCACGACCTCGCGGACGGCCTGATGAAATTCTTTCTGCTCGGGGTTCTTGGCGATGACCCCTTCCATGAACTTTTCTCTGGACATGGAGCAGCTCCTTTTCGGTTCAATCGTGTGTAAAAGGGCCTGGGTCTCTACCCCGGCGACGAAGGAAGAAAGCGATATGAATCGTGGAATGCAAGAGCGGCAAGTCCGATTTTTTGGAAAGCTAAATGATTGAAACAATGGGAGATATGGGAAAGCCCCCGCAGTTGCGGAGGCTAATTCCGGGATGCCGTTGCTAGGGTTCGGCGAGTCACTAAACCTTTGCCAATCCTCGCTCTAGGTCGGCGATGATGTCCTCGGGATGCTCGCCGCCCACGTTCAGGCGAATGAGGTTGGGCGGCACGTCGGCCATACTTCGCGCCTCCTCGCCCAATTGCTGATGAGTGCTGATGGATGGAATAGTCGCCACCGATTTAATGCGTCCGAGATCGGTGGCCCTGAAGATCATCTCGAATCCGTCGAACATGCGACGCGTGTCCTCGCCGCTTCCCTTCACGCGGAAACTCATGAGGTGCCCGTAACGATTCACCGGCGTGGCTCCGTCGAGGTCGGAATCAACCAGGTACATGTAGCGACTTGCAAGATCGTGCAAGGGATTGGAATTCAATCCCAGGTAATCAACGCGATCGATCTTGGGATGATTCTCAAGCCATTCCGCCACGGTCTGGGAGCTCTGGCTGACCAGATCCATCTTGCTGCGGAGAGTGCGCAGATCGTTGAGCACGAGCAGGGCCTGCATGGGGTTCATGGAGGGACCGTTGTCGCGATAGGGCAGGAACTTCACCCAGGTGGCGAAGTCCTCAACCATTTCGCATGGCTCGGTAACCTTTTCGCTCACGAGGTTTTTGCGGCTGACGATCACGCCGCCCACACCCATTCCACTGGAAGTCAGGCTTTTTGAAACCGAGTGGATGACCACATCGGCGCCGTGAGTCAAGGGGCGCATAAGAGCGGGCGTGGCCACGGTGGCGTCTATGATCAGAGGAATCCCATGGCGATGCGCAATTTCCGCCAGCTTCTCGATGTCACAAAAATTGATGGTCGGATTGCTGGGCAGCTCGGCATAGAGCAGGCGCGTGTGTTCATCAATCTGCGCTTCCCAGGCGGACAGGTCGGTGGGGTCGGGGATCCAGCGAACCTGTCGACCCTTCTCCACCTGGCGCACGTTGAACTGCTGGAAGGTGCCGCCATAGACGTGAGCCGACGAGACGAAATTGATGGGCTCGTCGGGTGCGTTGGAGAGCTTCACCAGGAATGGCTCCACGGCGCTCATGATGGCGGACATGCCGCTGGAGGTAACCACCGCGCTGGTTTCCAGGTCGCTTCCGTATCCTTCGAGGAGAGCCAGGGCCCACTCGAGGTAATAGGTGGTGGGGTTGGCGATTCGCGCGTAGCACCAGTTGGGAATGAGGTAGGCGAGCCCCGCCTCCATCTCATCGGAATCGCGATAGGCCTGACTGGTGGACATGTAGGCCGGCTCGATGATGGATCCCTGGTTTAGCTCCAGGGCTTCCTGCATGTCATAGAGGCCGTGAACGGAAATGGTGTCGAAGCGGCATTGCTTCATGCGTTTCACGCTCTCGGCGCGCCCCTGCATGATCTCTTGGCCCTTCTTCACATACTGATGGACTCCGGCCGTGAAGCCGCTCAAATCGGTGCTCATAGCGATTCCTCCTCCATTTTCGCTGACTATTCAGGATGGAGCAAGGATTAGGAGAAATCAAGTGTATCTGTAAATAAGTTTGGAAAAAAGAAATGCGCGCCTAATTATCAAAAGCAAATGGGGCGATCTCCAAAGAATCAGAGGATTTCAGTGTCCTGGGAGCCATTGACCTGAATCCTGCTTGCGGATAAGATCAGCGCGGACATCCAGGCTTCAGAGGTTTACATGCCCACCAATCTCCCTCCCCAATACCACAAGATCGAAGACAAGTTCAAAGCCGCCCGGGATCCGGCCGAGAAGATCGCCCATTTGCGCGAAATGATGGCCATCATGCCCAGGCACAAGGGCACCGATAAGATCTGGGGCGAGCATCGCAAGAAGCTGTCGCAGCTTCAGGAACAGATTGAAAACGCCAAGAAGAGCAAGGGCGGTGGACATAACCCCTGGTTCGTTCACAAGGGAGACGAGCCGCAGGTTCTGCTGCTCGGCGCACCAAACAGTGGTCGTAGTACGGTGGTGGCGGGACTCACCCATGCAAAAGCGGTGGTGGCGGAATTCCCATACAGCACTCAATTGCCTCTGCCGGGCATGATGCCCTACAAGGACGTTCAGGTTGAACTGGTCGATACACCGCCTATCGCGAACTTCCCTTTGGATTCCTGGGTTCTCGACCAGGCTCGCAGCGCCGATGCCCTTGTGATCTTCGGCGATCTCTCCGCCCCGGATTGCTGCGACATGCTTACGGGAATCGTTTCAGCCCTTGAAGACCGCAGTCTCTTTCCGGTTGTGTGGCCCGACAAGGACGATGAAGCCAAGGCCATGAACCAGCGCACAACCCTCTTGGCATTGAACAAGGCGGATCATCCCGATACGGAAGTGAATCTCGAGTTTCTGGATGAGCTCGTCGCCGATAGATTTCCCCGTCTGATCTTTTCCGCCAATACTCCTGAGGGACTTGAAGCTTTCCGCGAGTCCGTCTGGGCCATGTTGCGCATGGTGCGTGTCTACACGAAGGCGCCGGGCAAAAAGCTGGAGGAAGAGGCGCCCTACATGCTGCCCCGCGGATCTTCCGTGCTGGATCTTGCCGGCAAGGTTCACCGCGATTTCCTGGAGCAATTCGATTCAGCCAGGATATGGGGTTCGGGCAAGTTCGATGGTCAAACAGTGGATCGGGAACACGTAGTGGAAGATGGCGATGTCGTTGAAATCCATTTGAAGAGCAGCTGAAACCCGATAGCGAATTCCCCGTAGCGCCCCGGTAACCCTTCCCGGCATGGGGAGGTCAAAGGACATGAATCCCCAGGCCCGGAGGTTTGCATGTATTCCCTGAAGAGGAACAAGTCCATCGCGGTTCTGGCCGCCACCGCTCTCATATGCTTTGCGGGGGGCGCGGCCCGGGCCGAGGAACAAGTTGTGGAAAATGATTTTTGGGCCGATGAGGAGTTCTTCGAAGACGATGACTTATTCGAAGTCACCGGCAGCGGCGGAGGACCATCCATAACATGGTTTGATATGGGTTTCAGTTCGATCAATGAAATCCTCGACGCGGAAGGCCTCATGGAAGTGCCCGAAAACACGCTCTATTGGGGTGGAGCCGGCTGGGGTGGCATGCGCACCGGCGAGCGCACCTTCGTGGCCATCGGCGGTGGCGGTTTCAGCGGAAGCGCCGAATCCAAAGCGGGTGGAGACCGGACCAAGTGGAGCCATGCCGGCGGTTACTTCTCCATCAAGGGTATCTTCGCTCCCCATCCTCGCATCTTCCTGGAAGGTGGGCTTCAGATTGGCGGCGGCGGTTCGCACATTTGGGTCGAGACCCAGGAAGCTGACGGCGATATCATCGTGAAAGTTCGCGGCAATCGGAACTTCGTTCTGCTGCGTCCCCATGCCGGCCTGGATATTCGCCTGGCACGCTGGGTGGGCATCCTGGTGGAAGGCGGTTACTCCCTGAGTTCCGGCAGTTGGAATCTCGATGGCAACGATGTGCTGATCCAGGAACTGGACTTGGACAAGAACGATGGCCCCTACGCTTCGGTCATGGTGAGGTTCGGAATTTAAGAGTCGCCAGTCTCGAGTCACGAGATCGAAATACCCCGGCCACTTGGGTCGGGGTTTTTGTTTGCCGGGAACCGCCGGCTACTAACCGCCAAACGCCGCCCGCCAGATTTGCTTTCAGATACAGATTTACCCAAAGGGAAGCGAAGCGGTTTCGCGAGCGCCGAGGAGAGACCGCAAGCGCCTAAAAAAACCCCGCACCGAAGTGCGGGGTTCAAAACCGAAACTAGTGAATCAATCGATACTAGTAGAGGCTCTTGACGCTGGAGAAGGTGGTCTCCTCCGTCGCAGTGCCTTCACAAGCGGTGTCAAGAGTCACATAGTCGACAAGCATATTGTCGTTGGTGGCGATGTCGCAGTACAGCCAACCGAGGCAGAGCTCGGCGGTCGTCATGCAGTACGCACTAACGTCAATCTGGCCCCAGAAACTGCTAGCAGTGTTCCAGGTACCAAAGGTGTGCTCGCTGAGATCCATGACGTGATCAAAGACGACGTTGCCATCGACAGTGACGTACATGTAGCCACAGCCAGTGCTGACGTAGCCCATCCAGTACCAGTCAAGGTACATGCCGTCGAAGAAGATCGACTGGCAGAAGCTGTTTTCGTTGGCGTCGCCGCAGTAGCCGCCGAGCCAAGCAACGTTGATACCGTCATAGGCGGGGTATCCCCAGACAGCGATGGGATCGAGGATCCAGAAACAGCTGGTGCTGGTGTAGCAGGTCCAGGCGCTGGACGCATCGTCGCAAATACCGTCTTCGAAGCTGCCGTCGTTCACGAGGCCAAGACGATCACCGATGGTGACGTTTTCGCCGGTACCAGGAAGCACGAGGCCATCCTTGGTGAGGGTGCCGGCGGTGGCGCTGGCAGCGAACGCGAGAGCGATGAGGACAAAAGTTAACTTCTTCAGCATGTTGCTCCTCCAGTTGAGTCATTATGCTTAGCAGAAATGGTGCAATTGAAGGCAGGTCACATACAGACCCCTGCCTTGGTGGTACAGATTCTACCATACGACTCATCGGCTTTTCAAGTTTGAACTTAAGCGAGAAATGAAACTTCCTGAGTCTGATATAGCGGAGGATGGAATACTAAGCAGGATAGAAAAAGGAGCGACCCTGGGGGCCGCTCCTTCCGCAGGCTGATATACTTCACAAAAAGGAGCGAAACTCGGAGGTTTCGCTCTTTAAAAACTTACGGTTAAGTTCTTTAAAGATCGAACTTTACGCCCTGGGCCAGAGGCATTTCCGTGGAATAGTTCAGAGTGTTGGTCTGGCGGCGCATGTAGATTTTCCAAGAATCGCTGCCGGACTCGCGTCCTCCGCCCGTTTCCTTTTCTCCACCGAAGGCTCCACCGATCTCCGCGCCGCTTGTACCGGCGTTGACATTGGCGATTCCGCAGTCGCTTCCCTCGGGTCCGAGGAACTTCTCGGTGTTCATGAAATTGGTCGAGAATATCGCACTGCTCAGCCCTTGATCCACACTGTTGTGAAGCTCTAGAGCCTCATCCAGGTCGCTATAGCTGAAGACATAGAGCACGGGGGCGAAGGTTTCATCCTTTACGATGTCCATGCTGTGGGGACCCTTCACGATGGTCGGCTCCACGTAGAAGCCGGGACGATCGATCCGGTCGCCGCCCACGAGCACTTCGCCGCCCTGAGCCTTGGCCTTTTCGAGGGCGTCCATCATGGTGACCACGGCATCTTCGTCGATGAGCGGACCCATGAGGGTGGACTCGTCCAGGGGATCGCCGATGGTGACCGATCCGTAGGCCTTCACGAGCTTGTCCGTGAATTCATCGGCGATGGACTCATGGAGGAAGAGCCTGCGCGTTGACGTGCAGCGCTGGCCCGCGGTGCCCACAGCGCCGAAGAGCGTGGCGCGAAGGGCCATGTCCAGATTCGCCGTTTCGTCGACGATGATGGCGTTGTTGCCGCCGAGTTCCAGCAGGCTGCGACCCAAGCGCTTGCCCACGGTTTCTCCCACATGTTTGCCCATGCGAGTGGAACCGGTGGCGCTGATCAGCGGCACGCGCTTGTCGTTGATGAGCAATTCGCCCACGCTGCTTCCGCGTCCTACAACCAGGTTGAACAGGGGCGGCAGATCGTGAGTGGCGGTGACCTCGTTGCAGATGTGCTGCACGGCGATGGCGGTGAGGGGAGTTTTGCTCGAGGGCTTCCAGATGGTGGGATCGCCGCAAACGGCCGCGATCATGGCATTCCAGGCCCAAACGGCCACGGGGAAGTTAAAGGCCGAGACCACTCCGATGGGGCCCAGGGGCTGCCACTGTTCCATGAGACGGTGACCGGGTCGCTCGCTGGGGAGGGTCGGTCCGCCAATAGTGCGGCTGAGGCCCACGGCGAAGTCGGCGATGTCGATCATTTCCTGCACTTCACCCATGCCCTCGGTGAGGATCTTGCCCATTTCCAGGCTCACCAGGCGGGCGAGGGGGTCTTTATAGTCGCGGAAAGCATTGGCGAAGGTGCGCACAACCTGGCCACGCTCGGGAGCGGGCACCGTGCGCCAGGCCTTGAAGGCCTCCACGGAAGAATTCGCGATGGCCTCGTAGTCCTCGGCCGATGCCTGCATGACGCTGGCGATCTTCGAACCATCGCCGGGGGAGTAGACCTCAAGCTCTCCGCCACCGGGATTCTCGATGAAGCGATCAGTGCTGGCGCCGGAGTTCACATCCTCGATTTTCAGAGTTTTCAGGAAGTCACTCATGGGATCTTCTCCTTGTTACGACGGTCCCCAGGACCGGGAAAAAGCTGCTCAAGTCTTCAATAAATGCAGGCTCGGAAAGAAGTCAACAGGCGCTTGCAGCCTTCCCTCGCGCTCCATGTGTGGATTAGTCACTGCCGAATTCAGGCGGTCAGCGGTAGGCGGTGAGCAGTAAGCGTTATGCCGCGAGCGACCTAAAACTGTTGGATCAATCCCACATCCAGGCGCATGCCGGAGTGGTTCCAGGCTCCTGCGGCCGGGTGAGCATCCAGGGGCTCGCCGTAGTCTTCCAATTGAATCAGGCTGCCTTCAATGAGAATACCCACGTTGGCCCAGAAGGGGCGGGAGCATCCAAGGGAGGCGCGGGTGCCCCAGCTGTTCTGCCGGATTTCCGAGGCGGGTATAAAATCGCTCCAACCTGCGTCGTAGCCGAGGGAATAGCCGGTGGTTTCGGCGTGGAGTCCGCTGTAGACGGCCGACAGGCTGCCGAAGAAGTTCAGGCGCTTCACCTGGGGAAGCCGAATGCGCAGCCCAATTTCCCATTGATACTGGAACGAAGTGTAAGTGTAGCGCACTGGATATTCTTCCGAACCCAGTGAGATGTCTTCCACGAAGCGGCTCTTGCCGGTGGCGCTCAGGCCCGTACCAATTTGGAGACCCTTCCAAATCTTGTGATCGTAACGGAAGGTCCACGATGGTAGGAAATCTTCGCTGAAGAAATCGCGATACTCCTCGTTGTCCAGCCAGAGCCGACCATGGCTCAAGGTGAAGGCCGAATTGAGAGAGTGGGGAGCGAGCAATTCCTGGCCGAAGGCGGTGGTGGCCAGAAGCATCAGAACGATGATCGATAAATTCTTCGGCATCTTGTCTCGCTTGCCTCTCGATGGGATGAAAAGCGCCGGCCCCTTGAGGCCGGCGCCATTCTAGTGGCACGGAAGGCGGTCGTCAATCCCGCCGGGAATTCCGCTAAAGCAGCTTGGCGGCCTCGATGCTGAGCATATAGGTGGGCTCGGGGCAATAATGATCACCCTCTTCGCTCCCCTCCTCATGATCGTCACGCCCCGTGGGGGGAATGGCGATCACCGTGCCCTGCACCACAGCCTTCTTTCCCATGCAATCGGTGGGAAAAAGGATGCTCTCATCCATGCTGCGCGCATAAAACTTGTTGCCATCTTTATCAGATAGCTCGACCCAACAACCCGTACCCTGGCAGACGGCGACCACTTCGCCCTCCAGGCGCAGGGCTTCGCCCACGTATTCGGCGGGCGCCTTGCCGAGGTCGGCCAAGGTCGTCGCCTCGGCGATGGTCATTTCAACACCGCCGGACCAGGAACCTTCGGCTGATGCTTTGGCCTCCTCGTCCGAGCCGCCGCATCCAGCGAGCAACAAGGCACTCAGGGCCAGCAGGGTCAGCAATGTGTGTTTCATCATCGTCCTCCTCCGTTACTTGCCCGGACAGGCAGCCTCGATGGCCGCATCAAGACCCTTGCCGCCGTAAGCCTTGTCGAAGTGGGCGGCGAATTCGCCGGCCAGCTTATCGGCGCGGGCCTTGAAGGCATCCTTGTCCTTCCAGGTGTTTCTGGGGTCCAGCACGCTGGCGTCGTCGATTCCGGGACAGGTCTGGGGCACATGGACCTTGAAGACGGGATCCTGCTTGTACTCGACGTCGTCGAGTTTGCCGTCCAGGGCCGCGTTGCAGAGTGCGCGGGTCAGGGGCAGGTCCATGCGGGAGCCCTCGCCATAGGCGCCGCCGCTCCAGCCCGTGTTCACCAGGAAGACCTGCGTGCCGTGCTCGTCCATCTTCTGGCCGAGTAGGTTCGCGTAGTCATCGGGATTGCGGGGCATGAAAGGCGCGCCGAAGAAGCGCGAGAAAGCGCTCACCGGGTCCACAATTCCGGTCTCGGTGCCGGCCAGCTTGCTGGTGTAACCCATGAGGAACCAGAGCATGGCCTGCTCGCGATCGAGCTTCGAGACCGGGGGAATCACCCCGTTGGCGTCGGCGGTGAGAAAGAGGATGGTCTTGGGATGGCCCGCCGTGGACGATTCCTTGATATTGTCGAGGAATGTCAGCGGATAACTGCCACGACTGTTGGGCGTGAGACGGTCGTCGTAGAGATCGAAAGTGCCGTCGGGCCACATCATTGTGTTTTCGATGACCGCACCGTGTTCTTCCACCGATCGCTTCTCGAAACAGGCCTTGAAGATTTCCGGCTCTTTCTCGGGATTCAGATCGATGAGCTTGGCATAGCAACCGTTTTCGAAGTTGGCGATGCCGTTCTCGTCCCAGCCGTGTTCGTCGTCGCCCAGCAGAGCGCGGCTGGCATCGGCGGACAGGGTGGTCTTACCGGTGCCCGACAGGCCGAGCAAAAGCGCGCTGTCGCCGTTGGAACCTTCGTTGGCGCTGCAGTGCAGGGGCAAAATGCCTTCGGCGGGCAGGTAGTAGTTCATGACCGTGAAGATGAGCTTCTTGTTGCTGCCGCAGTATGCGGAACCGTAGACCACGCCAATGCGCTGATCGTAGTCCATGGCCACGACCATGGTGGAGGTGTGTCCCAGACGGGGATCCTCGCGTAGGCGTCCCTTGTACTTGGCCGGGTCCAGCTTGTGATAGGGCAGGGATATGAGAGTGAAGGGCTTCTCACCGAAGATGCTCTTGCTCTTTACTTCATCGGACCATGGGCGGAACATGTTGTCGGCAAATACCGAGATCACCGCATGGCTGCTCACCATATTCACGGGGAGCGCGTAGCGCATGTCCGCGCCTACGAGACGATCGGTCTTATAGACATTGGGCATGG
>CAYTPZ010000044.1:0-2675 GCA_964440095.1 uncultured bacterium | reverse complement strand
ATATCGCTTCGCTTCGATAAAAGCGCCTCAAGCCGTTCCTGGAATGTCGTGGTCATTGTCCCGCTCCTTGCCCTGTTATCCGGGTTTCCGCGGCGGATCCATTCCGCATCGCGCATCCCGGAGACGCGCAGTATGTCGCAGATTAAGACTTCCCGGAAAGAGCGTCAATAGGGGGGAGCCGGCATGCCTCAAGAATTCTTGCCAAGGGGCAATGAGTCGGGAAAAAGAGCCTCCGGCGCACCCTCACCTGCAATTTTTCCGTTTTCCAGAAGCTTTACATGGTCGGCAAGGGATCGCAGCTCGGCGGAGGAGTGGGAGACATAGATCATGGGCAGATCGAAGTGTCCCACCGTTCGCGCCAGAAAGGGCAGGATGCGCCCCTTGAGGTCTTCATCAAGGCTGGCCAGGGGCTCGTCCAGCAGCAGCAGGCGAGGTGCTCTCAGCAGGGCGCGACCCAGGGCGGCCCGCTGATTTTCCCCACCGGATAGCTGCTGAGGCCGCCGCTGGAGAAGATTCTGAAGCTCCAAAACCTCTACGACTTCCTCCAGCCGTGCCCCTCCTTCCTTGCTGCGCCGTAGCCCATATCGCAGGTTGCCGCTGACGTTCAGATGAGGGAAGAGGCGTCCTTCTTGAAACAGGTAGCCCACACGTCTGCGTTCGGGGGGCAGGTCGATGCCGGCTGCCGAGTCAAAGAGCGTCTCGCCGGCCAGGCGGATGTGTCCGCTCTCGGGGCGGGCCAGGCCCGAGATGAGATTGAGCAGAGTGGTTTTACCGCAGCCTGAAGGTCCGAAGAAGGCGGTGACCCTCTGATCGAGTGTGCTGTGGATGTCCAGTCTGAAGGATCCGCGCCGGAATTGGAGCTTGAGTTCAAGCATCGGCGTTCTCCCGCGTTGGACGGCCATCGAGCAGGCGCGCAGCGATCATGGCCACCAGGCTTACCAAGACACAGATGATCACAAGGCGCAGGGCTGCGCCTTCGCCATCGGCCCCCTGAATCTGATTGAAAATGGCCAAGGGGACGGTCTGGGTTCTCCCGGGAATGTTGCTGGCCAGTACGATGGTGGCACCGAACTCGCCGAAGCCCCGCGTGAAGGCCAGGAGCACACCCGCCAACACGCTTCGCCGAGCCTGAGGAAAGGTGACCGTGAAGAAGGCGTCGCGGGGGCCGGCGCCTAGGGTGCGGGCCGCCTCGGACAGACGTGGATCCGTTGCCTCGAAGCCCGCGCGTGCCGCGCGGACCAGCAGGGGGAAGCTGACAATGGCCGCGGCCAGGGCGGCGCCCTTCCAATCGAATGCGATATCAATGCCCAGCGCCGAGAGCATTCCACCCAAGGGGCCACGTCGTCCAAAAAGCATGAGCAAAAGGTAGCCGGTAACCAATGGCGGAAGCACCAGGGGCACCTGAACCATGGCGTCCACCAACCAACGGAGGCGACTCTTGCCCAGGGCCAGCCAGCCCGCCAGGAGAATGCCGAAGGGCAGGCTGATTAGTGTCGCGCTCAAGCTCACCTTGAGGGACAGGGCTAGGGCTTGCCACTCGGCGGCGCTCAAGGTTGGGCCCCCAAGGGGATGAATCCGTGCTTTGCGAAGATTTTTCGTGCTTCGGGGCCCGATAACCAGTCGTAGAATCGCTGTGCACCCTCACCGGGGTCTCTGCCATCCGGCTTGGCCAGCATGGCCAGGGGATAGACTATGGGCAGGTGTTGCGGCGGATCGTCCAGAGCCAAGGGCTCGAAGCCCGCGGCCTTGGCATCGCTGGCGTAGACGATGCCCGCGTCCGCCTCGCCGCGTTCCACATAGGCAAGGGCAGCGCGCACATCCTGGGCGGGAAGCAGGCGATCCTTCACGGTATTCCAGAGTCCCGCATCTTGGAGCCAGGCCTTGGCATAGATACCGGCCGGTACATGGCTTGTATCGCCGAGGGCCAGTCGCTGCAGGGCGTGACCGGATAGATCCTCAAGCGATGCCAGCCGAATGGGATTTCCCATGGGCACGATGAGCGCCAGGCGATTGCTGAGCAGGTCGCGGCGGTGGATCACACGGCCCGACTGTTTTTCGGCGTAGTCCATCCACTCGGCATTAGCGGAAAGAAAAACACTGGCCGGCGCGCCCTGGCTGATTTGCCTGGCCAGGGTTGAGCTGCTTGCCAAAACAACTGTGGCTCGCAAGGAGTCGCTGGCGTTCCAGACTTGGCATATCTCACGGGCCGCGTCGCTAAGGCTGGCGGCGGCATAGAGCTGCAGGTCGGCATCCTTTCTTGGAGAGCATCCAAGTAAAACGATGGTTAGAAACAACAACGATGTGAATCGCATAGGTATCCGATGCTTCATAGGTGTTTCAACGGTTCACTACTTATTCAAGGTACCCAAATTCTCCCAAAGGTAAAAGTACAAGACGTGAAAGTTGATAATGGAACACATGACATCTTGGTCAAAGACTTCGGCGCTTCCGGATTTCCTGTGGGCGCAAATCTGCCTCGTTCTTCCCGACCGATTCGTGCGGCGTTGTCATCCAAGCCCGGCCTTTTCAGCAAGCGCCGTCTCACTCATGCAGATGCCGATGACAGCTTGCGCAAAGCGTGATCAAGTTTTCCTCGCGGTTGTCCCCTCCACGGCTGCGTGATTTAATGTGATGCACTTCCAGGAAGCTGGTGGATCGGCATCCCTTGGTCTGGC
>CAYTPZ010000043.1:6731-14606 GCA_964440095.1 uncultured bacterium | reverse complement strand
TTCTTCGTTAACCAAACGGACAAAAAATATCCGTTAGATCAGATTGGGCTCCCCGGGTAGGACTTGAACCTACAACCCTGCGGTTAACAGCCGCATGCTCTGCCATTGAGCTACCGAGGAATACAGCGCGGGAAAAGATAGAACAGGCGCCGGGTCCTGTCAATCCCCCCAGATCCTTCGAAAGTCCTTGAATCCTTTTGACTTGCCGCGGAATCCCATGAAAAACTGGGAACATCTCTATAATGGAGGGATCATGATCCGCATTCGCCCGGCCAACGAGCGTGGCCAGGCTGACCACGGCTGGCTCCAAGCCAGGTTCAGCTTCTCCTTCGCGGACTACCGTGATCCGGCCCATATCCACTTCCGCAAGCTCCGCGTCCTCAACGACGACCTCATCGCACCAGGCGGCGGATTCGGCATGCATCCTCACGACAACATGGAGATCGTCACCTATCCCATTTCCGGCGCCATCGCCCACGAGGACAGCGCAGGAAACCGTTCCGTGCTACGCGCAGGCCAGGTTCAGCGCATGAGTGCGGGTACCGGCATCTTTCACAGTGAGCACAATGCCTCTAGCGAGGAGTCATTGCGCCTGCTGCAAATCTGGATCTTCCCTGCGACAAAAAACATCGAGCCCTCCTACGAAGAGGGCGAGTTCCCCCGGGAGGACAAACTGAACCGGCTCCGACTCATTGTTTCCCCCGAAGGAGACGAGGGTTCCTTGCGTATTCACCAGAACGCGAAGATCTACGCCAGCATCCTCAATAAGGAGGCGCGCCTAGAGCACACTCTCGCCGATGATCGTCACGCTTGGCTGCAGGTGGCTCGCGGGCGCGTGCAACTGAATGACATCAAGCTTCTCAATGGCGACGGTGCCGCCGTCAGCGGTGAATTGAAGCTTGAGATATTGGGTCTCGATGAGGAATCCGAGTTCCTGCTCTTCGACCTGACCTAGAGAGACGAACATGAGCGAAAAGCCCTTCAGTCAGAATTGACGGAGCCGCTTGCTTGAATCCCCCATTTGATTTAATTGTATGCTCTTGCGATTTCATCCCCTAATGGAGGCGACCATGGCTTCGAAGAAGACCGCGAAGATCGATCCCAAGAAAACGCTCTGGGATTTGAATGAACTGGCCAAAGGCAAGGACGATCCCAAGATCGACCGGAACTTCAAGGCTTTCGAAAAAGGCGCGAAGGTCTTCTCAAAGAAATACCGCGGCAAGGTCTCCAAGCTGGGTCCCGCCGCCATGCTCACCGCACTCAAGGAACTTGAGCGCATCGACCTGAAGGCCTGGGACATCATGGTCTTCGCCCAACTGGAGTTTTCCACCAAGGCCAACGACCCCGAGTGGGGCGCCTTCGTGCAGGGCGTGCAGGAGCGCTTGACCCAGGCCAGCAGTCAGCTGGAATTCTTCAAGGTCGAGTGGACCCGCGTTGCCGCAACCAAGGCCAAGAAGCTCGCCGCCGATCCGAAGCTGGCCCGCTATCGCCACTTCCTCGAGCATGCCCACAGCTACAAGAAGCACACGCTGAAGGAAGGCGAAGAGATCATCGCCAGCAAAATGGGCCAGGTCGGCCAGGGCGCATGGTCGCGCTACTACGGTACGGTACTGTCGGATGTGGAATACAAGTTCCGCGGCAAGACCGTGACCGAAAGCGAAATCACCGGCTTCATTACCGATCCCGATCGCAGCAAGCGCCGCGACGCCAGCAGCGCCCGCATCAAGGGGCTCAAAGCCAACGCCAAACCCCTCACCTTCGCCTTCAACATGGTGCTCGCCGGTAAAATGGTGGGCGACGACATTCGCGACTACGAACACTGGGTGCAGAGCCGCAACAAGAGCAATGAGATTCCCGACAGTGTGGTCGACGCCTTGGTCACGGCCATGCAGGATCGCAAAGACATCATGCAGCGTTACTATCGCATGAAGAAGAAGCTGCTGGGCGTGAGCAAACTCATGAGCTACGACACATTCGCCCCCCTGCCCACCGACAAGGCCGGCAAGATGAAGTTCGAAACGGCCGTGGACATGGTCAGCGAAGTTTTCCACGAAACCCGCCCGAGCTTCGGCAAAATCGCCGACGACATGTTCGCCAAGAAACACGTGGACGTGCCTCCTTATAAAGGCAAGCGTGGCGGCGCCTTCTGCATGCCCAACATGAGCGGCACTCCTTACGTGCTTCTCAACTGGACCGGCAAGATGCGCGACACCGCCACCCTGGCCCACGAGTTCGGCCACGCGGTGCACATGGAACTCAGCCGCAAGCGCGGACCCATGGGCGGCACCGAGAGCCTGGTCATGGCCGAGGTCGCCAGCGTCTTCATGGAAACGCTGCTTTATAACAAGCTGCTGAACGCGGCGAAGAATCCCAAGGAGCGGCTGACCCTGCTGCGCCAGATCATCGAAGATGGTATCGCCACCACCTTCCGCCAGCTTCAGTTCAACCGCTTCGAGGATCGCGTGCACAACGCGCGTCGCGAATCGGGCGAGCTGAGCACGGCGCAGATTTGCGATCACTTCCGTGGAGCCGAAAAGGAATTCTTCGGCAACGCCATGACACCTCACGCGGGTGCCGAGAATTTCTGGATGTACGTGCAGCATTTCGTCAACGTGCCCGGCTATGTCTACGCCTACTGCGCCAGCTACCTTGTGGTGCTCGCGCTCTACAAGCGTTACCTGGACGAGGGCAAGGGCTTCCTGGTGAAGTATGAGAAGATGCTCGCCGCCGGCGGCAGCCAGACTCCCGAGGAATTGCTCGGCGCACTGGGCGTCGACTGGACCGATCCCGCCTTCTGGCTGGGCGGCCTGGAAGTCTTCGAGGATTACATCAACCAGTTCGAGGCTACGGCAAAGGAATTGAAGCTGATGTAAGCGCCGAGTCATTCGCATCAAAAAGGGGAGCGCGCAGGCGCTCCCCTTTTTGTACCCGGGTACAATCCCATCAAAACCCTCTGGAAATCAAGCTCATCAGCCTGATATCCAGAGGGTTTCAAATTGTACACGTGTACAATCGTCAGCTGGTGATCCCCATCAACACAGCAAAGACCAGCGCCTGCCCCAGCAGCGTAAATCCCAATGCCTTGATCGAGCTGTGAATCATTGGATTCTGAATCCCCGCGCGCATCATGAGCCACATGGGTAGCAGCGAAAGCGCGCCCGTCCAGCCAACTTTGCCGCCGGCAATCTGCACAGCAAGAATCACGAAGCTGGCAAGCATGAAGCTGGCGAGCTGCCGCACCTTGCCGGGAAGCGCATCTGATTCGATGCCCACCACCACCGCCTCACGGCACATGCGGGCGTAGAGAATTCCCGATGCGTTGAATAGGAAGGCCAAGGTCCAAAAACCAGTGAAGCCGAGTTGCCATCCGCCGAAAGTGAGAATCATGGCAGCGGGCATGGCCAGGCTCAAAGTCAAAGCTCCGAAGAGTTCACCCATGAGACTGCGCTCGGCGCGGCCGCGCACGATGGCGAGATTGAGCAACATGGACAGGGCTCCCACCGAGGCGAGCCAGCACAATGCGCGATGCTCAGGAACGATAAAGAGCCGATAGCCCATAAGCAGGGCGATCGCACCGTAGGCGAGGCCCCATCTAAAACCGTCACTGCCCGTGAAAGCGGCGAACCATCCGGTGCCGCGTATGCGAGCTTGGCGCATGGCGCGTCGAAGCGAATCGAATGCTGCGTATGCAAGGGCGGCGGCGAGAATCAGTTGAAGCCAGTCGAGAAAGCTGCTGTCGGCGGGGACCCATGGCTGTCGAATGTGGAGTAGCACAGCCGATAGAAAAGGCCAGCCCAGCATCACCCAGGCGCCATGCTCCTTGGGAATGGGCGGCCTACTCATGCCTTAACGCATCGATGGGATCCAGGCGCGAGGCCCGGGCCGCAGGATAAGCGCCGAAGAACAATCCCACCGCCGCACTGAAAAGGAAGGCCAGAGCCACGGCCTGGATATTTACTTGGGTGTTCCAACCCGCGAGCTTGCTGAGCATGGCCGCTCCGGCTATACCAAGAACAATTCCGGCCACACCTCCGGCCAGACAGAGCGCCATGCTCTCCACCAGGAACTGAATCATCACGTTCCATCGTGTAGCACCCACCGCCTTACGCACACCGATCTCTCGAGTGCGCTCGGTAACCGACACCAACATTATGTTCATAATACCGATGCCGCCCACCAACAAACTGATGGCCGCAATGCCCGCCAACAGGAAGTTGAAGGTCTTCTGGGTTTCCTCGAAGGTGCTGAGCATCTCCGACCAATTGCGAATAAGGAAGTCGTTGTTCTGATCCGGCCGCAAACGATGCTCGCGGCGCATGACCTTCTCGATGTCCATCATGGCGATGGTCTGTGAAACACCATGTGCGGTTTGACAGGAAATCGTGCGCAGATTCTCGGTGCCGAAAACACGGAACTGCCCTGTGCTCAGCGGAATGATCACCTGGTCATCGGGATTTCGCCAACCCTGTTGGCCCTTGCTTTCCAAGATACCCACCACTTCGAAACGAATGTCGCGAATGGTCACGTCGCGACCCAGTAGGTTCTCCGGTGTGCTGCCCAGGTTGGCCACCACCACCGTGCCCAATACGGCTACTCGTGCGCGCGAAGCCTGATCGCGCGCGTCCAGGAATCGGCCATGGGATACCTTGTAGCGCTCCACCTGGGCGGCCTCGGCCGTGGTGGCAAGAATGTTCGTGGACGTGTTCCGACCCGAAAACTCCGCCTGGGCACTACCGCTCATCTGCGGCGCCACGGCGATGATGGTGCTGCATTTCTCGGCGATGGCATGGGCGTCGTCCACCGTGAGCGCCTGCCCACCCTTGGACACGCCGCCGTGACGCCTCCAACCGGGGCTAACCGTGAGCACATCGGTACCCATGGACTGAATGCGCTCTTCAATGGTGCTCTTGGCGCCCTCGCCCAAGGCGAGCATGGCGATGACCGCGGCCACACCAATAATGATCCCCAGCGCCGTCAGAAAACCTCGAACCTTATTCGACAGAACAGCCTTCAGCGCCATGCGGATCAGTTCGCGTAAAATCATTCAGATTTCTCCAGCACTTCAACACGTTCGGTGAATTCCATGCCGCGAGCGCTCAGGCTTTCGAGAATGGGCTCATAGATGGACGGATGGGTGGGCAACTGCGCTCCCTTGAGATGGAGTTTGTCGGTGAGCAGAAGCTCCGCCGCAAGTGCCGCGGGAAGGCCCACGGTTTTGGACATGGCCGTGAAGCCGCCCGGCGCGCCTTGCACGACGAAGGTAGAGGTGATCTTTTCATCCGCGCGATCGCTATCGGGATATTCCACATCCATCTCGTGAACAAGCACCACCATGTCGCGTTCATCTTCGCCCAGGGGCAACTTGCGCTGCAGCAATTCCACGAGCATGGCTGCTGAACTCTCGCCTTTGCAGCCGGTTTTCTCCTCGCTGAACAACCCGAGCCAGCGCAGCTTATCCATGATGCCGCCCGTGGGGCTTATGCCCAGGAAGCGCGCCACACGCGTTTCGATTTTCGGGCCCGACACGTTCATGGGCAGGAACATCTCCACCACTTCGCGATAGCTGCGATTTGCCAAATCGGGAATGCTCACCGATTCGTTGGGCAGACCCAGCTGCACGATGCGCGCCCAGGTTTCGCTCCAGCCCGGATAGCGAAGGGTGCCGCGAATCATGGTGTGCACGTCGCATAGGCCGAAGGTTTTCATGTAACGCAGGGAGTCACGGTTGGGATAGGCCTCGAGCGGGCCCACGCCGTCCACATCCACGGCCCAGGTGTGATGGAAGACATGGTGATAGGGCACGATCTTGATCTGCCCATCTTCCATGTACTGCGCACCGGCCTCGGCACTCATGACCACGTTACGCGGATTCCAGGTAACGACGTAGCGAAGCGGATTGTGGTCCTGCTCGTGCGAGGGAATACCGCTGCCGTAGGATGAAAATCCGGTGATGCGACCGCCATCATCCTTGATGCGGCGAATAATCTGCATGGCGCTCATATGATCGATGCCGGGGTCGAGGCCGAGTTCGGAAAGCAGCAACACGCCTTCGCGCTGCGCGTCCATTTCAAGATCGCGAAGACCCTGACTGCGATAAGACACCGACAACATGTGTTTGCCGTGCTGCACGCAGTCCCAGGCGATGAGATCCTGAAAGCGTGGGGAAAGCATGTTCACGACCAGATCGGTCTGGCTGATAAGCCTGTCGCGCAAATGCGAATCGTTCACATCGAAGCGGACCCCGTTGCCGCGGGAGTGGCCGTTCACCCGCTGGCGGGCGAGTTCCTGATCCAAATCGCCAACGGTGACGAACCAATCGTGCGTATCCGCCATCTCAAGGAGAGTGGCAATGAGATAGGGAGCGCTTTGCCCCGCGCCAAGAACGAGAACCTGCTTCATTTTCCGCCATCGCTTCGGCCCGCATGCTCGGGCGCGGGCCGCTTATCGTTTCTGACCTTCGGTTTTTCACCTTTGGGCTTCTTGCCACCCGCTTCCGGTTTCCCGTTGCTGGGCTTTGTGCCCGTAGTCGTATTCTTGTCGTCGGTCTTCTTGAAGCCTCCCATGTTGCTCCAACTCTGCATGCGGCTCTGCCAGCGCTCCTGCTGCATAAGCAGTCCGCTCGAAAGAGTGAGCGCTACCGAGTCGCCTTCGGCCAAACCCCAGAGCACTTCGGCATAATCCCAATTGGAAATTCCGACACCTACGGGAATGGGTGAAGGCCCATCGCCTTCCACGCGAAATGCGATACTGGCGCGAGCTTGCTCTCGGGGATCATCGGTGTCCACGGGTGCTTCTTCGAATTTCTGTACCGCCTCTTCCGCTTCCAGTCCCATGGCGCCGGCGGCCACGAGATAATCACGCTGGGTGCGCAGGGCTTCCAGTGGAATGGCGAGGACATCCTCTTTGTAATTGGTCTGAATCTCCACTTCCACGTTCATGCCGGGAAGCAGCAGACCGCGCTCGTTGACGATGCGCACCAGTACGGGAAAAGTGGTCACGTTCTGCACGGTGATGGCCTGAGGTTCAACCTTGAGCACCATGCCGCCGAAGAGTTCGCGGGGATAGGCGTCCACCGTGATTTCGGCCGAGAGACCTGACTTGATCTTGCCGATATCGGTTTCATCCACCATGGCTCGCACCTGAAGAGTGTCGAGTTTGGCCATGGTCAGCAAGGTCGTTCCGCCGGTCACCTGGCTGGTGGCGCTGGAAATGATCTGCCCCTTTTCCACGTCTTTCACGATGACGGTGCCGTGCATGGGAGCGAGAATTTCCGTGTCTTCCAGGCGCTCATCGGCATTATCCAGGGCGGTGCGCGCGGAAACTTCGGCACTAATGGCATTGGCGTGTTCCAGCAAACTCGACTCCAAGGCTTCTTCGGAGAGATAGCCTTCGTCGTAGAGGGTCTGGCTACGTTTCTTCTGTTTCTCGGCGATACTCAGGCGAGTCTTCGCCACCACCAGGCCGGCTTCCGCCTGGGCGTGATCGTTGCGCACATTGCGTGGCTCCACGCGCACGAGAAGCTGGCCCTCTTGAATCTTGTCGCCCAGTTCGATGGGCATGTCGAGGATCTCGCCGGAGGCCTTGCTCTTGATCTCCACAGAACGCAGTGGCTCAAGCATTCCCGTAGCACTCACGGTTACGACAATGTCCTGACGACTCACGGCGAAGGCCTGCCAGGTGATCGCATCGTCGGTCTCGGCATTGTCGCCCGCACAACCGGCCAGCAGAAGAAGGGCCGGTGCAAGCAGGAGTATTTTCTTGTTCATGAATTCCTCTCAGGATTGATCCCCGGCAGTGTAACCACATGTTGGGACAGTCTCAAGGCAGAGAATGTGGCAGAAGGCGCTAACCGCTGGCCGCTAGCCGCTGACCGCT
>CAYTPZ010000043.1:0-6631 GCA_964440095.1 uncultured bacterium | reverse complement strand
ACCGCTGGCCGCTAGCCGCTGACCGCTGGCCGCCGGAGCGGGAATGGCTCAGGCTGTGGCAGCTGGAGCAGAGTGTGGTCAAATTACTTAGCTGATTGCCTCCGCCTTTGGACCTGGGCTCGATATAGTGGATTTCCAAGAATCGGGTGTTGCCGCAGCCGAGTGACTGGCAGCTGTGGTGGTCTCGGGCAAGTACTTGGTTCCGTGTTTTAGGTGGGATAGAGCTTCGGTTGATACCGTCTTTGCCCAATATCTTCACGTCGCAATCGGCAAGCTCGGCTTCGATCAGGCCGCGACTCGTCTGTACTTTCTTAGATCCACAATCTTCGCACTGGAAGATCACCACCTGCTTGGGCCGGGATTGTACCCGGGTACAATCTTCGCTCGCCGCCATGGCCAAGGCTTGAAGCAGCACCTCTTCACGCGAGCCCTTCAGGCCCTGCTTGCGCAGCACTTCCATCAGCGCCTCCAGCTGGGCCAGCTGCTCTGGTTCGAGCTTCAAGTTCAGGTTCACTTCACGCCGTGCGGCCGGCGCGGATCTCTCCTCTGAAAAGAGATCCGAAGCCGGCGGGCGTTCTTCACTGGACCGAGCGGCTTTCACCTTGTTTTCCAACTCACGGCGTCCCGACTTCTTCGCCTCTTCAATCCAGGCCTTTTGAGTTTCCGGCTTGGCCACACTTGCGACCACCCGCGCCTTGGTCCAGGCCAGTTCTCCGGAGGCCAAGGCGCTCTTTACTTCCGGCAGGGTCGTGAAGGAATTGCCGATTCTTTGAAACTGATAGAACTTCGCATCGGAAAACTGCAGACCCACGCGTGCGTACTGCAGCATCGAGGAGTAACCTAGCTCGCGGTAGAGACGCCCCTCGGCGATCTCGGCGAAAAGCAGAACGGCGCGCTTCTCGACACGCGCAAGTTCGGATAGGGCGGCGAGCAAGTTTTGGTGAAGCGTCGAAGCGGACATCCCGGCCTCCAAAATAGAGTCGCGGGAGGATGTCGGGGAGGCTAGGAATATAGCACGTCGCCGCCACGAGCGCAAGGCCTAACTTGTTTTATATCAGCCCGTTACAAGCCATCATGGCTCGATTCTTGCTAAAACCAAGACCCCCACTAGACCCCGATCAAAGCTCGCGCTAGGATGGCGCATTCTTCTGACATTCCAGCGAGGAGGCCCCATGCCCCGAGCGATGATCTTTCTGACAGCCCTGCTGCTGGCGGGCGGCGCCACCGCCGAGCCCCAACTGCTCGATCCCGGCGAAGCACGCGAGCTGATCGAGAACGCCGACGACAGTAAATACGACGGCGCTGACCGACTCATTCTTTTCGACCGCAGTGTGGTCGAGGTGGAAGACAGCGGCCTCTCCCATCGCTACGAGCACCGTTTGATCAAGGTGCTAGAGCCTGGCGGAGCGAGGGCGCTGCGGGCCCTGCGCTTCGACTACGATCCCACCTCCAACGACGTGCAAGTGCTGGGAGTTCGCATCCACCGGGCCGATTCCACCACCGTGGACGTGGACCCGGCCGCTCTGGTCGACACCACCGCCCCCGCCAGCATGATCTACTGGGGCGCGCGCATGAAGGTGCTGGGCATTCCGGCCCTGGCGCCGGGTGACGCATTGGAGTCACTGGCCTACACCAAGGGCTTCCTGATTGCCTATCTCTATGCGGACGACGAGGAGCGCTTCATCCCGCCCATGCGCGGACACTTCTACGACGTGGTCACCTTCCAGGGCAATCAGCCCTTTGTGGAAAAGAGCTACGAACTGCGTCTGCCCAAAGACAAGCCCCTGCAGTATACCGTCTATAATGGAGAAGTGGCCAGCAGCCTGAGTTTTGACGAGGAGCATTTCGTCTATCGATTTTGGCGCGAGGACATGTCCGCCATCGAGCGCGAGCCGCGCATGCCCGACCTCACCGACATCGCGCCCAAGGTGGTCATGGCCACGGCCGAAGATTGGGAAGCCAAGAGCCGCTGGTTCTACGAGACCAACGAATGGGTCTTTGCGAGCAATGATGAGATCGACACCAAGGTGCGCGAAATCACGCGCGGGCTTTCCGAGGACGAGGCCATCGCCGCCCTGCTCCACTGGGTGGCGCAGAACATCCGCTACAGCGGCCTGAGCATGGGCGAAGGCGAGGGCTACACGATTCATCCATCGTCCATGACCTTCGAGGACCGCTGCGGTGTGTGCAAGGACATCGCAGGCATCTTGGTGACCATGCTCCGCGTGGCCGGATTCGAAACCTACGCAGCCATGACCATGGCCGGCGCGAGGGTAGAAGCCGTGCCCGCCGATCAATTCAATCACTGTGTGGTGGCGCTCAAGAAGGACGACGGCGACTACCTCATGCTCGATCCCACATGGGCGCCCTGGAATAATCCGCTCTGGAGCCGCTGGGAGGGCGAGCAGCACTTCGTCATCGGCACGCCCTGGGGCGAAACACGCATGATGATTCCCGCCTTCGGTCCTGAAGAAAATCAGATGGACGTTGTATCCCGCGCCGAGCTTGCCGCCGACGGTTCATTGAAGGGCAGCTTCACCCTGACGGGCAAAGGTATCGCCGACGGCCGCTTGCGCGGGGTGCGGGCTGATCGTCCGGCTCGCGAAATGCATCGCTATCTCGAAGGATGGATGCGCCGACTTTCACCGCGAGCTGAATTGCTGGACTTCAAGATCAGCGACCATCGGGACTTCACCATCGATACGATCCTTGAACTTGAGTATCGCGTGCCGAATTTCGCCACAGATCTGGGCGCGGACATGCGCTTTGTATCGCCAGCCATGTTACTGGTCGGCGATTACGGAACACTCAATCGTCTCGCAGTCGCTCCGGATGCCGAGGAACGAATCCATCCCGCATTCCTATGGGCGCCGCAAACCGTGGTCGTGGATGAAGAAGTGACCCTGCCGAAAAAGTATGAGGCCGAGACTCCCAGCGACGAGGAGAGCCCCGGCCAGGCCGCATCAGCCAGCCTGGACTGGAAGCTGGACGGCCGTAAACTGAGCCTGAGTGCAACGGCAACTCTCGGGCGAAGGCTCGTGGAAGCAGAGGACTGGCCGGAAGTTCACGGGGCCAGAACCAAGTTCGCGGAGGGCGCGGAGACGGAAATCCTCCTGCGCGGCGAAGGGAGCAAGTGATGAAGACGACCCTATGGATTCTCTGTTCAATCCTGCTTCTCTCTCCCGCCTTGGCGACTCCCGCCGGTCCGCTTGATGAGGACGCTATTCGCGCGAGAATCGCGGCATCGCCATCGCTGAAAAACGCGGGGGAGGAAGAAGCCATCGTGCTTTTCGAGGGCGACTACATCGACTACGCCGACGGGCGGACGGTGTGGCGTCATCAAGAATTGATTCGCCTCTACAGCGAATATGCCATCGACCACTTAGGCGATCCGCGATTGGCCTGGGACGCCAGCCGACAGAAGCTCGACATTCACGCTAACCAAACTCATCTGAATGACGGCTCCGTGCAGAATGCGCCGGACAACGCGCACAACGAGGTGACACCTTTCGGCGGATTCGATCGCGCCGTTGATTTCATCGACATTCGCGAAATGGTCGTGACCCGCGTGGGCCTGGAGCGTGGCGTTACAGTTTGGCTGGACTATACGATCTTCGATTTTGAGCCGGGTTGGCTGCCCTACGGGCGTCACTTTTTCTTCCACGGGGAATTCCCCGTGGCCGAGCGCGAGCTGTTTGTGCGCGGCTTGCAGGGCGAAGCGGTGAATCCCGCAGCGGCTTTCGGTGAAATCGCTCCCGCCGAGAAAAACGGTGGCCTTTATTGGCGCGCTGAAAATCTTCCGCCTCGCCCCCACGATTTGAACGCCCGCACCGGCGATCAGCTGCCCTGGATTGCGGTGTATGAATCGGGTGACTGGATGAATCTCGCGAAAGCTCTAGTAGAGGCGAGCACAGATGCCCTTTCCGATCTCGGCGATCTTCATAGTGAGTTGAAAGATCTGGAGGACGAGCATCATCCCCTGGGCATGGAAGCTCGCTTGGACATGTGGATGGACTGGATAGCGTCCCGGGTAACCCGCGTCCGTCACAGTCTCTTGCCTTGGTCCCGGCCGCCGAGAACTGTAGGCGAATGCCTCGAGAGCGCTACGGCCAGCGATCTGGAGAGGACCCTGATCCTTCTCGCCTGCTGCCAATCTGAAAGTGCTCCCGCCGACCTCTATTTCCCTGCACGCTGGCGTAGCCTCATGGACGCCGCGCCGGCTGTAAGCGCCCTGAGTTCGCCCGGCGTTTTATTGAAATCGAGAAATGGAAAATCCGTCCATGTGGACGGCCCCGGCTGGCAGGTGGACGCGCGCCCCGAGCCTCGCCTTATGCTTTCCCTGGACACCGATGCCTCAGCCACTTGGCACAGTCTCTGGAGGATGGATGATCGCGTCGAGATGAAGGCCTTCTGGAATCTCGAGACCGGCGAGGCCAAGGCCGACATTTCGCTCTTCGGCCCGGCCGCGCAGAACCTTGGCCTGGGCCAGCCGCAGGACCTGCTTTCAGACTGGGCGGCAACTTGGGGCGAAGACGCGGAAGCGTCGAACATCGCGCTGCGGAACATGACGCCGGCGATCTTGCAAGGTAGTTTGGACATCAAGGCGGCCATGCCCGAG
Source organism: uncultured bacterium (assembly GCA_964440095.1). Classification (GTDB taxonomy): domain Bacteria; phylum Krumholzibacteriota; class Krumholzibacteriia; order JACNKJ01; family JACNKJ01; genus JACNKJ01. The sequence continues at coordinate 2,013 of CAYTPZ010000043.1, read as the reverse complement.
GCCGACGAGGATGGTTTCGTCATGCTCGCGCCGCCCTTCCCGCCGCTGGCGCCCAGCGATTTTAAGCCGGCCGGTATCAATCAAGCCGAGCGTGAGCTTGCCTGGCTGCCGGAGAACCTTCTGGTCTACCGTTGTGAATGGGATTTGCTGATTCCAGAAGGCTGGGAGGTGAAGCTGCCCGAGTCGATGAGCTCTGTCTTCGCAATGGGATCAATTTCAGTTTCAGCCGAGCATGATGGGAATAGAATTCTGCTCCGCTATGATCTCGAATGCAGTGAAGAACCCATTAGGACCAGCGATTGGACAGACTATCGCGCGGCCATGCTGGACGCCATGGATGCATCAGTTCTACAACTAGTCCTGAAGAAATCAAGCGAGTAACGTACTAAAACATTGGCTATATCCTTACTATTCAAGCCCTTCCCTTGCCGAGGGAAGGGCTATTTTGTCTTGCGGATCTGAAATTCCGGCACTACCTTGATCCACGTTCCGAATTTCACAATGGCCGTAAAACGGAGGTCCCCGATGACCGACACGAAAGTGATGAACCGCTGGCTTGTGGTGGTCGGCGCCATTCTCATCCAGCTCTGCCTGGGCGCAATTTACGCCTGGAGCGTCTTCACCAAGCCCCTCGTCGAGGCCGAATGGACCAAGACGGAAACCCAGATGGTCTTCTCGGCGGGCCTGGCGCTCTTCGCCATCGTCATGGTCATCGCCGGACGCATGATGCCCAAGGTCGGCCCGCGCAAGCTGGCCATCGCCGGCGGCCTCGTGCTCGGCACGGGCTACCTGCTGGCCGGACTCTTCGGCGGCACCTCATTCTGGCCCATCTTCATCTTCGTGGGCATCATCGGCGGCTCGGGCATCGGCTTGGCTTACGTGGTTCCCATCGCGGTGGGCATGCGCTGGTTCCCCGACAAGAAGGGCCTCATCACCGGTCTCGCGGTCGCCGGCTTCGGCTTCGGCGCGACGATCTGGGTGAAGATGGCCGGCGCCTGGGGCCACATGATCGAGAACATGGGCCTGTCCAACACCTTCATCGTCTACGGCATCGTCTTCGCCGTCGCGACCATCCTCGGCGGACTCGTCATGGTCTTTCCTCCGAAGGGCTGGCTCCCCGCGGGCTACACGCCCCCCACAGCGGCGACCGGCGGCAAGCCCCTGGCCGGCATGGTGGACTACAACTCCGGCTCGATGCTTCGCACTCCGCAGTTCTACATGATCTTCCTCACCTTCCTGTTCAGCGCGGGTGCGGGACTCATGTCCATCGGCCTGATGAAGCTCTATCCGAGTGAGGCACTGATCAAGGGAGGACTTGACCCACTGGCGGCATCCGCGGTCGCCGGCACGGCCATGGCCGTGTTCTTCTCCCTGGCCAACGGCATCGGCCGTATCGCCTGGGGCGCCATGAGCGACAAGCTGGGACGCAAGAGGTCCGTGGTCATCATGACTGCCGTGCAGGGAATCATCGTGATTCTCTTTCCCTACATGGCCGGCACCAAGGCCCTGCTCTATCTCGGCGCGACGCTGATCGGATTCAACTTCGGCGGCAACTTCGCCCTCTTCCCGACCACGACTGCCGACACCTTCGGCACCAAGTTCGTCGGGCAGAACTACGGCTGGGTTTTCCTGGCCTACGGTGTGGGTGGAATTCTGGGACCGATCATGGGCGGCAAGCTCGGCGACCTGAACAACTTCCCGCTGGCCTTCACCATCGCGGGCGTAGCCTGTCTGGTGGCCTCGGTCATCGCCATGATGCTGCGCGCACCCAAGGCCCAGACGGCCTAGTCGCACACAGATCGCAGTAAAGAAACGGGGGAGCGGCCGCTCCCCCGTTTTTTTCTGTCCCGATTGTCCATTTCTGTTGCTAGAAAGTTACCAGTTCATAACGCGATCCGAACCTCAGCTTGTTTTCCGAGAATGTAGTCTCCCCCGTTTGGAGTAAATATATTACATGATGAGTCCTCGCCTAGGTGCCAGAACCAAGCCGAGGAATAGGGATGGTCTGCATTT
>CAYTPZ010000042.1:0-16380 GCA_964440095.1 uncultured bacterium | reverse complement strand
GCGGCTCACAAAACAAGTGTTATCTATAATATTAACAACGGGTTAGCGGGCACAAAGGGCACAGTTCTTGCCACCGAAAACAGACAAAAAGTCCACCCGGGTGGACGCCGGAACAAGCCGCACTCGGCGCGAAAGCAAAGAGCCGAAGACGGTGAATCATGGCTCGCTGCTCACACGAAACCCGGAAGAGCCAAGACTTCTTTTGTGTGGTATGGTTGAAAGACTAGCTGGTAAACAGTTTGAATGAATTCGAATATGTGTGAATACCGTCATCATTCACAATAAGGAAGACCCGATCAGCCTATGTTGGCGCGGGTTTCAAGCATGTCCTAAGCAAAGTGAGTTCCAAGAGAGTAAATCGAAATCATTCTCAAATGGGAATAATACTCTGGCGACCCATCGTTTCGCCTCGGAATCCTGCTTGGATCTGCCCTCCGGCTTGGTTAGCATAGGGAAAGACCTGAATCCGGAGGCTTCCATGAAGTTCACACTCGCCCTTGGCGCAATTCTTCTCGCATTGCCAGGCACGGCATTAGCCGAAGCTGGCTATCTGCTCAGCCATGCCATGGATCTGAAAATGGATCCCGCCACTCATCATGTGAGCGGCGCGGACACCCTTAGCTTTTCAGAGCCGGTAGGCGAAGTTGATTTCTATCTATACAAGGACTTCACTCCGGAGGCCGCGGGTTCATTGACTCGCCTGGAGGAAGAAGATCCTGGAAGCACGCAGCTTTGGCACCTTGAATTGTCCAAGCCTGCGCAAACCGTCGTGTTGAAATGGAGCGGTGAAGCTTATCAAGATGTCAGCGGCACTGTCTTCGGTCGGGAAAAGGTTGGCGCGGAGATCAACGCCACTGTGGGGGAAGAAGGCATCTTCCTTTCCGGCGGACAGGGATGGTATCCCTACGTCGATGGTGGCCTCTATTCCCATCGCGTGACCATACGATTGCCGGAAGCTTGGACCAGCCTTACCCAGGGCAAGCGAATCGCAGAAAGTACCGAGAAGGGTTGGACACGCACGGTCTGGAACGCACCTCACATTACCGATGGTTTGAATCTCGCCGCCAATCGATGGCGTGTGGATAGTCGCATGCAGGGCGAAACTCTCATCGAGACATACTTTTTCCCGGAAGATTCCACCCTGGTCGACATCTACCTGGACGAAACCGCCGCCTATCTCGAACTCTATGAGTCCTTTCTCTCACCTTTTCCTTTCGCCAAGTTTGCCATCGTCGAAAATTTCTTCCCCACGGGATACGGCATGCCCGGCTGGACCTTGCTGGGTCAGCAGGTGGTGCGTCTGCCTTTCATCGTGAAGACCAGCCTGGGTCATGAGATCGCACACAACTGGTGGGGAAACTCGGTTTTCGTGGGCGAAGGCGGCAACTGGTGCGAAGGACTCACGGTCTACAACGCCGACTACCTTTACAAAGAACGTAAAAACCCTCATGAGGCGACTCAGTACCGGAAGAACACCTTGAAGGATTACACGCGCTATACTTCCGAAGAGGGTAAGGATTTCCCACTCACCGAATTCGTGTCGCGCCACAATGCGGCCACTCGTGCTGTGGGCTATGGAAAATCCATGTTCGTCTTTCACATGCTTGAAGAGAAGATCGGCCGCGATGCCTTCCGAGCTTCGCTACGGCGAGTCATCGAGGAGAAACAGTGGAGCGAAGCCGTCTGGTCCGACTTCTTCCGCGCTGCGGAAATTGAAGCGGGCCTGGCCGAGGGCGGCCTCGAATCCATGCAGAGCGAGTGGGTGGACCGAGCCGGTGCGCCCATGCTCTACCTTGAGGACATGGAGGATCTTGGCGACAAGGTGGCTTTCACCCTGCGTCAGGAGGGCGGCATCTGGAATCTGGACGTGCCGGTTAACATTCAGCATGCTCACGACTCCTGCATGCGCTGCGACATTCAGATGCTGAGTTTGGATGCTGCGGAAAAGCGCTTCGAATTGTCTAAGCAGAACTTCCCGGGCCACGTGGAAGTGGATCCGGATTTCCACGTGTTCCGTCGCCTGCACGAGGAAGAGATGGAGGCGACTCTAAGTCTGATCCTCAGTGACGAAGCGCCGCTTTTTATTCTGCAGCAAGGGATGGATGCAGAATTGGAAGAGGCCTTTAGCGCCTTCGCATCCAATTGGGTAGAGGGCGAAGCTCAGTTTGTCCAGGCGGACGATGCCGACGCACGCGACGCGGCCCGCACACTGATCTGGCTCGGCAAAACGCCTCCGTCATTCATGGAAACGCCCGACGCTCTTCAAGTGACGCCTTTCTTCACTGTCTTCCATGGGCAGCGACTGGAGCCGGCCACGGGAAGCGTGGTATACTCACAGAAGCGCGGCGCCGACCGTGGTCTCATGGCCGTCCTGGCTTCCGAGGCGAAACAGGTGGGCATCATCGCGCGAAAAGTGCCCCACTACGGCAAGTACAGTTACCTGGCCTTCGACAATGGCAAGAATTGTGTGAAGGGCAATTGGGCCGCGGGAGCAAGTCCCCTGAGTGCTTCTTGGTGAGACCATCGATGAAATGAAACAGCTTCGGCGAATCATTCTCCTCATCGCAGTGCCGCTTCTGGCGGCATGTGCGCCGCAACATGCGCGCAATCCCGTACAGGACGGCGCGCTTTTGCGATTGGAGTATCGCGAACATGCGCCGGTGCTTCCCCATCTGCGTTTGGATGGGGTTCAACTCCAGGAGAGCAGTCGCCTGGGTCGCGGCAGTTCCGTGGTCTGGCATTTTCAAGAAAAGGAACTGGGTGAAGATTGGTACCTGCCCATTCCCGATTCATACGAGATGCAGGATCGTATGCATGAATCACTCAGCGGCACCCTGGAGGCCTTTGGTTTCGCGTTGCGCGGTTGGCCGGGAGATCCACACCTCTACATTGGCGTGAAGGTGAATGCTATGCGACTGCGCAGCCTGGGTGTGGGCGATGGCTACCGCTCCTGCGATCTGGAGTTGGAGTTCATCGTGCGCGAAGCTCCCAGCGGCGTGGAAATCATCCGATTCGCCACCCAGGGCCAGAGCCGTTTCAGCGGATCGTGGACCCACATGGCCCGCGGCGGTCCGCGATGGCTGCCGGAAAACGATCAGCCCCATCCCGTGCTTGAGGCCACGCGCGTGGCGGCATTGGATTTCCTCGCTGAAAGCCGGGAGTTCTGGCGCGATCCCGCCCAGTGGGAAGCAAGCATCAGCTTCAGTAACGCGACGCCCTGAGCCAACCGATCAGACAAAAGATTCCACTTAGCAATAGTCCGGGAAAGATGGGTTCGATTCCCCAGGGATAAGCCCTGTCCAATTGATGGAGCGCGATCCAGAGCGCTGCTATTCCTCCGCCGCCGATCATGGCGGCGAAAATCCAATGGGGCGCGATCTTGCGTCGTCCGAAACTCAAGGCCAAGGGCAAAAGCAGAACAGGTGTGCCCACACTACCCAGGTCGTGCCAGAGACCCACGATGGATTCGCGCCACAGGGCCAGGCCTGCGCTGGCGAATCCGGTGACCACAAGTCCCAAACGGCTGTATCGTGTGGAGTCGCCATGGCTGCCGCTGATGCGCCATAGTATGTCGCGACCGAAGGTGACGGCTGCCAGGAAACCGTAGCTGTCGATGGTGCTCATGATGGTGGCCAGAAGCCCTACCATGAATAGGCTGGCTGCTACAGGGGGCAATACGCTCTGGGCCAGGGCTGGATAACTGGCCTGGGCTCCCAATCCACCTGCCTCTGCCAAACCGGGAAGGGCTGCACGAGCGTAGAGGCCGGAAAAGGTGGTCATGAAGTCGAAGAAGATCCAGAAGAGAATGGAGACAAGGAGTCCCCGTCGCGCCGTACCTTCACTTTTGGCCGCATAGCAGCGTTGATAAAATGCGGGTTCCACCAATGTTGCTGCGGCGATCACGTACCAGACAGCCACGGCCTGCCAGGGAAGTCCTCCGTTCCAACTAAGGTGTTCGGCGGGAAGGTTTGCCCGAAGCCAGCCGAACCCACCGAGCTTGAACGCAGCCGTGGGGAGAAGTATGAGAAAGCCCAGGAACATCAGTATGAATTGGATCTTGTCGGTGAAGACCACGCTGGCCAATCCGCCGCGAAACACATAGGCCAGGGAGAAGGCCGTGCCCACAAGCAGTATGGGCATGAGGGGGAAACCCGTGAGGTGTACCAGCAGCGTACCCAATGCCAGAACGTAGGCGGCGGGTGCGGTCATGAGGAAGAGCACCGAAGCGCCAAGTATGGCAACGCCGCCGCCATAGTGTTCGCGCAACTGGTCGGGAACCGTGAGCATGCGGCTGCGCCGCGCGTGCTTGGCCAGGAAGAGCGCGAAGATCAAGGCATAGAGATAGTAGGGGACGCCGAAGACAAGCCAGTTGGACAGGCCGTAGGTGTAGCTGTATTCGCCGACTCCCAGAATGCCGCCGTACCAGCTTGATACGGTCGTGGCCACGAAGGCGGGCAGAGTCAGGCTGCGGCCTGCGATGAGGTAATCGCTTTCACCTTTCTTACCTTTGCGGAAAAGGCGAAGGACCGCGTAGGCGAGAAAGGCCGCGTAGACCGCAAGGGCGGCGGGTGTCACAAGATATCCTGCCAGAGGGGATCGCCTGTTTTTCGCTCGACGATGAGTAGCAAGCGACCCCTGAGCACTTCGATTTCCACTAAAGATTCCACGCTACGATTTGAGGCGGTGAGTCCGCGGGTGAAGGCAAGATCCGCGGATTCCAGAGGGAATTCCACACCACTAAGGCTGACGCCCTGGGCACTTCCGTAAAGCGGGAAAATGGACAGGCCGCGACCTAGTGGAATTTTGAATTTCTGTCTTCCCCACACGGCCACCGCCGCAAAGTCTTCTCCGGCCAGCATGATTTCCTCCGGCCGCGACATGGGCAGGGCCAGATTCACCAAGTGATGATCCTGCCTCCCGCCGGTTCCGCCCAACAACACGATGCGATCGCATTTTTCCCGATTCAGATAGATGACGCATTTTTCGCCGTCGGTGCGATCGGAATCGTCCATGCGATGCACCGACACACCTTCGGGAATCTTGACCAGAGAATCCATGTCGCCGATCACCGCGTCGGGCAGGCGAGGGTACTCGCGATTTGCTGCGCCGTCTGCACAGATGAAGAGATCGCATTCGTTCAGCCAAGCTTGCTCGAGACTACTTGAAGGCGCGTCTCCATCCAGCATGACCAGGCCCGTCTTCTTGCCCTTGCTCAGCAGCATCAGAGGTCCACACTTAATCCGGCGTACCAGTTTCGCGCAGCACCCACGAACCATCGAGGTTCGCCATCGTCGTACTCGATGTAGCCGGAGCTTTCGTATTCACTGTCCAGCAAGTTGTTCACGCGAAAGTTCAGATTCAAACCCTGCAAGTAGCTGAAGTAGGGAAGCTGCACGCTGATTCCGGCATCCAGCAAGGTGAAAGGTTCTACGCTGCGTGCATCTTCATTGCGCCCGTCCAGCCATTGGTGTCCATTGCCCTTTGCCGACAGCCAAGGGCTGAACATTCCGATCTCACCATCCAGTCTGAGATTCCAGGAGTAAACCGGGTAGCCCGGAATAATCTGATCATCGTAGACCGTGGCGATGGGTTCGTCGTTGTACCAATCAAAGCCGTATTCGGTGTATTTGACGAATCGGTCCTGGGTGAAATTCGCGGCGCCGGTGAGCGACCAGCCTTCCAAGAGAAGGACTTTGGCACCGAGTTCCAAACCGCTGTGACGACTCTGCTCGGCGTTTCCATTGTTGGGGTATTGGTTGTCATCCTGCGCGCCGGCGTAGGGCACGATTTCGTCGCGGAAGTCCATCCAGTAGAGGGTCCAGTCGAAGGAGTAGCGCGTGCTGCTCAGCCGTCCTCCCAATTCGAGGTCGAGCACCTTTTCCGACTTTGCCTCGGGGCCGATGTAAGTCAACTGTCCGCCGGATTCCCGGAAGTGACTCACGTATGCGTCATCTTGATAGACTTCACCACCGGGCCCCGACCAGAAATCTCCTGCGTTGTAGACATCGCGGTGGGCGGGACTACGACCACCGTGGGATGCACTCAGGAAGAAGGAGCGGCCCTCTTCAGGTTGCCAGCTCAGGCCGATGCGCGGGCTGACCAAGTTGTAGTCGCGGGTGTAGGCCACATCGAAGCGTTTGTCCTCATAGAGTTCGATGCCGTTGTGCTGCATCTGCAACACGGCTTCCAAAGCCAGTTCGGCGCTGAGCTGAATGCGATCTTTCACGTAGGCGCTCAAGGCCGTCTTCTTGATCTTGTAGTCATAGAATCGCTGGTACTGGGGCAGATTCGCGGGATAGACCTCGGCCCATTGCACATCGCCGAAATGTTCCGATCGATGTAGCCGCACTTCTCCACCGAACTGAAGCTTGTGCCGTCCTTTGAGCCAATCGAACTGGGGAATCCAACCGGCATCCCATTCGTCCACGGTGCGGCGACGTACGAGATCGGTTTGCTCATCATTTGGAGCTTCTACTAAATTGTATTCGTAGAAATCACGATTTTCACGGAACTGCTCATAATAACCGTCTCCCTTGGTGAAGAAAAGAGTGTTGTTCAAACTTCGGTCCGAATCAATCTGCCAACTGTTGTGAAACTCAAAATGAGGTTGATGAAAATGATCCTCTTCGTCTTCCCAATTCAAAGGATTGTCTTCGCGATCATTTTCGAGCTGCGCCGCGGTGATGCCTTTGTAGGCTAGGTGTGTGTTCTCCGGCCCACCGTAGAAGTTGATGCGCGTGGTGCTGTGCTCGCCGAAGTGGGAGAGGTTGGCGTAATAGGCCCATGATTTAGTCCAACTCTGATCGCGATAGCCGTCGCTGCGGATGCTGCTCAGACGCAGGTTTACACTGAGCGCTTCGTCCATGACCCCGCTGCTGTACTCGATATTGCTCTTCTGCGTGCCCCAGCTTCCCAGGCCCTGGGACAGGCTCAGCTTTCTCTCACGAGAAAAACTGTCGGTCACCAGGTTGATGCTCCCACCCAATGCAGATCCGCCGTAAAGGCCGCTCATGACACCGCGCTGAACTTGGATGTCCTTGAGGCTTGCCGCAAAATCGGGTAAGTCCACCCACCAGACATCATGGCTGTCGCCTCCGTTCAAGGGGATGCCATTGATCATCACGGCCACTCGATTTTGCCCGAATCCGCGCAGCATCAGATAGCTGTTGCCGATGCCGTTGCCCGATTCATTGTAGGCGTAGACGCCGGGCGTCTCGGCAAGCAGCATGGGAGGGTCCTGCGCCCAGTAACGTTTCTCGATGGTTTCGCGATCCATGTTCTTCAGTGGAATCGGATCAATATGCGGCTGCTTGCGAGTGGTGGAAACGATGATGGCATCTTCAGCCAGAACCGTCGCCACCATGGCGATGGAAACCTGATCCAGCCCGGGGGCTACGATGATTTCGCGGGGCTCGTATCCCAGATAGGTGACCAGGAGAACGGTGGCGGCTCCCTTGTGGGACTCTACCGTAAATTTCCCCTCGCGATTGCTGATGGCACCCCGTTCGCTGTCCTTCACAACGATGTTGGCGAAGGCCAGAGGTGATCCACTATTCGCGTCGAACACTTGGCCTTTGATTTTTGAGGCCAAGGCAAGTGTTGGAAGCAGGACAAACATGATTAGAAGAAGCTGACGCACGGGAGCCTCCCAAGTATGGGTTGAGACTCCGTGGGAATGTCCCTGAAACACAAAGACGGCACCGAAGGCGCCGCCATTTGGTTTCCTTCGTTTCCCTACGCCGGCATTATCCGGTTCAGGTTCGAGGGTTTGATCTCAGGCCTGGCGGCCACCCCTAACGGAATCTTGAGCTCAGGCTATCGCCGCCGGAGGTTTCTGTCAAGGCGGCTCATTCGGCAAACGGGAGCTCTAGAGTCTGTCGCGAATGTGCTATATCTAGTTTATTAATAAGCACTTAAGTGTTGATCGGAGTGTTCTATTGTACTATATTGCAGGCCTCCCCGACATCCTCCCGCGACTCTGTTTTGGAGGCCGGGATGTCTGCTTCGAAGCTTCACCTGCAATTGCTCCCACTCTCTCCGAACTCGCCCGCGTGGAAAAGCGCGCGGTCTTGCTTTTCGTCGAGATACTTGAGGGACGGCTCTATCGCGAGTTGGGCTACTCCTCGATGCTTCAGTAGGCGCGCGAGGCGCGCGCCGGGAATTGAGTTTGACGCTCAAACTTACGCCCGAACAGTTGGCCCAATTCGAAGCCTTGAGGCAAGCCCTTCGCAAGCAGGGTTTGAAAGGCAGCCGCGAAGAAGTGTTGCTGCAGGCTCTCGCCGCCGAAAGAGACTGTACCCGGGTACAGCCGCGACCGAAACAAGTGGTGATTTATCAGTGCGAAGATTGCGGCGGGACGAAGGTTCAAACCAGCCGCGGCCAGAGGCTCCGGCCCTTCGCCCTTGATTCATCCGCCCTTCCTGTTAGTCTGAGGAAACTGGAGGTGTCATGTTCGTTCGATCCGTTCTTGCCCTTTCCCTTCTCCTCATTTCACTCGCCGCGGCGGTGCCGACTTACGATTCTCCCAAGGCCTTGCTAACGGCTCTGGAAGCCGACACCTTGCTCCTGGGAGCCGAAGTGCAAGTGGCGGGTTTGCTTGCGGCCGATCTTTTTCGCCAGGCCTACCTGCAGGCGCCCCGCGCCACAATCTGGCCCGCTGAAGGAAAGGGTCTTTGCCTACGCACCAGCGAACACCTGGCCGAGGTGGGTGATCAGGTTCTCGTTCTGGGAAGCTTGGAAAGGGATCATGGCGAAATCACTTTCCGGTGCAAGTCTATCCAAGTTACGGGGCGCGTGCCCGAAGAGATCGCCTACCGTTGGGTGACCGCCGAGGAACTCAATGAAAACGCCATGCTCTTCAAGGATCGACTGGTGGAACTGCGCGATCTCGAGGTGAAACGATTCATGCGCAGTGCAACGGGGTCGCCATGGTTGGTCATTCTCAAGCAGGGCGACGTGTCCATCGATGTTGAGTTGCGCGATGGAGCTCATCCCGTTCTGGTCGAAGGAATGCATATTGATCGCCTGCGCGGTGTGTTTCGAAGGTCGCGGGATTACTGGCGAGTGGCTCCTCGAACCGGAGAGGATATTCAAATACTTCCCCAGGCCAGTACCTGCGGGAGTACATCAGAAGCCTATGGCCAAATGGATGCACCGGTTCGATTGGACGAAATCTGCTACGACCCGGCCCAGTCGGGTGAGGGTGAGGGCGCGGAATCCTTTGCCGTGGTGAACACGGGAGACCATGAATTCGATCTCAGCGGCTGGCGAGTGAGCGATGGCGAGGGCGAGTGGATTTTCCCCGATGGAAGTCTTCTCGCCAAGGGTGAACGTTTTCGCGTGGCCCGCAAAAAGGAACGCTATTTCTTCGAGTTTGGCCGCGATTGCGATTTCAGCTTCGATCGCAATCCTAGTCCCGGCGATTCCTGCTTCCTGCTTTCCAATGCCGGCGATGAAATCCTGCTCATGAACGACGAGGGAATCGTGGCCGATCTGGTCTGCTTCGAAGACGCCCGCGGTTTCGAAGCCTTGGGGTGGAAGGGCCCCACAGTTCGGCCCTATCGCTTCTCCAATTTCGTGCCCGAGGAAGGGCAGGTTCTGCTGCGAAAACGCCAGTTGAGAAGCCGCGCCTTGATTGACAGCGACCAGGCCAGCGACTGGATCAGCGACCCCGAAGATCCCGTCTGGGGCATGCAGATGAATTTCCCGGGATGGGATCGAGAACTTTTCCACTCTGCTGTGGCCTGCGAGGAGGAGGCCGAGATCCAGGCCTTTGTTTCGCCGGAGCATTCCTTCGAAGGTGTTCGTGATTTCCTTCGCTCGGCCGAGCAGAGCCTGGAAATTGAAATCTATCTGATCACTCATCCGCTTGTGGTGGATGAACTCCTGGCCTCCCTGGATCGCGGCGTTGAGGTGACCGTGCTACTGGAGGGCGAGGTCTTTGGCGCTCGAGGAGGCACCTACGATTCAGTGCTAGGGCTCATGCATCAGTTGCTGGATCATCCTTCGCGTAATGCCGAGGTCTATTTTTGGCGCAACGGTGGTGACCCGCGCCACCTTGGACCCGACACCGACATTCCCGATCGCTACAATCACGTGCATCAGAAATTCGTGCTGGCCGATCGCAAACGACTACTCGTGAGCAGTGACAACTTTACTCAGAGCAGCCTCCCTGCCGATCCCAAGGAAAACGGAACCGGCGGAAGTCGCGGAGTGATTCTGATCACCGATGCCAGCTGTGCCGTGGAACGTGCGGTGGAGGTATTCGAAGCCGACTGCGATCCCTGGCGGCAGCGCGACGTGAGACAGTTCGTCCCCCACGAAAGCATCAAGGAGAGCATTCCTAGCCTGTCCGGGGATCGGAAAAACTACCAGGCTGTGCACGATACGTCCTTCAAAACAAGGGAAAAGGCGCTTTTTGAACTGAGTCAATCCCCCGAGAACTCGCTGCGTCCCGACCAGGGTTATCTGGGTCTTGTGAACGCGGCGGGCCAAGGCGATTGGATTTTCGTGGAGCAGCAGTACGAACGTCCCCATTGGGGATATGGCGAGAGGCAGCGAAGCAATCCGCGACTGGATGCTTATGTCGAAGCGGCGCGTAGGGGCGCCAAGGTGCGCATCCTGCTTAGCGGTAATCGCTCGGCGCCAAAAAGCGAAAAGACGCGCGACATGGTGAACGACATCGCCGCCGCCGAGGGAATCGACATCGAAGTGAGGATGGGTTGGATTCCGCGCACGCCTTCGCGGCGCGATCCCATCCACAATAAGATGCTCTTGGCGCGAATCGACGGCATGGGTTGGAGCCATGTGGGCAGCGCCAACGGAAGTGCCACGGCTTCCCTTTACAATCGTGAAATGGGTTTGTCGGTCAGGTCCAAGGGCCTGCATGACTATCTATTGGATGTCTTCGCCAGCGACTGGATTCGCGCCGGCGGCGAAGCGGGGGATTTGCCCTAGCCTTCGGCCTTGCGTCGGTCACCGGTTTCACGGGCCAACCAGAGTGCGTGTTTGAAGAGCACTGGCCCGATGATCTGATTGATACTGATGGTGGCCACGGCAAGTGTCGCCACCGCCGGTCCCCAATCGGGAAAGCGAATTTCCACGGCCTTGGCCAGTCCCAAACTCACCCCCGCTTGCGTGATGAATGTCAGTCCGAAGATCTTGCGATACTGATCGGGAGCCTTGGCCAGACGCATGCCAGTCCACGCGCCAACCTGAATCGCCACTCCTCGAATGAGTACCAATACTAGGGCCAATGCCCAGGTGCTCCTCAGGATATCCAGATCCAGGGCGGCGCCGGCCAGGGCGAAGAAGAGGGTGTAGACCATGAGGCCGCCGTCTTCGATCACGCGCATGAAGCGTGCGCCCTGGGAGCTGAAGTTGCGAACCACGAATCCCGTAGCGATGCAGATGAGCATGGGCTCCAGGTGAAACTTCACCTGGTACCATGACTCCAACTGGTCGCTGAGGAAGTGAGAAGCCTCGGTCACCAAGACCGCGAAAACGAAGATGGTGATGAGGTGATAGCCATCCACGCGCTTCAGCCAAGCCGCGAGTAGGAAACCCAGGGCCGTGCCCAGTGCAAGGGAACTGAAGATCTCAAGACTCAGTCCTATGATGAAGCCCGGGTCCATGCCTGTGTTGGTGAGCACAGCCTGACCCACGCTCACCACCAGCGCGAATAGCACGATGGCGAGGATGTCCATGGCAACGGTTACACCCAGCACGATCTCCGTGAAGATTCCATGGGCTCGGGTTTCCTTGATGATGGCGATGGCGCTGGCTGGGCTTCGTGCCGTGGCGATGGCGCCAAGCACGGCAGCCATGACAAGCAGGGAGCGCAGGTCCAGATCGCGGGTGAAGGCGAAGACCTTGCTAAAACCCAAAAAGAGCAGTGTGCTGCCCAGGAAGACCACGCTCATGAGCCCGACGATGGCCCAGCCGATGGTTTTCTTGTTGTCGCGAATGTCCTTCCAGGGCAGCTCGCCGCCGGCGCTCAGCGCGATGAATGTAAGGGCCAAGGAGTCGATCACCGAGAGGCTTTGCACCGAAGCTTCGTTCACAAATCCAAGCAGATAGGGGCCGAATGCCAGACCTGTGAGCAGATAGCCGGTAATACGCGGAAGGCGAATGAGGGCCAGCAGTTCGCCTACCGTGAAAGCCGCGAGCAGGAGAAATCCCAAAGACCAGGTTGCATGGCCGGTGATGTTCGAGAAACCGGGCAGGTAGGCCTTGGAAGCCACGTAGGCCAGGGCCGCAAGTCCGATGAGGGTCAGCAGGCGTCTCACCGGCGCACCCCCCGGCTAAGACCCTCGGATGTGAGGCTTGGCGCGAAGAGCCCCGAGAGCAGCACGGCCACAAGAATCATGGAGAGTGAGGTGTTGGCCAGGGTGCCGCGTTCCACCAATTGAACGCTGGCCACCAGGGCCACCGCCGTTGCGCCTTGGCCGCTGAGGGCCAGACCGCTGCGCCAATCCAAGAGCTGCTTGCCGAAGAAGATGCGGCCGGAAATACTCAGGGCAAGGCTCTTGGCGAGAATGCGTCCCAGGAAAAAGAGAGGCGCCAGAATGAGCCCCCAATAGCTGCCCATGTGCCAGCCCGCACCCACGAGCAGGAGTAGGATAAAGTAGAAGGGCCGCTCGCTGGCCACGGCAATTTCCCAGGTGCGATTGTGATGTCCCGTGATGTTCACCAGCACGATGCCCGAAATGAAGCTCACATAGAGCGGTGGGAAATCGAGCGCCATGGCAAGGCCGCCAGAGAACACCAGGAAGCCCACGGTGATGAGCAGATGATGAGCTCTTTCGCGTAAGCGGAAGGAGAGGAACACGAAGAGCAGGCCCAGAACGATGCCCAGGCCTGTTGCGTAGCCGGTCCATCCCAGGGCTTTTATCCAGCTGGGAGAGCCATCTGAAAAAATGGAACGCCCGCGATTCACTCCGAAAAGAAGCACCAGGACCATGACGGGAATGACCGAGTCCAGGGCCGCGGCGTAGCGGTAGAGGTGTACAGGGGCGTGGGGGTGTTTGCGCCGGCGATGAATGGCCAGGGCCAGGATATCCTGACTGCTGGTGGCTGCGGCGGCACCCAGGAGCAGGGCAGCCGCCTGAGTTTCCATTCCGTCTCCGAAGAGGCGGATCAGCAGGGGATAAAAGGCCAGGGAAACGGCCACGAGCACTAGAATCCCCTGAAAAAGGCCCACCATATGGAAGGACAGGGGGATTTTTTTGAGGTGGCGAAATTCGAATTGCAGACCCAGGAGCAAGCCGATCCAGCTGAGTCCCAGGGTGAGCAGGGGGCGCAGGGCTTCCCAGGAGGCATCGCCGAGAATGCCCAGGGAGCGGAGGGCCCAACCGATGAGCAGGAATTCGCCGCCCAGGAAGAAAAAACTCTGGGATAGGCGCCCGAAACGGCTATGAGTTCGCGGGCCGGCCGCGAGGGCCAGCAGGAGCAGAACTATCAGAGCCAGAAGGGTTTTCACGGGCGAGGTCTCCTTGATGATTCCTTTTCAAGCTAGCAGAGCTGGTTATCTCCGGCAACGGGAAGGATGCCTTCTAGAGCTTTGTGAAAATTACCTCAAGCGCACTGGCAAAATGGGGCCGATCTTCTTAATTGTCGGGGCGGTTTACCGGATTTCCCGGTCTAGTACCGTATGTAGTTTCACCCCCGTTTCCCGGCGGAGACGCGGAGTGCTCAGCCGGGCTAGGGCCCGAAATCAAGGAGCGAGGACGTGGCTGATACGACCGTCATCAATAAAGTCTATCCTGTTTTCGAGAACATCCAGAAGCGGGCGCATGTGAACTCGATGGATCAGTACGAGGCGATGTACAAGCGCTCCATCGAAGATAACGACGGCTTCTGGGCCGAGCAGGCCGAAGCGCGCCTTACCTGGCACAAGAAATGGGACAAGGTCCAGGAGTGGAACTTCGATTCCCCCGAAACCCTGGACATCAAGTGGTTCCTCGGCGCCAAGCTGAACGTAAGCTACAACTGCCTGGACCGGCACGTTGAGGCCGGCGACGGCGACAAGACCAGCATCATCTGGGAAGGCGAGATGGGCGATGCGCGTAAGTACACCTACGCCACGCTGCTCGCCGAAGTAAAAAAATTCGCCAACGTGCTCAAGAGCCGGAACATCGTGAAGGGCGACCGGGTCTGCATCTACATGCCCATGGTTCCCGAGCTTGCCATCGCCATGTTGGCCTGCACGCGCATCGGCGCGATCCACAGCATCGTTTTCGGTGGCTTCAGCGCCGACAGCCTGAAGGATCGCATCAACGACAGCGAGTGCAAGATGCTCATCACCACCGACGCGAGCTATCGCGGCAAGAAGGTCGTTCCCCTGAAGACCAACGCCGACGCCGCTCTCGCGCACACTCCGAGCATTGAGACCTGCGTGGTTTACAACCGCACCAACACCGAAGTGCCGATGCAGGACGGACGCGACGTTTGGTGGCACGAGGAGATGGCGAAGGCCGACGAGGAATGCGAGTGCGAGTGGATGGACTCGGAAGATCCTCTCTTCATTCTCTACACCAGTGGATCGACCGGCAAGCCCAAGGGCGTACTGCACACTACCGGCGGCTATCTGCTTTACGCCGCGATGACCCACGAGTTGGTCTTCGACTATCAGAAGGACGACGTCTACTGGTGCACGGCCGACATCGGCTGGGTGACCGGTCACAGCTACATCGTCTATGGTCCCTTGGCCAACGGCGCGAACACGATCATGTTCGAGGGCGTGCCGAGTTATCCCGACTTCGGTCGCTTCTGGGAAGTCGTCGACAAGTACAAGGTCACGATTTTCTACACGGCTCCGACCGCCATCCGCGCCTGCATGCGCGAGGGTGACAAGTGGGTCGAGAAGCACGATACCTCGAGTCTGCGCCTTCTCGGCACGGTGGGCGAGCCCATCAACCCCGAGGCCTGGCGCTGGTACTACGAAGTCGTCGGCGACAGCAAGTGCCCCATCGTGGACACCTGGTGGCAGACCGAAACCGGCGGCATCATGATCACTCCTCTGGCCGGCGCTATCGATCTCAAACCCGGATCGGCCACGCGGCCCTTCTTCGGTGTAAATCCCATCCTGGTGGATCCCGAAGGTAAGACTCTTGAGGGAGCCACGAGCGGCAACCTCTGCATCGATCGCCCTTGGCCGGGCATCATGCGGACGCTCTATGGCGATCACAAGCGCTTCTACGATGTCTACTTCAGCACCTACAAGGGCATGTACATGACCGGCGACGGTTGTAAGCGCGACGAGGACGGCTACTACTGGATCACCGGCCGCGTGGACGACGTGATCAACGTGTCCGGTCACCGCATGGGCACGGCCGAGGTGGAGAGCGCGCTGGTGGCGCACACCAACGTGGCCGAGGCCGCGGTGGTGGGCTTCCCCCACGAGATCAAGGGCCAGGGCATCTACGCCTACGTTTCCCTGAACGTGGGTGTGGACTACAATGAGGATCTGAAGAAGGAACTGATTCTGCAGGTCCGCAAGGAGATCGGCCCCATCGCCGCTCCGGATGTGATCCATTGGGCGCCGGCGCTTCCCAAGACTCGTTCGGGCAAAATCATGCGCCGTATCCTGCGCAAGATCGCCAGCAACGAGATCGATCAGGTTGGGGATACGAGCACGCTGGCGGATCCTTCGGCGGTGGACGCTTTGATTGCGGAGTTCAAAAAGATGCAAAGCTAAACGCGGGTTTCGGCTCGCTTTGGCTCGAAGACTCGCAAGTGCTCGGCCGAAACGCGTTTAGCTTGAGGGAAGAGTAAGAAAAGAGAGAGTGTGAAAGAGCCCCCGTCGCTTTGCGGCGGGGGTTCTTGTTGGCTCTTCTTCTTGGCCATCGGGTAGGTCCTACGGCCTCTTGGTACGATCCTGGTTTCTCCCATCACATGAGCCTCCAGAGTCCCTTGCCATTTCGGCGGGACGCCCATGCTCGCAAGCCCCGCCGCCCGACAGGTCGAAGACTGTGCGACTCCGGCGAAGCTACCGGACCAACAGGAGCTTCCGTCCCCGTCCGGCCAATCCGTCGGTGACCAGCTGGTAGAAGTAGACGCCACTCGGCGCGCGCCGCCCGAACGAATCGCGACCGTCCCAAACCACCTCGGCCTGCGAACCACCCCCGACCGGAACCGCAAGTTCACGCACCCGACGCCCAGATGCCTCGTAGACTCTGACGATGGCCCCGTCGCGCTTGGCGGACCGTGCCAGAGAGACACGGATCGTCACCGTGCCGTTCGACGGATTCGGCATGCTTTGGAAGAGGCGCGTGTTGTGCGGTCCGTCGACTGACACCTGAGTCCCAGCTCCACGTTGAGTCGGGATGAATGATGACGGTATTCACCTGACATATGTCCCCTAAATAGAGCGGTGGCCAG
>CAYTPZ010000041.1:0-16787 GCA_964440095.1 uncultured bacterium | reverse complement strand
AACCCGGTGGGTCCATGCATGACCAGAACATGTTCCCCGGGTTTGGCGAGCAAGCAGCGCTCAACCATCAGGTTTGCGATCCGGCCAAGGTCGATCTGGAGAAGCTTCTCACGATGCCAATCGAGGAAAGCGTGCTCAATGGAAGCTTGCAGCGCATCGCTGGCCGGACCATTTTCACCCCCAAGACCCGGGTCAATGATATAGTGTCGCGCGGCGCTTCGGAATAGCCGCTCTTCCTTCCACAGCTTTTTACCCCGCCCAACCTCCTCGATGAGTTCATTCTCAAGGAGTTGTTTGAGGTGATAATGAATCCTGTTGGCGGGAAGCCCAAGTTCCCGAGCGATGTCCGCGCCTGTGCGCGGC
The DNA here is from genome assembly GCA_964440095.1 of uncultured bacterium. Classification (GTDB taxonomy): domain Bacteria; phylum Krumholzibacteriota; class Krumholzibacteriia; order JACNKJ01; family JACNKJ01; genus JACNKJ01. The sequence goes on along the minus strand of CAYTPZ010000041.1, from coordinate 16,424 downwards.
TCCTCACCCAGAGCGCGCAAAATGGCCAAACGGTCCGCGTGGGCCAGCGATCCGATCTGGCCGGGTCCGTTTAGCAGCGTGAAGTCTTTGATGGGCTTCTGTTCATCCATGTTCTTCAGCATACTACGGCTTGGTGCAGTGAATTCAAAGACCAAACAAGACGAACATGAGCGGCCACAAGGATCTGAAGGGCGGATCGATTGACTACCGACCTCAAGTTTCTCTAGTTTAGGGAAGCATGCCTTTTATAGAGCTTCTACTTCTTGCCTTGGCTCTTGCCGTGGATGCGTTCTCGGTCGGTGTAGGCGTTGCCCTCACCCACCGCCGCGGTCGGCAAATATTCCGGCTCAGCTCTCACTTCGGTCTCTTTCAAGGGCTTTTCGCGGGGCTGGGACTTCTGGCTGGCGCACTTCTGTTCCACTTCATCACTTTTCTTGATCACTGGCTGGCATTCGGACTTCTGGTCTGGATCGGTATACGGATGATTCGCGGGAGCGCCAATGCTCATGAGGATGGTGGACGCAAGGATCCCACACGAGGTCTCTCTCTTGCCCTGCTATCGACGGCCGTGAGTATCGATGCCTTTGCGGCGGGTGTGGGAATGGCCGCCCTTGACGTGAACGTCTGGTTCGCCACGGGGATCATCGCGCTTGTTTCGGGGCTTGCGACCTGGCTGGCCTTTACCCTGACGGGGCCGCTCGCCGCCTTCCTGGGCAAGCGGGGGGAGCGTATGGCGGGAATCGTTCTGATTGGCCTTGGAGTTAAGATTCTTCTAGACCACCTATTGGCCGCTTAGCTTCGTATGCGCTTGGGGCGCGAAGCCCGCCATACCTTGAATGATGGCGTCTCGACGACAACTTCGTGAAAGCGGAAAAGCCGTTCGAGTTCGGGCGAGTGATCGTGAAAGACCGGCCCCACCAGATAGAGCCGTCCTTTGGTGGTCAAGGCGCGGGAAATGTTGTCGATCATGCGTCGCCCGGTACCGCGCTCTTGCATGGATCCGCTGTGATAGGGCGGGTTGCAAAGAGCCATGTCGAAAGCCTTTGCGGCGAGTCCTTCGCCGGCGTCGCTGGCGAGAACCTCGCCCTGGAATCCGCCAAGCTCAAGACTGCGCCGGGAAGCCTGGATCGCCAAGGCGTCCGAATCCACTAGAGTGGCTGACGTCACCAGGCCCTCGGCGAGCAAGACGCAGGAAACCACTCCGCAGCCACAGCCCATGTCGAGCAGGTGATCGCCTTCGCGTGGCTTGCATGCGTCGAGCATGAGTTGGCTGGCCTCGTCCAGGCGATCCCAGCTAAAGACACCCGGCAGTGCGCAGGCCGTCACCGATTGACCGCGGGCCTCTGCGCTGAAAGTGTCGGGCGGTGTTTCGAGCTTCCAATTTTCTTCACCCTCGCGCGGCTTTGCCACGAGCAAGCGAGCGCCGGCCTTCTGTCTGGCGACCTGCTCGATGCAATGCTCCCGAAGCAGGGCCTCCGCCGGTTGCACGCCTTCCTTTTTGGTTCCGTAAATTGCGATCCGTCCTCGAGGGCCAACGCGCTTGGCGTAGTGCTCAAGGTCGAGGAAGAGGCGAAGCCTTTCGCGCCCGGCCGCGAGAACAAGCATGTCGCCTGCTTGGGGTTCTGCTCGATGGGCGTGGATCACCGAGTGACCCGGCAGCAAGCCATGGCGTTCGAGGCGACGCTCAACGACGACAAGGTTTGCATCGCCCACAGCTTCGGCGGCCTCGGCAGCGAGAAAGTCTGATGCAGTATCAACGAGAAAGACCCTTCCCTGCTGCGGGAAGGGCAGAGCACCGGATAACAGGCGCTGAAGACTGTCTTCGCGATCGCGCGCCATTGGAATCAGCTTCCGAAGCTCAGGCCCAGAGTGATGCTCATGAACTTGTTGGTGACGTCTTCGAATTCGTTCTGGGGAAGAATGAAGTAACGCGCTTCAACATTCAGATCGAAGGGCAGGAAAGCGGGACTCAGCCCGGTGCCGCCCAGCACATGGTAGCCAAAGTGCGTTTCGCGACTGAGCATGTTCGCAAGATCCAGATCGTAGTCGCTCTGGTTTTCCAGTTCCTGCTCAACCAGTTCCGCTCCGAAGAGCGGGGTGATCAAATGATAGCCCGCGCCGGCGCCGATGTAGAGGCGCACCATGGGCAGGGTGATGTAGTTAAACTTCCCACTCGCATAAATGGAAAGCCGACCGAAGCTTGCGTCCTGGGAAAGGGGTGTGAGTCCACCCACCTGATACACGTACTTGTACTTGGCGTAGCTTCCCTCAAGGCCCATCTCAAAAGCGAGAAAAGGGAAGGCGTCCACGATCAGGTGCACGCCACCGAGAATGGGATCCTTGATCTCATGGGAAAAAAGCGTGATGGTTTCCTGCGTGCCGATGTCCGCACCGAACTCCGAGTCAATTTGATCGTGTCCGTTTTTATCGATACCCACATGAAAGCCCGTTTTCCAGATTGCGGAAGCGGGTGAGACCATGGTGAAGATTGCCAGGGCGAGAATCAGCGGAACGAAAGTCTTTCTCATGATGACTCCTTCTTCGCGCGGGGCGACCGGGTGTCGCGAGTATAGACCGGCGCTACTTGTGCGCAAGGAAAAGGCCCGAGCCGAGGGCCCGGGCCTTTGGACATTATCAGAGAGGAGCTATTCGTCCTCGATCATGATGATTTCCACCGGGCAACCCTCGGCGGCTTCGCGAATTTCGTCCTCATGGTCGTTGAAGCTGACACCTTCCCTCACCAAGCAGGAGTCGTCAGTCACTTCGAAGACCTCAGGAGCGGTATCTTCGCAGAGATTGCAAACTGTGCATCCCTCTTCAATCCAGACCTTCTTGATTCCCATGATTCATTCCTCTCAAGGATGTGGGGCTAAAGGCGGGCCCTAACCCGCCAGCCGGTTCGCACATAATAGGAATCCCGAGAGGGGGGTCAAGCCCCGGAGATGGGTAGACAAAAAAAAGACCCGGGCCAATGCCCGGGTCAATTCGAAGCGGATGGCTATTCTTCCGCCTGTTCGGCCCGCCAACGCTGGTAGTGCATGCTGCAAAGTCCTCGTGCGACCACGGGGCGACTGCACCCATCTTCAGCACAAATGCGCACCGGCCCCGGCTTCCGCCCGCGATTGGATTTCCGCAGGGGGTTGCCACCAGATTTCTTCAGAATGTGACCCAGCGTCGCCTCGATATTCTTAATCCTGTCCTCGAGACTCTTGAGGTCCTCTTGCGTCGGCATCTCTTTGATCGTAATGCGCGCCGTCTTCTCGCTGACATCTTGAATCAGCGATTCGAAGGCCTTACCTAAATCTTTGACGCTCATTAGGTCCCATCCTTTGTTGATCGTTAATGGATTAGTAACTTCGATATTTTAGTAAATTAAAGCGCAGTAGCAAGGAAAATCGAAAATTATTGATAGAATAGAGGATTATGTATAAAAAGAGTGCAGCCTATAGAAGGGCCAAAAACCATCAAACGCCTGGCATACGAGGAGTGGCTTTGAGAGGGCTAAGGGGGCCGCGACACAAGCTGCACAGATGCTACGCTTAGTTGCTGTTCTGCACCGATTCTAGGGTCGCAAAAGAGCTTTGTCCAGGCATTTTATCCTTAAAAGTATTCGGGATTACATAACCTGAATGGGTCAGATTCTTGATCCTATAATCTCAGATCTTTCCCTGTCATGAGAGAGTGGGCCTTCAGGCCGGCGTGAGCCAGTAGTGTGGGCACCACATCCGAAAGGCGCCCCTCGCAAAGCCGACCATTCCATTGAGGATCCACTAGAATCATGGGCACGGGAGTGGTGGTGTGCTGGGTGTGTGGGCCCTGGGTTTCCGGGTCCCACATCTGCTCGGCATTGCCGTGGTCCGCGGTGATGATCAGGAATCCGCCTCGGTCCAAGGCCGCCTCGGTCACCTGCCCAACCGCTGAATCCACCGCCTCAACAGCCTTGACTGCAGCACTCAGAACGCCGGTATGTCCAACCATGTCGCAATTGGCGAAATTGACAACGTGGGCGTCGTATCCGCCGTTTTCTGACTGTTCGAGGTAGTGCTGGGTGACCTGGGGCAGGCTCATTTCCGGTTGCAGGTCGTAGGTGGCCACTTGAGGTGAGGGCACGAGAATTCTATTCTCGCCGGGCCAGGGCTCCTCAACGCCTCCGTTGAAGAAAAAGGTCACGTGGGCATATTTCTCGGTTTCGGCCAAACGCAGATTCTTAAGTCCTTGTTTGGCAAGCACATCGGCGAAAATACCTTCTAGGGGTCTCGGAGGAAAGGCGATGGGGATTTCGAAATCCTTGTGATACTGGGTCATGGTCGCGAATCGAATGCGGGGAAAGTAATCGCGTCTGAATCCATCGAAGTAGGCGTCGGTAAGAGCTCGTGTCAGTTGACGAGCCCGGTCGGCGCGGAAGTTGAAAAAGAAGACGCTGTCGCCCTCTCGGATCTTTCCAAGAGGCTTTCCATCCTCGTCGACCATGGTGATCGGTCGAATGAACTCGTCGGTGACCCCTTCCGAATAGGACGATTCGATAGCCTGGATCGGATCCTGGCCCTTGGGCCCCTTGCCCAAAACCATTGTGCGCCAATGCTTTTCGACTCGATCCCAGCGGCGGTCACGGTCCATCCCCCAGTACCTGCCGCCGATGGAGGCCACGGCGAAGTCGCCGCCGGCGGTGTTGATCTCTTCGGCCCAGCCCTGGATCTGGCGCAGGAAGCCTGCGCCGGCCTTGGGCGGAGTGTCTCGGCCGTCCAAAAATGCGTGCAGGCGTACAGGCCGACGGCCGGAAGCCCTTCTAATCAGGGCTTCTAGGTGCATGAGCGAGCTGTGGACGCCCCCATTGGAGACCAGGCCGAGAAGGTGAAGGGTGCCTCCGGTTTCCGATACGGAGTTCACCAGCTCCACCCAAGTCTTATTTCGCCCTAACTCACCACCCTCTATAGACTTGTCGATGCGCGTAATGTCTTGGTCCACGATGCGTCCGGCGCCCAGATTCAAGTGCCCCACCTCGGAATTGCCCATTTGGCCATCGGGTAGACCCACATCCCGGCCGCTGGAGGCGATCCAGGTCCACGGGTGATTTCTCATAATTTTGTCAAGATATGGTGTCTTGGCTAAATGAATAGCATTCGTATCTGTACTATTGCCGAGATTCCAGCCATCTAAGATTAGAAGTGTGGCGGGGCGGGGAAGAGAGCTCATAGGGCCATCCAGGGCTCGGGGTGAGAGCGCTAGTATAGGTGTCGTTGATGGGGTCGGCAAGCGCGCTGTCTTGACAGGGCCTCCTCCATGTTCCAGCTTGGCTTCGGAGGTACAATGAGCGAACAGGTCGACCTTTTCAGTTCCCGAGATCCGGAATCCGAAGCCCCCGAGCCCTCAGCCTGGACGGTTACCCAGTTCAATGAGCGGGTGAAATCCTTGGTGAAGGGGGTCTTTGGAAGTTTTCGCATTCAGGGCTTCGTCTCGGGTTTCGCGCGCAGCTATTCCCGCGGTGGGCACGTCTATTTCGAGTTGCAGGAGCGGGAAAGCGCCGAGGCGGCCCAGGCCGAGGCCGTGGTGAACCTGATCATGTGGCGGGGGGTCAGGGGTAAGCTCGAATCGGCCATCCGGGAGTTGGGCGGAGATCTGGACGACATGCAGGTGTATTTCCAGGTGAGCCCCGACCTCTATGTGCGAAGCGGGCGGCTTTCCCTGATAGTCGAAGATATCGACGTGGAGGCCAGCCTCGGAGCACAGAAGCTGGACCGTGAACGCTTGCTGCGAAAATTGGCGGCCGAGGGGCTTTTGGAAAAGAACCGAAGCCTTCCCCTTCCCCTCGTGCCCCTTCGGGTGGGCTTGGTAACCAGCGTGGAGAGTGCCGCCTACCACGACTTCACCAAAGAGCTGGGCCTATACGGGCTGGCCTTCAAGATTTACACACTGGATGCGCGAGTGCAGGGTGCCGAAGCTGAAACTACAGTGCCGGCTGCCTTGAAAGAGTTCGGTCGCCGGGCGAAAAGCTTGGACGTCATCGTGCTGATTCGGGGGGGCGGAAGTCGCAGCGACCTGGCCGCCTTTGACAGCGAGGCCATCGCCCGGGCCATTGCCTCCAGCCCGCTACCGGTGCTAACGGGCATCGGCCATGAGATCGACAGAAGTGTGGCCGACGAGCTATCCCATCGCGCATTCAAGACACCCACTGCCACGGCGCAGTTTCTGACCGAGCGCGTGGAAAGCTATCTGAACGATATCACTGAGCGCGGTCGTGAAATTCGGCTTTTGGCTGAAGGCCTGCTGCGGGAAGAACGCGCGGAACTGGATGACCGCGGTCACCGATTCCAGCGCTTAGTGGAGCGCGGACTGTCTCGCCTCAGGGAAGGTCTGTCTCGTCGAAGCGCCTTGCTGCCGCGGCTTTCACGTGGCTCCCTGGAGAGAGCCAACCTGCACCTGCATGCCCGGCAAGCTCGCATTGCGCCGCGACGGATTTTGGGAGACTTAGGTCGTCGCGGGAAAACCCTTGATGATCGGCGCCAAGCACTTCATCGAAACTCCGCTCGAAAGTTTAACGAGCTTACGCGAAGTGTCGCCCATCGCGAGGAGAGGCTGAAGCTGTTGGATCCTGTTTGTGTTTTGGAGCGGGGATTTTCCATCACCTACGGCCCGGGAGGTAAGGCTCTGCGTTCGGCGCGAGATGCCAAACCGGGCGCGATTCTAAAAACACAGCTCGCCGAGGGTCGAATCGAAAGTGAAACGATCAAGACGAAAATAGAGGACGAATCATGAGCGTAAAAAAGAAGAAGGCTGCGGCCGAGTTGACCTATGAAGAGGCCATTGCCGACCTGGACGCCATTCTTGAAGAGCTGGAGGCGGAGGAGAGCGACTTGGATTCCCTGGCCGAGCGCGTTAAGCGGGCCAGTGAGTTGGTGAAGCACTGCCGCGAGAAGATCCAGGCTGCTGAAGTTGAGGTAAGCAAGGTGCTCGAAGAGTTGCCGGCCTCCGACGAAGACTAGGGCAACTTCGCTGCCAGCCAGGCAATGATCTCGCTGGCGACCTGTGCGTCCACCGGTGATTCGGGCGTACTATAATTGTAGGCCGCGCTCATGGATTCGTACTCGTAGAAGTCCAGATCCACATTTCCCTGCAAAATCAAATCGATTTGATCTTGCACATCCAAGGACGAGTTGCGCAGATCCCCGGTGGCGGCGCAAAGCAGGGTCGGCATGCTCAGGGCCGGAAGATAGACTGCAGGGTCGAAACTTGCGCGGTCCAAATGCTTGCCGCCGTAGCATGTGAGATCCATCAGCGTGAAGGGGCCATCGACGGCCTCGGGAATGTGGGCCAAGTTCTCGGGGCGATTCATCCATGGCGACAAGGCGACCACCGCCGCGGCCTCAAGCCCTAGAGCACCATCCAAGGCCAAAGCGCCCCCTTCTCCATAACCCAACAGCGTTAGTTTTTCAGTGTCCACATATTCATTTACCGACAGGAAGTCCACCGCGGCCATCAGATTTTGCTGGCGAGCATCGAGCCCCAGCGCGGCAAGCTCCCCTTGGGATTCTCCAACTCCCGGCTTGTCGTAGATCAAAACCGCGTAGCCGGCCTGGGCCAGTTCATGGGAAAGCGAACTGAGCAAGGCGCCTTGGTTGCGGTCCACCAGACCATTGCCCGAAAGTGCCAAAACACCGGGGAAGGGCGCCGCGCCATCTGGCAAGTACAGGCTTCCTTTCAGCGGTCCGACCGTTCCCTGAAATTGGACGGCCTCTTTCGAGTATCCGGTAACATCGGGGTGAGTGGGCGAAAAGGCCTCGATGTTCAAATCGCTTTCGCCCAGATACTGCATGGCATATCCCCAGGCGAGGCTTACCCAAAGCACGGGAAACTCATTACTGAAAACCTTGAAGTGCAGCGTGGCGTCATCGGCGGTCAGGTGGAAGGCCAGTACGGGAAAACCACCGGCGTCCAGAGGACCTTCAAAATAAAGGCGCGCATCCACGGGATCATTGATTTGGCGCGGATCCCCAATGAGCACAATGCTCAAGTCGAGAATGTCGGGACGGTCGGCACCATCCCAGGCGGCGGCCAGAAGCTCGAATGAAAAAGGCGAGCGCGGATCAAGGGGAATGGCCGGATGGGCGGCGGGCGTATGGTGGCGACGCAAATCGAGATCTCCCCATCCCGTGGCAAGCCAGGCATAGTCGCCACCCGCTTCGGGCGCGATCCGCCCGCGCAAGCCATTGCTGTTGCCGAATGTTGCCTGGTTGTTCAAGGTCCAATCGTAATGAGCCAGAATTCCCGATTGTCGCCGATACTCGATGCTGCAGGATTGAACATAATGCTCGCGGGGAGTTGTCCACTGAGTGATGAAGCTCTTATTGCCGCATGCACACCATGCATCATGGCGAGAGGCCACACCGCGCAGCACTCCGCCTTCCTCGATGGCCCAATACAGGGTTTGGAAGGAATCTTCCACGGGATCGGTAATCGAACCGCAACCCGCCAAGAACAACAGTGCCATAAGGGTGGTGATTTTGCGCATGGGTGGAATATCTTCGACACGACCCGGTAAGTCAAACATCGTCCGCGATGTATCGCCCTTCCATTCCATCGGGACCTTTGCTACAAATCTTGGTGGAGGCAGAAATCCACAGAGGGGCTGTGATGGGCCAGCGAATTCGATCAATCCGTGGACGATGGGCGGCTATTCTTGTCGTGCTTGTGGCCGCAGCTGCCTTCATCGCCTGCCTGCCCTGGAAGAGCAATCAAATGCCGCCGGGATACAATCCCGAAAGGCCGGCCCCGTCCCAAACCATCCACCGGGTTTTACTCATTCACGGATGGCAGGGCCTGGTGAAGGACTTCAGCCACTACTACCCTGCGGCCACACAGCGCCTACCCACCCATTGCGAGGTCTATATCGTTACGGGACTGAGCCGCACCATGGGTGGGCTTGACGAAAACAACGACACGGTGGTTGACGAGATTGAAACCTTCCTGGACTCCAACAATATTCCCATGAAGAACCTTCACATCGTGGCACACAGCATGGGGGGGCTCGCGGCGAGGCGATTCGTAACTCGTCATCCGGGTGCGACGCGGCAGGTATTCTTGCTCGGCACACCCAACGGCGGAGTTCGCGTCTTTCACGGGGTGAACCTATCGGGCTGGTGCACGCCTTCGGGCATCGACGAATTCAATGCCGCCAATCCGCCGGACCCTGGCGTGGAGTGGTTCGTGGTGGCCGGCAATCATTACCGCTCGCGAGGGTCGGGAGCCTTCTGGGAGGGTCTTCCCAACGACGGCCTCATTGCCACTTCCAGCGTGCTGCACTTTGTGGAACTCTGCGGCGACTCTGTGTCGGTGACCGCCCGCGTGGGAAACCTCACACATCCCGATTGGAACTGGGGCGCAAATCTATTGCGAAGTGAAAAGGTTGTGAACTGGGTCATCGATCGCATCGAAGAAGACTTGGTGGACTAGTGTAGCTTCTTGCGGGTAGCAAGCAGCCAACAAAGGAGCGTTACCGCGTGACGGATGCCAACTCAAAGACTCCCTCGGCCGTTCTCGGCCCCATGCGCCTACCCTTTCTAACTCTGGTTCCTGCCTGCATTGTTCTGGGTGCGGCAACGGCCTACCTGAAAACGGGCTCTCTGAACTGGCTTTATCTGATCCTTGCATTTGTAGGGGGTATTGCCGCTCACATCGGTGTGAACGCCCTCAACGAATACGACGATTTCAAAAGTGGTCTGGACATGCGCACCGAGCGCACTCCTTTCAGCGGCGGCAGCGGCGCGCTTCCCGATCAGCCCGAAAAAGCTCGCTACGCCTTGATCACGGGTCTGGTGAGTTTGGCGGTGGTACTGATGATCGGAGTCTATTTTGTCATTCAGTGGGGGTGGGCCATGGCGCATTTGGGTCTGCTGGGTATTCTGGTCATCGTGGCCTACACACCCGCCATGACTCGTTCACCCCTGCTCTGCCTGCTCGCCCCAGGAATTGGCTTCGGTATTTTCATGGTGAACGGCACACATTTCGCCCTTACAGGCCAGTACTCCCTGGCCGCCTTTCTGGCATCCCTCGCGCCCTTCTTTCTGGTGAGTAACCTCTTGCTCATAAACCAATTTCCCGATCTGGAAGCCGACCGCGCCTCGGGCCGCAAGCATCTGATCATCGCCCACGGCACACGGGCCGGCGTCAGAGCCTTTGGCGCTTTTTTAGCTGCCTGCTATGTCGCACTATTATTGAGTGTTTTGCTGGGCCCTCTGCCCTATTGGACCCTGCTCGGTCTGCTCACCCTGCCGCTGGGCGCTCAGGTCACCCGAGGTCTCTCGGCCGAGAAGGAAAATATCCCCGCCCTGATACCCTTTATGGGAAAGAACATTCTTCTCACCCACGCCATCCCCCTGCTCATGGCCCTGGGGATATTCATTGGATGAGCAATCGCGGGGTGGATGCCATGGCGCCTAGTTGGTATTTTGGCCCTATCGAACAGGCTGCCGACTGGTAGCCGGTAGCGGACAGCCGATTCCGGAGGAATCCCATGCCCAAGATCATCGAGTGCGTTCCCAATTTCAGTGAGGGTCGTAGCCGGAGCGTTATCCAGGCCATCGCCCAGTCCATTCGCGAGACCGAAGGCGCCACATTGCTGGATGTGGATCCCGGCGCCGATTTCAATCGCACGGTCTATACCATCGTGGGCGATCCGGACTCGGTACTTGAGGCGGCCTTCAATGCAGTGAAGACCGGCACCGAACTTATAGACATGACCCAGCAGACAGGTGAGCACCCGCGCCAGGGTGCTACCGACGTGGTTCCCTTCATTCCCGTGAGCGAGGACGCCACCTGGGAAGACTGCATCGAGCTTTCCCACAAACTCGGCAAGCGCGTGGGCGAGGAACTGGGCATTCCCATCTACCTTTACGCCAAGAGTGCGCAGCGTCCCGATCGTGTGCGCATGCCCGATATTCGCAAGGGCGAGTATGAGGCCCTGGCCGTGAAGATGAAGAACCCCGACTTCAAGCCCGACTACGGCCCCTTCGAGTTTGTGCCCAAGAGCGGCGTGACCGTCACCGGCGCGCGCGATTTTTTGATCGCCTACAACATCAACATGAACTCCAACGTGAAGCGGAAGGCGCACACCATTGCGCTGGATATTCGCGAGAGCGGGCGCGCCAAGCGCAACGCCGATGGAGAAATTATTCGTGATGAAAAGGGCAAGGCCGTCAAGCAGCCGGGCACTTTGCCCACAACTCAGGCCGCCGGCATGATGTTCAATACGGAAATCGCCCAGGTGAGCATGAACCTGCTGGACTATCGGCAGGTAAGTCTTCATCACGCCTATGAGGAAGTGAAGCGCCAGGCCGCCAAGCAGCCGGGCCTCAAGGTGACGGGTTCGGAAATTGTAGGCGTGGTGCCCAAGCAGGCTCTGCTGGACGCTGCGAATTTCCATTGTGAGGATACCGGTAAAACCCTTCCCAAAAGCGAATGGGATCAGATGACCCTGGCCGTGGAGTATCTTGGCCTAAGCGACCTCTATCCCTACAAGCTTGAAGAGAATGTCATCGAAGTGATGCTCGAAAAGGGCACGGTTTCACCCAAGGCACTTCCTCCGGTTCCCCCCGGACCCCTCATGGACTTGGGCACCAGCGAGTTCACCGAAGTGCTGGCTTCCAGTAGTCCCGCGCCCGGCGGCGGTTCTGTGGCCGCCCTTTGCGGCGCCCTGGCCGCCGCCCTGGCTGCCATGGTCGCTCGCCTGACTCGCGGGAAGAAGTACGCGGCCGTGGAAGGCGAAATGGCCGTCCTCTGTAAAGAGGCCGATGTCTTGCGCGAAAATCTGGAAAAGAAAGTGGACGAGGACACCGAAGCTTTCAACAAGGTCATGGCCGCCTTCAAGCTACCCAAATCGAACGACGAAGAAATCGCGTCTCGCACTGCAGTCATCCAGGATGCCACCAAGGGCGCGACCCTGGTTCCCTACTCCGTCATGGAGCTAGGCCTGGACGCGCTCAAGTTCTGCGAACGCGTGGCAGAAGTGGGCAACGAGAACAGTGCGAGCGATTCCGGTGTGGGTGCCTTGCTGGGCATGGTCTGCGTGCGTGGCGCCTACTACAATGTGCATATCAATCTGAACGACATCGATGACGCGGCCTTCTGTGAAGAGTGGAAAATCAAGTCGGAAAAACTGCTTGCCGATTCGCATGAAGTTCACGATCGCGCGCTGGAATTCATGGAGAAGAAACTCTAGGGAGCTCGGGGCCTTCCTCCTCGACAAACCCTACAGTAGTCAGGCCCGGGGCGCCACGGAGGCGGGATACATCTTCGAGAAGGTGTTGCCTAGCTATTTTAGCATGAGCAGTTTTTGCGCATACCGATAGTCTGATCCCGAAACTGTCGCTAAATAAACCCCCGAGCCGAGACTACGGCCCCGCTCATCGCGACCATTCCATTCTACATGGTGCTCGCCCGACTCTCGCCAGTCATCGAGTAGAACTTGAACGCGACGCCCGGAAGTGTCGTAGATGGACAGTTCCACCCATCCCGCATTCTGGAGCTTGAAGCTGAGAGTCGTCTTGGGGTTAAAGGGGTTCGGCCATGCGGTCAATCCGGCTGCGACGCCGGCCCATTCGGGAACGTCGTCGGGTTCATAGTTTCCACCGGGCAGCAGGTGTACGGTGTGGTAGTAGGATCCTGTGAGTATGTCTGCATAACCATCGTCGTTGAAGTCGCAAACCCGTGGGCGTGTGCGCGCGTAGTTGGGCAAATCGTAGGGCACGCTGCCGGACTCCACGCGATAACGGAAATCGAATACGGGGGTGTCGTTGGCTCCGCGATTGGGGTAGAACCAGAGTTGCCCCTCGTTGTCACCGGCAAGCAGATCTTTTGCGCCATCGCCGTCCAGGTCGAACATTTCCGGGCTGGACCGGCTCCCCGGCACGGCCAGGTCGCCTCCCGGACCCTGTAAATTGCTGAAGGATTCGAATTCGGGAGCCAGGTCGCTACCTGTGTTCATGAACAGGTGGAACTTGCCGTAGTATGAGCCGAGCAAGAGATCGCGGCGGCCGTCTTCATCCCAGTCCACTATGCAGACTGTTGAGCGTGAGCCCACATCGATGGGAACCTTGCCCCCAGGCGGGCCCACTTCCAGGTCGACACCTTCGTCGAAAAGTTCATTGCCCAAATTCTTGTAGTAGCGAACCGTGCCGTCGGGCGTGCCGATAATGATGTCGAAGAGAGAATCGTCGTCCCAGTGCGCAACGCGCGGGAAGATGCCCATGCATCAGCCGCTGGGATAGCTTAAATCACCCCCCGCTGCTTTTTGAACGTAGAAGAATCCCTCGAAGAGCGGTGCCTGATTCGTGCCTTGGTTCAAGTAGACACGCACCATGCCCGGGTAGAGCCCGCCACCTTCGCCCACGATGAGGTCGGTAACCGTGTCTCCGTTCCAGTCGAACCAATCGGGCACGGAATAGCCGAGCACTTCGATGGCCAGGCCATCATCCTCGATCAATTCCTCGGCGCCGAATTGCAGGTAGGCCAAGGCGGCCAGGGGCAGGCAAAGGAGCGCGGTGGCCAATAGCCAGGTTGGTTTTTTCATGGCAATCCTTCCGCATGCGTTTCCTTAATTATAGCAGGACGCGCGGGCTGGTGGGAGCCCTTGTTTCCACCCCACGAATATGTGCTAGACTCGGAGAGGCAAAGGGGTTGGCGCCACAAGGAGGCAGGACGTGCGGAGCTGGATATTCATTCTGATCATGGCGATGGTGCCCGGGGCGAGCGCCGACAGTTTTGAGAATATCCTTCAAATTGAATTGGATGTTCTTGGGAAGGACGAGTCCGCCAAGGTGGCCGACTTCCTCGGCGAAGATCTGCTTTGCCTGGTGCTCTGGGATAGCCAGTGCCCCGACTGTCTAGAGAATGTGGCTCAGCTCGGAACACAAGATTCTCCAGAAAGTGTTCACCTACTCGGTATCAACTTCGATGATCGAGCCTGGGACGCGGAAGATTTCATCACCGCAAGGCGAATTCAGTTTCCGCAGCTTCATGATCCCGAAGCTCGTATAGTCCAGGCCCTAAACGCCGACGACTTCAGTTTCAGCTTTGCCATGCTTGATCCCGCAGGCGAGATAAAAGCCATTCATTACGACAGCATGGATGACGCGCCGGCGAAGCTGCGCGAAGTGTTGAGCGCCATGCGCGGCGCGAATTTCGACTATCGAATCAAGGCCGCCGATCCGAAGACGGGCGGGAACATTGTTCTTGAAGTTGCCGATACACCGGAAGATGTGCCGATCATGGAAACGCGCCGGCGCTATCCCATCATCAAGCACTCGGGACAGATTCGTACGCGCGGCTTGTCGGTGTCGCTGTGGGGAGCTGAATCTGATTGCGAATGCGGCGTGTCTGGTCCCTACGGTGAGAGATTGGCCATTCAGAAGAATCTGCTCTACCGTGCGAGTTATGAATTGATCGCGGATATGTCGCCGAGTTTCAGTGCCGGCGGAAAACTGCGAGTGAGTAACGAGGATCCTGTTCTTTTCGAGCAGGGCCCCGAGTATTTGGGCAGCGAGTTCGGAAGCGTATTCGGCGAAATTCGCAAAGATCGATTCAGCGCACGCCTGGGATATTTCGGCGAGCACTTCACGCCCCTTACCTTGCAGCGTTGGGACTTCGCCGACAATCCTCCCGCTGCCGGATCGGGTGGAGCAGGCTGCGGAGTTTGTGGCGCCACGGTTCGGGGTGTTTCCCTGGAGGCCCTGGACGACCTTGGTCCGGAAATCACATTTGAGGGATTGCGAATTGAGGCGTCCTTGGCGCGCTCGCTGAGCTTGACCTCATTCTATTCGATTCCGCAGCGCGCGGTGGCGAGTTCAGGTGTGACAATAGACAATCCCTTTGCCTATCGCCGAGATATTCTCGCCTCGCGCTTGGTCTACAGCTTCGACTACTTCGCTCAGTCTCGCGGCGAATTCGCGATTCAGCATTTGAGCGCCCAGGAAGACGGTGAATCTTCGGAACTGCCTCTGTCATGGTCTGAATTGCCATTGAGTTTTATCCATAAGAATGAAGTGTGGTCGGCCAACGTATTGATTCCCGTTTGGTATGGGCTCGTCCTGTATGGAGAAACTACGCGCAGTTTTGAGCGGGTGGATAAGATGGACGGCCCTGGAGAAAGCTTGAACGGTTCAGCTCATCTCGCCCAGCTCACTTTTAAACGAAACAAGAACCTTCGATTTGCGGCTGCGTGGCTCAAGCTAGACCCGGAATTTACATCACTTTTCCGGGCCTTGAGCTACCGAAGTAACTCCGAGGGCTATCGTATGTCGGCGCAATGGCAGGGTGAACGTGTGGCCCTCGCGCTTTTTCACAAGCAATTGGAGCGAGTGGAAGATGTGGAGCTTGGCAACATGCCTGAGCGCCTCAACATCAGCAGCGCGCTTCTGGGCTGGAAGCCTCGGGCAGACCTGTCCCTGGACTTTGTGACAACTCTTGCAAGCGATAAACTCGGCGGCGGACTCTGCGCCTGTGACCGATGGACCCACACCCTCACTGCTAGACAAAAACTCGGCCGCGCCGCAGAACTCCAGGCTGATCTCAGTTATGTGCGTGCGGAAACAGGCTCAAGCTCCGATGGGCAGGGATCCATGATCGCAGTAGTCCAAATGACGGCGATATTCTAGAGGGTGTACTTGAGGAGGATAGCATGGCAAAAACGAGCATGTGTTTCCTACTAGGATTGCTTCTGTTGCTCAGCGCCGGGCAATCCATTGCCACCATCGAAGTGAAGGTGGAGGCTGAAAGTTATGATCCCCTTTCCATACAAAACAATGGAGGGGATCCCATTCACGTGGGCTTCTGTGAAAGCGCCAGTCAGGGATATTGCGCCGATGGTATCGACAAGGACGGCGATTGGATTCAGCTCTACATGTATGTGCCCGCCAATGGCAACTACGACGGCTTCATGGCTTTCCAATCCATCGCCGATGCGCACAGCTACCTTGTATCAATTTGGCCACAAGGTCGCGAAGACCGAATCCAGACCATGAACTTCGGCTTCACCGGCGTTGGGGCGGGCTGAGACTACGACTTTCTCCGCGTGGCGGGGGCCGAACAGGTTCAGCTGGAACAGGGACCGCACACGGTGCAGATCGAATACCTGTCGGGAGTCTATCCCGACTTTGTTCGTGTCGACTATGTGGAACTTGTGCTCGATGAATCGCCGGCGGCAATAGAAAGCTGGGGCATAGTAAAGACACTCTATTGAATCAGTAGAAACGCTTCACATCGGACTAAGTACTTTCCTCCGCAGCGTTGATCCAAGCGCAAGACTCGCCGGCCCACGCGATAGACAAGTCCGTTTCCAAGTCGCCGATTACCAAATCCGACGAATAGGTAATACTCTTTGAGGCTCTTCCGGGTTTCGTGTGAGCAGCGAGCCATGATTCACCGTCTTCGGCTCT
>CAYTPZ010000040.1:0-17267 GCA_964440095.1 uncultured bacterium | reverse complement strand
TTGCTCAAACGTCGCCGCTCGGGCCCCACGGTTTTTCCTTTGCAAGCCGGACACTTCTGCACAACCACCTGATAGGGCGAGGCGCCGCTGTCCACCCGGGTGGACTCGGCGAGAAGCGATTCCAGCGCCATGAGCAGCCGCTCATGGATGGATTGTGCAATGGATTGATCTGACATTTCCCACTCCAACGATGAAGTCTCCGGGAGGAGAGGAGAGGGGGGAGGATGGAAGCGATATAGTCAATCGCGGCACAAAAAAACAAGTGTTATCTATAATAATAACAACGGGTTAGCGGGCACTAGGGGCACAGTTCTTGCCACCGCAAACAGACAAAAAGTCCACCCGGGTGGACGATCGAGCAACTGAGAAAAACCCTGGCAAATGTGAATTGTTCAGGAAGATTATCGGACCGTATTCTGGCGCACAGTAAATCAGGACTATTGTCTGAATGATGAAGATTGTTACATCAAGCTACCAGTTGACCCGAAATCTCCTACCCGATACCTTCCCCCTGCCCCGAGGAAGGTTCTTAGCCATGCGCCACATCCTGTTGATTTGCTTAAGCTTGCTCATAGCCGCGCCCAGCCTGGCGGCGACAGGCGACACCATAACCACCATCCTCATCGCGGGGCTCAAGCACGTGGACCGCGAGGTGCTGCTGAGCGACCTCGGCATTCACGAGGGCGACAGCGCGGACGACAATCTCGCGCGCAAACTGCAGGCCCGGGCCCGCGAACTCGTCTATATCAGCAGCTTCCAGGTTGAGGTGCAGACCTTCAGCGACGGCCTGCACCTGAACTTGCGCGTGCAGGAACGTCCTCGCCTGCAGATTCAGCCGATCATCGGCACCCTCGACGACGGCGACCTGGTCGGCGGCATGCGCCTGCGCAGCTTCTCACTCTTTCGTCGCGGTGAAAGCTGGGACGCCACCGTTCTGGTCGGATCCATGGCCGACCTAAGCCTTCAAATGAGCGGCCTGCCGCTCTTCGGCCCCTTCTCCCTGGCAATTGACCTGCGCCTCCAAGACTGGGAAAACCCATTCCTGGACGCCGAACACCGCAACTGGCATTACCTAGGCGGCCTCCGCACGCGCCTGCCCCTTGCCGGATACTTCACCCTGCTCGCGGGCGGCGAACATCATTCCACGCGCCCCTATCGCGGCATCCTGGAAAACGAAGGCGAAGACCCGCACTTTCTCTTCACCGGACGCCTGCGCCAACCCACCGGCCTTGCCGGCATCGCCCTGGTGGCCCGCGGCGAAATGCGTAAGCCCAGCGACTTCGATTCCTTCTTCTGGGGTGAAGTGGGCATCGACCAGCACATCCGCCCCGGCCGCTGGCGTTTCCACACTCGACTGCTCCAGGGCGGCGCCAGTTTCGAAAGCCCGGCCATCGCCCGGCCATTCCTGTCCAAGTGGTCCTGGTTCCACGCCTATGAACCGGGCGAACTGGAAACTCGCGACTACAGCTTCGCCAGCTTTCGCGGCGACATCCGACTCTTCGGCCTGCCCATGCGCATGAGCCGCCGCGGGCCGGAAGTGTCGGCCCCTGTATCGGCCTTTTTCCTGCTGGCCGGAGCGCAGCATCGCATGGATACTGCAGGCGACTGGTCCTTCGCCGGCGAGGGCGGCCTGGGTGTTTCGCTCATCGTGCCCGATTACGGCCTGCGCATTTCCGCTGGCGGTTTCGTGACCCGCGAGGAAGAGTTCAAGTTCATCTTCATCCTGGAGGATGCCCTGCCGTGATCCGCGCCCTGGCGCTTGCCGCCCTCATTGCGAGCCTCGCCGCCTGCAACAAAGCGCCCGAGCCCGCAGCGTCGGTGGCGGCGGCACTGCCCGACTCCATCGAATTCGTGGATCCCCTATTCGACGACCTCTTTCGCCAGCGCGAACTCGTCTTCGGCTCGGGCGATCACCTCGACGGCCTGCTCACGCGCGTCGGCATATCGGCGGAAGATCGCCAAGCCGCCATTCGCGCGGTGGCATCATCCTACGATCTGGGACGCTTCCGCGCCGGCGCTCCCCTGCACATTCGCCAGGACTGGACCGGCAAGCTTATCACCCTGCACTATCCCGTGGATTTCGAGCGCGACCTCTGCCTCTGGCGCGCGGACGGCGGCTTCGAGGCCGACATCTACCACATGCAACTTACTTGGACACCTTCCACGGCCGAGGCCGACCTGGCGCCGTCCTTTTATGAAGACCTGCAGCGCCGCGGCCACGACGGCGACTTGGCCACCCGGGTGGCCGACCTCTTCAGCGGCACTATCGATTTCTTTTTCGATCTGCGCGCGGGCGACCGCATGGAATTGTTGCTGGAAAGCTGCCGGCGCCCCGATCGCAATGAGGAAAAAAATCGCGTGCTGGCCGCGCGCATGACCGTGGGCGGGGAAGAGTACGAAGCCTTTTTGCTGCACGATGAGCGCGGCGAGCGACATTACTATCATCGCGACGGCGGCTCGCTCGCGAGGCAGTTCCTGCGCGCGCCGCTCAGCTTCACGCGCATCAGCTCGGGCTTTTCGCACAACCGTCTGCATCCCATATTGGGATACCGACGCCCCCACCCGGGCATCGACTATGCCGCGCCCCACGGCACGCCGGTCATGGCCACCGCCGACGGCTCGGTCTCGCGCCGCACTCGCGATAGTCAGGCCGGCCGTTTCATCAAGATTCGTCACGCGGGCGGCATCGAAACCACCTATATGCATCTGTCGCGATTCGCGAATGGCACGGCTCAGGGTCGGCGCATTCGCCAGGGACAGGTTATCGGTTACGTGGGATCTTCGGGCCTGGCCACCGGGCCGCACCTGGATTACCGCATGAAGGTGAACGGGAAGTACATCGATCCGCGAAACTTCCGGTCGCAGCCGGCCAATCCTCTTGCACAGTCGCGCATGGCCGAATTCACGGAAGCGGTGGCGGGCTACGAACTGCTCTGGGCCGAATTGCTGGCGCCGAACCTGGCTCTCATCGACAGCCCCAGCCAAAGCGCTGAATAAAGGAACCCCAGTAACAGCGGCAGCCAGTGACCCGTTCGGGCATAGAAGCTCGGACGCGCGGGCAACGTTATGTCCGCCACCAGCAGGTCGCGGGTGTGCATGGGCAGGCGACCCAGCACACGCCCGCGGGTATCGATAATTTCAGTGATGCCTGAGTTGCCACAGCGCACCAAGGGAAGCCCCGTCTCCGCCGCACGCATGGGCGCCAATGCCGCGTGAAGCTCCAACGCGATTTTGTGCTCGAACCATCCATCATTAGTGGGGTTGGCCAGCAGGTTCGCGCCGGCGCGGGCCGCGCGGGTGGCGTCGCCGGAGAATCCCATTTCGTAGCAGATGAAGCCGGCCACACGAAACTTTTCGCCCTCGAAAACGCGCTCGCCGCCGCCCGGCCTGAAGTTGGCCTGCCCCAGATCTATATTCACGCCCGGCACCAGCCACATGGCAAAGGGAATGTACTCGCCGAAGGGCAGCAGATGCACCTTGCGATACACGCCCTCAAGCGCGCCGTTTGGCGAGAGAAGTCCGAGAGCGTTGCTGTAGTGATAGCCGTGATCCGCCGGCGCCAAAGCCTGAAAGCCGGTGAGGATGTGCATTTCCGTGTCGCGAGCGATGGCGCGCAGCTTCTCATCCACCCCGCGATTCCAGAGGATATTCACCGGCACCGCCGTCTCTGGCCAAACCACCAGGTCCGCACCTTCCTCGGCCGCACGCTCGGTGAGTTCGCGAAAGATGCGCAGATTTTCATCGCGGTAGCTTCGCTCCCACTTGTCTTCCAGGAGAATGTTGCCTTGAGCCGCCGCTACTCGCAGCAGTTGCGAGCCGTCCTTGCCGCTGGGTATGTGGGTGAGCAATAAAAGCACGCAACCCACCGCCAAAAGCCTGCGGGACATGCGCCCGTCGCGGCCCTTGAGATCTGCGCCGCGCACCGCCGCCACCTGGATGAAGACCATGAGGAAGCTCATGCCGATGCCGCCGATCCATCCAGCGGGAGCCAATGTGCCGCCGGGCGCGGCCTGGGTTTGGGACAGGTTCATCCAGCTGAAGGCAAACATGCCGCTGCTGCGAATCCATTCGAGCAATACCCAGAGTGCCGGCGCCGCCCAAATGGCCGCGTGGCCCAGGCGATCGCGCAGCAGTGCCATGCCGCGAAAGAAGAGCCAGAAGTATAGGGTGATGTAAAAGGTCCACACGATGACCGCGGGAATCATGATCCAGGGGATGGTCACATCGCTGGCCGGCACCAGCTCGCGCATCCAGCGATACTCGAGCAGGCCGAAGAGCAGGCCCATGGGCAGGGCCATGTACCGGCCGATGTCCTTGGCAGAAGCGCCCAAGCGATCTAGCGCGAGAAGGGGCAGCAGCAGCACGCCCCAACCCAGCCAAGGCGATCCACCGCCAGGTAGGGCAAGGTGAAACATGAGAGCGCTGAGCAGGCCGGCGGCCAAAAGGCGAAGGCGCATGGATCCTCCCGGATTTGCCATATTCTAGGGCGGGCAACTCAGACGGTCGAGACTAATTCGCGAGGTGAAAAGTCATTCTTTAGTTTGGAGACAGTACCCGGGGACAGTCGATTATTGTCTACGGAGATGATCCAACATTATTCGCTAATAATCTCCAGCAATCCTTCGATAATCTGGTTCATTTCTTCGGGCTTGGCGCGAGCGAGCTTCCTACCAATGCGCTCGGTAGACAAGGTGCGAATCTGACTGATCTTCACCCAAGACTGTTTCGGCAATATTGAATCACCCAGTTCAAAGGTCAGCGGAAAACCCGCCCTCTGAGGCTGACTCGTCAGCGCCATGGCAATAACTGTTCCCGAACGTGTATTGAAGACATCTTGGCTCAAGATCAGCACCGGCCGTTTCCCTGCCTGCTCATGGCGGCCTCGTGATACCGACAGATCTGCCCAACGGATATCGCCCCTCAGTATTCGGGCCATGCAGATTCATCCTCGCCAAGGCCTTCCTCAGCCATAGATTGCTCTAAAATCGGATCCAGCTTGGCCGCTTCACGGGACAAGCGCCCACGCTCCAAGCGCTCCAATTTTTCTCGCAAGGCGATTTCAATGGCCTGACTGCGATTGGCAAATACACCCTGTTTTGCCAATTGATCAATCCTCGTTAGTAGAACTTTTTCCAGAGAGATAGCAACTTTCGACTTGGGCATGGGATCCCCCTCGGTATGACGATAAGTCATACCACCAAGACCGTCAAGCCTGGGTCGCCGATTTCTCATCGAGCCTACCGACCTCTCTACCCCGTATCAATCCAGCGCAACGCGCTCCAAGTCCAAGCGCTTGAGCTTTTTGAGCAGACCCTGCCTGCTGAGCCCCAGGGCACGCGCCGTGGCACTACGGTTCCCTTGAAACCGAATTAGGCCGCGACGAATCATGCGCCGCTCCAGATCCTCCTGAGCTTCCTGCAGGCTGAGGCCCGATAGACGCATGGGTTCGTCGGGCTCTACGTTATCGAAGATCTGATCACTGAGCATCCAGCGCTCCAGCACTGGCTGCTCGCCATAAAGCGCGAGTACTCGGGCAATCTCGTTTTGCATCTCGCGTACATTTCCCGGCCAAGCGTAGCGCCGCATCAGAGCTGCGGCTCCGGGAGAAAGGGAGCGCATGAATGTGCGCGCGCCGGGAAGGCCTTCACGCAAAAAATGGGTGACGAGAACGGGAATGTCCATGGTCCGCTCTCGCAAAGGTGGAATTCGCAGACGAAAGCCGCTTAGCCGAAACCAGAGATCTTCCCTGAAGCTGCCCTCGGCGATCTTCTTTCCCATGTCGCGATGGGTGGCGCTGACAAGTCGGAAATCCACGGGCCGAAGTCTGTTCTCACCCACCCGCCGAATGGATCGCTCCTGCAGGACTCTCAGCAATCTCACCTGCAGCATGTGACTGAGGTCGCCCACTTCATCCAAGAAGAAGGTGCCGCCGTGAGCCATTTCGAAAAGGCCCACGCGTTCCTCGCGCGCGCCCGTGAAGGAGCCGCGGGAGTGTCCGAAGAGTTCACTTTCAATGAGCGAATCGGTAAGTGCGCCGCCGTTTTGCGCTACGAAGGTGGCGGATCCACGCACCGACAAGCGGTGCAGCGCCCGGGCGAACAGTTCTTTGCCTACGCCCGACTCCCCTTCCAAAAACACGGGCGTGTCGCTGCGGGCCACTCGCTCAAGCTGTTCCAAGAGCTCCGCCAGGGGCGAATCGGGATGATGCAAGATGGAATGGAAGTCGCAAGTTTTACCCACAGATTCCGAACCACGCGACAGTTCAGCCAGCATGAAGCCGAGCCACTCCCGGCGACGTTCCAGTTGCTTCAGCGACTCCTTGCTCAATCGCGCCATCACCCAGAGGCCGTCTTGCAAGGGCCAGAGGGCATCCACCGAACTTTGGGATCGGAATGCCGGCCCAAGGTCTAGCTGTATAGCGCCGCGCCGCTCCAGGACCAGAGGCGGCGGCCCTTCCATCGCGCGCAAGCGCTCGACTCCGGGCGGCTCTCCGAGAATTCGTCCATGACGAAGCCGCGGACCGCCGGCCGTCTCTTCGAGCATGTCCCAACGGCTGCCGGGAAACCGTTGTTCGAGCAAGGTGAAAAGTGAGGGAGCCAGATGATCATCGCTGAGTGCGGGGGCAGTCGCGGCCATAAGACCTCCTTGCCCGAAACTTGGCAAGGGGCATGCCGTAAGCCTAGCCCGCAAAGGGGCGCAAAACTAGGAGACTTGCGATTTGTGTGGAAGCTATCCCCAGGATTGCTTAGCGGCCTTCCGGCGCGAAACGTCGGCTATTCGTAAGCGACGCCTTCACCGTCGATCACTTGTCCGATTTCGCCGATGTAGTGTTCGAGCTTCAACTCGGCAATGCGGGCGATATCTTCGGGAGCGACGATGAAAACGTATCCCACACCCATGTTGAAGGCGCGGTGCATTTCGTCTTCGTCAACACCGCCAAGCTTTTGAATAAGCCGAAAGATAGGCGGCACCTGCCAGCTGTCGCGCTGAACGCGCACACCGCAGCCATCGGGCAGCACCCGGGGAATATTGTCGGTGAAGCCCCCACCGGTGAGATGGGCCATGCCCTTCACGGTGATGCCGGCCGCCGCCATGGCCTGGAATTGCGCAAGATAGCTGCGATGCACCGCCAGCAGTGCCTCGCCTACGCTGACGCCGCTCAGTTCATCGGGCCGGGAATCCACTTCGTAGGGACCCTCATCCAGCAGGGCCATACGCGCCAGGCTGTAACCATTGGTGTGCAGTCCGCTGGAGGCGAAACCCAGAAGCCTGTCGCCTGGACGGCTGGTGGATCCATCGATGACCCTGTCTTTTCCCACAACACCGACGATGCAACCGGCCAGATCGTACTCGCCTTGATTATAGAGCCCCGGCATTTCGGCGGTCTCACCGGCGATGAGCGCACAGCCATTTTCGCCACAGGCTTTGGCCATGCCGCCGATCACGTTTTCCAGCACACCGTCTTCCAGGCCGCCGGTGGCGAAGTAGTCCAGGAAGAAAAGGGGTTTCGCGCCCTGAACTAAGATGTCGTTGACGCAGTGGTTCACCAGACACTGGCCCACCGTATCATGCCGGCCACTGGCGAAGGCCACCTTGAGCTTGGTGCCCACACCATCGATGCTGGAAACCAACACCGGATTCTTCGCCAGGTCAGCGCCATCGAAGAGTCCGCCGAATGCGCCCACATCCGAGAGCACTCGCGCGCCCCAGGTATCCCTGATGGACGCTCCCGCAGTTTTGAGAGCCTTGCCGGCCTTGTCGATGTCCACACCGCTGTCTTTGTACTTCATCCTCACTCCCGATCGCGCAGTTGGCGCGGATTAGGCTTCGTTCAAGGCTTCGTAGATCTCGATGGGAATATCGTCGCGAATGGTTTCCATGCTGCCCCGCTCATGGAGGGCGATGAGCGCATCCACCACTCTCTCGTCGAACTGGGATCCGCGATACTTGCGGAGCTCCTCCAGGGTGCGCTCCTCACTGAGAGCTTCGCGGTAGGGTCGACTGCTGGTCATGGCATCGAAGGTATCGCAAACATGAAGGATGCGCGCCATGAGCGGAATATCCTCGCCCTTGAGCCCGTCGGGGTAGCCCTTCCCATCCACGCGCTCGTGATGATACTTCACGATGTCGGCCGCCTCCTTCAGGAAGCGCAGGCGCTCGATGATCTTGGCACCCTTGGCCGGATGAGTTTTCATCATTTCGTATTCTTCGGGGCTGAGCTTGCCGGGTTTTGCGATGATCTCGCCGTCGATGCCGATCTTGCCCAGGTCATGAAGCAGGGCCGCGTACTCCAGGGCCTGAAGATGCTGATCCGGCAATCCCATTTCCTCGCCGATGAGCAAGGCGTAGCGGCTCACCCGGTAGGAATGGCCGTGGGTATAGGGATCCTTCGCGTCCAGCGCACTGGCCAGGGCCGCCAGTGTGCTGATGTGCACATCGCGCATGCCCAGATAAAGCTGGTAGGCGTATCGCACCAGCAGAATGGGAATGATGAACAGGGCCATGGTCCAGGGCGCCAGCTGATAGACCAGAATAACGATGGCCGTGATGGGCACGAATGTGATCACGTGGCGGAAGATCCACATGAAATTGGTCTTCCATATCTGGATGGGATTGCGACCTTCGGAAAGCGCGATGATCATGCCCACCATCGAGGTGTTCACGAAGTAGTGCACCACGCCCATGATCACCAGGGGAATGAGGAAAAGCGGTGCGGAAAAATCGGGTGTCACCCCTCCCCAGGGGAGGCTCTGGAAAACTACTCCCGCGATGCCCACCGACACCGCCAACACCGGCACGTTGAAGAAAATCTTCATGGGCGGCCGGCGATTGACGATGCCCTCCACTACCAGCGCACTGATGGTTTCCACCCAGGCCGCGGGCCCGGGCCCCAGTATGACGATGGCCGCGAATGTAATCGGGGTTGAAACACTGATGGCCGCGCCGCCGCGAGGCAGGTTCAGATTCACAAGGTCGGCGACGATGGTCAGAAGAATGAAGACCAGGTACTGGATGAGCATGGCCGGATCAAGGTCACGCCACCAGTAGGCCAGAGCCAGATAGCCTGAAAGACTAACGGTCAGGTAGTATGTAATGAATGGCCAGCGAAAGCCCTGGAAGATGTTCGACACGAATTCTCCGAAAGAAGGGGACCGGGGCGGCGACGCGCCTACCACCAAACCTTAGTATCTACTTCTTCGAAAAACCAGCTAAGGAAGATGAACCACATAAGACACCTCCTTGGAGTCGAATTTATTACCTACAATTCGCTCCGCTATTTAGGAGGTTCCGCTACGCTGGTGTGTGGCCACCGTCCCGGTCAGATGTGACCTTGCCGGATGAATGGGTCTCATGTCAAAGGAAAGATAGTTTCGAAATCTACGATCTAAGCCTTTAGAGGATATCGAATTCCACAGTTTCACGCCGCGCCCAAAGCCCCATGATGCGATTGAGGGCCCCCAAAGTGGCCATGACGGCGGTCTGGCGGCTATCCTGGCGAATAATGGCCGACCCCGCGAAGGATTGCACGTTGCGGCCCTCGACGGCGCTCAGGTGCACCAAAAAAACTTCCTCATTGCCCAGGGTCACGATTCGGAATTGGGGGTCAGAGAACCGAATCTTTGTGTCGTAAATCATGAGCAGCGCTTCGAGGGTGGCCCGGATCAGCGCGGCGATGTGTCCCGAAGGAGTATCGGCGTCTTTGGCATCGCCGACGAACTTGCCGTCGCTCAAGGCCAGGGTGACCTCGGCGTGAACCTGATTGTCTTCGTGGAAAACTCCCACCTTGCGAATGATGGGACGATCATCCAGCTCTTCCTCGTCTTCGATGATGAGCTGGTCCCTAGGCTGAGCTGCCGCATAGAGCGGCCGGGGCTCGGGAGCGGTTTTTGCCGCAGGCGCTGCAGGAGCGGAGGCGGTTTCGATTTCTTCCTCGGGCTCAGGCTTGTCGGTAACCGCCACGCCGATCTTGCGATGATCCACATCGAGGCCGGCTTTGACGTTGAGAAGCGTGTCCACATCCCGCGCGATGATACGCCCCGAACGATCCGAGACGGCCGTCACATGGATCTCCGTGATCTCCCCGGGCGAGTCCGTAATGATACGGCAACCGGTGACATCATGAATGCCCGTAATGAGCTTCTCAAGTTCGGGAATATCTGGAATGGATTGGGACTCGGTCGTCGACAAGGTGCCTCCACACAGCTGTCTACACGTTCTAATCGGGCCGAGGAACACATATTAGCACAGAACCTCGCGCACGACTAGGATCATCTAGCGAATCCCAAGATGTAGCAATGATTAATTCTCAGATGCGTCGCCGAAAGACATGGAAACTCGATGAATTCCTTCGAGTCCCGACAATTCAGCCACAAGCGACTCTGTTTCCTCGGGATCCTTCATAACCACATGGAAGGTCATTTTCAGCGAGTCCCCCATTTTGGTGGACTTCACCGTGACCAGGCGATGCTTCCTGAGAAACTGCTCAAAGATGGGCAGGTAGACTTTTCGTTCCTCTTCATTTTCCGGCGGCAACATGCGCAGATTGAGAAGGAATTCGTTGCGAGAAACAGAGCCGTGACGCGTCCAGTGCAGAATGAAAATGAAAAGTCCGATAAGCAGGGTGCCGATGAGTGACAGACGCAGGTTGCCCGTACCCGTGCCCATGCCGCTGGCCAGCGCGAAGAACACGAAAGCGGTATCGCGAGTGTCTTTGACCACCGTCCTGAAGCGGATTATCGACATGGCCCCCGCCAGACCGAAGGCGCGAGCGATGTTGTTGCCGATGACCATCATGACCAGGGTCATGATCATGGCCAACAGCACCAGGGTATTCATGAAGGAGAAGGAGACCGTGAGCTGACGGTGCGTGGAGCGGTAGGTCCAGGCGATGAACAGGCCCAGCATGAAAACCACGACCAGATTGACGATGATCTCGCCTGTGGTCCAGGGCTCGGGCCGAAGCGCCAGGGAACGAAGTAGGGTTTCCATTCGGAAGGCTCCTTAGCAGCTCAATGCGCGTGCGGGGTCCAAGCATCGATGCCGTGCTCGTACTTGGAATAGGATTGGGATTGCAAATCCAGATCGCGCACCACGCGGGTCATCCATCGGGGCATGCGCTCGTCGAATTTCATTTCCAGAACGAAGTACTCTTCCTCGAACTGGCGCAGCTCATTTTCCACGAACATCTGTTCCATCTGCGGATTGATCAGGCTGCGGATGTTCTGGTCGAAGGTCACGCGGTAGCGCTCGTTTTCACGTCCGATAAAAGCCTCGCGCTCGTAGACCACAAGCACCACCGGACTCATGTCGCGTGTGCGCAGATTGAAACGGAATCGGTCGAGCACTTTGCGGCTGAGGAAGGACAGACCCGGCAAGACCTCTTCAACATCCTCGGCACCGATGGCCCCATCCACTTCCCCGATATCAAGCATGAGGCGTTCCTTCAGCCCCCGCCTTCCAATCTTGCGTTTGATCTCCAGGAAGGCCGGTGCAGCGTCATCCGCCAAGTTGTAGGTACGGACGCGCAGTTTCTTGCGCACACGAACGCTGTCGAGCTTGTCGAAGTAGAATCTCAAATCTTCGGAATCGAAGTAGATGCTCCGTACCGTGTAGTTGTTTCCGGGCAGGTCGGCGCAGTGGGGATCGTGAATGGCATAGGGCTCGATGAGCGCACGCAGATCCGGAATGAAATTACGGGGAATGTGATACTTGAGTTCGTATCGTTCGAAACCACTGCGTCTAGTTCCCAAGGAGCCACCCCCAACCCTGAATAGGTTTGAGCGCGGTGCCCTCGTCGCCGCCGTTCTTGAATCCGAGGGAATAAAGCAGGTCGCCCAGGAAAAGATCGAGCATGGTTGTTCTGCCGCAGTGAATCTCGGCCCGGCCCTGCATGCCCGCCTCCAGGTGACCCTGGCTATTGCTGATCTGCCCGATGGCGAATAGGAAAGTGCCGACCTCGGTGGCCAGGGGGCGACGATCCACGCGAAGGATTTCACCTTCGAAGTTTCCGGCGCCGGGGATTCTGGCGGTGAAGGTCAGTCCGGGCTCAGGGTAACGGGCTTTGTGCTGGGGCAGCAAAACTTTTACCAGCATCGAGTCCACCGAACCTGCGCTGAGCAGGGGGCCCTCGGAGCTGCCCATCATGATGCGTCCAGAAATGGGGCAGGTGATTTCCTGAGCCTCGAGCATGATTTCCAAGGCTGCCAGTTCTTCTTCATAACCGGCGATGCTCACACGAACTTCTTCCAGTTTCTCAGGCTTGGCTCCCGAACTCATGATGCGCAAATCGGCTTCGGCCAGATCCAGATTCAATTCCTTGAGTCGTAACTTGCCCTGCACCTCTTCCCATTCCTGGGCTGATGCAATGCCGTCGGCGAAAAGCTGTTCGGTACGTTCAAAGATGTTGCGATAGGCATCCAGATCGGCGTGGGCTCGGTCCACAGCCACTCGCGCATAGTCCACTTCCTCACCCTTGGCTCCCGCTTCCAGCACGGAAAGGCGAGCTTTGGCCGAACTCAGGAGACTGCGTCGCTCGGCGATCTGCAGGTCCAGACTGGAGGCCGAAAAACGCACGACGATCTGCCCCTCCTCCACCGGTACGGTCTGCCCCGATTCCAGGGTGGGAAGGCGAAGGTCCATGAGACTGGGGCGATCAAATTCGAAGAGGCGGTAGTGAATGAGCCGATCGTGAACCAAATCCATGGCCTTGGACTCGAAGGTGCCCGGCCTGAGTTCGGTGAGATTCCAGCTCATGGTAGGCTCAAGTACACAGATTCCGCGTAGCACTCGCTCCCCCGGGAGGAATGCGCTGACAAGCAACATGACAGCCAAGATCAAAACGATGATCAGCCATAAGCGTGCTGCACGTCGGGGTTCTGGTACGCTCGCCATGGGCCTACCTTCCTGCTTGGCGAAAAAACAATCCCTTCGCCTTCGATTTGGGGAAGCGAAGTGATCAACCCGGAGTATTCCAGAGCACAAGTCTAGCATAAGTCCCTCACAAAAAACAATTTCTGCGAGTTCTCGGACTTTTTAGATCTTGCTGGAAATGCCCAGAAGTTCCTTGAAATGGCTCAAGCGATCCAAGAACTCCGTCACTTTTCGCCCTTCCAAACCCGTGACACCGAGACCTTCGACGGCCAAGGATCCCAACACCGATCCGGCCAGAGCGGCATTTCTCAAGCTCTTCGCGTTAAGCGACCCAGCCTTGGCCAGAACTCCCATGACGCCTCCGGCGAATGAGTCTCCGGCACCTGTTGGATCAACTAATTTTCGAACGGGATAGGCAGGCAGGGGAATGATCTCGCCATCCACGAAAAGCAGGACACCGTGCTCGCCTTTCTTGAGGCAAATTGCTTTGGGGCCCAGCTTCAATATTTTCTCACCTGCCCGCACCAGGTTGTGATGCTCGCCCAGCAGCCGCGCTTCTTCATCATTGAGGAAAAGCAGGTCAACCTTGCTTAGCACAGCCTTGAGCTCGTCGGGAGTGATGTTGATCCACAGGTTCATGGTGTCCAGAGCTACGAGATCGGGAGCTTCCGTCGCCTCGAGCACCTGGGCCTGCAGTGCAGGATGGATATTTGCCAGAAAAACAATCTTCTCGCGTGCGAAGGCTTCAGGAAGCTCGGGCTCGAAGCTCTCGAAGACGCCGAGCTCGGTGAAGAGGGTCTCGCGCTCGCTGAAGTCGGCGTTGTACTCGCCGCCCCAGCGGAAAGACGTACCTGGCTTCCGATGCACACCCGCCAGGTCCGCGCCCACGGCCTCCAGGCGGGCCAGGTCATCATCCTCGAAGTCATCGCCCACCACGGCCACCAGGCGGGATGTGACCCCCGTCAGCGCGGCTGAAATACTGAAGTGCGAGGCGCTTCCACCCAACAGCCCTTCACCCGATTCATAGGCCGTGTGAACCGTGTCGTAAGCCACCGACCCCACCACCAGCAGCGAAGGCTTCATGCCGCTCATACCTACATCCTTTCGGGAGCGCTAACACCCATGAGATCCAGGCCGTTGCCGAGCACCTGTCGAGTGGCTTGGCAAAGGGCGAGACGCGCAGCACTCAGGCCCGCGTTCTCTGAGACGATCTGATGCTCGTGATAGAAGCGATGGAAGAGCGTAGCCACGTCGTTCAGGTACTGGAAAAGTCTATTGGGTTCGCGCGCTTTGGCCGCCGCCGCGATGAGCTCGGGGAAACGTTCAAGTTCGCGGATAAGTGTTAGTTCTTCCGGCGCAGATAGCAGTGTGAGGTCGGCCGCATCCGCAGTCATCCCGCCCTCCTCCGCCTTGCGAAGCACACCTGCGATGCGCGCCGTGGCGTACTGGGCGTAGAAAATCGGACTCTTGCTGCTCTGCTCCCGGGCGAGACCGAGATCGAAATCCAGGTGGCTTTCCGCCCGTCGGGTCAGGAAGTAGGTGCGGGCCACATCCACGCCCACATCGCTCACCAGATCTTCCATGGTCACGAATTCACCCGCGCGCTTGCTCATGGCCACGGTCTCACCGTTTTCCACCAAGGTCACCCACTGCAGCATAATCACTTCGAGCCAATCCTTGCCCGCGCCGATGGCCTCGGCCACGGCCTTGAGCCGTGCAACATGACTATGATGATCCGGGCCCAGCACATAGATGGCCTTGTCGAAACCGCGGCCGAACTTGTCCAGGGCATAGGCCACATCGGCGAGCAGGTAGGCGGGAATGCCGTCGCTTTTCAGCACCACGCGATCCTTCTCGTCGCCGTAATCGCTGGTCTTGAACCAGACGGCACCATCCTTCTCGTAGGTGAGATCCTTCTCCTTGAGGTGGGCCAGGGCATCTTCCAGCTTGCCTGCATCATGCAGACTCTTTTCGCTGAACCAAACATCGAAGGGCGTGCGGAATGCGTCCATTTGCACACGAACCTGCCCCAGCAAATCGCCGATGGCGTGGCGCGCGAATGCGTCCACGGCCTCGCCGTCGGGCAGGGCCAGCCACCGGGCGACCTGCTCGCTGGACAAGCTCTCGGCCATTTCTTTCAGATAGAGTCCGTGATAGCCGTTCTCGGGAATCTCCAAAGGCTCGCCCTGGGCTTCCTTCCACCGCGCCATCAAGCTTGCGGCCAGGGTGCGCACCTGTCCGCCCGCATCGTTGAGGAAGTATTCGCTGGTAACGGCATGACCCGAAAAATCCAGGAGGCGTGCCAGGGTCGATCCAAAGGCCGCAGCTCGCGCAGACACCACAACCGCCGGCCCCGTGGGATTGGCGCTCACGAACTCCAGGTTGATCTTCTCGCCGCCGCCTGCCTCGCTGCGCCCATAGTCTGCACCCAGCTTGAGAATGCTGGCCAAGGCCGCATGCACTTCACCCGCGGCCAAACGGAAGTTGATGAACCCGGGCCCGGCCACTTCGGCTGTGGCACGTCCTTCCAATTTCTCGTTGCACCAGGCCACCAACTCTTCGGCCAAAGCGCGCGGCGGCATACCAAGCCTCTTGGCCGAGGCCATGGCCACATTGCAGGCCAGGTCGCCATGGGATCGGTCGCGCGGGTTATCCAGGTGAATGGACAGGGGTTTCTCGCCCTCAAAAAGCCCGGCATCAGCGTGCCGGGCCTGGAAGTATTCCCGAATAGCGCCGCTGATCAGATCCTTCATGAGCGCGAGCCCTCGTCGTGGATTTCCTCCATGGGCGCATCGCCCCAAAGTCGTTCCAGAGAATAGTACTCGCGGGTTTCGGCGCGGAAGATGTGTACCACCACGTTCACGAAATCCAGCAGCACCCAGCGCTGGGTGTCGGCGCCTTCCACATGCCAGGGCTTGACCTTGGGTTTCACATCGATCTTCACCAGTTCGTCCTGCACATGATCGGCGATGGCCTTCACGTGCACATCGCTACTGCCCGAGCAGATCACGAAGTAGTCGGCCACGGAGCTGAGGCCGCGCAGGTCGAGGATCATGACATCCTCGCCTTTCTTTTCGAGACTCAGTTCGGCGGCTTTGCGGGCCAGGTCTTTGATACTGATTTCGCTCATCAAGACTCCCGTTGGGTGACGAAGGATGCGGTGGCCTCGAGGGCCTCGCGCACACGTCCCTTGGGTAGGGTTTCAATTGCCTCTTGGGCTTCGCGTCCCAGGCGGCGGGCCTCTTCCATGGCCGCCTCGGGTCCGCCGTTGTCGCGCACCAGTTCAATCAATTCGGGCAGATTCTCGCTGCTGCCCAGCATTTCGCGCATGCGGGCGCGAGTGGATTCATTTGCCGCTTCGTAGGCAAGGAGCAGTGGCAGGGTCTGCTTGCCTTCGCCCAGATCGCTGCCCACGGGCTTGCCCAGGGTGCCCTCATCGGACTGATAATCGAGTACGTCATCCACGATCTGAAAGGCCATGCCGATGCTGCGCCCGAAGGTGCTCAGGGCATCGATCTCAGCCGCGTTGCGTCCACCGAGTATGGCGCCCGAGCGGCAGCTTCCCTCAATGAGCCGCGCCGTTTTTTCGTAGATCACCTGATAGTAGGCCTCGCGGTCCAGCAGGCCGCGTTCCTTGAGTTCAAGTTGCAGCAGTTCGCCGATGCTCATCTTGTGAACGGTCCAGGCCAGCAGGCTCAGCACCTGGGTCAGTTCAGCCTCCACGAGCAGGGTGATGGCCCGCGAGTAGATGTAGTCGGCCATGAGAATGGCCGGGCCGTCGCCGAAGCGTGCGTTGAGGGTGGCGCGGCCGCGGCGCAGGATACTGGCGTCGACCACATCGTCGTGCAGAAGGGTGGCCGTGTGGATCATTTCCACCACCGCTCCGGCCAGAATGGTCGATTCGCTGCTCTCGCCCGGATCGCCAGCCGCGAGAATCACCAGGGCCGGGCGCAATTTCTTACCGCTGGCCGAAAAGACCTCGCCCTGGAGCTTGTCGATGTAGGGGATCTCAGAACCCAGGGTGCCGTTCATGAACTCGTCGACCCGCCCCAAGTCAGTCTGGAGTGCGGCCTTAAGTCCGGAAGCGTCGAGTTTGAGACCTTTGAGAAATCCGGGCTTCACGGAGGCGGCCTGCCTAGGGAAGGGGTGGTCGAGAGCATAGAGATTTAGGATAAGTCAAAGTATCATCGGCGCTTGGGGCTGTCAACGGGGGGGCGAGGGTTGTGGCTGATCTTCGGGTCTGCCAGAGACTTAGTCCAGGACCAGATTCGCTTGCCTATGAATTGACTATTTGATAGACTCTCCGCCAGGAGGCGACTATGAAGACCTTAATAACATGGCGCTTCCGGATTTCGTGTGGGCCACGAACTCACCACCTCTTTCTGACCGATTCATGA
>CAYTPZ010000039.1:0-19157 GCA_964440095.1 uncultured bacterium | reverse complement strand
GGGCTGCACATCGATGATGGTGGAGTCGTACATGAGCAGTCCGCCGGCCTTCACGTCACCTTCGAATTTTTCGAGGCTCGGCCGATTGAAGGCCATGAGCACATCGGGATGGCTAACAGTGGGACTGCCGATTTCCTGATCGCTGATGTTCACGAAACAGTATGCCGTTCCGCCGCGCATCTCGGGCCCGTAGCTGGGAATCCAACTGCTGTGATAGCCTTGCTCCATGGCCGAGTTGGCCAGCATGGCCCCCGCCGAAAGGATGCCCTGTCCTCCGAAACCGGCCAGCTTGATGCTGGGGTTCCGGTAGCTGTCCTTCTTGAACTCGCTGGGGAAGGGCTTGGGATCGGGCACATTGAGCTCCAGCGCTTCGGCGACTTCATCGGCGCTATTGTCTTGGTGCGTCCGGTACCAGCTCTCGCGGTCATCGCGAATGTCCTTCTTCACGCCCAGGGGGAAGAAGGGCTGCATGTGCTCCAGCATCCACTCGTACTGCTTCGTGGGATCCACTTTCCAGCCGGAAGGACAGGCTGCCAGGGTCTCGACCATGGAGAATCCCTTGCCGTCGATCTGACACTGCAGGGCCTTGCGTATGGCCATGCGTGTCTTGGCGATGCTTTTGTTGTCCCATACCGCGGTGCGTTCGATGTAGGTGGGCCCGTCGAGAGTGGCGAGCAGCTCACTCACCTTCATGGGTGGACCTTCGTTGTCTTCGTCACGGCCGTAAGGAGTGGTGGTGGTCTTCATCCCCGGCAAGGTGGTGGGAGCCATCTGTCCGCCGGTCATGCCATAGATTGCATTGTTCACGAAAAACACGGTGATGTGTTCGCCCCGATTGGCCGCCTGCAAAATGTTGTTTCCACCGATGGCCGCCAGATCGCCGTCGCCCTGATAACTCACCACGATTGCATTGGGATTCGCGCGCTTGAGCGCTGTAGCCACAGCCGGCGCACGCCCGTGGGCAACCTGGATGTTTCCTGTCTTGAAGTAATAGTAGACGAACACCGAGCATCCCACCGGGCTCACCATGATCACGCGATCTTGAATGCCCAGATCCTCGATGGCCTCGGCGATGAGCTTGTGAATGACGCCGTGTCCGCATCCGGGACAGTAGTGCGTGTTGCTCTTGTCGCCCGGCTTGCGCTCGAACTTTTCGTAGAAGCCCTTGGGACGTTCCAGAACCAGCTTCTTGGGCATGGCTTCCTCCTAGGCGCTTACGTCGGCGGCTGCGCCGAGATGAGTTTTGGCGACTTCGTAGACTTCCTCGACCGTCGGCACGTTGCCGCCCTGGCGCCCGTAGAACTCCACCGGGATGCTTCCATTCAATACGAGGCGAACGTCGTCGACCATCTGGCCGAAGTTCAGCTCGACCGTGAGTATCTTGTTCGCGGTTTCCGCCACTTCGCGGATGGCATCCTTGGGGAAGG
The DNA here is from genome assembly GCA_964440095.1 of uncultured bacterium. Classification (GTDB taxonomy): domain Bacteria; phylum Krumholzibacteriota; class Krumholzibacteriia; order JACNKJ01; family JACNKJ01; genus JACNKJ01. The sequence continues at coordinate 17,730 of CAYTPZ010000039.1, read as the reverse complement.
GCCATAGGGTCTTGGGCCGAAGCAGGCCAATTTTCAGACCTTCCTCGCGCCCGCGATCCACCACGGAACGCAGGATGCGGCTGACAATGCCGAATCCCATAAGTACAAGATCCGCGTCGTCGCACTGGTAGGCTTCGTAGAGCACCTCCTCAGCCTCGATCTTGCGATACTTGGCCTGGAGGTGGGCGTTGTGTGCTTCGAGTTCGTCGGTATCCAGGAAAATGGAACTGACGAGATTGTCGTCCATGTCGAAACCCTCGGTGAGCGACCATTCCTTGCGCGGCAGCTTGCCCACGGCCTCGCCGAACTCCACGGGCTCCATCATCTGACCGATGTATCCGTCGGTGAGAAGCACCACGGGGTTGCGCCACTTATCGGCCAGGTCGAAGGCCAGGCGAGTGAAGTCAGCCATTTCCTGCGCGCCGTTGGGGGCCAGGACGATGAGCTCGTAGCTTCCGTGGCCGCCGCCCTTGACGATCTGATTGTAGTCGCTCTGCTCGGGGGCGATGTTGCCCAGTCCCGGACCGCCGCGCATGACGTCGACAACGAGACAGGGAAGCTCTGCACCGGCCAGGTAGCTCATGCCTTCCTGCTTCAGGCTGATGCCCGGCGAGGAGGACGCGGTCATGGTGCGCTCGCCCGCGGCGGCGGCTCCGTAGACCATGTTGATGGAAGCGATCTCGCTTTCGGCCTGCAGGAATGTGCGTCCCAAGCGCGGGAAGAACATGGCGCCCGCGTGGGCGATCTCACTGGCCGGTGTGATGGGGTAACCGTAGAAGGATTGGCATCCGGCGAGAAGGGCGGCCTTCACCACTGCCTCGTTGCCTTTGATCAATTCCTTGGCCATGGATCTCCTCAGGCGGCGTCGTGCTCGGCGCCCTTCTTGTAAACGGTAATGGCGGCAGGCTCGGGGCAGGCGTAGAAACACATGCCGCATCCGGTGCAGCCCTCGCCCGTGTAATCGGCGGGGTGGTATCCCTTGGAGTTGAAACCGTCGATCTGGAAGAGCACGTCCTGGGGACAGGATATGACGCAGAGGCCGCAACCTTTGCAGTGCTCAGGGGATACGACTGTGATGGCTTCTTCGAGAATCTTGCTCATGGGGCCTCCGTCAAAACTGGCTTTCCGTGGAGAAGGCGCTCGGGGCCGGCGGGAAGCATTCAGGAGAAAGCGACCTGAATTCCGCGTGTCCGTTCAAAGTATGGCAATTATCGCTAACTGTCAAGATAGCCAGACTTAGCCTAGCTTCTTCGATATTGCACAAATTCAGCAACGACAAGTGCTTAACAATTACCGCAAAGCGGGCGGGAATGTAATGAACTAAGAGATGTGAACTAAGAACGAAACAAGAAACCCTCCCCGGGCTGGGGAGGGCTCATAGTTCTCAGTTCCTAGTTCCCAGTCCCCAGTCCTAATGCCATCCCTCTTCAATGCCGCCGTCGTATTCATCCAGGTTGGGCCTGGTGACGCGGCAGGCATCCGAGTTGTTCTCTTCGACTTCATCGAGGGAGATGACTTCGTCGTCCTCACTCTTGCCGTTGCCGTTTCCTTCTTTCTCGTCATCGCTGAGCAGAATCTCTCCCGTTGCGGTGAGAATCGGCGAAGGCTGGCGGACGCTGGAAATGACCTCTGTGAGAGCACTTTCGCGGAAGTCATCAGCAGGAACCGTGGGGCGATCTTCCTGCTGTTTTTCCGAGACCATGTTCGCGAGAACTTCATCGGCCAATGATGCGAAGGCCTGTGAGGCAACGCCCGCACGATTGAACATGTTCACGGGCTTGCCGCGCTGAGCGACTTCAGCCAGGCGAACACTGCGAGGCACCTGGGTTTCAAAAACCTTGCCTGGGTAGGCCTCCCTCACGCGCTGGGAAATCGAGTTTGCCATGCGCGTGCGCAGGTCGACCTGGTTCAGCACGATACCGGCGAGCTGGGGCAGGGGCTGATCGCCCTCGCGCATTTCGTCCATGGCATCGAAGAGACGAGGTAGAGCCTGGAAGGCCAACTCCTCAACCTGCAAGGGCACCACAAGTGAATCGGCGGCCATGAGGGCCGAAGTCGTGAGCGGCCCCAGGTTCGGAGGACAGTCGAGCATGATGAAATCGTATTCGCGCTTCACAGGGGCCAGGCCTTCTGCAAGGCTCTCCGGAGAGATGGCCGCCCAAGTTAGAAGCTGCTCTTCTTCATCGCGGCTCCATACATTGCTCGTGATAAAGTCGAGATTGTTGATACCGGTTGGATGAATGCTCCTGGCAGGACTGCCGTCAGGATCGAAAAAATCAAGCAGTCCAAAATCAACCGAGAAGCGCTCCTGACCGAAGCTGCTGATCACACCACACTGAGGGTCCACACCGACGACGAGACATTTGAATCCCTTGTCGGCGAGAGCGGCAGCTAGATTTACCGCTACCGTCGTTTTGCCCACCCCACCTTTGGGGCAGACGACAGCCACAGAGCGTCCCATGTAACTCCTTGAATCGTATTTAGTTACTTGTCTATCTGAGATGTCCCTTGGAGGGAAGGCGAATGTTATCGCTTCACCTTTTCATTGGCAAGCAGTTTCACCTCATGCAGCATGTGCCTCGCGAAGAAAAGCGATTCGTTGAAGGAAGGTCATGGCTGAAGTTCGACTCACGGTGAAAGGGTTGGCGGGATGGGAGGATCCTTCCCGCGTGGCTCGTATTCTGCGCACGGTGCCCGCCGTGGATGAAGTGTCGGTGGACGCGGCCAGTGGCCAGGCCTGGGCTCGCGGTCGCGGGCACCTTCCCCTTCTCGGAATGCTCGAAGCGCTGCACGCCGAGGGCTATCATGCCGAGCCCGCTACCGAGAAATCTCTTTTCCCCACCATCTTTAGCGACGAACAACAAGTGCTGAGACGCCTTCGCGGCGCACTGCTTTGGACCTTCGCCCTACTCCTCATCGACATGCTTATTCCTCGAGAGGCCTTGGGGCTGTTGCTGGGAATGCTGGTGCTTCTTGCTTTCCTCTTAAGCGCAGCTCGACCCCTTTGGACCCAGGCCTTAACGCAATTGCGCCGGCGCCGATGGGGCGAGGCACCCCGCGTGGCCATGGCCCTATGGTTGCTCACCTTTTCCATTCCTCTTACATGGCGAAATGGCGATCAGGTTTTCTTCTCCTTGCCGGCAATCGTGGGCACACTGCTTTTGCTTTCACGGTGGTTGGAGCTGCGTTGGCGACGTTTGCTTCGGAGCAGTCTTGGTGAAGAAAATCCCCACGCCGATCACTTGCTGGAAGCATTGGGTGGGGCCGATCCCGTGGAAGGAAATCTCAAGCGCTTGGGTGGAACCATGGCCCTCGCTCTGCCGATACTGGCGGGGCTCTGGTTGGTCATGGTTTTATTGATTCCCACGAGATTTCATCTCGGCGACATCCTGCGCGGCCTGGCCGCCATTCTTCTGGCCGGAGGAACTCGCGGGCTCATTCTCGCTCTGCCTTCGGTCATGGCGGCCGGACTGGTTCGAAGCAATTCCCGCGGCCTTGTTTTCAGGCGGGCCAACATCCTCCAACATTTTCATAAGGTGAAGTTGCTGGTTACCGATCGAGTGGGAGTGCTTACGCGTCGGCAGGCCGAGGTGGAAAAGGTGAAGATTATTGGTAGTACTTCCACCGAGCGAATCTATGTGGAAGCCGCCGGCGCCTTGTCCGAGGCTGCCCATCCACTACTTCAGGCTCTACATCGTTTCCTTTCGGAAAGGGCGGAGAGCGAGAGTCGACCGTTATCGGTAATCCGTCGACCGGGCGGTGGCCTGGAGGCCGAAATTGCGGGGCGCATACTTCTGGTGGGGCACCCCTGGTTTCTGGAGCGCGAGGGTGTGAATATGGATGAGTCTCAGGCGGTCTTCGACAATTTCGGTGAGGAAGGCCTGTCCATTGTGGCTCTGGCCGTCGATGGCAAGATGCGCGCGGTCTTCGGACTTCGTGTGGATGCCCGTCCCGAAGCGCCGAGCATGCTGCGAAGAATTAAGGAGATGGGTATCTCCATCATGCTGCTGACCGGAGAGGGTCGGGAGCTTGCCCGACGCGTTGCCGAGAGTCACGATATCGATGAATACCACGGGGTATTGGGAAGTGAGGAACGGGCCAGGGTGCTTCGCGAAAAGGCACAGGGCGGTGTCCTGGCGGCGGCTTTGGGTATTGGCAATCACGATGCGCCCGTGCTGGCTGCTGCAGATTTCCCGGTTTCCCTAGGGCCGGATGCTCCCAGCGAAAAGCCCGGTCTCCTGATTGCCAGTGGAAGACCGGCCGAACTCTTGGACGCCCTCGCCTTCTCGGCCCACACCGACTCTCTGGTGCGTCAGAACTTTTGGCTGGCCGGCGGTCTTGTAGTTCTGTCCCTGCTTCTCGCGTTTTCAGGTATTTTGGGACCCCTGGGATGTGCCGCCATGCGAGTGATTGCTGTACAAGCTCCCTTGGCCAATAGCCTCCGCACCCATTCTTTCCGTTTCGAATCGAACTCATCCTAGATTCGAAATCTATAGAAAGCTCATTTCCTACGCGTTGACGGGAAGCTCGAAACTGTGTTTTTTCTGGTATGAAACCCGAAGACAAGGATGGAATTATGCCTCAGGATCATAAGGTCGGAATCGAATACTGCGTGGTCTGAAACTACGAGTCGCACGCCGCCAGTTTGGCGGTGGCCATTTTGGATCGTTTCGGAATCACGAGTGAGCTGATCAAATCGGGCGGAGGGGTATTCGAAGTTGAATTGAACGGAGAATTGATTTTCTCCAAAAAAGCTAAAGGCCGCTTTCCCGAAGACAAAGAAGTCTTCAACGCCATTGCGGCCAAGCTCGGAAGCTAATGTTTCACAGCAAAGACTACTATCGGAAGCTGGACGAAATCCTCGATCAAATCGAAGACGTCCATGACGCCCGCCGTCATCTGGCTAGTATGGTGGACATTATCGTCAAGACCTTCAACGATGATCTGGGTATCACCAGCGGTCGTCTTTACTATCGTGACGGTGGCGACTATCAACTGGAACACTGCATCGGCAGGGATTCTTCATCCTTGAAGGGCCTTCGCATACCGGCCAAGTATCCTCCCGTGCGTGCGGCCCACGAGAATCGCATCGTCGTCATGGACGACGAGTTCCCCGGTCGCGATCCCGAAATCGAAAGCCGCCTTCAAGTTTCCAACTACGCGGCCTTTACCTTGGCCTCGGGCGCCTACCTGATCAGCTTCGGTCTCAATTCCGACTTGGATCGCGATGACCAGGTCTTTGCCCTCAGCACTATCCGGCACGCGCTTTCATTGCGCCTGAGGGAAGCGGCCATCGCCGAAGAACTGGATCAAGCCGAGGCAATTCAACGGAGTCTTCAGCCACATCACGGCCCGGAATTCGCAGGTTACGATATTGCGGCGCGGAGTGAATCCGCCGAGGCCAATGAAGTGGGCGGGGACATCCACGACTTCATTGAACTGGGCGAGGACATCCTCGGCATCGCGGTGGGGGACGCCAGCGGCCATGGCCTGCCGGCGGCACTTCAGGCGAGAGATGTGGTCACGGGGCTTCGAATGGGTGTAGAGCGCGAGCTAAAGATCACCTCGGTCATTCGGCGATTGAATCGTGTGATCCACGCCAGCAACCTCTCCACGCGATTTGTAAGTCTTTTTTATGGCGAACTGGAGAGCAACGGCAATCTGGTCTTCGTAAATGCAGGCCACTGCGAGCCCATTCTGATCCTGCCCGATGGGGAAATCGACCGCCTCAGCTCTGGAGGCGTGATTTTGGGGCCTACTCCTGATGCCCATTACCATCGGGGTTACGTTCGGATGAAACCTGGATCCCGCTTACTATTGTTCACCGACGGACTGAGCGAGCGCGCAGCCGGGGATGAGGAATTCGGAGAGGAATGGCTCTTGGAGCTGTTCCGAAGCTGCGAGGGTTTGAATGCGGAAGAGACCCTGGGCCGTATCTTTAAAGATATCAGGGAGTTCGGAGGCAATGCCCCCTGGGAGGATGACGTGACTGCCGTGGTGGTGGAGAGGCTTCCGGAAAAAGATTAAAGTTTGAAGCTCTGGTTAATGGTATTGACATCCTAAAACTAGCTTGTTAATTTCACAATTCCAGACTTTATACGCTTTTTTGGAGGAATAGTGCTCTATTCAAAAGCCAGCGAATATGCAATCCGAGCGATGGTTTTCCTCGCCGAGCAGCCTGAAGGTGAGCTGATCCAGCTCAAAGAAGTTGCGGCAAGGGAGAATATCCCCTTCCACTTTTTGGCTAAAACCATGCAGATCCTGTCTCGGCGCGGCCTGGTGCGAAGCCATCGTGGCCCCCGAGGAGGCTTTTGCCTTGCTCGCGGTGGGGACGAAATTACCCTTTACGACATCGTCGACCCCATCGATCACATCACAAACTATGACGAGACATGCATTTTGGGCATCCACCCCTGCAACGATGAAGCCCCATGCCCCCTGCATGACGAGTGGAAAAAAATCCGCCGATCCATCCGCCTGACACTGGAAGGCAAGAGCCTGAAGGACATGGCTGGGCGCCTTGAGGAGAAGCGAGCCCTCCTCGCCTCCATGGGCTTGACCGGCGAATAGCCTCTTTGATATGTTCTGGAGCGTGAAATCTGGAATATACCGCCTTCCCGGGCGGGAAAGCTGGTGGACTGAGAGATCTTCGGAGACGGTGAGGACTGGTGATGCTGTTCGCCGTGGTGAGCAGTGAGGGGTAAGAAGGAAGTCCGGTCTTCGGAGCGGTGAGGGGGTTCAAGTTTTTTCGCCCGGCTACTTCCGAGGGTGCATCCTCCCTCGGATTTTTTCATGCCCTCCGTCGAGCCTCCCGCAAAATGTGACCCAACTCCGGGAGCACGAGTTCCTCCATCGCCAGCTTCACGCCCCCCGGCGAGCCCGGCATGGCCACAATGGCTTGTTGGCCCAGTGTTCCCGCCAGCGCGCCGCTGAGCATGGCGGCCGCTCCGATTTCTTCATAGCTGAGCATTCGAAAAAGTTCGCCGAAGCCGGGGATCAGTTTTTCGCAAAGCTCTTCCACCACTCCTGCCGTGCGATCGCGCAGGCCCACGCCTGTTCCTCCACTGAGTAGAACGGCATCGCAGCCTTCAAGGGCAAGGCACTCCATGATGGCGGTTTTGATCGCGCCGGGATCGTCGGGCACGATGCGCCGGCCGACAGTTTGGTGCCCTGCGCTATCGAGCATGGACTGCATGAGCGCACCGGAGCGATCATCATCAAGTGTACGCGTGTCGCTGACCGTGATCAGCCCGATGGACAAATTCTCAGGCGCTTCCCGTCGGTGGGACAGATGACTCGGCGTTTCGCTCATGGCTCCTCCTTGCGGAATTCATAGCACAGATTTCAGCTCTAGGCTAACATCCAAACATGGACACCCACAGTTACGAGCACCTCCGTGCAAATCTACTGAATTGGTTCGACCTCGAACGTCGCCCCATGCCCTGGCGTGATGATCCCAGCCCTTACAAGGTTTGGATTTCCGAAATCATGCTTCAGCAAACTCAAGTGGCGACGGTCATTCCCTATTTCGAAAAGTTCGTCGAACGCTTTACCTCACCTCGCGCTCTGGCGGAAGCGGACGAAGAAGAGCTTCTCTCCTACTGGAGTGGCCTGGGCTACTATCGCCGAGCGCGTAACCTGCGCAAGGCCGCCCAGGTCATTCTGGATGAACACAATGGCGATCTTCCTAGCGATCTGAAAAGCCTCAAGGCGCTTCCCGGCGTGGGGCGCTACACCGCCGGCGCCATTGCATCCATCGCATTTGGTACGCCTGCGCCCGCCGTGGATGGGAATCAGATTCGCGTTCTCACGCGTTTGTCCGCTTTAGATGGCGACACCACCCGCAATCCCCTAAAGGCCGAACTCTGGCAAAGGGCTGGCGAACTTGTGGATTGCCATCGACCCGGCGACCTCAACCAAGCGCTCATGGAACTCGGCGCGCGCATCTGCAAGCCAAGCTCGCCGCGTTGCGTTGATTGTCCCGCAGCCAGCGAATGTGTGGCTTACCGGGAGGAAAGGCAGGAAGATTTTCCGCGAAAAGATCCTGCCGCGAAACCCCGTCCGGTCCGTGTGGAGGTAGGAGTTTTTAGGCGAGGCGATCGTATCTTGCTCAGCCGCGGGGAACGTCCCTTCCTGGGCGATCTCTGGAATCTTCCCTACAGGGTTCGAGACGGCAGCGGCTTCAAGGCGGAGAATTGGCGACAGTTGGGCTTGGACGCGCCCGAGCTGCGACACCTGGGCGAGCATCGCATGAGCATTACGCGCTATCGTATCAGCCAGGAAACTGTGACCGGCAATGTGGAATTGCTGGTGGGGGAGAACCTGCCCGAGTACCGGTGGTTCGCGCGTACCGAATTGGGTGCTTTGGGTCTGCCCGCTTTCTCGCGCAAGCTACTGGACCGCTACATCGAATCCGATGACAAAAAAACGCCTCGCTCTTGATCTCGAGCGAGGTGGAAAATCTCAGTACATCTTTTTGATGCTGTCCCAGGTGCTGGGTGCCGTATCGGTGAATCCGCTCAGCAGAATTATGTTGCAGGGTTCATAGTTGCAAGCGAAGGCCATCAGGTCCGGTGGGGGTTCCAGGCAGTCTTCGTTTTCGATATCCCAGGCCTGGAAGGTGTGCAGGAATATACGTTCATCAAGCTGGAAACCGTCGCCCATTGCATCGGCGTAGAGCAAGCAATGGAAGCCAGGGTTTCCGCAACAGTCGATGCAGAGCGCGTAGTCAGCCCAGTTTTCCCCAAACAGAGGATGATCCATCCAGGGGTCCGGCCAGAAGGTTTCGAAAATACTCGTATCCGTGCCGTACATGTGCATACCCGTTTCGAAGCACATCCAACATGTCCCGCCGAGACCGAAGTGGAGCTCGCTGATCCACTCACTGCCGCCGTCGGGCACGAGAACCATGCGCACGGTGGCCGAAGGATCTTCGGTGAATTGGTTGATGGTATAGGGGTCGTCATCGGTGTCGATATCCAGAAGAATCTCGTAGGTGAAAGCTGGAATCGAGGTAAGGAGAATCAGAAGAGTTATCGTTAGTTTCATGGGATCTCCTTTCGTCGTGTTAGTAGAGTGCCTTGACCAGATCCCAGCTGGCCGACATGGATTCGAATTCTTCCACCGACGATGTCGGTGCGCTGAGAAGAATCACGTTGCCGATACCATCGTGGAAAGCCATGAGGTCCGGCGGCGGCTCCTGGCAGATATCGTGGTCGATGTCCCAGGCCATGAAGTCGCGAATGAAAATGGGTTCCTCCAAGTAGAAACCGCCGTCAACAGCCTCGGCCATGAAGAAGATGTGGAAGCCTAGGTTTCCACAACAATCGATGCAGGTTGCGCCACCCATTTCCGTGTAACCGAATAGCGGATGCTCGATCCACGGTTCGACAAACGAGAAAAGTTCGCAATCGGTACCGTACATGTGGAAGTAGTCTTCGAAGCAGAACCAGCAGGCTCCACCGAGGCCGAACTCAATGAAGGTGATCCACTCTCCTCCCGCCGCCGGTGACAGAATCATGCGCACCAGCGCAGACTCCTCGGGAGTGCTCTCGTTAAGGGTGGTGGGATCGTCGTCCAGATCGATGTCTAGCAAGATCTGATAAGCTGCGACCGGGACGGCTGTGAAGATCAGGCTGATGAATAAGACGAGCAGTCTATTCATTGTGCCTCCTTGTGCCGCTATGGGGCGGTCGCGGGTCTTCGATTTTCCCGTCGGGCGCCCCGAACTCGGGGCCAATCCCCGACCCGGCGGGAACTGGGACGAGGTTTCTCAGCTGCGATCCACGGACATGCCAAACCCTCACCTGGATGCAAATGCTCCAAGTGGCCTGAGATAATTCAATGGAGCTTGTGAGATCGACATCGGTGGCGGTGGCCGCCGAGTAGGGCAGGCAGGTGTTGTGAAGGTTCGCATCACTGTTCCTCGTCCCGATTGCAAAGGAATACTTCCCTTTGACCGGCTAATTATATACTTTTCAGGCTTCCATGACCACAAATTCGACCGCGCGAGCGTCGCTGAGGAAAACCCATGTCCTACGATCCAGGGAAAATAGAGCCCAAGTGGCAGCAGTACTGGAGTGAAAACAAAACCTTCCGTGCCGAAGATGGTGGAAACAAGCCCAAGTACTATGTGCTGGACATGTTCCCCTATCCTTCGGGCGACGGTCTACACGTGGGACATCCCGAAGGCTATACGGCCACCGACATCGTTTCGCGCTTCAAACGCATGCGTGGATTCAATGTGCTCCATCCCATGGGATGGGACGCCTTCGGCCTGCCCGCCGAAAACTATGCCGTGAAGACGGGCACACATCCGCGCGTGACGACGGAGAGAAACATCGAAACCTTCCGTCGTCAGCTTCAGATGTTCGGCTTCAGCTACGATTGGGATCGGGAAGTTTCTACCACGGATCCCAAGTACTACAAGTGGACCCAATGGATCTTCACCCTTCTCTACAAGAAGGGCCTGGCCTACGAGGCCGAGGTCGCGGTGAACTGGTGCCCCGCGCTCGGCACCGTGCTGGCCAACGAAGAAGTGGTGGACGGCATGAGCGAGATCGGTGGCCATCCCGTGGTGCGCCGTCCCATGCGTCAGTGGATGCTCAAGATCACCGAGTACGCCGAACGTCTTTTGGATGACCTCGACGGCCTGGACTGGCCGGATTACATCAAAGACCTTCAGCGCAACTGGATCGGCCGAAGCGAAGGTGCCGAAGTGGACTTCGTGGTGGAAGGCCGCGAGGAGAAACTGCGCATTTTTACGACGCGCCCGGACACGCTCTTTGGCGCTACCTACATGGTGCTCAGTCCTGAGCATCCCTGGGTGGCCGATCTCTGCAACGCACAGTGCCGCGAGAACGTGAAGAGTTACTGCGCGGAAGCGGCGCGCAAAAGCGATTTGGATCGCCAGTCGTCCAAGGAAAAGACAGGTGTCTTCACGGGAAGCTATGCGGTCAACCCGGCGACCCAAGAACGCATTCCCATTTGGATTGCCGACTACGTGATGATGAGCTACGGCACCGGCGCCATCATGGCCGTGCCCGGACAGGACGAACGCGACTGGGAGTTCGCCGAGACCTTCGACCTGCCCATCATCCGCACCGTGCAGACTCCGGACGATTGGGAAGGCAAGGCCTATGTGGGCGAAGGCCCGGCCATCAATAGCGAATTCCTCGATGGCCTCGGCGTGGTCGATGCCAAGGCCAAGATGACCGCTTGGTTGGAAGAGAAGGGTTTGGGCAAGGCCACGGTGCAGTACAAGCTGCGCGATTGGCTCTTTAGTCGGCAGCGCTACTGGGGTGAGCCCTATCCCTTGCATCGCCTGGAAGACGGCAACATCCGACCCTTGGAAGTGGACGAATTGCCGCTCATGCTTCCCGAGGTGGAAAAGTACGAACCGGCCGGCACCGGCGAGGGTCCGCTCGCGGCCATCAGCAAGTGGATCAACACTCAAGATCCCGTCACGGGCCAGAAGGCCATGCGCGAAAGCAACACCATGCCCCAGTGGGCGGGCAGCTGCTGGTATTACCTGCGCTTCATCGATCCGGGAAATGCCGACGCAGCCTGGGATAAGGATCTTGAGAAGTACTGGCTGCCGGTTGATCTTTATCTTGGCGGTACCGAGCACGCGGTTTTGCATCTTCTCTATGCACGCTTCTGGCACAAAGTGCTTTTCGATTTGGGGCTCGTCTCCACCAAGGAACCCTTCCAGAAGCTACGCAACCAGGGAATGATTCTGGGCGAGAACGGCGAGAAGATGAGCAAGAGCCGCGGCAACGTGGTGAACCCCGACGACGTGATTCGCGATCACGGCAGCGATTCCTTGCGCCTCTTCCTCATGTTCCTCGGGCCGCTGGAGCGCGACAAGCCTTGGAGTACAACGGGCATTGAGGGTATCCACCGATTCCTCGATCGCAGCTGGCGTCTTTTCTTTGATGCGGAGGGCGCACTTCACTCCGCGGTGCAGGACCTGGCTCCCGATGAAGGCACCCAGCGCGTGCTCAACAAGACCATCGCCGAGGTCACGCGCATGACCGAGGATCTTCGCTTCAACACGGCCATCAGCCAGATGATGATTTTCGTCAATGAGATGATGCCCAAGGAAGTGCGCAGTCGCGAAGCGCTGGAGAAATTCCTCCTCTTGCTTGCGCCCTATGCGCCGCACCTGGCTGAAGAGATCTGGCAGAAGCTTGGCCACACTGATTCTCTTGCCTACGAAGTCTGGCCCGACTTCGACGAGAAATGGCTCAGCGAGGATACGGTCACGGTGGTGGTGCAGGTGAATGGAAAGCTGCGCGATAGTTTTGAATTGCCCGCCGATGCCGACGAGGGCGCCGTGAAGGTAAAGGTCGATAGCAGCGAGAAGCTGGCGCCTTGGCTTGAGGGCAAGAAGATCGTCAAGACCATCTATGTGCCGGGCAAGTTGGTAAATTTGGTGGTGAAGTAGGTCGCCGAAAGATATTCATAGCCCGATTCTTCTGATGCGGATAGCCTGATGGCCTACCAGGAGGTGTGGCCGTGAAAGAAGCTATCCGCCTTTTCTTTGTGATATTCATCGCCTTCATCACCCTCCCCGCCCTTGCTGCGACTCTCGACGTACCCAGCGTGGAGTATCCCACAATCGCATCGGCCTTCGCCGCTGCGGTGGATGGGGACGTTGTGGAACTTGCCGCCGGAACCTACTACGAACACGATCTCATGACTCCCGGTTGGATGACTTTTTCCATGGTCGGCGCTACGGGTCATCCTGAAGATGTGATCATCGACGCACAGGGCCTGGGCAGGGTGCTCATGATCAATCAAACCAACGCAGGTTCAAGACTTGAGAACATCACCTTCGCCAATGGCGCTACATTCAGCGGTGCCGGTCTTGAGGTGTGGCACGCCAACCTGATCGTGGAGAACTGCATTATTCGTGGAAATGTTGCCGAAGGTTGGGGAGGCGGCTCTCGCGCGTATGGCACTTTCACCCATGCGGAATTTGTGGACTGCAAGTTCATCGACAATAGCGCCAATTACGGTGGAGGGCTTTGTACGGGTCAGGGGCCCATGGACATTTCCTTCACGGGATGCTTGTTCAAGGGCAACAGTTCGAATTTGTATGGCGGGGCTCTTTATGCCAACCAAACCGATGTGAGCCTGAGCCAGTGCACTCTGGTTGCCAACAGTGCGGGCTCCGGCGGTGCAGGTGTCACAGGGCACCACGACCTTGGATCATTGCATCATCAGCGATAGCATCGACGGAACGGGAGCCTCGAAGTATTACAATGACGGACTCCTTCTCTGCTGCTGCAACATTTGGAACAATGCCGATGGCAATTGGACGGAGTTCATCGTCGATCAGCTGGGCCAGAACGGGAATATCGAGGCTGATCCCGAATACTGCAGCACCGATGCATCCTTTGATAACCTACACCTTCAGGGCGATTCGCCCTGTGCCGATTGCGAATCCAGCTTTATGGGATGCTTTCCTGTCGACTGCGGTGAGACAAGTTCCCAGTCGAGTACCTGGAGTCGGCTGAAAGCGCAGTATTGAGTGAAAACTAAGCTCGCTATCTTCGATTTGGACGGCACACTCGCCGACACCATTACCGACATCGCCTACACCATGAATACGGTGCTCAAGGCGCGGGGCTACCCTGAACACACTCTTGATGACTATCGACGTTTCGTGGGCAATGGTGTCGTGGCCCTGTCCCGGCGAGTCATTCCCGAGGCCGAACACGGCATCGCCGACGATCTTGTGCAGGATTTTCGCGAGCTCTACCCTTCTCGAATGTTTGACAATACAGTTCCCTTCCCTGGTATTCCCGAAACCCTCGATGCGCTCGTGAGCGCAGGTGTGGGCCTGGCCGTACTCAGCAACAAGCCCCACGCCATGACCCAGGAAATGTGCGCACGGCTTTTCGCGAAATGGCCTTTCGATCCGGTCTGGGGGCAGATGCCCGAATGGAAGGTGAAACCCGATCCCGCTTCTGCCCTCGAGGTAACGAGCATGATGGGTGTGGATCCAGCACACTGTGTTTTTATTGGTGACAGTGGCGTGGACATGGCCACGGGCAAGGCCGCAGGCATGAAGTCGGTGGGTGTGCTTTGGGGCTTCCGCGGGCGGGATGAGTTGAATGAGTTCGGCGCGGACGCTCTTGTTAGTAAAGCGGAAGAACTTGTGGGAGCTATTCTGGAATAGAGGGCGCCCAGCCACTTCAGAGAAACACTGATTCCTGAGTTTTTAGGTCGACTCAACTCTGATTGTAGCTATCGAATCAGCACGAGCTTCTTGGAGATCGAAACGCTACCGGTCTCAAAAAAACACGAAGTACACGCCCGAACTGCTTTCCTGCCCCTGATCATCAAGGCCGTCCCATAGGAAATCGTAATGCCCCGCTTCGAACACACGGTCCTCGAGCGAGCGGATGCGTCTTCCTGAGACATCTACGATGCTCAGCCTCGCCCTCCCGTGATTTCCTACGCTCAATGAGAGGGTGACTGTTGGATTGAATGGATTCGGGAAGGGTTGCTGTAGCTGCGTCGGTAGGGGCAGGGGCCGGACTGTTACAGATTCTTCCTCGATATTAACCCAACCACTTTCGTCAAATCTTCCAAACAATTCGTAGACGAAGTTACCGCCTTCCCGGATCGGTTCTGAATCGTCTTGGGCCTCATAGCTTCCCGGGAGAAACTCGACATGATGTACTTCCCAGCTTTCGGTTTCCCGACTGGCTAGGAGTCTGAACTCGACAGCATCGCCTAAATCGTAGTCCCAACTTGCAGTCACTGTGCCTGGTGCTTCATCCAACTTGAAGGAGTTAACTTGGAATACAGGACTGTGTCCGGAGAAGCACTCGCAATCATAGTAGTTCGTGCAGTTGAATGTGAACATCAGGCCGCCTGCGATATGGGGAAAGCCATGTTCATCATAGTAGACAGGGTGCTGGGATAGAATTCCCGTTCCCACTGTTTCCACTTCATGGTCCACTCCGATCCAATCCTCAGTGAAAGCGATAAACTCGAGACGTCCCAAGTCCACGAAATGCCCTGTTTGAGGAGTTGGGAACTCCAAGGTCATCCCGTCCCATGGATCGCCGGTAACGGTGCCGTTCCAGTGTTGATCGATGACACCGACTGGATAGCCGAGATTCTCAGGAAGGTTATCGAGCTTGAAGTTCACACTTGAAACTTGTCGATTGCCAACATTGAGAGCAATGAAAAGTGTCGTGGTTACGTAAGGCACGATGTCTTCCGAGCAGTAATAGTATTCATCGTCGGCATAGCATCCTAGATAGATGTTGCTGGGAGGAGAGTCCGAACCATATCCGCTTAATGGTACGCCCGGACAATCGTCGACTCCGGTGTGGAGCATGCCATCGTATTGTTCTGCAATTAGCGGTCGGAAGCTGATCGAGATCGTATGAGATTCCTGGGGGCCCAGTTGGAAGGGGCCACCTCCATCGTGAATCCAGTATTGGTCACCTTCGACATGAGGATCTCCGGAAAGATATCCGTAGCCCTCATTCGTGATTTCGATGTCTTTCGTTTTCCATTCGTACAGGCGCGAACCGCCGAAGTAGAGTTCAACTGGGTAAAGAGCGCAGACGGGCAATTGGGAGTTCGGGCAGTTGCAATCACCGGCTGGCTCGCAATTCAAAGTGGATCCACGACCTTCGACGGGCCAAGCCAGATCCTCTGCTCCGAATAGAAGCGGCGAGTCTTCATCCTGGGATGCGACGATGCGCACTAGTTGATTCTCACCGACCCATTCGCCATCAAATGGTTCAAGTAGGATTCTGCCTAAGAGATGTGAATCCCCCAGAAGTGTTTCGTCGAAACTGATTGTCCAACCTGTGTTCGCATCTCCTGAAACCTGATTAGCTTCCCACTCGATGCCCCATGTGCCTGCCGATCCAATTACAGGGAGCCCCTCGATTCCGAAGCTTGCGCCTCTAATTCCCATTTCTGCGAAAGCGGGCGCGAAACTTCTTATGTAAAGGGTGTCAAGGTTGCCCGGAACAATGTCCATGTCGCATTCGGATCCAAGGATGTCACTGAACACTCCGATAAGATCGGGAAAAGGTGCGTAAGGTCGTGCACGCCCTAGAACAGGAATTGCATCGGGGCAATCCTCGCTGCCCAGAAGAATATCGGCACTGAAGTGACCGGGTGTAGAGGGGTTGAAGCTGACAACAAGGTCTCTTTCCATGTATCTTGTAAGCTCGTAGGGTCCAGCTCCTTCTATAATGCTGAAGTTCGGATTCTCTTCCATGGCGACTAAGCCGCTTAAGACTGTCCCGCCTTCATTGCGAATCACCAAGCTCATATCGCCTGAATCGCCGACCTGGAAATCTCCAAAGTCGAGAGTAGTGGGCTCAACGACACATACGGGTGGCCCATCTCCGTATCCTGTGCACTCCACATGGGGAAATGAGGACAAACCTGTTTCAAGTAAAACGCTGACAGGGCCGACCTCCATAGGCGTGAATGCGACGGAAAGGATCAGGGAATCTCCTGATTCCAATGAAAATGGTCCTGAACCTTCCAGCACATGGAAAGGCCCGGGCGGCATGGAGATGTTGCCGGAGACATTGCCACCTCCATCGTTTCGTACGATAATCTGATGAGTTGCAGACTCGCCAATTGTGACCAACCAATAATCGAGCGACCGCGGCCAGAGGGCCTCAACCGGATCATCGAAAGTTCCGCATGGGCACTCTTGATTATCCTCGCAGTTGAAATGGAATGAGCTTCCGATCATCTCCATATCGTTTTGATTGCTAAGTATGAATCTGAAAGCTTGATTGTCGAGACGGGGGGCGGGAATGAGAGGAAGTTCTGGAGGGAACCCCTCGTCCATAGTGTCGATGCTGATTCTGGCGAGTTGGTTAATCCCCGAATCCAAGGAGTTTTCGAAGCGAAGGTGGATTCCATCCCAGAGGTCTCCTTCTAGGATATCGACATGATTCTCCCAATTGACATAAACATCTCCCCAGCCCTCCGTCGCCAGGTTGGAGAGTCTGAATTCCGCTTCTACGGGATGATACGCGGAAAGGTCAGGGAGCACCGCGATGAGGTTGAGCCAAACGTACCGTGCATCCTGTAGCCCCAACTCACATCCCGAAGCGTTGGGGTAGAGGTATAGCCCAAGGTGGTTGATGTCGATATGCGACTCGACTTCGTGGACGCCCTCTCCCTCCATGAGATACTGCCCACAATTGTTGTAATCGCCGAGTTCGATCTCCATGTAATGCGGTTCGAAGTTCATAGGGTGATACACGTAATCGATGGACAGACTGTCTCCGGGGGGTAGAGCATGATACCCGTCCGCACTTTGGATTGTGAGGTGCTCCGAGTTTTCGTCCAGGTTGAGATGGAGAGTTTCTGCTCCGATGGAAGAATTCCAAATAATGAAGCTGGAAGACGCAAAGCTGCCAATCTCAACTGCACCAAAATCAGCTGGGTTTTCCCCAATTAGGGTGCAAAGCTGGTCAGAGTAACCGATGCAATAAAGATCTTCACAGAGTAAGCACCCCGTTGAGATTACACCCTGGAACTCTCCTTCCACATCTGGGAAAAAACGGACGATGAACTCCTCGGATGAATGAGGAGGTATGGCGTAATCGCCTTCATCATCTGATTCGACCCAATCATCCGTGATAGGATTGAAGTGGATCTGTCCCAATTTGTACAGTGACGGTATTCACCTGACACTCGCCCCAGCTTGGGCTTCGGTCTAGG
>CAYTPZ010000038.1:0-20160 GCA_964440095.1 uncultured bacterium | reverse complement strand
CCGTTGGCCTTTCTTGTCTAGCTCGATGAGTTGCACTTATGAGTTGAATCTAGGATCACACACGAGATCGATTCATCAAAACACGCAGTCGAAATTCTATTTCCTTGATATTGGCAATTATATATCGGATAGTCTCTGTAGGAGGTGGGTGATGTTTGAATTCAAAAGTGGGTTCGTTTTCTTAAGTAGGTTTAGTGATTTTTCTGACAAGGCGCACAGGGTCTCGAAAAAAAAATCTATCTTGATCTCAATCTTCCTGCTGAGCGCCTTCACCCTTCCGGACCATGCAATTGGGTACGAAAAGCCCGCAGTATTCGAAGACGTGATCGAAGTGCATCTCGATAACGGCATGCTTTTTTTGCTCCTGCCACGACATGATGTTCCCGTAATTTCCGGACAAATCCTAGTCAAGGTCGGGAACGTGGACAATCAGGTCGGGCAGACCGGACTTGCGCACATGTTCGAACACATGGCATTCAAGGGTACTGATCGCATCGGGACGCGCGATTGGACGGCCGAGAAAGCGGTTCAAGATTCCGTGGAGCAGGTTGGCCTGATCCTTTCGATAGAACTATCAAAGGGCCTGCTTGCCGCCACCGACCGTATCGATTCTCTTCGAGTCGAATTGGATCGACTCACTGAAGCTCAGATCGCGTTGACCGTGCCCAATGAGTTTCCGCTAATTCTTGAAAGCCACACTTTCGATTTCAATGCCAGCACTTCTGAAGACTTCACTCGGTACTACATGGAGGTTCCTGCAAATCGGCTCGAACTCTGGATGTTGATGGAAAGTGAACGATTCCAATTTCCATCCTATCGTGAGTTCTACCGCGAGCTGGAAATCGTCAAGGAAGAACGACGGCAACGAACCGACGACAATCCGCGCGGCTTAGCTTGGGAGCAGCTCCAATCACTTGCTTTCTCGGCGCATCCTTATCGATTCCCGACCATCGGCTACATGTCCGACCTTGAGGCTCTCAATCATGAGCAGGCCATGGCTTTCAGGAATCTCCACTACGTTCCGGAGAATGCGATTGGAGTTCTGGTGGGAGATTTCGAACCGGAGCGGACCAAAGAACTATTGCAAGACTACTTCGGCGATATTCCCGCCGGCCCACTTCCTCCGCCCATTCCAACTCGAGAGCCACCTAGGATGGGGCTACAACGTGGTCAGATAGTAAAGGGGACGGAACCCGGCCTTTTCATGGCTTTCCCGGGATTTCATCCAAAATCGCGCAAGGCTCGCATCGCCGAGCTTTTGTCAAGCGTCTTGAGCCGCGACCGCACCAGTCGTTTGGATAAACGACTCGACATTCAGGAACACGCGGTTCAGTTGGTCTCAACTTCCTCCAATTGGGGGCTGAATCGCTATCCGGGTATTTTTACCATTCAGGCAAACCCTCTCGAAGGTTTTAGTAACGAGACCGTGGAAAAAATGATTTGGGAGGAACTCGATAGACTTCAGGAAGAGCCGCCCAGTATACAGCGCTTAGACGATATCCGCAGCGCTTACCGCAAAGACTACTACTACAGTCTCGAAACCAACAAAAGCCTCACCAGAGCATTGATCAATGCTCAAGCGATCCAGGGTGACTGGAGGAACACATATCAGCGCTTCGAAGAGTACGAGGACATCACTCCAGAGGAGGTCAGGGCCCTGGCTGCCGAGCTATTCCAGAGACAGAAGGCATCTATAGTTTATCTTGAACCAGAAGAAGAGGAGGCGGGGAATGAATAGAGTTCTAATCTTTCTAAGCCTGATGGTGCTTGCCGGCAACCTCATTGCCGATACACCTCGTCATCCCGATGAGCTCAGTTTTGAAACTCTCCAATTTGAGATCACTGAAGCTGAAAAGGACACACTTGATTCAGGCATTCCCGTCTTCATGTTTCGCGACAACAGTCTGCCTTTGCTCAATATCTCGATTCGCTTCCGCATGGGAATGCGATATCTACCCCAGGAATCCCATGCTGGGATTCGACTCATGGGAAGCGTTTGGAGGGAGGGCGGTACTCTCAATGCATCAGCGGACGAGTTGGACGAAGTTCTCGTCGAAAGAAACATTCGAATCTCGGCCTGGGCTGGTACCAGTTCGGGAGGTGTATCCGTCAACATGGTCAGTGAAGACCTTCACGAAGGGCTCTCCCATTGGCGAGATGTGATTTTAAAGCCCGCTTGGCAGGCAGATCGTCTAGAGCGCGCAAAGGGGCAGCGAATCAAGGCGCTTCAGAATATCAACAACAATCCCGGGGCCATCGTCGAGGAGCACTTCTATCGCTTGCTGCTTGGAGCTGACTTTCCGGGGAACTACAGAGAGAACCAGAATGAGATCAATGCGGTGGATGCCGAAATACTCGGAAAACTGCATGCGCGTTTTGTTCATCCAGCTAACGCGATCATCGGAGTGAGTGGAGACTTCGATCCCACAGTGATACTTCCCCTCCTTGAAACAATCCTTTCCGATTGGGGAGCGGATGATGAGTTTAACTTACCCAAGAAGTTGGCTTGGGAGCCGATACCCGAACCGGGAGTCTATCTTCTGCCAGGAGACTATGCGCAAAGCCAGGTGAGGGTGGGTCGCTCCATTTCCGACTTAAATCTGAGCTCGGGGGATTATGCCGCGGCGAGAATACAGAACTATGCCGTTGGCTTCGGTCGCGTATTCTTTCGCACGCGTCAGGCTGGGCTATCATACGGGTGCGGCATTCTCTTGGATGTGGGAAACGAGCGCTCAACTTTAAAGACTCTCGGGTCGACTCGCCCTGAAACCACGGTGGAGTTAATCGAGGCCGTCCTGGAAGAGGCAAGCCTGGGTGGGGGCGACCCTCTCAGCGAAAAAGAAGTTGAAACGGCACGTAACTTCCTCGTGGGGCAGGTTGTTAAAAAGAATGAGCGACCGAGCTCGATCGTTTCGCAAATCATGAGTGATCTAATCAGCGATAGGCCGGAAGATCATTTCGAGTCCTATTTCGAAGATTTGCTGAGTGTGGATGCCGAGCAGGTTCGCCGATGCGGAATAGACTACAATCACCTAAGTGATTCGCTAGTCGTCTTGGTGCTAGGGGATCCTGGCCAATTCACCCTTCCTCTCGATAGCCTTGGCTTGGGGCCGGTGAAGGAGCTGAAGCCTATTCGATTCGGGGAATAAGGAAGCTCCGCTTTCGGAAATCAAATTGGCACACTCCCATGGTACTAATGCCTCATTGGAGCATGCCGATTCGGACCCTCTTGGCTATCGGCAATATCTGCAAAATGGCGTTGTTGCGGGCTCTGCGCATTGTCCGCCTTGACACTGCCCCCGACCCTCCTTAATCTGAGCCATTCGAAGGGACGCGGGGCATGGATCACATCCGTATCAAAGACATCATCATCTACGGCCACTACGGCGTTTCCGACGAGGAACGCGAAGTCGGGCAACGACTTCTCATGGACCTCGATCTGAAGCTGGACCTGTCCGAAGCTGCAAGCAGTGACTCGCTGTCCGATACGGTGAGTTATGAAGAGGTCTACGGCCAAGCGCGTGAGCGAGCCGAAGGACTTCGCTGCAAGCTGCTCGAGCATCTGGCAGCCAGGGTGGCCGATGCGCTGCTTGCGGCACACCCGCGGGTGAAGAGCATCAAGGTGGCTTTGAGAAAGATGAATCTGCCCTTTCCCAACACATGCCGAGAAGTGGAAGTCGTGCTCAAGCGGGAGTGCAAAACTTGAGTTTGCCGGTGGCATTTTCCCTGGGCAGCAATCTGGGGGATCGTCAGGCCACCCTGCACGCAGCGAGCCGTAAGCTCGTGGTGGAGCTTGGTGGCGCGAGTTTGAGTTCCCTCTGGGAAACTGAGCCCGTTGAAGTTAAGGATCGCCAACCTGCCTATCTGAATCTTTGCCTGGTGGGGAAGACCGCACTTCCGCCTCAAGTCTTGCTTGAACTTTGCGCAAGACTCGAAAAGGAAGCGGGTCGCAAGGGCGGACACCGAGAGGCCCGCGTGCTCGATGTGGATCTACTGCTTCTGGCGGAGCAGTGCGTGGAAGAGGCGGACCTGGTGCTGCCCCATCCTGGCCTTGTGCGGCGTCGATTCGTTTTGGTGCCGCTCTCGGAAGTGATGCCGGATTGGGTTCATCCCTCGACGGGGAAAAACGTGATGGAAATGCTGGAGGAACTGGGCGAGACGCAGGCTGTCAAACTGCACAAGCCCCTGAAGGACTGGTGGAATGACTGAGCTGCTTCGGGAACCGTCCTACATCGTGATCGAAGGCGTCATCGGGGTGGGCAAAACCAGCCTATCGCAGCTGATTGCCGAGGAAATGAACGCGCGCCTGAACCTGGAAGTGGTGGAGGAGAATCCATTCCTGCGCGAGTTCTACGTGAACCCCTCCGCCAATGCTTTCAAAACGCAGATCTTCTTCCTGCTTTCCCGTTTCCGTCAGCAGCAGACCCTCAAGCAGGGAGAGCTCTTCCAGGAAAAGGTCATCAGTGACTATCACTTCGACAAGGATCGCATCTTCGCCAACATCAACCTGAGCGACGACGAGCTTTCTCTCTACAATGTGGTTGCCGACGCTCTGGCGCCGCAGATTCCCACGCCGGATCTGGTCATCTTCCTGCAGGCGTCTATGGATACCCTCATGGATCGTGTGACCAAGCGCGGGCGTCCCATGGAGCGCGACATGCGGCGGGACTATCTGGAAGCCCTTGCAGAGGCATACAACCACTATTTCTTCCACTACACGGGAACGCCGCTCTTGGTGATCAATACCGACAACATCGATTTCGTGGCTAATCGGCGGCACCTGGACGACCTGAAGCGGCGCATCCTGACGCCCTTCGAGGGCACCCTCTACTACGTGCCCAACTGGGAGGGATAGATGACACGAACCAGCATTCTCGACCTCAAGGCCAAGAAGGAGCGCGGCGAGAAGATCGTGGCGTTGACGGCCTACGATTATCCCACGGCGCGCATACTGGATGAGTCGGATGTCGACCTCATTCTCATCGGCGACAGCGCTGCCAATGTGGTGTTGGGTTATGAATCCACCCTGCCCGTGACCTTGGATGAGATGATCGTGCTATCGGCCGCTGTGGCCCGCGGCGCACATCGCGCTTTGGTGGTCGCTGACCTTCCTTTCATGAGCTACCAGGTGAATGCGGATCAGGCCCTGGAAAGCGCCGGACGATTCATCAAGGAAGCGGGAGTGGGCGCGGTGAAGCTGGAAGGCGGGCATCGTTCGGCGCCGGCCATTAGGCGCATCGTGGATGCGGGAATCCCGGTCATGGGACACCTGGGCCTTACGCCCCAGAGCCATCTGGCATTCGGCGGCCACAAGGTGCAGGGCCGGGACGATGGCGCGGCCCGCATGTTGGTGGAAGAGGCCCGTGAGCTGGAGGCCACGGGAGTGTTTTCCATGGTGCTCGAGGGCATTCCCTGGACCCTGGCTCGTGAAATTTCCGATGCCGTCGATGTGCCCACTGTGGGCATTGGCGCGGGGGCCGACTGCGACGGTCAAATTCTGGTGCTGCACGACATGATCGGTCTGGCCGGCGGCGACTTCAAATTCGTCAAGCGATACGCCGACGTAGAAGGCGAAATCGGGCGCGCCGTGAAGGACTACGCGCGCGAGGTCCGTGAAGGCGCCTTTCCCGCCGAAGAACATCGATTCGAACCCGGCACTCGCCGACGCAAGGCCGATCCAAAGTGAGCCGCGGCCCGGAGATCATCCGCGCCGTTGCCGACATGCAGGCCTGGAGTCGCGGGCATCGAGAGGCAGGGCGGCGCATAGGCCTGGTGCCCACCATGGGCAATCTCCACGAAGGTCACCTTTCCCTCGCTCGCATGGCCATGGATGAGTGTGACCGCGTCATCGTGTCGCTCTTTGTGAATCCCACCCAGTTCGGACCCGGTGAAGATTTCGAAAGCTATCCCCGTACCTGGGATGAGGATCTCGCCAAGCTCAGGAATCTGGGCGTGCACTATGTCTTCGCGCCCACGGTGGATGAAATGTATCCCGCGGGCGACAGCACACGCGTTACGGTTAACTGGGGACAGGACATTCTCTGCGGCGCTACTCGCCCGGGCCATTTCGACGGTGTCACCACCGTGGTGGCCAAGCTTTTCAACGCGACCATGCCGGACCTGGCCTACTTCGGTCAGAAGGATGCCCAGCAAGCACTCATCATTCGCCATATGGTGCGCAGCCTGGCTTTCCCCTTGTTTCTGCGCCTGGGAGAAACGCTGCGCGAAGCGGATGGCCTGGCCAAGAGCAGCCGCAACGCCTATTTGAGCGAGGATGAGCGATCCAAGGCCCAAGCTCTCAATCAGGCCCTGAACGCGACAGGGGAGGCCTTGATTAAGGGCGAACGAGATCCGGCCCTTTTGCAGGCTGCAGGTTTGCAAGTTCTTGAAGGATTGCAACCCGAGTACTTCAGTGTCCTAGATCCGGAAACACTTGAGCAGCCCCCGCACCTGGATGACGGTCTCGTGCTCGTGGCCTGCGCCGTTCCCTTGGGTTCCGCGCGGCTCATCGACAATCTCGTTTATCGCATCGATGGAAACAGGGTCGAAACGGCCCTGCTTTTTTAGGAGCAACATGAAGCAGTGCGCATCCTTGATTCTCGCCGCTGGCAAGGGCACACGCATGAAGAGCGATCTTGCCAAGGTTCTGCATCCACTGGGCGGCCGGGCCATGATTCAATGGGTGCTCGACAGCGCCGAGGCAGCGGAGCTCTCGCCTAATATTCTGGTGATCGGACATCAGTCGGAGCAGGTGCGGGAAGAACTGTCGAATCGAGAGGCCCTTTTCGCGCTTCAGTTGGAACAACTGGGCACGGGGCACGCAGTGATCATGGCCCGCCGTGAGATCGAAAAACTGGAGGGCGACCTCTTGGTGCTTTCTGGCGACGTGCCTCTGATTCGCCCCGAAACCCTCACGGGACTTCTGAACCTGCATCGCCAGAGAGAGGCCGCGGCCACGGTGCTCAGCGCGGTGCTGGAAGATCCTACGGGGTACGGCCGCGTGCTTCGCAACCATGAGGGTGATCTTGAAGCCATTCGCGAGCATCGGGACGCCAGCGAGGCTGAACGGGCCGTGGCCGAAATCAATTCGGGTATCTACGTGTTTCGCATTCCGGATCTTCTCGAAGCCCTGGAACTTTTGCGCGACGATAATGACCAGGGCGAGTACTATCTCACCGACACTCTGGAGATCCTGAAAGGTCTCGGGCGCCGGGTGGCCGCGCAGATTTGTCCGGACGCCGGAGAGATCGGCGGAATCAACGATGTCACGCAACTCTCGGAGGCCGAGAAGATTTTGGCCGAAAGGAAACGCTGATGGAATACCTCTTCACTCCCTGGCGGCGCAAGTACGTGGTGGAAGGCGAGGGTCGCAAGGAAGGCTGCGTATTCTGTGACTTGCCCGATGAAGCGGATCGCGACTTTCTTTTCGAGACCGAACACTGGTACGGGGTGCTCAACGCCTTTCCCTATTGCAACGGCCACATGATGCTGGTTACCCGCCGTCATGTTTCCTGGCTCTCCGATCTCAGCAAAGAGGAATTGGCCGAATTGGGGCCGCTCATGCATCGCGCGGAGAAAGCCCTGAGACAAACCTACTCGCCCGAAGGCATGAACATGGGAATAAACTTCGGCAGCGCAGGGGGGGCGGGTATTCCCGGTCACCTGCATGTGCACCTGCTGCCGCGCTGGGCCGGCGATACAAATTTCATGAGCAGCATCGGGCAAACCCGCGTGGTGCCCGAGGAAATGTCTCTGAGCTTCGATCGCCTGTCGGCAGCCTTCGGGGAGGACGATGGCCAAAGCTAAAGGCAAATCCAGACGCAAGGAAGAGGGCTCGGCCATACCCTGGATCTTCGGGTCGGTCTTCCTGTCCATCCTGGCCTTCTCATTGACTCTGAGATACGGCGACATCATTTTGAGGCCCAGCCCGGAACCGGACGCCCAGATCAAACGCGAGGATGTGATTCGCGAAAGACAGATGGAAAGTTCCCGTCCCGATGACGCCGAAACCCTGGGCCTTCGCATGCAGATGCTCAATGCCACGCGTGTGCCGGGTCTGGCCCTGCGCAAAGGCGAGAGTCTGCGTCCCTGGGGTGTGGATGCTCTGGATCGCGGCAATGCACCGCCCTGGCCATTCAACGAGACCTTGCTTCTGGTGAGGAGCAGCGAGCGCATCGCCGTGGAACGCCTATCCGACTATCTTGGCGGAGTGCCGGTCCTCCTGCAGCGGCGGGAAGATCTGATGCTGGACGCCACGCTGATTCTGGGTCAGGATTGGCAACGATACACTTGGCCCCTGGAGAAAGAGCAATCATGGCGCTGAGAAAGAAATCGCTGAAGGCCATTGTCCTCACGGTACTGTTGGGCATTGCGGTGGGTACGGTGGTGGGGCAGGTGCTGGCCGTCGCCCTGCCAGATGGCATTCCCAAAGACGTACTGGTCCAATCGGCTCAATTCGAATTGGAACCCTTCACTCTCAATCTCATGGTGATCACCCTTACCTTCGGAATCAGTCTCAAGATGAACTTCATCTCGGTGCTGGGAATTCTGATCATGGTGCAACTGCTAAAATGGTCATGGTAGCCTTCATCGGTGGTATAGGAGGATGGGAGCTTCTGCTCGTGGTGGCCGCGATCCTGGTGATCTTCGGCCCCGAGCGTTTGCCCGAAATGGCGCGCAAATTCGCCAGCATTTCCCACAAGGCGAGAACGGCCAATCGTGATTTCCAACGCGAGATGTATCGCAATCTGGATCCCGATGAAGTGATGAGGGATGAAGATGAGGCCGCGCCCGAGCCGTCCCCTACGGGGAAAAATCGAGAGACTGAGGACGAAGAACTGAGAACCGGGGACTGAGGACTGGGGACTAAGAAAAATAAAAACCCCCGCTCGTGAGAGCGGGGGTTTTATTCTTGTTCCAGTTCAGGTCGCAGTTCTAGTTCAATTATAGAACTCGCCTCGGAAGTCTTCCACACCGTAACTGGCCTTGAGATCCTCCAGCCAGGACGTGAAGCGTTCGGATTGGGCCTTGCCCAAGAGATCCTGCAAAATGGCGGGCCGCTGCTCGGCGAATAGCTCGGTGTCCAGGGGAGTACGGTCAAGCACTTCCAGCACCCATGCACCCTGATCGGTTTCGATCACCGAGGAAACGGTCGCAGGAGCCATCTGATAGGCCAGAATGTGGAAAGCACTTTCGCTGCCCACGCCGGGAAGATAGTCGCTGAACTTGACTTCCTTCTCGTTGGCTTCGAGTCCCTGCGCGGTGATGGCGCTACGAAGGCTGGGGCCGGCGTCGTAAGCATCGCGAAGGGCCTGGGCCTTTTCTCGAGCCAGCTTCTTCTGCTCGTCGGTCTTCCAGAGACGAAGGACCATGTCACGGGATGTTTCCAGATCGGAGGGCGCTTCAGGCTGAATGCTTTCAAGCTGAACCACATAGTCGGACTGGCGACCCGTGAAGCGACGACTCACCTGGCCTGGTTCCATGCGTTTCACTTCGGCATGAATGGCCGGGTTGAATCCAAGATCCTCGATGCTGCTGTTCAGGGCGAAGGGCAGGGGCTGGGAGACTTCCAGGCCCAGGCGCGTACCGGCGTCAGCCAAGCTACCAAGCTCGGTGGCCAGGTTCGAAAGCGAATCGGCCAGGGTGGACATGCTGTCCAAGGTGGCATAGCTCGCTTCCACACGAAGAAGCAGATGGCGGGCCGAAATTTCTTCCTTGCCGTCTTCGGTGCTGCGCTCGTCATCCTTCTTGATCAGATGGAACCCGAACTGAGTTTTCACGGGCTCGCTCACCTCACCCTTGGCCAGGTCGAATGCGGCCTGCTCGAATTCGGGAACCATGCGACCGCGGGTGAACCAGCCCAGGTCGCCGCCGTTGTCGGCGTTGCTCATGTCTTCCGAGTAGTCACGGGCCAGATCTTCAAAACTCCGACCGGCATTCAACTCGTCGAGGATGAAATCCAAACGCTCGCGCACGAAGCCCTCGTCGGCCTCCGAAGGACCGCGGTCTAACTTCACATACTGGATAGCATAGGTGGCCGGATCCTGGAACTTGTCCAGATTGTCGTTGAAATAGGCCTGCAGCACTTCATCGCCCGGGTCCTCGGTGGGAAGCTCCAGATCGCGCCATGAGCTGCCGGCGTAGAGGATCTTCGACTGGATGTTGCGGCGCTCGAACTCCTGGCGCAATTCTTCCTCGCTGATGTGCACCTGTGTGGAGAAGATCTGCTGCAGCCGGTTCAGAGGCAGCATGTTGCGCACGATACCCTCGATGGGAACCCAGTCGATGCGAGGATCGGCGAGGGCCTGGCGATAGGCCTCTTCGTTGAAGACACCGTTCTCATCCATGAACTGGCGGCGCAGGAAATCCGGAGGATCGTTGTTGAGCACGTCGCGGACTTCGTTGTCGGTGGGCTCAAGACCCATGCGCTCAACTTCCAGGGTGAAGAGGATCTCGTTGACGAGTTGCTCGAAAACCTGGTCCTGTACCGCGATACGCTCGTCGGCCGTAATAGGCTGACCCGGCTGCCGGCTGGCGGCCATGTCGCTGTAGGCCTGACGCAGGCGCTGGTCGAAGTTTCTCAGGCTCACGCCTGTGTCGCCGACCATGGCGACCCAGCGCTGTCCCTGGGGGGCCTGGGATCCGCTACAGCCGATGCCCTGATAGTCCGCGCCCCAGACAAAGATCATGGAGATCACGAAGGCGACCACCACGAACCAGAGCGTCCACTTAATGAAATTTCTGTCCCTCATCTGGCTCAGCATGGAGGGATCCTCCTCGGAGTTAGCCATCACAACAAGGCCGCCCCTGGCCTCCCAGCGGGCGGACCGTACCCCTGCGTCTTCGCGCAAGGCGAATTCCCGAAGCGGCAAATTAACATAGGATTGGCCCGCCCCGCAACCGGGAAAGAACGCTGGTCATCGGTGGCCCGATGGGCTAATTTGAGCCAGAATCAGCAGATCTACATCCCTTTTGGGCCGGAGCATCCATGAGCCGCAGCTTTGTCCACCTGCACAATCACTCGGATTACAGCCTCTTGGATGGGGCTATCCCCGTGTCCAAGCTCGTTCAGGCGGCCAAGATCCACGAGCAGCCGGCCGTGGCCCTCACCGATCACGGAAATCTCTTCGGAGTGGTGAATTTCTACCGGGAGGCCCAAAAGGCCGGTGTGAAGCCCATTGTGGGTATGGAGGCCTATACCACGCCCGGCAGCCGACATGACAGGGGGGGGGATACAGCCATTCGAGGGCGGCGTATCCATCATCTGATACTTCTGGCCGAGAATTTCGAGGGTTATTGCAACCTTATCAAACTGTCCAGCGTGGCATTCCTGGAGGGCTTCTATTACAAGCCTCGGCTCGATAAGGAAGTCCTGCGTCAACATTCGAAGGGAATCATCGCCCTGACGGCCTGCATGTCCGGCGAGGTGAACCGCCATCTGGTGGATGGTCACTACGAGGAAGCCAAAAAGGTGGCCCTGGAACTCGACGACATTTTCGGCCGGGGCAATTTCTATCTGGAAATGCAGAACCATGGCATCCCCGAGGAGGAGCGGGTGCGGGAAGGTGCCCTGCGCATCGCCTCGGAGACCGGCATTCCTCTCGTGGCCACCAATGACTGCCACTACCAGAAGAAAGGCGACCACGAAGCTCATCAAGCGCTTATGGCCATCAATACCGGTCGCGATCTGGATTCTGAGAACGAATGGTCCGTGGGCATGGATCATCTCTATTTCAAGAGCAGCGAGGAGATGGCCGAACTCTTTGCCGATCACCCCGAGGCTCTGGACAACAGCCTGCGAATCGCCGAGCGATGCAATCTCGAGATTCCCATGGGCGAAAACCAGATGCCCGATTTTCCACTGCCAGAGGGTTGGACCGACGAGGGTGCTTATCTGGAAGATCTCTCCAGGCGCGGCCTGGTGGAGCGCTACGGCGAACCCAACGAGGAGCAGACGGCTCGTCTGGATTACGAGCTGGGCATCATCCGGCAGATGGGCTTCGAGGGCTACTTCCTGATCACCCACGATTTTATCGAGGCCTCCAAGGAGCGGGGGATCGCGGTAGGCCCGGGCCGGGGCAGTGCGGCCGGCAGCCTGGTCTGTTATTCGTTAGGCATAACAGACATTGATCCAATCAGATACGGGCTGATCTTCGAGCGATTCCTGAACCCCGAACGCATCTCCATGCCCGATATCGACATCGATTTCGACTACGTGCGGCGGGGCGAGATCATCGATTACGTCACCGAGAAGTACGGTCGCGACAACGTCACGCAGATCATCACCTACGGCACCATGAAGGCGCGGGCCGTGCTGCGCGACGTGGGACGCGTGCTGGGCATGGCCTTCGGCGAGGTGGATCGCATCGCCAAGATGGTGCCGGAAGATCTGGGCATCACCCTGGAAAAGGCCATTTCGACGACTCCGGAATTCGCGGCGGTGCGCGGCGAAAGTGATCTGCATGAGAAGCTCATCAGCTACAGCCTCGCCCTTGAAGGATTAACGCGCCACGCATCCACCCATGCGGCCGGCGTGCTCATCACGCCCGATCCTCTCGTGGAGCATGTGCCGCTCTACAAGAACAACAAAGATGAAATCACCACGCAATGGGACATGAACGCCTGCGAGCAGGTAGGCCTGCTCAAGATGGATTTCCTCGGCCTGCGCACCCTGACGGTCATCGAGGAAGCCCTTCGCATGATCAACGCCCATCGCGGCGACGATGAACAGATCAAGGCGGGCGACATTCCCCTCGACGATGCGGCCACCTTCGAACTGCTGCAGCGCGGCGATACGGTGGGGCTTTTCCAGGTGGAGTCAGGCGGCATGCGCGACATTCTCACGCGCCTGCAGCCCACCGTCTTCGAAGAAATTGTCGCCACCAACGCACTGTTCCGGCCGGGTCCTTTGGGCAGCGGCATGCACGACGACTTCATCGACCGCAAGCACGGGCGCAAGAGAATCCGCTACCTGCACTCCTCGCTGGAGCCCATCCTCAAGGAAACCTACGGCACCATCGTCTACCAGGAGCAGGTGATGCAGATCGCCTCGGTCTACGGCGGCTACTCCATGGGCGAAGCGGATGTGCTGCGCAAGGCCATGGGCAAGAAGATTCCCGGGCTGCTGGCCGACCTGAAGCAGAGCTTCGTGGAAGGTGCGGTGAAGAAGGGCCATGACGAGCGTCAGGCCGAAGAACTGTTCGACCTTTTGGAATACTTCTCAGGCTATGGCTTCAACAAATCGCACTCGGCCGCCTACGCCATGCTCTCGGTGCAAACGGCCTGGCTCAAGGCGCACCATCCGGCCGAGTATCTCGCGGCCTGCATGAGCAGCGAAATGGGCGTGACCGATCGCATCGTCGTGTTCATGCACGAGTGCCGCAAGCTCGGCATCGAGGTGGTGCCGCCGGATGTGGCCGTGAGTTTCCGCGATTTCCGCGTAGCCGATGGGCGCATCTTCTTCGGGCTCGGCGCCGTGAAGAATGTGGGCGAGGGAGCCATCGAAGAGATCATTGCGGCTCGTGAAAAGGAAGGAAGCTTCCGCGACCTACACGAGTTTTGCGAAGCCGTGGATCTTCGCCGCGTGAACAAGAGAGTTCTCGAAAGTCTCATCATGGCCGGTGCCATGGATGCACTTGGGCCCAATCGCCCGAGCATGTTGGAATCCGTTGAATCGGCCATGCGCTCGGCCCAGGGGCGTCAACGTGACAAGGAAGCCGGGCAGATGAGCCTGCTGGATGGACTCAAGGAAAGCGATCCTGCTTCCGCCGCTCCGGTCATCGAGATGATCCCCGATTGGGAACGAAGTCAGTGTTTGGCGAAGGAAAAGGAAGTCCTGGGATTTTTCGTTTCCGGCCATCCACTCGATGAGGTTCGTCCCGTGATCGAGGCCATGAAGGTTGCCGACACCATCAAGATGAAGAGCATACCGGATGACGGCATGGCTCGAACCATCGGTTTGATCTCGCATATCCAAACAAAAATGGATCGCAAGGGAAAGCTCATGGCCTTCCTCACTGTGGAAGATTTCCTGGGGAGCTACGAAGTCCTGGTGTTCTCATCTTCCTTTGCGGAATTGCGCGAGATGATTCAGACCGACGCCATCCTGGCCTTCGAAGGGAAAATCTCTCAGCCCGCCGATGAGGGTGACCCGAAGATGATCCTGAGCAAGGCGCTTTCACTGGAAGACGCCTTGACGGAATGGCCGCGCAATCTTCACATGAGTTTGCCCGAAGAATTCGACCAAGCCGATCTGCAGCCCATGCAGGATGAACTCTCCTGCCACCCTGGGCAGCGCGAAGTTTTCTTCCATGTGAATTCGCCGGAGGGCAGGGTGAGCATTCGTGCCCGGGGCCTTCGCATCCAGCCGGGTCCCTGGCTACGCGATTTTCTGGCCGATCACGACGGTCGGGTGAGCTTCAAGCTGGAAGCCGGCCTTGATGGGCAGATGGCGCCGACCAGGCCCAAGTGGCAAAAAGCTGCCGCCGACGGCTAGTGAGAATGATGACATCCCGCGAGCGTCTCTTTGCCGCCCTCAAATGCCGAGAGCCCGATCGTCCTCCAAACTTCGAACCGGAATTTTAGATCGTGGAGGAGGCCTTCGGGCTGAATTACCCCGCCGGGGAGTTGTGGGCGGGTTCATCGACTGAGAAGTGCAAAGCCTATGAGATGGCCCTGGCCATTTATCAACGCATCATCGAAACCATCTTCCAGGGGATGCCGCTGGCGCACTATGAGAAGATGATTGAGATCTATCGCGAGCACTATCCCTTCAGCTGATCCTTGATTTCCTGGCTCCCAGGGATCATCTTGGCGACGGACAAGACAATCATCCTCACAGCTCTGAAAGGGAAACATGAAAATCACACGATCGACTTTCCTCCTGCTGGCCTCCATGGCCCTCATTTTCAGCATGGGTGTTTTTGCCGAAGCCATCCCCGCGCCCGACGATGTCGCCGCGTCCCCCGCCGATGCCGAAGTGACCAAGTCCGGTTTGGCCTCCAGGGTTATCGTGGCCGGTGAGGGCAAGGATCATCCTTCCTCGGTGGACAAAGTCACCGTGCACTACACGGGATGGAACACCGACGGCATCATGTTCGACTCTTCCTACAGCCGCGGTGAACCGGCCACCTTCGGCCTGAACCAGGTCATCGCCGGTTGGACCGAAGGCTTGCAGCTCATGGTCACGGGCGAGACCCGCCGCTTCTGGATTCCCGAGGATTTGGCCTATCAGGGCCGCGAGGGACGTCCCGAGGGCATGCTCGTGTTCGACGTGGAGCTGCTCAGCTTCATCAAGATGCCCAAGCCTCCCGCCGTGCCCTCCGATGTGGCCGGTCCTCCCTCAGATGCACACAGGACGGCTTCGGGTCTCGTGTCCAAGGTTATCGAGGTAGGCACTGGAATGGAGCATCCCACGGCCTCCAGTAAGGTCACCGTGCATTACACGGGCTGGACCACCGACGGCGAAATGTTCGACTCGTCCATTCCTCGCGGCGAGCCCACCTCTTTCCCCCTCAACCGCGTGATCGCCGGTTGGACCGAAGGTCTGCAGCTCATGGTGGTGGGGGAGACCCGCCGCTTCTGGATTCCCCAGCAGTTGGCCTATCAGGGCCGCACCGGCGCACCCGCGGGCATGCTGGTCTTCGATGTGAAGCTGCTCAGCTTTCAGTAGCTAATATCGTAAACGACAAAAACCCCCGACGAGAGTTCGTCGGGGGTTTTTCAAATCTAATGGAAGACTACTTCAAGAGAACCATCTTCTTGGTCTCCAGAAAGCGTCCCGCTTCCAGTCGGTAGAAATAAACACCGCTGGCAAGCCTGCTGGCATCAAGAGTGAACTCGTAGTAGCCGGGGGACTGCTCCTCATGGATCAATTCCCTCACGAGTCGACCATTGACATCGTAGAGACGCATGCTCACCCGCTCTGCACTTGGAATCGCGTAGCGAATGGTTGTTACCGGATTGAATGGATTCGGTTGGTTCTGACCTAACTGATGAATCGTGGGCAGTTCGGCCTGATCATCCACTGAAGTGGCGATGGACCCTGGAACCCAAAATCCGATGCGATGATCCAAATTTGGACCGCTGACCACTCCGATGACCGATTGCCCCAGCGTTCCGTTCAGAGCAAAACTACCGCCGGCAGTGGGAGAGCCGCCATTTCCGAAAACGGACCTGGCGAGCTGAATCTGAGCGAAGGCCGGAAAGGCCGAAATCGCAAAGAAGGCAAAGCACAACAAAATGCAGGTGCTGCGTTTCATGGAATTCTCCTTTCCGCCTAAGGCGAGCCGATGACTACGGTTCCGGATGCACCCCAGCGCCGCAAGGTCATGGGCCGCCGGATCGTGAACGTTTCATCGTAGTTATCAGGATCAATGTAAACCGTACCGCCGGAGGGAACGCTGAAGGCGCTTTCGTAGACGGTGTTGAAGGGTTGGGTGGAGTTTCCTCGCTCCGTATCGCCGTCGTTTCCCGTATCGCCCGAAAGCGCCCCGTTGACATAAGCGGGATCGTACATGTCGTAGATGTACCAGCGAATCTCCGGGAAACCCACATCCATGCGCCCGTACTCGGCATAAGAGTCGGTCGAATCCGGGCATTCCCGATTGTCGCAGGACAAGGTTCCCCGAACTCTGCGGTTGGCATCATAGAGCGGTGATCCGGATGCTCCCGGAAAAGTTCTTCCGAGACTATGTTGAATCAACCACTCGTCGGCTCCCAGGCACGAGTCGTCGCCGATCTTTTCCCCAAAGGATATGCGCTTGCTCATTCCGCCGGGGTGACTCACACCCGTGGTGCTGATTCCGTCGGCAAGATAGTTCGAGTCCCAGCCGAGGTACGAGTTGGTAAGTGAGTTTTCCCATAGACCCAGCAGCGTCCATTCGCTTTCGGAATCGGTCTTCAGCAATTGGGATCCATCATTTCTTGGCAAAGTGTTCAAGGCCGGGTCCACGCCGTCACAGGCGTCTGTCTCGAATTCCCAGAAAATGATCAAGGTGCTGGCCGTGGCCTGATCACTGATGCAGTGGCGGGCGGTCATGAATATGGGGGCGAGGTCTTCGCCAGTGCGGTTGAGCATGGCGCCGGTGCACTGGCCGCAACCTCCGCCGGCGCAGTTGAAATGCATCATGCCGACAGCGTTATCTTCGCCTGAACCAGCCCAGTCCGCATAGCAATTGATGTCCTCATCACAGCTGCCGGCCGGAGGCCAACGATCGCCGCGATCGAAGTCTTCGAATAGGTAGGCCACCGAAAGAATCTCCGGAAGATCCTGCGGCTGTTCGATACCGGGAAGCACCCGAAACTCCAGCCCGATTTTTTCGCCAAAGATGACC
Organism: uncultured bacterium; assembly: GCA_964440095.1. Taxonomy (GTDB): domain Bacteria; phylum Krumholzibacteriota; class Krumholzibacteriia; order JACNKJ01; family JACNKJ01; genus JACNKJ01. The sequence continues at coordinate 2,827 of CAYTPZ010000038.1, read as the reverse complement.
GTGGACCAGAAAGTTCTCTCGTCGGATAGAACCGGGTTCACATAAGGCCCGAAAACATGAAGTCCTTCGGGATCATAGACCCGTAGTTCCAAACCCTGGAGATCTTCGAGTTCGACTCTCAGTCCCGTGGCGGCTCTCGACTGCAGTTCCACTCGAGCGATGCTGCCACCCTCGGGATGCGCATACCAGTTGGCATCTGCAAGAGAATTCCGCAGCCCTGGCGGAGCGGGCTCGATGTCACCCACACGAATTCCGCCGCAAGGAAGGTCTTCCTCATTCCGAACGGTGGGAGGCAATTCGATCTGCAATGCCTCCGCCAAATTCGGATTCAAAGTGGACGGGAAAATGGCTCCCGCCCGATTGATCGCAGCATCAATCTGTGGTGCCGCTTCTGTTGTCCCAATGGCAAAGGCCAGGAGGCCCATCGCCAGTAGAAGGAGTTTTGTCTTTTTCATGGCGCCTCCTACTGAAGGTTCACGAGAACCAGAACGAGTCCCGTGCCCTCTTCAAGAGAGGTCATAGCTTTGCCGATTACCGCTCCATGGGAACGATCACGATCGGTGGCCTTCATGGCGTGACCTTCGCGACCGGATGTGGTGAGTAGATCTCCTGGCTTGATGGGGCCATTGGAAGCATCGGCCATGGCATAGACTCTGCCCGACAGAGCCAGGTTCTTTCCTTTTTCAAAGACACCGTCCTGACTCAAGGTCAATCCCGGATTCACACCGTTCGCGCCGCTTACAACACCGGCAACCTTGCAGTCGTACTCGCTGTCACTGAGCTTTAGCTGACCGGGATTGGCCTCGTCGATCACAAGTAGAGCGCCAGGCTGAACCCGCTCTACCTGAGCAACGGGGAAGGGCTCTGCCAGATCTGCGCCACCGGTGATCTGCAACACGGGAGTCACGACGGTTCCGTTGTTGAGCACGCGATACTTGAGCGAGCCGTTGAGGAAGCCGCGTATCATATCACCGGTACCCTGCTGGTCGACGACTACGGTGGCATCACTGCCCCAGGTTTCCGCCCAAAGTGCGATACCACTTGTGTCCGTGTTCTCGGCCAAGATGGCGGTTCCTCCGTACCCGGGACCGAAATCGCCGATGGCTCTGATTTTGCCGTTGGCGTTGATCTGGCCACCCACCGTCATATCGCCACCGGTATAGCTGTCGTCCGGAGTGTAGACTCCCCAGGCGCCGCTGCTGGCGTCTTTGTATCCCAGCGCACCCCAGTAGGAACCGGTCCAGTTGGATCCCATCACACCGGCGCACTGGCCGTGGTCATTGTAGTTGTATCCCGCGACGCCGAAGGAAAAGTTGTCGCCCCAGTAGTTCGCGCCGATGACACCCGCGTTGCCTTCGGTGGCGCCATAGCCGGTTCCATCATTGCGCAAGGTCCGGGTGCGGTATCCGTATAGGGCCGCACGGTCGTCATTGTCGGTATTGTTCTCGACCATTCTTGAGTAGATGCCTTCATTTTCGGCATCGACCATGAGTTTCGTGGAGCTTGGAGTGCGATTGCCAGGCGTGTCGCCCTTGCTGGTGTCGGGAGCCGGGCGCAAAGGGGGAGCGCCGATTCCAACGCTGCCACCGATGCGGTACAGATCATCCCCCGAGATGATCCAGTCACCGTCGTCGCCTGCGGCGGGAGCCTGCCAGGTGCCAACACCGCTGGCGTCGCTGGTAAGCACGTGTCCGCTGCTTCCGCCGGTGGCAACATGGATGGTATTCGTTTTAATCATTCCATTCACTTCGAGGGCTGCAGTGGGACTATAGGTTCCGATTCCAACTTCTCCCTCGGGATCGATGTAGATACTGCCGCTGGATGTCGAAAGGCTAAGACTCGATCCGCTTCGATTGTTGAAGAGTTTCATGCGGCTGGGATTAACGGAATTGTCATTGTCGTAAACAACGAGGCCTGCAATACTGCCTTCCTCGTTTTTAAAACTGAGTCTTTCCGCAGAATTCGCACCCGTGTCGGTGTTTTCGATCGTGATTGAGGTTTGAAAGTTCCCATCTCTTTTAATATGCAAAGGAGTGCCCGGTGCGCTGGTGCCAACTCCCACGTACCCGGTTACATTCGAATACATGTTGTTACCGACCACGGTCCAGTCACTATCTGTGGAGGCTGGAACCGGAGAAGCAGTCCAGTCGCCCGCACCTGAATCATAGGTGAGCACTTCACCCTCGGTGGCGCCTGTTACATCCACATCGGACAGATTGTTGAGTAGATGAACATGCCCGGTGAGCGAATAGGCCGAGGGGACCTGGCCGCCGAGGCGATTACTATTCAAGGCATAGGCCGAGGACACGAGCCTGATTCGAGGGCTGAGTTCCGGATCGCCATCGATGGCGACCCCAAGCCAGTAGTGGTCGTTGAATTCCATATTGAGAATGTTGACCATGCCGAGAATCACGTTGAAAATTCCGTCCTCAACTGCAGCACTCTGCGTTTCACCCCAGAGGATGGTGCCGCCCGAGGCGGCATCGTAGATCGTAAATTCAAGACTGTAATCCCCATCCGGAACCGTTTCGCCGGTATCGGTCTTGAGCAATCCTTGGTAACTGATTTCAAGTGGTGCTTCGGCCATCGCCAGCGAGGCGAACAGAAAGATGCCGAGGATGACAAGCAGAGCCAGATTCTTCATCGTATTCCTCCTATTGATGCTGCGGTTACACCAGAGCACCTCGACTTTCTCGGACCACTCCCGATGAGGTGCAAACTTGAAAATGCATAACTGCATAACTGACTGAACTGGATTCAATTAGAGTCAAGCCGCAGATTAAACTCACAAGTGCAACTCCTGTGATTGTACCTCTTTCTTCCCGAC
>CAYTPZ010000037.1:0-20271 GCA_964440095.1 uncultured bacterium | reverse complement strand
CGCGTAGCCGTGGAGGGGACAACCGCGAGGAAAACCTGATCACGCTTTGGGCCAGCTGCCACCGGCATCTGCATGAGCGAGACGGCGCTTGCTGAAGAGGCCGGGCTTGGGATGCAACGCGGCTAGGAAAGAGGAGCTGAGTCTGCGGCCCACACGAAACCCTGAAGCGCCCTTAGAGTTAAATGCGCTTGGAGGCTCCCCAGCTTGTGCTCTTAAGAATTTTGATTTTAAAGACTTAGCTCAGTTCAGTTATATCAAGATCAGACCCGTAACTCAAGAATGGCCCTTGCTGTGATGTCGCCTGCATAGTTTCATGCAGGTATGAAGACCATCGATATCTCCACGCTCACGGGACGCGATCTCTTCGCCCGGCTTCTCGATACTGAGACTGCCGATCAGCTGGCGGAGTCCGATCATCGCATCCTGGTGATCAATCCCGGCTCGACTTCCACGAAGGTGGCCCTCTTCCAGGGCGTGCAAAAACTGGATGGCTTCGAGGTGCACATTCAGCCGCATCTTGAAGATAGTGCCGACACGCGCAGCATTCAGATTATGGGATGGCTGGCCGAGCGGCACATCGACCCGGAGAGTGTGGATGCCATCGCCGCGCGAGGTGGATTTTTCCGTCCAGTGCCCAGCGGTACCTATGCGGTCACTCCCGAACTTCTGGAAGACCTGGCCGATCCCGAGATCAAACACGCCGCGAACATGGGTGTGCCCATCGTCATGCGTATCCGGGAGCTTTCGGGCAAAGAGATGCCAGTGTCGGTGAGCAATCCCGTGGTGGTGGACGAGGTGAAAATCGCAAGCCGCATGACGGGCCTTCGCGAGTTCAAGACCGACGGAACCAGCGTGCACTATCTCAGCCACAAAAGCGTGATCGCCATCAGCGCTTGGGAGTTCGGAATGCACCCCAGCGAGGCGAGTGTGGTGAGTGTGCACCTGGGCGGCGGCTTCTCGCTCATTCGAAATCATCATGGCCGCGCCGTGCGAGTGATCAACGCCTTCAGCGGCCTGCCGGCTGCCAATCGTTCCGGGCTCCTGCCTCAGCACGAAATGTTGAGGCGCCTGGAGGAACACCAGATGAGCTTGGACGAAATGCTTCGCGCAACTTTCCGCGAAGGCGGGCTCATGTCTCTGGCCGGTACCAACGATTTCAAAACCCTCCTGGAATTCCGCAACTTCGGCGCTACTGAAGAGCAGCGCGAGAAGATTGACCTAGTGGTCGACTTCTTCGCCCAAAAAGTGGCCGAGGGCATTTTGTCTACCGCTGCCGGTTGGGGAAAACCCGATTACGCATGCATCACCGGTGGACTGTCTCAGAGCGAGGAATTCGTAAAACTGGTAGAGCAGCGCCTCGGCGGACTCATTCCCCTAGTTCGCGTGCCCGGCAGTGTCGAGCAAGAGGCTCTGGCGGCGGGAGGAGCCTTGTCACTTCTTCATCCCGAGCGTATGCGCGATTACGCCGTGGAGCGCGAAAAGCTGTACGCTCTCAGGTTGAAACAAAACCATCTAATCGATCGCGTGGTGTTCAAGAAGCCGGTGCTGCACCGCAAGAAGGGCAGTCCGCTTTGCAGCCTGGAGGAAATTATTCAGGCCACGCGCACTCGCGTGCACGAAGAATTCATGCCCACCATCGCCATTGCGGGTTCGGACAACGAAGATGCTCTGGCCGCCGCAATGCGTGCCACGGAAGAGGGCGAGTACAAAATCGCGAGGTTTATCTTGGTGGGAGATCGAGAGAAGACGCTTCGCACCGCTGAGAAGCTCGATTTGGATATTGGGCAACAGGATTTCTCTCTCGTGCCTGCGGATGATCCTGTGGCCAAGTGCCTGGAGCTTTATGAGGCGGGTGATGCGCACGTTCTCATGAAGGGGTCGGTTAAAACCGAGGCTATCCTCGGGCCCACCTTCCGCTGGCTTAAAGAGAACGGGCGTCTTCCCAAGGATGCCCTCTACAGCCATGTGGCCGTGTTCGAACGCAGAGCCCTGGGACGTCTCATCCTGCTGACCGATGGTGGCATCAATATCGAGCCCACGAAGGAAGAGAAACGGCGCATCCTCGAAAACGCGCTCTTTGTGGCGCGAAGTCTCAACCTTTCCAGGCCCAAGGCTGCCATGATCAGTGCCATCGAGAAAGTAAATCCCCGCATCGAGAGTTCGGTGGAAGCTGCCGAAATTGCCGCACTCTACAAAGACCGCGGCGATTGCCAGGTGGAAGGTCCTCTCAGTTTCGATGTGGCCACTGAAGAAGACATCGCCGAGGAGAAGGGTTACGAAGGCGAAATTCGAGGCAATGCGGACATCCTTGTGATGCCGGGCATCGACTCGGGTAACGCAGTCTACAAGACCCTAACTACCAGTGGACACGACGCGGCCGGCTGCATCGTAGGTGGAGGCATTCCCGTGGTACTCACCAGCCGCGGCGACAGCGCTTTGACCAAGCTGGCCAGCATCTCCATGAGCCTGCGCCTCTACTTCCAGCGCATGCGGGAAGCCGACAGTCGCTAGCCCGATTCTATAGAGATTCTCCCGTTTCTAGATGTGCCACTTTCCGTCGCGAAAGTACCGGGAACCGAATTCCCTACACTGCATTGACTTGAGGCTCGGTCGAGACTGGCATATCCCCTGCAGTTCCGGGCCGATGTGATGAGCGAGCTTCTCCAGTTCGGGCCCCCTCCAGCCCAGAGTCGCTAGAGAACTCATACCCACCGGAGCTCCCGCTCCAAGCGAGACTCAAGCCGGAAACCCTCCCATTACCCCCCGGGAGGGTTTCTCGCGTACGAAAGGGCCCCGGCCAAAAGCCGGGGCCTTCTAGGTGCGAGGGGCGACCCAAACTGCGTGATAGACACGATTATATCACAATTGGCTCCAAGATGCTGCAGCTATGTAGGCCTAATAGTACGAAAGTGTTAGCCCATGACGCTGCAGTGACAAATGCCAGGAGAGGGCTGTCTACTATTCTACCGGATAACTGGAGGAGATGGTATGAAAGCACTCGTATTCAGTCTGGCGATCCTGGCCCTGGCCGCGATTCCCCTCGTCACGTTTGCGCAGGGTGCGGATGAAGAGGGTGAGGCGCAAAACGAGACCGAGAGGGTCGAGACCGTCTGGGAAGTGGATCCCATCGTCGTCACCGGCACTCGTACACCCAAGCCTTTGGCGGAAACTCCAGTAGCCACGGAGCTCGTCACGCGAACGGACCTGGAGAAATCCGGGGCCGAAAGTCTTTCGGACTTCCTGGAGAACCAGGCGGGCGTGACCATCAGCCATTCCATATTCGGAAGTGGTGTGCAGCTTCAGGGGCTCAGCAGCGAGTACGTGCTCGTGCTGGTCAATGGTGAGCGCGCGGGTGGCCGCAAGGGCGGCGTGCTGGATCTTTCCCGTTACAACGTGGAGAACATCGAGCGCATCGAAATCGTGAAGGGCAATCAATCGGCTCTCTACGGATCGGACGCCATCGGCGGGGTGATCAATATCATCACGCGGGCTAGCCGTGCGCCTCTGGAACTGGAGATCCACGGCAACGCCGGTGCGGCGGGACGCATGGACTGCGGCGGCGCGCTCGGCGCCAAGGGTGAGGTCTGGACCAGCCGGGTGACCACGGGCTGGCGCACTGCCGATCCCAACGACTACGAGCCGAACGACCCCGAAACCAGCGTGGACGGCTACGACGAGTTCAGCCTGTCCAGCCACAGCGAAGTGAAGGTGGGTGATTGGTCAAAGCTTGAGGGACGCTTCAGCTACCTTCGCCGCACAACCAGTGGTGTGGACGGAGGCACCGACATTTCGGCCACTATCTTCGACCGAAGCAACCTCACCGAAATGTTCACCCTCTCGGCCAGCCCCAATTTTTGGATCGGTGAATCCGGCCGTCTCAAGGGAACTGCATACCTCTCCATGTACCGCGACGAGTATCTACAGGATCAGCGCTCGGGCGATCTGCTCGACACCTTCACCGAAACCTGGGAGCGTCTGGTTCAAGGAACCCTGCAGTACGACCGCTACTTCGGTGAAAACCACTATGTGTCCATGGGTGTTGAAGGAATGCACGAAGATCTCGAGACCGAACGTCTTGAAGGCGGCAAAAGCGATCGTCAGCGCATCAGCGTCTTCTTCCAGGACGAATGGACCTTCCCCTCGCACCTGGCCATCACACTGCTTCCCGGAGTTCGCTGGGACTCGGATTCGCAGTTCGGTGATCATGTCACGCCCAAGCTCGCACTGAGTCACGAACTCGGCGAGAAAACCATGCTGCGGGGAAGCGTGGGCAAGGGCTTCCGCGCGCCGGACTTCAAGGAACTCTATGTGCGTTTCGCCCATCCGGCCATCGGTTATGAGGTCGTGGGCAATCCCGATTTGGAGCCCGAAGTTTCCATGAGTTACTCGCTCGGAGTGGAACGCAGCTTCAGCGAAAAGCTTTGGGGATCCATCAGCGCCTTCCATCACGATTTCGACAATCTCATCCAGGGCTTGATCACCGAAGAGTTGAACGAGGGCAGCGGCCTGCTCAAGGCCACCTACTTCAACGTGACCCACGCGCGTATTCGCGGTTTCGAAACCGCCCTGCGCTACCAGCTGATGAAAAACCTCAAGGTGGATCTGGGCTACTCGTTCCTGGACAGTCGCGATGAAGACACGGGCAATGTGCTCGACGGCCGTCCCACCCATCGCGGTAACGTGAATTTTGATTATCGGCTTGAGGGCTTGAAGACCAATCTGGTGCTTCGCACTTCCTTCGTGGGGGAGCGCTCTTTCAGCGAAGCCTATAGCGGTGTGGAGACCTTCAAGGCCAAACCCTACTCGCTCATGAATCTCAGAATCAGCCGCGACCTTGGGTCACTGTTCAAGATCTCCATGGGCGTGGACAACCTTCTCAATGAAGGTGACCACGATTACCTGCGCATCGCGCCTCGTCGGGCTTTCGTGGGTATGGGCTATCAGCTTTCGTCTTCCAAGTAACGTTTAACCTCGACAAGGAGTCATGATGAAAAAGCTCACCCTGATCACAATGGCCGGCATGCTGGCCCTCATGCTTGGTGCATGTTCTGACAGCCTCGATCCCGGTGATGACGAAGAAGTGGAGTACGGTTACACCACCGTGGATAACGGTGACGGATCCTTCACCGTCACGGCGGTGGTTGGCGGCTTGAGTGGAACGGAATTCGAGTACTACAGTTTCGCGAGCGCTTCGGGCGTTGAGCCAGCGGATCCTTCCGATTCTGGTGAGTACGACCTGGCCATGCTCTTTGCCAATATCAACCTGAATGGTGGAAGCAACGGCACCGGCGGTGTCGAGCTGGTGTATTTCGATGATGGTGCCTACGACGATCTTGCCCAGGCCCCTGCCGATGGCTATATCACGGACACCAGTAACACGGATATCGGGCGGGCCTTCAATCAGGGCGCCGAAGACGGCCAGAACGGTGGATGGTACAATTACACCGGCTCACCCGATCACGAATTTATCCTCGACGCGGACCGTTACTACGCAATTCATGGCGCCGATGGTTTATACTATAAGCTCCAGTTGACGAGTTTCACGACGCAGGGATCGAGTTCCCCGGCGGAAATCGTTTTCGACTGGCAGGAAATTACAGCTCCCTAGTAGTTCCTCCTCCTCATAGAGGGGGCTTATGGGCGGTCCCGACTAAGGCCGGGGCCGCTTTTTTCTTGCTACCTGATGCCCCGTCGGATCCTTCTGTCATCACCGAGCCCGATCCCGAAACAGGAGGTTTCTTCACAGAGGTGGAAGCGGGTGGTCGCTACAGTGACAAGTCTCCTCGTTTTATAAATGGGATTACCGGTACGAGTCCCATAGCGAAGACAAGGACGACCGTTGCCCCCGTAGGTAAATCCATGTAGTAGGACATCATCATTCCCACAAGACTCATGACGATCCCGAAGCTCCATGCCACCGGTAAACGCAAGCGGCCCGTGACACCGATGAGGGCCGCAAACACCGAAGGTACGATCAGGATACTGAAGACCAACAACACTCCGGCAATGCGCACGGAACTCGTAACGACGAAGGCAAAGATGAAATAGAAGAAGAAGTCCCAGCCGAAGAGGTTAAGGCCTTTGGCGGCTGCCTTGTCCGGATTCTCACTTACAAGCACCAGTCGACTGTGACCCCATCGCAAGAGCAGGCCCAGTGCGCCGTAGATCAACATGGTTTTGAGAACTTCCGACCAACTCACCCAGAGGATCGAGCCGATGAGGATCTGCTTGATGTGCTCGGCGCCATGAGGTGCGCGATCTGCGATGAGGATGGCCGCCGCCGATGACGCCACATAGGCAATACCAATAATCGCTTCCTGGGGGACCCTATGGATGCTCCGTCTTGCCGCTGCGAACATCCCAGCAGCTGCCAATGCGCTGGCCAAGCCAAGGAAATAGGAAGGCAGGCTCTCCAATTCGAATCCGAAGAGTAAGCCTAGAGCCGCGCCCATGGCCGCGAATTGGGCCATGGCCAAATCCACGAAGATGACACCTCGTTTCAGCACGTGACCACCCAGATAAGAGTGAATCAGTACCAGTACTACGCTGGCGGCAAAAGGGGCGGCCATCATGCTGACCAGTTCCATATCATCCTTCCTTCATCGCATCTTCGAGAAGAGACACCCAAAGCTCGAACCATGTCGTGAGGTCGTCCACACCCTTGCGACTGCCGACGGCCTGAGGCAACATGACCGTCTTGCAGCCCGCCCGTTTGGCGAATCTCTCCGGTGTTTCAGGATGGATCAGATCCGAGTAGATCAGTAATGGGATTTCTTCCCGTTCGATCCTCTTCTGAAGCGCCTTGATGTGTCGCGGGGAGGGTGGGATGCCCGGCTGATTCTCCACATGATCGACAATTTTAAATCCGAAACGTTTGGCGGAATAGGCCCACTGGCTGTGGTAGGCCACAACATTCAGTCCTGCCATACGCTCAAGTCGGCGCTGCCAATCCTCCATGTGTGTTTGCCAGCGGGAAGTAAACGCTGCCAGTCGCTCCGCGTAGTGACTTTTGCCTTCCGGATCGAGCAGGGTCAGACGCTCGGAAAGTGCACGGGCGAGATCTGGATAAAGCCCGGGATCCACCGTGTAGTGTGGATTGCCATCGGGATGCACATCCCCCTGGTTTCGGTCTACATGGATTGGGACTTCCAGGGGCTCGATGATTTCTGCCAGATTAAGGTGGCCGGGGTTGTCCTCCAGAATGCGAGGGTTGCGCGCTCCTTCTATGAGTAGGGGAAGCCAACCAATCTCCAACTCCAGGCCGTTGTAGACGAGCAGATCGGCGCGGCTCATACGTCTGCTGTGGCTGGGTTTTGCGGCGATGGCGTGGGGATCCTCATCACCTCTGGCCAAGGTGCTTACCGACACGCGATCACCGCCCACTTCCTCCACAAGTGCGCCAAGTTCGGCGAGCGTCGCGACGATCTTCAACTCTCCATAAGCTGGGCCCTGAAGTAAGAGAAGTGCGAGTAGGGCGATTATCTTTATTTCCATGGCCTGTCCTAATATCGATGCGCAGGATGGCTGCCGATGGTGAAATTCGCCTGAAGCCGTAGGCCCTTGAAGCTCTCATCGCCGATGTTGCGCTGCATCAGATCCAGGCGCCAGGCTTGAAACTCGCTGGGGACGAATGCCAAGGACAGTGCGTCCGTCGCACTCTCAACTGAATGAGCATGGCCCTCTTCCACTTGAGGCGAAAACACATCGTGACGTCCGCCCAACCAGAATCGACGACTTAGTTTTATACCTGCGGCCAAGTACCAGCCATCGTGATCAATTTTCTCATCGGGAAGGCTGTCGCTTCGCCTGATCCACTCGCCCTGAACTTCCATTTGCCGGGCCGAGGCGCCGCTTCCGATCCACCTCCAGGTGAAATCGAAGGCCATGAGATTTCGATCACCTTTTTCGATTAGCTCATCATGCTCGTGGGCGACCTGCCCGCTTAGCCAGTTCACGCCGATATCGAGAGTGGATCTCTCACTCAACTCAAAAAGCTGGCGAATACGCAGGGAAGATCCCCATTCGTTCTCCGGAGCATCTGCATGATCTCCGTAAACGGAATGGTTCAAGGGAAAGGCGGTGCCTGAGAGCTCAGCGTACCAGGGTAGCGGACTAAGCCAGCTCAATTCCAGGGCGACACCGCTAAGACCGTGTTCCCCGAGAAGTTCGTCCCAGGCATGGGGGCGCTCCACGAAGGGATACTGGTGGGTGTGGAGGCTATTGTGTTTCCCGAATTCCCAAAGAAAAGTTCCCACTCGCAGCCCCAGTTGCGCGGGCAGACGTCGCAGTTGAATGAACCCTTCCTCCAATTCAATTCCACTTGTGCCGTGCATGGCAAGGGTCAGCACGGCTTTGCTGTAGGGGTCCACATTGGCGCTAAGCTGCAGTTCGCTCTCTTGAATGAACAGGCCGGCTCCGAGGCCATGGTTGTGTTCGTGCTCTTCGCCGCCCTCCTCCTCTGCTAGCAGTCCCGAGGAATACAGAATCAAGCTGTTGGCGCTGATGGCCGGATTGAAATCTCGACTGATGCCTGTACTCGTACTTGATGCCATTGCCGTCGAAGCTATGGCCAGCATAGCTGCGAGCATCAAAATAGTGATACGCATGGTGACCTCCGTGCATGAAAAATCAACCGGACTATCCGGTTAAAGGGAGAGGTGATTTTTTCTGCTTAGACAGAGGTGGGAGGTGCGCGAATGGACAGGGAGCAGAGGGTCGGATGCTTGGGAGAAAAGGCCAGGTTTTCGGAAATTCTCTCAAGCAATATGTAGCCCGGTCCGAGAGGAGGAAGATCCTCTACAAGCTGATGGCTAAGATCGTGAAAGAGTGTGCAGAAGTGATGATCCCCGTCCTCTTCGCCGTGCTCATGAGCCAAGTGTACAAGCGGCGCCCCAATCCAGATGAGTAGGGGCAGAAGAAGTAGCAGGCTGCGAAGGTGTGTGGGCATAGACTCATCCTAGGACAGAGCCTTGAGTCCCGCAAGGTGCGTCAGATTGTAGGCTCATGTGCGGCATGAGCGAGAAGGGTGCTATCTTATTCTATATTATAAAGATACATGAGCGTGGCTGTCTTGACATATTTGTTAGTCTAGACTAATTTACTTGCCTACTCATCGGGGGCAGGCTTTGGCTCAGATCAGTAATCTCTCGGAAAGTCTCGAAGACTATCTGGAGATCATCCTTCAGTTGGATCAGGAAAAAGGCGAGGCGCGGGTCAAGGACATCGCCGAACGCAAGGGCGTGCGCATGGCCAGCGTGACCGGCGCCATGAAACGCCTGGCCAAGGAAAAACTCATCGAGTATCGCCGACGGGAAATGGTGACCCTAACTCCCGAAGGTTCCGAACTCGCTCATCGCGTTCTGCAGCGCCATGAATTCATCACGCGATTCTTGGGCGACATCCTGGGCGTCAGCGCAGAGGTGGCCGAGCGGGACGCCTGCTCCATCGAGCACATCATCAGCCTGGAAACACTCGATCGCTTGGCAGCCTTTGTGGAGTTCCTCAAGTCCTGCCCACAGGCCGGCGGCAACATCGTAGAACTTTTCAATTCATGCTATGGACAAGTGCTCAAACAGGAGCACGGTGAAGAGTCTGCAACCATGGCCTGCCGAAACGCTCAATGCGAATCGAATTTTCCTGATTCCAGTGTTCGATTCTTTAGCTCTCGCGCCGGTCACGTGGCCCTGTCCGACATGAAGCCCGGCGATCGCGGTCGCGTGGTCAGCGTGCGCGCCGCCACGAGTATTCGCCAGCGGCTCATCGACATGGGGCTATTGCCTGGGGTTGAGCTGGAAATGTTGCGTGTAGCACCTCTGGGCGATCCCATAGAAATCAAGCTCAAGGGATACAACCTTTCCCTGCGCAAGATCGAAGCTTCCACCATAGCGGTTGAGGTGACCTGATGGCCCGGCACCTGTCCGAGGTATCTTCGACCGCCACCATCACAGTCGCTTTGGCGGGCAATCCCAATTCCGGAAAGACCTCCCTCTTCAATCGCCTCACCGGAGGTCGCCAGCATGTGGGCAACTATCCGGGCGTGACCGTAGAAAAGAAGTGGGGACGCTACGGGCATGGTGCCTCACAGGTGAGCCTGGTGGATCTTCCCGGTACCTACAGCCTAACCGCTCAGAGCGAAGAAGAGCGTGTAGCTCGAGCCTTCCTCATAAACGATGCGCCCGATCTGGTCGTCGATGTCATCGACGCCAGCAATCTGGAGCGGAACTTCTATCTAGCCGTGCAGCTGATGGAGCTGGAAGTCAATCTGGTCATCGCCCTGAACATGATCGACGCCGCTCGCGGGCAGGGCATGATCATCGACACGAAGAAGATTGAAGTGCTCACGGGTGCGCCGGTCGTGGAAACCGAGGGACATCGCGGAGGAGGCGTGCCCGAACTCAAGACCCTGATCCAGGAACGCGCCGGCAAAAAGACAGAACTACGTCGAGTGAACTACGGTCAAGAGATCGAACCGGAAATCGAAAAGCTGGAAGCTCTGCTGGAAGCGATTGTAGATCTTCCCGTTCCGCGTCGTTACGCGGCCATCAAGCTTCTGGAAGCCGATCCTGAAATCAGCAAGGGCGTGGGGCAGAATCATCCTCAGCCCGAGCAGATATGGGAAGCGGTGGAGGCGGCCCGCTTGGGTATCGAGGATCGTTGCGGCGAGGCCCTGTCCACCCTCATCGCCGACAGTCGCTACGGATTCGCCTTGGGGCTCGTGAAGGAAGTACTCACTCGCCCGGCGCGCAGAGATCGCATCAGCCAGACCGAACGCGCCGACGCCATACTCACCCATCGCCTATTCGGACTTCCCATTTTCCTGGCCTTCATGTATGCGCTATTCTGGCTCACCTTCACCATGGGCGACCCGCTCATGGGTCTCATCGAAGGCATGTTCGGTTGGCTTGGTGGCGGAATCACCAAGCTGTGGCCGGATGGTCAGGCTATCTGGCTGCATAGCCTCATCGTCGACGGCATTATCGGCGGTGTGGGTGGCGTCATGGTTTTTCTGCCCAATATCGTGTTGCTCTTTTTGGGCATCAGCATTCTGGAAGACACGGGATACATGAGCCGCGCGGCCTTCATCATGGACCGGGTCATGCATCGCTTCGGCCTTCACGGAAAAAGCTTCATTCCCATGCTCATTGGATTCGGCTGCACCATCCCCGCCATCATGGCGACTCGCACCTTGGAGAGCCGGCGCGACCGACTTATCACCATGCTCATTCTGCCCTTCATTTCCTGTGGTGCGCGCCTTCCCATCTACCTTTTGCTCATTCCCGCCTTCTTCCCCAAAGCCTGGCATGCGCCGGTGCTGTGGGGGCTCTATCTCCTCGGAATTTTCCTTGGATTGATCATGGCGCGTGTGCTTCGCAAGACCCTACTCGGCGGCAGCGAAGCGCCCTTCGTCATGGAGCTGCCGCCCTATCGCATGCCCAGCAAGCGGAGTATTTTCCTGCATATGTGGAATCGCTCGGCCATGTACCTGCGCAAGGCGGGCACGATTATTCTGGGTATATCCATCGTGCTTTGGGCCCTCATGAGCTTTCCCGAGCCAGCCGAATACGAAGTGGATACCCAACTAGGCCAGTCGGTAGCCATGAGCGAAGCTGCCGCCGATCAGGCCCGCGCGGCGGAAGATCTGCGCTACTCCCTGGCCGGACGCATCGGCCGGGCGCTTGAGCCGGTCACCGCGCCCATGGGCTTCGACTGGCGCATCAATACGGCCTTCCTGGGGGCCTTTGCGGCCAAGGAAGTGTTCGTGGCCCAGATGGCCATCGTTTTCGCCATGGAGGACGGGGGAGAGGACAGCCAGGGCCTTCGTACCGTGTTGACACGCAATTACAGCGCCGCCCAGGGCTTGGCCATCCTCATTTTTGCGCTGCTGGCCACTCCCTGTATGGCCACTGTGGCCATTACCCGGCGGGAGTCGGGCCGTTGGGCCTGGGCCGCCCTGCAGTGGGGAGGCCTGACAGCCATGGCCTATGTTCTGGCCACCCTGACCTATCAATTGGGCTCGCGCTTGATCGGCTGATTTTCCAGCTTTTTCTCTCCAGCATCTTTACAAGATCTTCTCATCCTGGTATGTAGGCCGGGTCGGGTTCGGTTGGACTCGTCGTCCCCACATCCCGTTCCGTGAGGTCAACGTGAGCAGCGAGTCCCGGATCTCCCCCGGTTCCCCGAGCGCGTCTCCCAACGGTTTCTTCCATGACCTGGCCGATACGGTTTTGAAAACCGTTACGCTGCTCGCCATTCTCTACATTTTCTTCGTGGCCATCAAGCTCATGGGTGGAAGCGCCAAGGGAATGGGCAAGATGTTGGCCACCGAGTTCCTGAATCAGGGAACCTCCAGTGCACTGCTCGGGCTCTTGTTGGGAGTCTTCACCACGAGCCTGGTGCAGAGTTCCTCCACGGTCACATCCATGGTGGTGGGTCTGGTGGCCGGTGGAGCCTTCTCATTGGAAATAGCCATACCCATCATCATGGGCGCGAATATAGGAACTACGGTCACCAACACCATCGTGTCTTTGGGTCATGTGCATAATCGCGAGGAGTTTCGGAGGGCCTTTGCCGCGGGAACCGTGCACGATATTTTCAACGTGCTGGCGGTCATCGTAATTTTCCCGCTGGAGCAAATGACCCACTTCCTTCAGCGCGGCGCCTCTTGGATGACCGGCCATCTCATGGGGCAGGAGTTTGGAAAGTTCGACGGCATCAAGCACATCGTCGATCCGGCCATTCATCTGATCAATGATCTGATTCCCCACGACGGGTTCCGTCTACTCTTTGCCCTGATTCTGCTACTGGCCACCTTGACCTTCCTGGTGAAGTTCATGCGCTCCATTATGGAGAATCGCTTGGCGCGCATGATCGACAGCGTGCTCTTCAAAAATGCGGGCACGAGCATGGCCATGGGTATCATCTTCACCATTCTCGTGCAGTCGAGTTCAGTGACCACCAGTCTCGTGGTGCCTCTGGTGGGGGCGGGCATCCTGACGATCAAACAGATCTTCCCCTATACCCTCGGCTCAAACGTGGGCACCACCATCACAGCTCTCATGGCGGCTCTGGTCTTCGCGGCTACGGGTAGCGAACCCGACGCATCGCGAGCCGCGCTTACTGCGGCCCTGGTGCACACGCTTTTTAACATCTCGGGGATCGTCATCTGGTACCCTTTCCGGGCATTGCCTATCAATTTGGCAAAGCGACTTGCGAACGTCTGTGCCGCTTCCCGGAGGAATACCATTCTCGTCATCCTGGGATATTTCGGGATCTATCTGATCCCCCTGGCTCTGTTGCTGCTTCTGCGCTGATCGCAGGATGCGGGAGGAAATATGTGGAAAGAACTTTGGAGCCTGTTAAGCGAGAAGGAGACACTTCTCTCCGAGGCTTTTGATGAAGCAGTCGAAATGCTGGATTTGGATAGGGAAATGTTCACCAGGGTCACCGTGGCCTTGGAGAAGAACATCAGCGATGAGGAAATGGATGAATTGCGATCCATGGACCGTCGCCTGAACAAGGTGCAGCAGGATATCCGTAAGAAGGTTTTCGAGCACCTGGCGGTTTCCAAAGGACAAGACCTTCTCGGAGGTCTCGTGCTCACCAGCATCGTCATCGACCTGGAGCGCATTGGAGACTACAGCAAGAACATCGGCGACCTGGTGAATCTGTTTCCCGGCGATATCGACCTGGGTGATCGCCGTGACGCGCTCTACGTCCAGTTGGATCGCAGCAAAGAGGTTTTCGATTTGGCCCGCCTGGCACTGGCCGAGGAAGACAAGGAAGCTGCGAAAAAATGCATGAAAGTCTATGGGAAAATGGCCCGCGACTGCGACGCCATCATGGAAGATATCATCAGCGGCGCCAAGAATGATGCGGCCGTTTCCAAGGCGGATCTCAGCCTGGTCCTGCTTCTGCGTTACTACAAGCGCGTCGGGGCCCATTTGAAAAACATCGCCTCGGCTACCGTGGCGCCCTTTCCCATGATCGGATATTCGCTGAAGAAGAGAAAGAACGGGAGCGGCGAGAAAAAGTAAGCTTAGCGAGCCAGCAAGTCCTTGTAGAAGGCCTCGGCTCGATCACCCAGGCTGGATAGCGAGAATTCTTCCTCCACCCGGCGACGACCATTGCGTCCCATGACCGCCAGTTTTTCCCTCTCGCCCATGAGGCCCAGCAGGCGCGCGGCCATTTCCCCGGCCTCGCGGGAAGCACTCAATAGACCGTTTTCTCCATGCACCACAAGTTCGCGATTGCCGCCCACATCGGTGGCCATGACGGGCAGCGATGCGCTCATGGCCTCGAGAATGGTATTGGAAAGCCCTTCGCTTCGGCTGGTGAGAAGGGCCATGTCGGCGGCAGCTAATAATTCGGGCACGTCGCTGTGTTCGCCTGCGAGCCAAATACCCTTGTCGGGATCCTTCTCCATAATCACGTGAAGCTCGGCTTCGAGCTTGCCTCTTCCCACCAACCAGAAGCGGCTGTGAGGTTCGCGATCTCGTACCAAGCGGGCGATGTCGAGGAAGAGCCAGGGATCCTTGATGGCGTCCAGGCGCGCCACCATGATCACCACGAAGTCCTCGGGCGCAAGGCCCATGCTTTGCCGGATGGCCGCCCGTTTTTCCGGATGGGGCCGGAATCGATCGGTGTCGATGCCGTTGCGCAGGATCCCGTGCTTGCGACGAGGACTCAGCCGCAGTCGTTGGATGTAGGCGTCGCGTCCCTGCTCTGAGTTATGAAGGTAGAGGGATGTCAGAGGCTCGGCCGCGAGATCCAATAGAGTGTCGCCGAATCCCGCGTCGAAACCCATGTCGCGCACACCAGCAATGATCTTGCGCTGCCCCGACAAGAGCCCCGCTATTCGGCCCACATGGTTGGCCTTTCGCAACCAAGTCTGGAGGATGTCCGGCTTCCAGCTACGCATCTCGGCGACCAGGGCTCGCATCTGACCAATGGGGCCCCCCGTGCGGCGACGGTCGAGTTCCAGCACGCGTACACCGTTCGCTTCCAAGGGGCCGCGCAGACTGCCGCCTTCAACCAGGCTGACTACGCTTAAATCATAGCGATCTGCTGGCAATCGCCGGCAGAGGGCCAGAAGCTGGGTTTCAGCGCCGCCCACGGCAAGCTGGGTGATCACGTGTTGAATGCGGATGGGTTCCAAGATCCTCCTTGATGGGGCAGTTTACGCGCTCTGCGTGAAGGCACAATAAAAAAACCCAGTTCCAGGCCCGAGCCATAGGGATCTTGGCAGGCTGCGCCTTTGGCCTTTATTGCAAAGCTTGCCTGCGTTAGGATTTCGCCGGGAGGATCCATGGCGTCTATGGAAACATTCGAGGATGGAGTTGGCGTCTCTCATTTTGAAAGGCTCATGCCCTTTCGAATTCGAGACATCCTGCTGGTCTCCAGTCTCTATGACTCATTCATCCTGGAGCAGGACGGCCATCTGACCGAAATGCTCATGACCGAGTACGCAGAGCTCAATCTGAGTTATGCGCCGGTCATCACGCGGGTGTCCTCGGGTGAGGAAGCACTGGATGTTCTGGTGGAGCGGCCCTTCGATCTGGTCATCACCATGACGCGCCTGGGCGACATGGAAGTGAGCGTTTTCGGAGAGGCCGCCAAGGAACTTCGTCCGGATATTCCCGTGGTGCTTCTGGTCTACTCGACCCGTGAACTCATCACTCCCACCGACGGCAAAATCGACATTCCCGGCATCGACCTGGTTTTCGCCTGGCGCGGTGACGTTCGAATTCTGCTGGGCATTATCAAGTGCATTGAAGATCGCATCAATGCGGGTCCCGACGCTGAAACGGCAAGCGTGAGAACCCTGATGCTCATCGAAGATTCGGTGCGCTTCTATTCATCCTATCTCCCCATGCTCTACACGGAGTTCATGCGCCAGACCCAAGGGCTTATGGTGGAGGGAATCGATATACGCGACAGACTTCTGCGCATGCGAGCCCGGCCGAAAATTATTCTGGCTCAAACCTTTGAGGAAGCCGAGGAACTCTACGCGACCTTCCGCAAGACCATGCTCGGTGTGATCACCGATGCAGAGTTCCTGAGGGATGGCGAGAAGGATCCTGCGGCCGGTGTGGAGTTTGCCCGGCGAGTGCGGGAACAGGATCCGGACCTGCCCATCCTCCTGCAGTCGTCCAACGAGGGGCGCGCCCGCGAGGCACATGCCTTGGGCATCAATTTCCTACACAAGCATTCGCCTACGCTTCTGGGCGACCTGCGCCACTTCATGAAAACCCACCTGGGATTCGGCCGCTTCATCTTTACCCTGCCGGACGGCACGGAAGTGGCCCGGGCCGATGACCTTATGGGTATGGCCCGGCAGCTGGTTCGAGTGCCCACGGAATCATTGCGTTTTCACGCACTGAGGAACCATTTTTCCAACTGGTTCATGGCTCGAACCGAGTTTGCCTTGGCCCAGCGTCTCAGGCCCGTGAAGGTGTCGGAGTTCGACGACATGGAAGTCATGCGCCGCTATCTTCTGGACACCCTCGGCGAATACCGAGAAGCCGTCACTAGTGGCCGCATTTCCGATTTCCGCCGCGGCTACTACGACGCCAGCAGCAATTTCATGCGCATCGGTACAGGATCCTTGGGCGGCAAGGGCAGGGGTCTCGCTTTCATCAACTCACTCTTCAGCCGCTCGGATTTCAAGGAGTCCATTCCCGGTGTGAAGGTTTACGTTCCCCAAAGCGCGGTCATCGGCACCGACGTCTTCGATCAATTCATGGAGGATAACGACCTCTTCGGTGTGGCCCTGAGCGATCAAAGCGATGAAGCCATCGCCGCAGCTTTTCTGCGTGCGCGTATGCCGGAGCAGGCTTTCGCCGATCTTCGCAGCTTCTTGTCCAATGTGGGTTACCCCCTGGCCGTTCGTTCGTCGAGTCTGCTTGAGGATTCGCAGCATCAACCCTTCGCGGGTGTCTATGTGAGTCATATGCTTCCCAACAATCATCCCGACGACTCACTTCGCCTCAAGCAATTGCTACACGCCATCAAGTTGGTTTACGCCTCCACGTATTTCAGCGCCGCCAAGTCATATATCTCTTCCACGCCCAATCGCATCGAGGAAGAGAAAATGGCAGTGATACTTCAGCGCGTGGTCGGGCGGCGTCATGTCGAAGTCCTATATCCTTGCATCGGCGGCGTGGGCCAATCGCACAATTACTATCCGGTTCACGGCATTGAGCCCGAAGACGGCGCTACTTCCGTGGTCTTGGGAATGGGCAAGGCCGTGGTGGAAGGCGAACGCTCCCTTTGGTTCTCGCCAAAGCATCCGAAGATTTTGCCGCAGTTTCCCAGCACGAAAGATTTTCT
The DNA here is from genome assembly GCA_964440095.1 of uncultured bacterium. GTDB lineage: Bacteria > Krumholzibacteriota > Krumholzibacteriia > JACNKJ01 > JACNKJ01 > JACNKJ01. The sequence goes on along the minus strand of CAYTPZ010000037.1, from coordinate 2,943 downwards.
CGAGCACGCTCAGCGGGAATTTTGGATGCTCGACCTTTCTGCCCCCGAAGCCTTTGCTCAAATTGATGGCAGCGGCAGTTTGATCAAAGAAGGCCTTGAGCGCGCCGAGCGCGATGGCACCCTCTGGCCCCTGGGTTCCACCTATATGCCCGACAACGATGCGGTTTACGACGGCATCTCCCGTGAGGGAGTTCGCCTGGTTACATTCGCGCATATTCTCAAGTCAGACTGGTTCCCACTGTCGGACATCTTGGAGAAGGTGTTGAGTTTGGGGAGCCGCGGCATGGCCGCACCGGTGGAAATCGAGTTCGCGGCCAACCCTGAATCTGAAGGCGATTGCAAGCCAGAGTTCGCCTTGCTTCAGATTCGCCCCCTTGTTGTGGGTCGCGAAGAAATGCGCGTGGATCGTGATGAGCTCGATTCAAAGCGCTTGCTGGTCTACTCGGAACACGCCCTGGGCAATGGTCGACTCGAGGGCATCCTGGACATTGTTCTGGTGCGTGAAGATGTTTTCCAGCGCGAGAACACGCCTGAAATCGCCTTGGCCGTGCGCAATCTGAACCGAAAACTGGCGGATGAGAGCAGACCCTACCTTTTGGTCGGCCCGGGAAGATGGGGTACACGCGATCGTTGGTTGGGTATCCCCGTAGCCTGGACCGACATCACCTGGGCCCGTGCCGTCGTGGAAACCGAAATGGAAGGCATCAAGGTGAAGCCCAGCCAGGGTAGCCATTTCTTCCACAACATGATCTCCAATGAGGTGGCCTACTTCAGCGCTCTGGAAGATGAGCGTGGCAGCTATCTCAAACTCGATCTTCTGGAAGGCGCGCCGGTTGAACAAGAGACCGAACTACTTCGACATATTCGTTTGGATAAGCCCTTGGATATTCTCTTAGACGGCCATCGCGGTCGGGGTGCTGTCCTGCTGCCCAAGGAATGAGCCCGCGCGATCTGCTATAATGGTAACCAGCAATCAGGAGGCTACCATGCGCATGATCACCCTCATTCTGTTCCTTTTGTTCCTGATTCCTTCAGTTGTTCCCGCTTTCGAAGAGCCACACTTCGCCCGCGAGGACCGGCTGCTTGAAGGTCGCCAAGAGTATCCCCGTTCACTGGTGCAGTTGCTCGACGACGGCTATCTGCGCGACTGGGATAACTGGCGAATCAACAGCGACAGCAGCGACGAACTCCAAAACGAGCAGCAGGTGGCCGTGAATCCGCTGAATCCCGACAACCTCGTGGCCGTCTGGCGTGATTTTCGATTGGGATATCGTCGCGTGGGTGTGGGCTATACCTTCGATGGTGGTCTCACCTGGACTGATACGCTCCTGCCTGATTTTTACTACACCCGCCATTCCGATCCGGGAATCACCTGCGACAGTCAGGGCAACTTCTACACTGTGATCCTTTCCTATGAAGACACCAGTTCTCCCAACGGGCTCTTCGTGACCAAGTCCGGTGACGGTGGCGTAACTTGGGGGCCGCATGTGACGGCGGTGGATGGAGTGCCAGGCGTTTTCGAAGATAAGGAACTCATCGCCTGCGATCGCACGGGTGGTCCCTACGACGGCAATGTCTACGTTTCCTGGGCGCGCTTCTACAGCACTCAGATTTACAATGTGCGTTCCACCGATGGTGCTCAGAGTTTTCAATCACCCATTCGCATCAGTGACAGTGGCGGCGTGCAATGGCCGGTACCCGTGGTGGGCGCGGACGGCGCATTGGTCGTGGCCTGGGTCGATCTCTACGATCCCTCGATCATGCTGGACCGATCCTTCGACGGCGGATTCAGTTTCGGCAACGACATCCAGCTGACCGACCTTTACACGGGTTCGGTGGATCTTAACGGCAACATCCGTTCCTACAGCTTCCCGGCCATGGACTGCGACATTTTCGGCGGTTCCCATCATGGACGCTTCTACGTCGCCTACATGGATCGCCAGGGCAGCGACTACGATATCTACTTCCGCTACTCGGACAACAACGCGGCGACCTGGTCCGCGCCGCTGCGGATCAACGACGATGCCGTGAACAATGGCCGCGACCAGTTCCATCCCTGGTTGACCGTGAGTCCAGATGGCGCCATCAGCGTGGTTTTTTACGATCGGCGCAACGACCCCTCCAATTATCTCATGGATCTCTACTTCACACAGTCCCTCGACGGTGGTCTGAGCTGGAGCGAGAACCGGCGCGTGACGACCGTGTCCTCCGATCCGAATGCCGGATCGCGCGCGGGACTCATCGGCGAGTACATCGGCCTGGCCGCCTCCAGCGCCAACAGGGTGCATCCGGTTTGGACCGACACGCGCGAGGGCAATCAGGACGTCTATACCGCCGTGATCGGCACGGAGACGGGCGTGGTCGACACCTGGGTCGGCGGCCTGAAGCTGGCGGGGATCAGTCCCAACCCCTTCCACGAGGAAACGCGCATCGCCTTCAGCACCTCTGCAGATGCGCGCGTCACTGCACGCATCTTCGATGTGAGGGGACGTCTCCTGCGCGAGATCAGCGGGACGGCGGACACGATCCGCTGGGATGGACGCGACGCCGAGGGGCATCGTCTCGGCAGCGGCGTCTATCTGGTGCAGCTTCGTTCGGGCCGCGAAATCGTCACGGGTCGCGCACTTTTACTGCAATAGATGACCCCCAACCGGAACAACCTGGATGAGTCCATGCGGACTGTCCGAAAACCCGCCATCGGATAATGTCTGTTCCGTCTGGCTACGCGAGCAGCTCATTCTACGCGGTCTTCAGAAGAGCCTCATCCTCACTCAAATGATCGAAATCGCAGAGGCTTCCGAAATCTTCTGGACATCTCGCCTCGGGAAAAAATCATGAGGACACTGGTTTCGAGAAGCGTGAGATCTTTGGTATACTAAGCAAACGACCCATAGAAGAGCTTGTCATCATCTCTGTTGGGGATGCTTCAGGGGCCTTGATGTG
>CAYTPZ010000036.1:0-20590 GCA_964440095.1 uncultured bacterium | reverse complement strand
GCACCGGAGGTGGTCCCAGGACCACCTATCGCGGCCGCATCCTAACTCTGGGTGTAGTCACAAAACTGGGGGCAGGTCAGAATCCTGCTGTCCTTGGTGCTCCACGTAGCGCTTGATCGTCTCTTCATCAATGCCCACGCTGCTGACGAAATAGCCCGGCGACCACACGATATTCTCTTTCCAGTACACACGGCTTAGCCATGGAAACTGCCTTCGCAGGTGTGAAGCCGATTGTCTTTTCAGCTGCCCCATCACGGCGGCAATGCTGTACTTCGGCGGGATCACCATGACCATGTGCAAATGGTCATGGCCAAAGCCAATCGACTCCACGCTCACGCCGGGCATGCTTCGCAGCAGCTTGGGCAGCACTTTTTGCAAGTAGCCACGGACACCGGGATTCAGGATCCGGCGGCGGTATTTGCAGACCCAAACCGCATGGCACTGCAGGCAATAGACACTATGAGCCGTCTTGACAACTTCCATCCCCGCAGGATACCGCCGCCGGGCTCATTCATCCACGGGTAAACCCGTGGTATTCTGTCTTCGACCGCATAAAAAAATGCCGGACCCTCCGGCCCGGCGCTCTCATTACTCTGATTGAAACCCTACATGTTCTCCTTCACGGAAGCCGTGATTTCCTGGAAGGCCTTCTTGGCGTCCGCGAAGAACATGAGCGTATTGTCCATGGCGAAGAGCGGGTTGGGAATGCCCGCGAAACCGGGACTGAGACTCCGCTTGATGACCACCACCGTGCGGCACTTGTCCACGTCGATGATGGGCATGCCGGCGATGGGACTTTCGGGGTTCGTGCGCGCGTCGGGATTGACGACGTCGTTCGCGCCGACCACGAAGGCCACATCCACTTGCTCGAGCGTGGGATTGATGGTGTCCATCTCCAGCAACTGCTCGTAGGGCACATCGGCCTCGGCCAGGAGCACGTTCATGTGCCCGGGCATTCGGCCCGCCACCGGATGGATGGCGTACTCAACGGTGACGTCCTGAGTCTCCAACAGATTAGCCAGATCGCGCACGGCATGCTGCGCCTGGGCCACGGCCATGCCGTAACCGGGCACGAAGATCACTCGGCTGACACCGTCCAGGAGCATCGAAACTTCATCGGCGCTCGTGGACTTGACCTTGCCGGCGTAGACTTCGTCCGCGTCAGCGATTTCACCCTCGGCCATCGCGCCGAAGAGCACGTTGGTCAGCGAGCGGTTCATGGCCTTGCACATGATGCCCGTGAGGATCAATCCCGAGGCGCCCACCAGGGAGCCCGCGATGATCAGCACGTTGTTGCTGAGCACGAAGCCCGTGGCCGCGGCCGCGAGTCCCGAGTAGCTGTTCAGGAGCGCGATGACCACCGGCATGTCCGCCCCACCGATGGGAACGGTGACGGTCACGCCCAGGATCGAGGCCAGAACCACGATGCCCCAATAGAAGAGCGCATTGCTCGGATCCATGACCAGCAGCACGCCGAAGACGATGCAGCCGATGACCAGGAGCGCATTGATCACGGTTTTCCCGGGAATCTTGACGCTGCCGCCGAAAGCGATTTCCGCAAGCTTGACGAAGGCGATGATACTTCCGAAGAAAGTCACGCCGCCGATCAGACCCGCCACCGCCGTGGCGATGTTCGCCTGATAGAACTGTGAAGTCGTGTAGACTTCGGGCAGAGCGATCGAAGGCTTGTAGACAGCCGCGCCCGCCACAAGAATGGACGCCAGACCACCGAAGCCGTTGAAGAGGGCCACCAGCTCGGGCATGCCCGTCATCTCGACTTTTTTCGCCAGGACCAGACCCACACCGCCACCGACGATGAGACCGATGATGATCCACTGGTAGGTATCGACGCCGGGATCCAGAAGCACCGCCAGTACGGCAAGCAGCATACCGGTAGCGCCGGTCAGATTGCCGCGAACGGCCGTACGCGGATGCGTCAGCCCCTTCATCCCATAAATGAATAGGATGGAGGCGACGAGATAAGCAACATTGATGATGTTCTGCATGTCTTCCTCCTCCTATTTCTTTTGGAACATTGAGAGCATGCGATGGGTGACCATAAATCCGCCCACCACGTTAATGGTCGCGAATATCACCGCGGCGAGGCCCAGCCAGAGAAAGAGCTGACTCTCTCCCTGAATCACTTCGGCACCGGCGGCCAAAATGGCGCCGACAACCGTGATGCCGCTGATCGCGTTCGATCCGGACATCAGCGGCGTGTGCAGTGTCGGGGGTACTTTCGTGATGATTTCGAAGCCGACGAAAATCGCCAGCACGAAGAGCGTAAGGATGGATATAAGGTCCATCAGGCATCACTCCCTTCCGTCGCGGGCGCAGCAAGGCCCATCAGTTCGCGCATGCGCACGTTGACGACTTCGCCGTCTTTGCAGACCAGCGTGTCCTTGATGATCTCGTCCTCGAGATTCATCTCGAGTTGGCCTTCCTTGTTCAGCATGTTCTGAAGGAAGGTGACCACGTTCTTGGCGTACATCTGGCTGGCGTGGTAGGGCACCGTAGCGGGCAGATTCTCGGGACCGAGAATGGTGACGCCGCCTATCACGACTTCCTTGCCGGCTTCCGTACCTTCCACGTTTCCACCACGCTCGGCGGCCAGGTCCACAACCACCGAACCGGTGACCATGCCTTCAACCATGTCGCGCGTCACCAGGATGGGCGCCTTGCGGCCGGGGATGGCGGCCGTGGTAATGACCACGTCGCTGTCGGCGATGGCGTCCTTCATCATCTGGCGCTGCTTCTGGATGGTCTCGTCACTCTGTTCCTTGGCGTATCCGCCCTTGTCCTCGGCGTCTTCCGTGCCGAGATCCATTTCCAGGAACTTACCGCCCAGCGATTCGATCTGCTCTTTCACCGCAGGACGAATGTCATAAGCGAGCACCTTGGCGCCCGCCTTCTTCGCGCTGGCGATGGCCTGCAGACCCGCAACACCCGCGCCGATGACGAAAACCCGTGCCGGAGCAATGGTGCCCGCGGCGGTCATCATCATGGGAAACATGCGGGGAAGGTGATCGCTGGCCATGATCACGGCCTTGTAGCCGGCCACCGTGGCCATGGACGAAAGGATGTCCATACTCTGGGCGCGTGTGATGCGAGGTACCAGCTCGAGGGCAAAGTGCGTTACACCCGTGGCGGCCAGCTCCCCCGCGGCATCCAGTTCGGACAGAGGCTCGGCGGTGCCGATTACGATCTGGCCCTTTTTGAATTTGGGCAGATCGGCCTTGCCGGCTTCCTGGTTGGCGCCGTGGTTCCGAACCTGAAGAATGATCTCCCCCTTGGAGAAGACCTCGTCACGGGAGACGATCTTGGCGCCCTTTTCCGTGAATTCCGCGTCGGTGAATCCGGCATCTAAACCGGCTCCTTCCTCCACGATGACTTCCATGCCGGCCTTGGATAAGGCTTGCAGTGAAGCTGGAATAAGGGCCACCCGCCGCTCGCCGGGATAGCTTTCCTTGGGAACTCCAATAATCATCGGTTTCGCTCCCTCCCTGAGAGAAAATATCTCGGGCGAGCATTCCTTAGGGAAGCCGCCACAGTGTCGTCGAACGACAGAAATTAGAGACAAAGAACTCGAAAAACAAGGGGGTGCGCACAGGAAAACGCCCTCCGAATGAAGGGCGCATTCCAGCCTGCAAATACTTGCTTATTGGGGATTTACGGCTGTTTACCGTAGAGGTAGTCGTAGAGGTACTCGATGGTCTCCGCCTGCTCCTTGGCTTCCTGGGCCAGCAAGTCGCCGCTGGTGACAATTCCCACAAGCCTACCGTCGTCCACCACCGGCAAATGGCGAATTCGTTTACTCGAAATGACGCTTTTACACTCTTCCAAATCGGTATGCGGACAGCAGGCGGCCACGGGACGGGTCATCACATCGCCCACCTTGGTGGCGGCAGAATCTTTCTCGGCGGCCACGACTCGAACGAGGATATCCCTCTCGGTGAAGATGCCCACCACCTTTTCTCCGTCGGTGACCACGACCGAACCGATCTTGTGGTCGTTCATGAGATGGGCGGCCTTGAGCACCGAATCACTCTCGCTGACCGAGGCGACTTCGCTGCCCTTTCTCTTGAGCAGGTCGCTAACTTTGGGCATGGCTCCTCCTGGGAAACGGGATCTCTGGAATCTTGCCCCGGCGAGCGGCCGCTGGCAAGGGGAAAGCCCAAAGGGGTCAACAAGGTCCTGAAATCGTAAGATCGTGGTCACCTTGACCCGAGGGCCGAGACGGGGGGATATGGAGGTGCTTACCGAGCGTGTGGGCGCCATCGACGAGGACATCGAGGTTCTGCGCAAGCTCAAGATCCTCGTGGACCGCGACGACCGGGGATACCTCTTGCAGCTTTTCACCAAGCCGGTGCAGGGTCGCCCCACGCTCTTCTACGAAATCATCTCTGCTCTATCACCTGCGCCTGCCCACGGCCGTAAAGAGTCAGCCGCTTTTTCAGGGTTTACAATGGGAAGTGGATTCGGACACCACCCTGCGCAACCGGCATTTCCGTCTGGAGCGCATCAAAGCCGGCGGCAGTTTCACGCTGGATCGTGAACCACTGCTGTTTAACAGCGACGTGGCCATCTCCATGACGCGGCCCAAGGAAGACTAGGCCCATTCGCCCGTCCGCCTCGTGCTATAATTGATGCGTCCACCACCCCAAGAGGGATTCCGTGACGCGACTACTTGCCATAATTCTGCTATGCCTCACTCCTTGGACAGCCCGGGTCCAATCCTTCAACGAATTGCAGGGCAGCAACTTAGAGACCCTTCTTGATGAAGATGGCGACTCCGCCGATTGGATTGAACTCTGCAACACCGGTCCCGGCGACCTCGATTTGACGGGTTTCGGCCTTTCCGACCGCGAGAGCAATCCCTTCAGGTGGACCTTCCCAGGTTGCACGATCCCCGCCGACTCCACCCTGCTCGTATTCGCCTCGGGCAAAGACCGCAGCTTCTGGATGGCTCACTGGGAAACCCTGCTTGATCATCACGATCTGGTGAAGTACCGGCCCGGCAACGTGGAGCCTCCCGCCGACTGGCGCGAGATCGCCTACGACGATTCCGACTGGCTTGAAGGGCCGACCAGTATCGGCTACGGAGACGGCGACGACGACACCGTGGTGCACTGGTCCATCAAAACCTGGTACGCACGCAAAACCTTCTTGGTCGATGATCTCTCGAACATCGGGGCCGTGGCCTTTCACATGGACTACGACGACGGCTACGTGGCCTATCTCAACGGAGTAGAGTTTTCGCGTGGACACATGGGCGACCCCGGCCCACCGCCTCCCCATGACGCCTACGCTGAAAGCCCGCGCGAGGCCACCATCTTCCTGGGCAACCGGCCCGAGTCGAAGTTTATTTTCGACAACTCGCTGCTGATGGAAGGTGAGAACGTACTGGCCGTCCAGGTGCACAATATCGACATCAATTCGCAGGATCTGAGCATGATTCCCTTCCTCACCTTGGGCATGCATTCGCCGCCTGTGGGTGCGCGGGGCCTTTCGGAAACGCTCTTCAGCCAGGTGCCGCAGCTACATGCGAGCTTCGAGATCAATCCGGGAAATGAATCGCTCTTTCTCACTGCACCCGGCGGACAGTTGATCGATCAAGCAAACCTGCCCGCACACGCCCTGGATCATTCCTTCGGGCGCTACCCAGACGGGGACGGTCCTTGGTTCATTCACGAAACGCCCACACCCTGGATGCCCAACAGCGATCAGGGGCAGTCCGGATACACGGAGACACCGGAGTTTTCCGAAGAAGGAGGTTTCTACTCAGGAAGCGTTTCGGTGGAACTGGAAACCGAATCGCCTCTCGCGGAAATTCGTTACACCCTCGACGCGTCGGACCCCCACGAGGGATCGCCGCTCTACCAATTTCCTATCCCCATTAGCGAAACTCGCGTGCTGCGCGCACGCGCTTTTCAAGCCGGTAAAGCGCCAAGCGATATTGCCACGCACACTTACTTCTTCGGCGAGGAAAGCAGCTTGCCGATTATTTCCCTGGCCACCGACCCGCCCAATCTATGGGACGAGGAAATCGGCATCTACGTGCTTGGCGACGACTACTACCCCGGCTTCCCTTACTACGGCGCGAACTTCTGGCAGGACTGGGAGCGTCCCGCGCACCTGGAATATTTCGAGCCGGAGGGTGAACTTGGATTTTCCATGGGCCTGGGACTCAAAATTCACGGCGGCATGACCCGGGCCTTCGAGCAGAAATCGCTTAGGCTCATGGCGCGGCAGGGCTATGGAAAATCGCATTTCGACTACCCGCTTTTCCCTGAGAAGGACATCGATGAATTCAAGCGCATCTTGCTGCGCAATTCAGGCAACGATTGGTGCCGCAGCATGCTGCGCGATGGGCTTGTTCATCGCTCGGTTGCCGGAACCAGCGTGGATCGCATGGCCTACGAGCCGGCCCTCGTTTTCCTCAACGGTGAGTACTGGGGCATCCACAATCTGCGCGAGCGAATTGGGAAGTACTATCTTCAAGAGAATCACGACGTAGATCCGGAAGCCGTCGACATTCTTGAGTTTCGATGGGAAGTGGTCGAGGGCGATTCCACACACTACAGGGCCATGCTCGACTTCATCGAGTCCAACGACTTGAGCGATCCGGCTAACTACGAATTCGTCGGCACGCAAATGAATCTGGAGGAATTCTCCGATTACTGGATCTTCCAAGTTTTCTTCGGCAACACCGACTGGCCCGCAGGCAATGTGAAATTTTGGCGGCCCCGCACGCCGGAAGGGCGTTGGCGCTGGCTGCTTTTCGATACGGATTTCGGCCTCGGCTACTGGAACAATTACTCTTTCGACACACTCTCTTGGTCCATGGCCGAGGACGGCAGCGGACAGAACCAACCCTGGTCCACCTATCTCATTCGCAAACTGCTGGAGAATGAGGAGTTCGAGCGACGCTTCATCAATCGATACGCCGACCACTTGAACACACGACTTCGCGCCGAAGTCTTGGGCGATTTATCACAAGACCTACGCGCGGGTATCGAAGCCGAGATCGCACGCCATCAGGAACATTGGAACTACAGTTACGAAAGCTGGCAAAGCGACATGGCCGTGGTGGAAGAATTCGTTCAATTGCGGCCGGCTGTGGCGCGAGGGCACCTGCGCCTGAAGTTCGGCTTATCCAGCGAGTGGACTCTCACTGTAAACGTGAGTCCACCCGGCACGGGTAGCGTGCAACTGGAGGCCATCGAAGTGAACGAAGCCTGGAGCGGCAATTACTTCATGGGCGTTCCCGTGGAGGTCACGGCCCTGCCCGCTCCCGGATTTGAATTTTCAGGATGGTCCGACCCGCTGATCACCGGCGCCAACGCACTCATCGTCGCCGCCGGTGACAGTAGCCTGGTCGCCCATTTCCAAGAAGCCGCGGGCGCGCGGGTGGTGATCAACGAGATCAACTACAACGCGCCGGACGAAAGCGATCCCGGCGATTGGGTGGAGCTGCATAACTACGGTTCCGAGGCAGTTGATATTTCAAGTTGGATTTTCACCGACGAAGATGTGGAACACACCTTTCTCATTCCACCGGGCACGACCCTTGCCGCAGATGACTACTTGGTGCTCTGCGAAGAGCTGCTTCAATTCGAAACATACTTCCCCGGACTACCCGGCGTAATCGGAGATCTTGGATTCGGCTTCAGTGGAGGCGGCGAGGAACTTAGCCTGTTCAATTCCGATTCCATGCTGATGGATCGGGTGCACTACGACGACTCGCCACCCTGGCCCCTGGAAGCCGACGGGTTCGGCCCCACCCTCGAATTGATATCGGCCGACAGCGACAATGCACTTCCCGCCAGTTGGGCCGCATCCTATGTTTTCCTGGGAACACCCGGCGAAGTGAATAGCGTAACTTCCGGAACCGCCGCTGACCCAAAGCTTCCCTCGGCTCTGGTCTTCAGCGAACCCTGGCCCAACCCATTCAATCCGAGCGTCAGCTTGCGTTTCGGGCTACCCAAAAAGGCGTTTGTTCGATTGGAACTATTCGACCTTCGCGGTCGGCGCGTGGGAAAGCTTGTGAACACGAGGCTCGATGCCGGATATCACGAGTTCACGTGGAATGCCCAAGGCCGGGCCAGCGGTCTTTATTTTGCACGATTCCAGGCTGGAGATAAAGTTTACTCCAAGAAGCTACTGCTTCTTAAGTGACCGCGTCTTCAGCCGTATCTTCTGCCAGGAGATTCTGCAGGGCTACCCAAATCGATTTGAGTCGACCCTGCAAATCAAGATTCTCAACGCTAGTCATGGGAAGACCCGTTTCCACAGCCTCTTGAATTTCTTCAAGGAAGGGGATTTCTCCCAGTAGCGGAATGTTACGATTCTGGCAGAATTCGCGCACACCTACGGCTAAGGGTGGGCTGAGATCCGCCTTGTTGAGCACCACTTGTGCGGGAATGCCGAAGCCCGCCACCGTGCCCAATGCGCGCTCCAGATCATGAAGGGCGGAGAAACTCGGTTCCGTCACCAACAGGGCAAGGTCTGCGCCAGTGACTGCTGCGTGCACCGGACATCCTATGCCCGGTGGCCCATCGATTAGAACGAGCTCTCCGCCCGATTCTCCTGCAAAACTCATCGCCTGGCGGCGAAGTTCGCTTACTAGCTTGCCGGAGTTTTCCATGCCGGCAAAAAGCCGTGCGTGAAATAGTGTTCCCACTGAAGTGAGTGATGAGGTCCAGTGGCCACCGGCGACATCTTCCATTTTAATGGCATCCACCGGGCATGCGGCGCTGCAGGATCCGCAACCCTCGCAGGCCAAAGCGATGACCCGCGTGGGAACTGCGGCTTCCAGCGCATCGAAGCGGCAAACTCCGAGGCATTCGCCGCATCCCTTGCAAATGAGCGGGTCGATCACGGCGACTTTTCCACCGATGAATTCGTGATGTTCGCCCTGCTGCACATCAAGCAACAAGGCGAGATTGGCGGCGTCCGCATCTGCGTCAACCAGGGTCAAAGACATTTCCTTCGCCGCCAAATGGGCCAGCGCGGCACTGAGCGACGTCTTACCCGTACCACCTTTGCCGCTGAGAATGACCAGCTGCTTCATTGAATATCCTCCAGCAACGCTTCCCAGGTTTGGCGAATTCCAGGAAGAGTTTCATCCAAAGGACGCCCCTCGGCACCCGCGGCGGCAATTCCCCGAGAAAACCCGATACGCGCGAGAATGGGTAGATTCTTACCACGGCAATAGTCTTCAAGATCATCGTCGCGACCGCGACTGCGATTGATGATCACACCCATATCTGTCCCCAGGCCCTCGCGAACGGCTTCCACAAGCAGAGCCAAATCGTGAAGGCCCAGCGGAGTCGGCTCGGCTACCAGCAAAATGTAGTCGGCACCGCGAAGCGCTTCGAGAGTGGCGCAGGCCGAACCAGGAGGGGCATCCAAGATAAACCAGGTATCGCGATCATTCCGAATCTGCCATTTCTTAAGATCACGAATGATGGGCGTTGCGCGTGATCGCCCGACTTCAAGCCGCCCTTGGGCGAAAGCCAGCGTTTTCGTATTACCCTCGCGAAGCCCACCAAGAACATGCTCCTTCTCACCCAGTGCGTTTTCAGGACACTGCCAGACGCAGCTTCCGCATCCCATACAGAGCTCATCGAATACCAGAACTCGACCCGGCAAGACACTGATGGCGCCATAGGCGCAGACTTCCGCGCACTTCCCACAAAGATTGCAGGCCTCGGTGTCGACCTCGGGGACTGGCTGGGTTGAGGGTCTAACACTTCGGAGGGTCGGCTTGAGGTAGATATCCGCATTGGGACCCTCGACATCGCAATCGATGAGGCAAACTTCCGACGCAATTATTCCGGCGGCGACGCGAGCTAGACTGGTTGCCACCGTTGTCTTGCCCGTGCCTCCTTTGCCACTGGCTACAGCTAGAATCACGGAGCGAACTCCAAGCGCAGTTCCTCCAATATTTCCAACACGAGGCCGCTTTGGCGAGCCACCGTTTTCATACCGGCCTCATCGAATACTTTTTGCGCTTGTGGCCCCACCTTGCCCGATACGACCACCCCCACGCCTTCGTCGAGAAGCCACTGGGCAACCTTGACGCCCGTTCCGTGCTCTCCATCCTTCAGAGTGTTGGGCTTCGATTCCAACTTGTCCGTTTGCGTGTCGAGAATCTGGAAACTCGCACAGCGGGCCAAGACCATGCTGACGGAATCTTCGGGACGTGTGCCCTCACAGGCGACGGCGATCTTCATGCTGTTCCTCCTCAATCGTGACAATCTCCATGTCCACCCGAACAAGGATCGGCCTCGCGCAGCTCACCGCGAAGGAAAGCCTCTACGGCACTCTTAACAGCACCTTGGTAGCCGGCTGCAACCTCCACTCCCCGTTGCTCGAAAAATTGAATGGCTCGTCCGCCGATGCCGCCGGTAAGGATCACATTAGCGCCCAGATCCGCGATAAAATCGGGGATTTGCCCGGGAGCGTGACCATCGGCAAATGGATTGCTCTCGATACGGCTGTCGTGAATGACACCCTCGACAACTTCAACTAGAGTGTAGGCGGGACATCGGCCGAAATGTGCGCTGACCTGTCCGTCCATTCCCTGCACGTCGGATGATGCCACGGCTATACTCAAATTCTTGTTACTCATTCGCCCTCACTTTGCTCGTTGTTTCGGCGACCGCGGCCCGGTTCTTTGCCGCGTCCGCGACCCATGCCCTGACCTCGGCCACGACCTTCGCCCCGACCCATTCCAGCACCGTTCCCCCGGCCTCCGCCGCCGAATCCCCGGCGTCCTCGACCCGGTCGCATTTCATTTTCACATGCTTGTCGTTCGTCGCGTTCTTCGCCATTGCATCGGCCAAGTCCACGACCAGTTTTAGGACCCATACCTTCCGGGCCCTTTCGATTCATTCCTGGCATCTCAACTCCTGTCAACTTTGTTGCCGCAGGATCCCCCGCGACCTTTTCTATGCCCTCGGCCGGGGCCATCACAATGACATCCACGGCCTCGGCGCCCTTCAGCGCCGTGAACGGGACAGGGCATTTTGCCCTTGCCGCGTTTCCTTTGGATCTGCCCGCCCCCGATGCTGAGCCGTTTGCCCTGCACCAAGGCCTCGGTCACGGTCTGTCGCGCGCGCTGAAGTACGCGGGCGAAAGTCGCACGACTCACGCCCATGCGCTCGGCCGCCGCCTCCTGATAGAGACCCTCAAAATCAACCAGGCGCATGGCTTCCAGGCCATCGAGAGTCAATTCGGCGGTTTCCAACTGCGAGCTGGGAACCGCCTGGGGCTTGAAAACCCGCTCTTCGAGATGGTCTGCGATGCGTCGCTGATGCTGGGGTCGGGGCATGAGATCTCCTAGGTTGTTATGAACATATGCTCATAACTGGCATTCGTCAAGGCCTAGGATAAAGTTGAGGAGTTTTTTCACATGAAGGGCCGGTCTTGTAATCCATGGGCGGCTCTGTAAATTGGAGGCGCCCCGGAGGTGGCTTATGTCTGCGACAGTCGATCCCGTCATCCCCCCCGATCTCGACCTGGAAGCCGAAATCCTTCGTCTGAAGAAGGAGAAGGGCGCCGTGCTTTTGGCGCACTACTATCAGGAATCAGAGATTCAGGATCTGGCCGATCATCTGGGAGACAGCCTGGCTCTGGCCCAGGCCGCCAAGCAGGCCAAGGCTGAGGTCATCGTTTTCGCGGGTGTGCATTTCATGGCCGAGACGGCCAAGATCGTGAATCCTGAGGCCACCGTGGTCATTCCCGACATGGAGGCGGGTTGCTCTCTCGCCGATTCCTGCCCCGGCGAAGATCTGGCCGCCTGGAAGGCCGAGCATCCCGATCACAAGGTCATTGCCTATATCAATTGCACGGCCGAGACCAAGGCCCAGGCGGATATCATCTGCACATCGGGCAATGCCGAAAAGGTCGTAGCCTCCATTCCCGAAGACCAGCCCATCCTATTCGTACCCGATAAGAATCTGGGCGCCTGGCTCAACAAGGAGTTAGGGCGCAACATGGATCTCTGGCCAGGCACCTGCATCGTGCACGAGACATTCAGCGAGCGCAAGATCGTGGCGGAAATGGCGAGGCACCCGAAAGCGCTTTTCATTGCGCATCCAGAGTGTGAGGAAACCGTCCTACAGCACGCGCATTTTATTGGATCCACCAAGAAGCTTTTGGATTTTGTGCGCGAGAGTGATGCTCAGGAATTCATCGTGGGAACCGAGACCGGCATACTTCACGAGATGGGTAAGCAGGCGCCGGGCAAGATTCTGATCGCCGCGCCCTACGACGAGAACAGCTGCAATTGCAACGAGTGTCCCTACATGAAGCTGAACACCCTGGAGAAGCTTTACCTCTGCCTGCGCGATCTTGAGCCCCGCATCGAGATGGATGAAGACCTGCGGCTGAAGGCTCTCGTACCCATGGAGAGGATGCTGGCGCTTTAGTCAGCCCAGCGCTGAAAAGCCTAGGCAGTTCGCGGCCTTTCGTTAATCTCTCATGTGATACAGTGGTCTTTGTAAACCCTCTCTAAATCAGGGCCATTGGCTTAACTTTCACCATATCAAGCATATCCCCTTGATTCCTAGAGGCTTTCGAAGAAGTGCATCCGGGCGCAGCAAGCCCGCGAGGATTCCATGTCCACTTCCGCCACCCTGCGCAAAGGACGACACGAAAGCCTTGCAGAGTTAATGACATCCGCCAAGGATGTGGCGGTGCTAAACATCAGAATCAAGCTAATTACGTGAGAAGCACGCACTTCTGAACAAATGCCTCTCCCGTGGCCTCGAGCTTGTAATAGAAAACCCCGATCGCAGAGCGACCGGGGTGGTACTCGAATGCTTGATGAACCTTATTCGCTAGAGTCGGCAACCTTCTCGACAAGCACGGTGACTTCATCGCGGGCCACAATGAGATAACCGCTTTCCACATTGAGGCTGAAGAGTTCGCCGCCTTGGGCATCTTCCAGGGAAAGCTCGCCGGCCTTCAGCGCCACCAGGTAGGGTGAGTGCCGGGGCTTGAGGCCGAAGCCGCCCTGCCAGCCGGGGCCCTTGACCTGGTCTGCCGCGCCCTCGAAGAGCACGCCCGTGGGCGCGACGACTTTGCAGGCCAGGCTAGGCATGAGCCGACTCCAAGTCCTTGGCCTTCGCCTCGGCTTCCTCGATGGAGCCCACATAGTAGAAGGCCTGCTCGGGCAGGTGATCCCATTTTCCCTCGGTGAGTTCTCGGAAACTGCGAATGGTATCTTCCAGCCTCACGTACTTGCCGGGGAAACCCGTGAACTGTTCGGCCACGAAGAAGGGCTGACTCATGAAGCGCTGGATCTTTCGGGCGCGCTGCACCAGGAGCTTGTCCTCTTCACCCAGTTCGTCCATGCCGAGAATAGCGATGATGTCCTGCAGGTCGTTGTAACGCTGCAGAATTCGCTGCACCTCGCGTGCCGTGTTGTAGTGCTCCTCGCCCAGAACGTTGGGATCGAGAATGCGGCTGGAAGATGTGAGCGGATCCACCGCCGGATAAATTCCCAGCTCCGCGATGGGACGGCTGAGCACCGTGATCGCGTCGAGGTGGCTGAAGGTGGTCGCCGGCGCGGGGTCGGTAAGGTCATCGGCGGGAACGTAGATGGCCTGCACCGAGGTGATGGCGCCTGAACTCGTGGTGGTGATGCGCTCCTGCAACTCACCCATTTCCGTGGACAGGGAAGGCTGGTAGCCCACCGCGCTGGGCATGCGGCCCAAGAGCGCGGACACCTCCGAGCCCGCCTGGGTGAAACGGAAGATGTTGTCGATGAACACCAGCACGTCGCGGCCGCCGCCCATGTCGCGGAAGTGCTCGGCCACGGTCAGTCCCGAAAGACCCACACGCAGACGCGCTCCCGGAGGCTCGGTCATCTGACCGTAGATGAGCGCCGTCTTGTCGATGACGCCCGACTCCTTCATCTCGAGCCAAAGGTCATTGCCTTCGCGGGTGCGTTCGCCTACTCCACAGAACACGGAGTAGCCGCCGTGCTCCTTGGCGATGTTGTTGATGAGCTCCATGATGACAACGGTCTTACCCACACCGGCACCACCGAAGAGCCCCACCTTTCCACCGCGCACGTAAGGCGCGAGCAGATCGATAACCTTGATACCCGTTTCGAAGATCTCGCTCTTGGGCTCGATCTTGTCGAAGCTCGGGGGAGCGCTGTGAATGGCGCGGCGCTCGCTGTGCTCAACGGGACCCATTTCATCCACGGGATCGCCGAGTACGTTGAGTATGCGACCCAGCACACCTTCGCCCACCGGTACGGTGATCGACTGGCCAGTGTCCACAACATCGACGCCGCGAACCAAACCGTCGGTGGGACTCATGGCCACCGCACGCACCTGGTTTCGCCCGATGTGCTGCTGCACCTCGGCCGTGAGTTTGATCTGAAGGCCTTCGATCTCCGTGTCGATCTGCAAGGCGTTCATGATCTCAGGGAGCTGGTCGGGCGGGAATTCCACGTCGATGACGGGTCCAATCACCTGAACCACTTTCCCTTTGGCGCTCATCTCGGTCTCCTGTCTTTTGGCTACTTCAGCGCTTCCGCGCCGCCAACGATTTCCAATAGCTCCGTGGTGATGGCCGCCTGTCGGGCCTTGTTGTAGGAGCGGGTCAAATTCGTGATCATTTCTTCGGCGCTGTCGGTGGCCGCCTTCATGGCCGTACGCCTTGCTCCCTGCTCACTGGCCGCGGCCTCGAGCAGGATGCGGAAAAAGCTGTTGCGCAGGTAAAGGGGCAACAGTTCGCCGAGCAGGTCGTCTTTGCCCGGTTCGAAAAGGAAGTTGAGCTGAAGATTGTCGTCTTCCTTCTCATCGTTTTCGGCCGTCTCCGGTGCGGATAGGGGCAGAATGCGTTCGATCACCGGCGGCTGCTCCGCAGCGTTCTTGAAGTGGGGATAGGCGATGTAGACCTCGTCCACACGTTCGCTCAAGAAGTCATCCACCAACATGTCGGCGAAGGCGTCGGCATGCTCGGGTTGAGGAGCGTCGGGCAGATCGTTCTTCTGGCTCCCCATCTCCACACCCAAAAAGCGCATGAAGCCGATGCCCTTTTTGCCCACCACATGCAAATCCATCTCGATGCCCTTCGCTTCAAGCTCGCGCCGGAAGATCATGGTCTTCTTGAGAAGGTTCGAATTGAGCGGCCCGCAAAGCCCGCGGTTGGTGGTAAGCAGCAGCAGGGCCACACGCCGCACTGCGGAACGGGTTTCGAGCAAAGGCTGCGAGGCCGCGTCATCTTCGGCCGAAGCGAGCAGGGCGAGCATGGCCGGGAGCGCACTGGAAAAGGGCATGGCCGCGCTGGCCCGGTCGGCGAAGCGTTTGAACTTGCTCGTCGACACCATTTCCATGGTACGAGTGATCTTGTGCGTGCTTGTGACGCTCGTGATCCTGTTTTTGATGTCCTTGGCGCTGGCCATTTCGCTCCGTGCTTAAGTGGCTAAGCCTTGAACTGCTTATGGAATTCTTCGAGAGCCGTTTTCAACTCGGCCTCGTTCTCATCGCTCATGGCTCCGTGTTCCTTGATGGCAGCGCCCACGGCTGGATGCTGCGATTCCATATAGGCAAGGAACTGGGCTTCGAACTCGCGAACCTTATCCACGGGCACTTCACTAAGTGCGCCGTTGACGCCCGCGTAAATCACCATGACCTGATCGCTGGTGGACATGGGCACGTATTGATCCTGCTTGAGAAGTTCCACCATGCGCGCACCAAGACTCAAGGCGGCCTGTGTGGACTTGTCGAGCTCGGAACCGAACTGGGCGAAGGCCTCCAGTTCACGGTACTGCGCCAGTGTCAGTCGCAGGGATCCGGCCACCTTCTTCATGGCTTTGATCTGTGCGTTACCACCCACTCGCGAAACCGAGATACCCACGTTCACCGCAGGACGCACGCCCTGATAGAACAGGTTGGGCTCCAGGAAGATCTGTCCATCGGTGATGGAGATCACGTTGGTCGGAATGTAGGCCGTCACGTCGCCGGCCTGGGTCTCGATGATGGGCAGGGCCGTTAGCGATCCGCCACCGCGGGCGTCGCTGAGTTTGGCCGCGCGCTCAAGGAGGCGGCTGTGCAGGTAGAACACGTCGCCGGGATAGGCTTCACGGCCGGGAGGACGACGCAGCAGCAGGGACAGCTGGCGATAGGCCACAGCCTGCTTGGAAAGATCATCATAGATGCAAAGGGTGTGTCCGCCCTTGTCGTACATGAAGTACTCGGCCATGGCCGCGCCCGCATAAGGAGCGATGTACTGTAGGGGCGCCGAGTCGGAAGCATTGGCCGCCACGATAATGGTGTAGTCCATGGCGCCGTTGTTCTTCAGCTTCTCCACCACGCCGGCCACAGTGGATGCCTTCTGCCCGATGGCCACATAGACGCAGATAACGCCGGTGTCCTTCTGGTTGATGATGGCGTCCAGGGCGATGGCGGTCTTACCCGTGCCGCGGTCGCCGATGATCAACTCGCGCTGGCCACGGCCGATGGGCGTCATGGCGTCGACGGCCTTGATGCCTGTCTGCAGGGGCTCTTTCACGGGCTGGCGATCGACGATTCCGGGGGCAATCACTTCGAGGGGGCGAAACTTCTCGTGCTGGATGGGTCCCTTGCCGTCCATGGGCTCACCCAGAGGCGTGACCACGCGACCCAGCAGGCCTGGTCCTACGGGCACCGAGATGACTCGCTGCGTCCGCTTCACGGGCGAACCCTCACGAATGTCGAAGTACTCGCCGAGGATCACCGCGCCGATATTGTCCTCTTCCAGGTTCAGGGCCATGCCCATGGAACCGTTGGAGAACTCCAGCAGCTCGCCGGCCATGCAGCCCTTGAGACCGTAGACGCGCGCAATGCCGTCGCCAACCTCCAGAACCTGTCCGGTTTCCTCGACCTCGAGAGAACCCTCGAAGCCCTCGATCTCGCTCTTAATGATCGATGTGATCTCTTCAGGGCGGATCTTCATCTCATTCCTTTCCCAATTCGGCCGTCGTCAGACGGTCCTTCAATCGGCGGAGCCGCGTTTTCAGGCTTCCGTCCAAGGTCTGGTCGTCCAGGGTCAGCACCATGCCGGCCAAAAGATCTTTTTCCAGTTCGAGTTCCAGGCGAACATCCTTCCCGGTACTCTCGCTCAGAGCCTTCTCGATGTTCACACGCTGCGCATCATCCAGGGGATGAGCGCTGGCCAGGACGCCGCGCAAACGAGACTCGGCCAGATCGAGCAGATGCTCGAAAACGGCCACAATATCTCCGTACACGGCCTCACGACGCTTACTTACCAGCACGAGCAGGAATTGGCGGAAAAGCTCTGGCTCCCCCTCCGTTACTTTCTCGAGCACGCCGCGCTTTTCGGCCAGACCCAATTCCGGCGAGAGAAAAACCTCTCGCAATTCGGTATTGGCATCCAGCAGATCCCGGAACCCGGCGAGCGAGCGGCTCAGCTCTTCCAGCTGACCTTTCTCGCGTCCGAGATCCAGAAGCGCGGAAGCGTAGACCTTGGCGATGGCGAAGTTGCGCATTAGTGCCCCTTCATCTCCCGTAGGAAATCGCCGGCCAATCGTTTGTGATCCTCATCGCTGAGCGAACGGCCAATGACCTTGCTCGCGACTTCCACGCTGAGGTCTACAAGCTCGCGGCGCAGTTCTTCGCGGGCCTGGCCGATCTGCACTTCGATCTCGCGACGCGCGGCATCGAGAGTTTGCTCGGCTTCGGTCTGGGCCTTGGCGACGATTTCGTCGCGCATGGTCCCGGCCTGGGCCTTGCCTCTCTCAATGATGTCCTGCGCCTCATCACGGGCCTTGCCTAGGGCATCTTTCTGCTCTTCGATCAGGCTCAGGGCTTCCTGGCGAGACTTTTCGGCTTCCTCCAGGGAATTGCGAATCGCGTTTTCCCGGCGGTCCAGTCCATTGATGATGGGCTTCCAGGCGGTCCTGCTAAGCAGCAGCACCAAGGCCAGGAAGGTCAGCACCGTCCAGATGATCAATCCCGGGTCGGGATCGAGCAAGCCACCCGACGCGAAGAGCGCAGGCCCCATAGAAATTGTGGCGACCATGGTCGTCCCTTTCTCGAGCGGGGCTTAAGCGGAAGTACCGGCCAAAATGATGCAGATAACCAGCGCGAACAGGGCAACGCCCTCGATGAGGGCCGCGGCCAGGATCATGCCGCCGCGAATATCGCCGGCAGCCTCAGGCTGACGAGCCATGCCTTCCATAGCAGCAGCCGCTAATTTGCCGATACCGTAGCCGGCGCCGATGACGGCGATGCCGGCACCAAAACCCGCGGCGAGATGAGCAGCGACAATGGTGAAGAAGGGAAGCATCTTTTCTTTCCTCCGAACTTAATGGTTGGGCCGAAGCCCGATTTGATTCCCCGGCTAGTGATCCGGGTGAACCGCCTGGTAAATGAAAATCGTCGACAAAAACGTGAAGATGAAGGCCTGCAAAAAGGCCACGAAAATCTCGAAAGCGCTGATGGCCACCGCGCCCGCGAAGGGCAGCGGCGCCAGGTAGGGCATGTTCCCCATGGCAAAGATGAGGTTGAAGAAACTCAGGATGATGATGTGCCCTGCGATCATGTTCGCAAAAAGCCTGACGGTCAGCGCGAAAGGTTTGGTGAACATCCCCATGATCTCGATGGGAATCATGATGGGTATAAGGAAGAAGGGCACGCCCGGGGGCACAAGCCCCTTCCAGTGTCCTATGAATCCGTTTTCACGCATGCCGCTGAACTGAGTCATGAGGAAGGTGAAGATGGCGAGCGTGGCCGTGACGTTGATATTCCCAGTGGCCGTGGCCATGGAGGGGATCAGTCCCAGCAGATTCGTGAACAGAATGAAGAAGAAGACGGTGAGCAGGTAGGGCAGGAACCTGCGGCCCACCTGGTCGCCCATGATATTGTAGACAACTTCATCGCGCAGGAAGACCACGATGGATTCGAAGAAGTTGCGCAGACGCCCCGTGGGCACCATGCCCTTCTCTTTGTTCGCGATGCTGCGAAGAATCAGGAAAAGCGCCAGGCCGGCGATCCAAAGCATGAGCACGTGCATGGTAGGCGTGAAATCGATGCCCAGGGGATTGTGCTCGAGGAAGGGGAGCTTGGCCGCCAACCAATCGTGGAAGTTGACCTTGATGCTGTGGGTCAGCTCCCAGTAGTCGTGATTGACCACGTGAGACATGGGGTCGACGCTGCTGGCGTGCTCGGCTGCATGCTCGGCGCCATGCTCGACTGCGGCGTGGGCTGCATCCTCCGCAGCATGCGCGGCGTCCTGGACGACCGCTTCATGCCCATCTCCACCGTGGTTTGTGCCGCTCGCGAAGAACAAGATTCAAACCTCGCTGCAGTGGATCCTCTCAGGATCCCCGCTTCCCGGTCGTCTCTCCGCCGATTCTCCAGGCTTCAAACCCCAGATACAGCGGATAGGTCAAGGCCAAGCTAACCATGAAGACGTAGATGTCCCATGGCGTGGCAAAGTAAACAGTGAGGCCCACTAAAGCTAGCACCGTAAAACGTAGGGCCAATCCACCAAAAAACGCTTTCAGAAAATCTAAATTGCTCTTGTCTAGCGACCGTCGCAATTGGAAAAAACCCCAAGCCGCTGCGAGGGCTCCAAGCCAAACGGCCGCCAGGGCCGCAGGCTGCGCCGCCTCCCCATATTTCGGGGCGATGGCAAGCGCCAGGAGCGTGAAGACAATCGCCATGGCGGCGAGTCCTCCCAGGAAGATGCGGATATTGCCACTCATGGCTTCCCTTTCTCTTCCTGCTCGTCTTGCGATGCGCTGCTGTCTCGCATCACTTCCCGGTAAACCCAGATGAATCCCCCCACGGCTCCCAAGGCTACTCCTACTAGAGTGAACCAAGGTGTCGTTTCCAAACGTTTGTCGAGCCACCACCCACCGAGACCGTAAACCACCACTGCCAGGGCATAGGTTAATCCCAAGTGGGCCAGAGAGGCCGAGGCTGATTCCCTCGATCGTTTCCGAACCCAATTCCTCATCTTTCCGAGAGGTTTTTGGGGTTGGTCCATGATTTCATTTGGGAAAGGGAGTTTCTGAAAAGCGGCCACAGAATAGTGTCTCTCTTGGGGATGTTCAAGTCCGATTCTTTGCTTCATCTCTTAAAATAGAAAAAAGGCGGACCCATAAGGATCCGGCCTGCTCCGAGTCACTAACCGCAATCACTCAGAACGGGCGCTGAGGCGCTTACCGGATGCCCGCCGGAGGATGGACCCGAAGAACGGCTGAATTAGGGAGTCTCACCCGCAAAGGTCTACCGCAAGGGATATGCCGAGTATGGCAGTTCTCCGCCCCTGTAATTAGTTGTTATTATTGGGTTTTTATTTCGCCTCCAGCGGGGGGGGGCTTGGAGGGTTCTGCTGAAAGGCTCTTCCGGGTTTCGTGTGAGCAGCGAGCCATGATTCACCGTCTTCGGCTCTTTGCTTTCGCGCCGAGTGCGGCTTGTTCCGGCGTCCACCCGGGTGGACTTTTTGTCTGTTTGCGGCGGCAAGAACTGTGCCCCTTGTGCCCGCTAACCCGTTGTTAACATTATAGATAACACTTGTTTTGTGCGCCACGATTGACTATATTGTTTCCATCCTC
>CAYTPZ010000035.1:0-22956 GCA_964440095.1 uncultured bacterium | reverse complement strand
GTCAGCGGTCAGCGGTCAGCGGTCAGCGGTCAGCGGTCAGCGGTCAGCGGTCAGCATATCTTGCCAGTCCCAACTCGCTTCACTAGACTGAGGCATCTATCCGCCTGCCGGCTTGGAGGAAACATGGCGAACGATCCCTTCCAGAGCACCGACTACAATCAGGTGAGGAAGACACTGCTCGAGTTCCTGAAAAGAGAGCTGGAGCGCACGGGTCTCGAGCGTGGAATCTTGGGCCTTTCCGGTGGCCTTGATTCGGCACTTGTCTGCTACCTCGCCGCCGAAGCTCTGGGCCCCGAGCGCGTGATTGGCGTGGCCATGCCTTACAGCAGCAGTTCGCCTCAAAGCCTTGAACATGCAAGACTGGTTGCCCGCGAGTTGGGCGTGGAACTGCTCGTCCGAGAAATTACTCCCATGGTGGACGCCTATTTCACATCCCAGACCGAGGCCAGCAGCCTTCGCCGTGGAAACAAAATGGCTCGCGAGCGCATGAGCATCCTCTACGATCTTTCGGCCGAGCGCGAAGCCCTGGTTCTGGGCACCAGCAACAAGAGCGAGATTTGTATGGGCTATGGAACGGCCTTCGGTGATCTGGCCTGCGCAATCAATCCCATCGGCGAGCTTTACAAGACCGAAGTCCGGCAGCTTTCACGTCTTTTGGGTGTGCCCGAGGAAGTCATCGACAAGGCACCCAGCGCGGATCTTTGGGCGGGGCAGAGCGACGAAGATGAGCTGGGATTCAGCTATGATGTGGTGGATCCTCTCCTGCATCTGATGTTCAGCCAGGGTCGATCCGATGCCGAGTGCGTAGAGGTCGGATTCGATGAAGCCTTCGTTCGCCGTGTCCGAGAGCTGAATGACAAGTCGGGCTTCAAACGCCGCATGCCTCTCATCGCCGCGCTTCCCTCAAGCGATCAGGCTGGTCAATAATGGCCGGACGCCTGGTTCTTGTACCGACACCTCTGGGCAACCTGGAAGACATAACTCTGCGGGCTCTTCGCGAGCTCAAAGAGGCAGATATCGTGGCCGCCGAAGACACCCGGCATTCCGGCCGCTTGCTGGCGCACTTTGAAATCAAGGCGCCCTTCATGAGTTTCCACGAACACAACGAGGCCCGGCAAAGCGAACGCATCGCAGGCCTGCTGGATGAAGGTAAAACCGTGGCCCTGGTAAGCGATGCCGGTACGCCAGGCATTAGCGACCCGGGATTTCGGGCCGTGCGAGCGGCCCTGGCCGGAGGGCATCAGGTGGAAGCACTTCCCGGCCCCACGGCCCTGATTCCGGCTCTGGTGATCAGTGGATTGCCCTCTGACCGCTTCGTTTTCGAGGGATTCCTTCCCCGCAAGCAGGGCGCGCTCCGTCGGGGCTTCGAGGCTCTGGCCGAAGAGGGCCGGACAGTCATCTACTATGAGTCACCTCATCGCATTGGGAAAAGCACCGCCATGCTGGCCGAGCTCTACCCTCAGCGTCCCGTGGCCCTGGTTCGAGAGATCAGCAAGCGACACGAAGAGGCCATTCGCGGCAGCGCCGAGGAAGTGGCTGCGCGTTTGGCCGAGAAACCGGTGAAGGGTGAGATCGTACTGCTGGTGGGTCCCGAATCTTGACTTCCGGTACGGGGGCGATTAGCCTCGCGGCTTACGAGGAGGACGAATGTTCAAAGATCGCGTCCAGCAATTAGGACGTCGCCCCTTGGAGCCCCTGGCGGAATTGCTTCTGCGCATGGGCCTGACTCCCAACGCCTTGACCATGACGGGTATGGTGCTATCTGTCGGTGCAGGGCTTGCTGTCATTCGGGGGCGTCTGATCAGTGCGGGCTTCCTGCTGTTGGCCGGTGGCCTATGCGACATTCTCGACGGCAGCATGGCGCGGCGCGGAGGCAAGTCCACCGTGCGCGGCGCATTTCTGGATTCCACACTCGATCGCATCAGCGAGATCGCCGTCTTCTTTGGTCTGATCATTTTCTACCAGGGCAATGTGGCCTTCCAGGCCTGGATCTTCCTGGCCCTCACCGGTTCGCTCATGACCAGCTACGCGCGCGCTCGCGCCGAGGGTCTAGGACTCAGCGCCAAGGTGGGTTTGCTGGAAAGACCCGAACGCGTGATCCTGCTCATTCTAGCCCTGCTTCTGAATTCCTGGACGCCCCTCGGCCGCAGCACCTTGGATTGGGTGCTCGTGCTTCTGGCCATCTTCACCTGGTTCACAACCATGCAGCGCATAGTTCACGTGCTCATCCGCAATCATGAGTCCTAAGCCCGGCCACTCGGGAAGCGGAATTTTCATCAGCCTCGAGGGCGGTGAGGGAAGCGGCAAGAGCACCCTCATGGTGCATCTACGGGAATTCCTGATAAGGGAAGGCTACGAAGTCTGCGAAACCCGCGAGCCGGGTGGGCCGCCCATCGCCGAGCGCATCCGCGACATTCTGTTGGACCCCGAATGCCGGGCCATGGATGCGCGCACGGAGCTCTTCCTCTATCTCGCTTCTCGTCGACAAAACGTGGTGGAGGAGATACGTCCGGTGCTTGAGCGCGGAGGGGCTGTACTTTCCGATCGGTTCCTGGATGCCAGCGTGGCCTATCAGGGCGGCGGCCGGGAACTGGGTTTCGAACTGGTCGACCGTTTCAACCACGAAGCTGTGGAAGACACCTTACCCGACCTGACCCTGCTTCTCGATTTGGATCCCGACCTGGGCCTTGCCCGGGGACCCGGAGTTTCAGATGAGGATCGCGAGAATGGTGATCGGATTGAAAGGGAGGGATCCAGTTTCCATCGCCGAGTACGCGCGGCCTACCTGGATGCCGCCAAAAGATCCCCGGAACGCTTCGTGCTTCTTGATGCCACGGAATCGGAAGAGAAGGTTGCCGAACTGGCTTTGACCGCTTTGCGGAACCTTCTGGCGCGCAAACCGTAATCCGCTTAGCCTTGCCGGGACCGCTGCGCTTGTCTATCATTCCAGCCAGCTTTCAGTAAAATCGACCGGAGATTCCCATGAAAAAGCGATTGATCACAGGCACCCTCTTTGTTGCCGCACTTCTTGCCGCGGGCCTGGCTTTCGGCTACCCGCGTGGACGCGGTAGCAACGAAGCCTATAAGGATCTGGAACGCTTCACGCTGGCCTATCAGCGCATCCTCACCGCCTACGTGGAAGACGTGGACAGCGATCTGCTCATCGACAAGGCCATCGAGGCCATGGTCGAGGAACTCGACGCGTTCAGCGCGGTGCTCGAGGAAGATCGTTACGACGATCTCATGACCCGCTCCAAACAGGAGTTCGGCGGCTTGGGAATCGTCATCGGATTGCGTGACGATTTCCCCACGGTGATCAGTCCCATTGAAGATACTCCCGCAGCGCGCCTGGGCATTCGCGGCGGAGATCGCATCGAGGAAATCGAAGGCGAGAATACCGAGGGTTGGAAAATCCAGGACGCGGTGGACAAGCTGCGCGGCAAAAAGGGCAGCGACGTTACCATCGGCATTCGCCGCTTTGGTGAAGATGAATTGGTGCCCTACACCATTACACGCGACATCATCACCGTGACCAGCGTGCCCTATTCGTTCAAACTCGACGAATCGGTGGGTTACGTGCGAATCAGCAGTTTCGGCGAGAAGACGGCCGACGAACTGAATGACGCCGTGAATAAGCTGGAAGAAGGCGGTATCGAAGGCCTTATCGTCGATCTGCGCAACAATCCCGGCGGACTGCTCGATGCGGCCCGCGAGGTCAGCGAATTCTTCCTGGAATCCGGTCAGCTCATCGTGAGCACGCGTCATCGCGACGGCGTGCTTGGCCAGGAACTCTACGCCCGCGGCGGCAAGTATGTGGCGGGAGATTATCCGGTGGTCATTCTCATCAACGAGGGCTCGGCCAGCGCCAGTGAAATCGTGGCAGGTGCCGTACAGGACTGGGATCGCGCCCTCGTGGTGGGACGCAATTCCTTCGGGAAGGGAAGCGTTCAGAGCATTTTCCCGCTGTCGGAAACCGAGGCCCTGAAGCTCACCACCGCCAAATATTACACGCCCAGCGGCCGCTGCATTCATCGCGACGAATATAATCACAAGTTCAGCGATGCCGAGAACGACACCCTTACCTGGGAAGACATCAGCTCCGTACCTCAAGAGGAATTACCCCCTTACGCCACCATGCGCCTGAATCGCACGGTGCGCGGAGGCGGCGGAATTATGCCCGACGTCATCGTTGAGTCGGAGGAATTCTCGGACCTAGCCCTTGATCTGGAACGAAGGGCTGCCTTCTTTAATTTCGCAGTGGAGCTGGCTGCGGAAGAACGGATCGGTCCCGACTTCGTTGCTGACGATGCGATCCTGGATCGATTCGAGGAATTCCTGGCCGGGCGCGAAATCGAATATGAGACGGAGCAGTTCGAGGAAGAGCGCGACTATCTGTCCATGGCCATCCGGCGCGAACTTTTCTACAACCAGTTCGGCGCCGCCGAGGCCTACCGATCCACCCTGGAGAAGGACCTTCCCCTTCAGGAAGCCCTGAAACTGCTCCGCGAAAATCTCACGGTGGACCGACTGTTGGCTTCCGTCGAGGAAATGGAAGAAGACTAGGCTCCCCGCTTCCGGCGGCGGCAGCCGCCCGGAGGCGAAGGATGTACGAGGCCACACTCATAATTGATGCCGATGCCGGCGTCCTCGCTCTGCGCGAAGACGAGCATGCGGCCAATGAGCTGGCCTTCCGAGCCTGGAAGGAATGGAAGGAATCGGGCTCCTGTTCCTCCGCCTTCGAAACCCTCGACATGGACATGGTGGATGACTACATCCGCAGCCAGTCCGTGGATCCCTACTTCATGGATTTCTACGATTTCGTCTCCGAGAGGAAGATCCTCTTCGGCGTGGCCACCCAACGCCTGGGCCGCATCGTGGAGACCATCCTTCGCCGGCAGGGCCTCAACGGCGTTCCCGTCTTCGCCAACAAGCTCGACGTGGAGCCCTTCACCATCCGCCTGAGCTTCCCGCACTTCAATGTCTTGGGGTGCAGCCTCTGCCCCAGCTGCAACGTGTATCACCTGCGCCGTTTCCGTCGCCCGGATGCCCCGCTGATCTTCGTGGGAGATAAGGAGCACGATTTCTGCAGCTGCATCGAGGCCGATCTGGCTTTCGCGCGCAACGGTCTGCATCGCAAGCTTGAGCGCGAAGGTGTGGAGCACATTCACTTCGAGCATTTGCGCGACGTAGAGCGTCATCTCATGCAGATGATCGTGTCGGGGGAATTGGCCAAGTTGCCGCGCAAGCAGATCGAACTGTCTAGTCCGCCACCTGTCGATGAACATGGGCGGCGATGCGAGCCAGAATCTCGTAATTGATGGTTCCGGTCAGGCCGGCCAAGGTCTCGGCGCTTATCTCCTCGTCATTTTGCCTACCGATGAGAACGGCTTCATCCCCGCGGCTCGCTTCGGGTATGTGGCTGAGATCCACGAGGGTCAGATTCATCATGATGCGGCCCCGCACCGGCGCACGTTTGCCTTTCACCAACACCCAGGCGCCGCCTAGACCACGATCGTAGCCATCGGCATAACCCACCGGCAGCACACCTAGACGTGTGGGCGCTTCGGCCTTCCAACTACAGCCGTAGCCCACGTAGCTTCCAGCGGGCACATCCTTCACCTGGATGATTCGCGCCTTCCAGTTCATCACGGGTTTCAGATCGAGATTATTCCGACCTTCGGCACGCGCGCTTACCAGGGTTTCGCGACTGGGCCAGTGACCATAGAGGGAAACACCCACGCGCAGCAGGTCGCCGCGGGTTTCGGGAAACAGAATGCCGGCCGCCGAACAGGATTGGTGGATCATTTCCGGCTTCACACCCCCGGCACGAAGTCGAGCAAGTACGTCCTCGAAACGGCCCATCTGCTTGAGGGCATAGCTGTGATCGGTGCTGTCTTCGATATTGGCGAAGTGGCTGTGCACGCCCTCCACGCGGAGCTGCTCACAAGTCTGCAGTCTTGCGACGAGATCCTCGATCTGGTTCTCGGAAAACCCTTGGCGGTTCACGCCGGTTTCCACTTTCAGGTGGATGGGTACTTGAGTCCCCAGTCTCCGGCCACCAGTCTCCAGTTCCTCCAGGCTTTCCATGTCGATGACCGTGAAGCGAGCGCCGACCCTCAGAAGCTCCGGCAGCATCTCGGGTGGAACCCATGACAGAATCAGAGTTCTCAGTTCACGGTTTGGGTTCATGTCCCGAAGCGCGAGAGCTTCTTCCGCCGTGTGCACCCCGAACCAGCGCTGGCCCGCTTCGATGAGAAGGGACGAGACCTCGATCAATCCGTGCCCATAGGCATTGGACTTAAGAACGGGCAGGAGCTGAGCCGAGGAGGCCAAATCCTTGAAGATGCGATAGTTGTTAAGAAGGCTGGATCGCGATATTTCGATCCAGGTAGTTCGGTTCATGTGCCTCCGCCTTGCTTGCTTCCCCTGGGAAGCGAGAGTATAGTGCTCGAACTTGCGTGGGTAAACGAAATCCCGCGCCATCCAAGGCCGAAGCCATGAACGAATTCCCGAACAAAGAAAAACGCATCGAGGCCCTCAGATCGCTGCTGCGCGGCGGTGGAGCCGCCTGCGCTCCCATGGCGGGTATCACCGATCATCCCTTCCGGCGAATTTGCCGAAGCATGGGATCGCTCTATGTGACCACCGAGCTGCTTTCTAGTGAAGGCTGGAGCCGCGGCAACGAAAAAACCCTGAAGATGGCCTCCTTCGGCGAGGAGGAGCGTCCCCTGGGTATTCAGCTTTTCGGCGCCGATCCCGGGGCCATGGCCGAATCGGCCCGGCGAGCGGCCGAACTGGGCCCCGATTTCATCGACATCAATTTCGGCTGCCCTGTTAAGAAAATCGTGAAAAGCGGCGGCGGATCGGCCTGCATGAAGAATCTGCCTCTCATGGAGGAAATCGTCCGCGCCGTGGACGAGGCCATCGATCTGCCCGTGAGCATGAAGATTCGCGCAGGCTGGGATGAACAGCACCTGAACGCACCTGAGGCCGCCGAAATGGCCCAGCGAGCGGGGCTGGCCTTCGTCACCGTTCATGGTCGCAGTCGCACACAGTTTTTCAAGGGCGAGGCCGACCTGGGAATCATTCGTGAAACGCGCCAAGCAGTGGACATTCCCATCGTGGGCAATGGCGATGTGGTCGATGCGGCCAGCTATCAGCGTATGATCGATGAAACCGGCGTGGATACCGTGCTGGTTGGCCGCGGCTGCATCGGCAACCCTTGGATTTTCGGTGAAATCGAAGCCCATCGCCGCGGAGATAGCTGGGAAGCCCCGGGCTTCCGCGAGCGTATCCACCTTGTCGTGGAGCACCTGGCCGCCAAGGTCGAGATGTTCGGCGAGAAGCGCGCAGTGGTGGAATTTCGCAAACAGGTGAGTCAGTACCTCAAAGGACTTCCCGGCGCGTCGGAACTTCGCGCGAGTCTGTTCATCGAAGAGAGCTACGCCGCCGTGGAGGGCATCCTCCTGGATTGGCTGGCGCGGCAGGAGGGCCCGTGACCAAGAAACGCATTGCGGAAATATTGCAGGATGTGGCCACCGGCCGGTTAAGCGTTGAAGAAGGCCTGAGCGAGTTGTCGAACCTGGGCTTCGAGAATCTTCCCTCGGCTAAGGTGGATCACCACCGCGAACTCCGCACCGGTTTTCCCGAAGTGATCTTCGCCGAGGGAAAGACGCCCGAGCAGGTGGCCGAAATCGCCGAGGCCATGGATCTGCGAGGCGGCCGCATCCTGGCAACTCGCTGTAGCCCCGAGCAATTCAAAGCCGCTGCCGCCTTGGTGGAAGATCTTCAGTACGAAGAAGCCGCGCGAGTCTTCCACAAGCGAGTACCCTCGCGCGACGAATGCCGCGGCCGTGTGCTGGTGCTGTCTGCCGGAACCAGCGACATGCCCGTGGCGGAGGAAGCCGTCTGGACCGCGCGCCTGGCCGGAGTTCACGTGGAAACTCTCTACGACGTCGGTGTGGCCGGAGTGCATCGCCTAACGGCCTTCAGTGATCTTCTGAGATGGGCCGATGCCATGGTGGTCGTGGCGGGGATGGAAGGCGCCTTGGCCAGTTTGGTCGGCGGATTGGTTTCCTGCCCCGTGGTGGCCGTACCCACCAGCGTGGGATACGGCGCCGCCTTCGAAGGATTGGCCGCGCTGCTCGGCATGCTCAATTCCTGTGCGCCGGGAGTGACCGTGGTGAACATCGACAATGGATTCGGAGCGGGACTTTCCGCCGCACGATTCGCTCGCGCCTTGGGCGAGACGGCCAAGGAGGCGGGAGCATGAGTAACTCCTCAAAACTGCCCTGGACCGCATCTCAACTGCTTCTGGTGGACGCTCCCGCCGGCCTGTCCGGCGACATGTTTCTATCAGCGCTGGCAGACCTGGGCTTTGAACTGGGTGACCTTGGCAAGATTTTTCAAGAAGCCGGTTTCCAGGTGGAAGTTGCCTCAGAAGAAACCCGACGTGCAGGACTTCGCGGCCGTTTGCTGCAGTTGAAGCTGCCCGAGAACCAGCCGCGACGTGGCTTGACCGAGTGTTTGGAACTTGTCGACAGTCTTCAGTTACCCGATCCCGTGGCCACCCTTTCCCGCCGTTTCTTTGAACTGCTGGGCCGCGCCGAGGCACGTCTTCATGGGGTATCCCTCGAGGAAGTCCACTTCCACGAGATCGGTGCCATGGACACCCTTGTAGATCTGGTGGGCGTCGCCTTGGGTCTCTATCGCCTGGATGTCGGCCGACTTCACTTGCGCGATCTTGCCGTGGGCCGGGGAACGGTGAAGACGGAGCACGGGGTTTTGCCCCTGCCCGCGCCGGCGACCCTGGAATTGCTGGCGGGATTCACCTTTCGTGATTCCGGGATGGCCAGTGAGAACGTAACGCCCACAGGGGCGGCCATTCTCGCCGGAGCCTGCGAGGGTGAAGAGAGTGATCAATCCTATCGGCCGATTCGCACGGGCTATGGTGCCGGCCGCCGAGATCCCGTGGGCAGGCCGAACCTGCTGCGCCTCACGCTTGCAGAATCCGCAGAAAACTTCGCGGGCGAGCGTGATAGTGTGAAGGTCATTCGCTGCGCCATGGATGACATCACCGCCGAGGAATCCGCCCATCTCCTGACCCGGCTTCTGGAAGAGGGCGCATTGGATGCCAACTTCCGCCCACTGCAGATGAAAAAAGGTCGCCCGGGTTTGGGCCTGGAGGTGCTCTGCCACGCTTCCCAACTGGATGAGTTGGCGCGCCTGATCTTCAGGGAAGGAACCACCCTTGGTCTGCGCATCCAGAGTGAAGACCGCTGGATTCTTCCCAGGCGCATGGAAACCGTATCGACCCCTTACGGAGATGTGCGCATGAAGGTGGCCGAGCTTCCCGGCGGCGGCGAGAAGGCATCGCCTGAATATGAAGACTGCGCACGTTTGGCCCGAGAGAAAGGACTGCCGCTTTTGGAAGTGGAAGCCGCCGCAGGTGCCTCATGGCGCAAGGTTCGTGAGAAGGGAGCGCGCGCGTGAAGAAATGGCTTTGGATGATTCTGCTTGTCACTGCCTGCACCCCGAAGATTCCTCCGGCGGGAGAGAAGGAAGTAGAACCGCCGCCGCCACCTTCACCGGCTGCGATTCTCGTAAACGAAGGTCTGGAGCTTGCGCGTGAGGGCGAGTATCTGGACGCCATCGGACGTCTGCGCGACGCAGTGGAAGCCGATGCATATTTCGCCGAGGCCCACGCGCGCCTGGGCGTCCTGTATCGCCGGGTGGGGGACTTGGATCAGGCAAGAGAGGCGCTTGATCGGGCGTTGAAAATACGTCCCAAGAATTCCGAGTATCTCTACGCTATGGGCACCGTGCTTTTCGATCAGGAAAACTACCGGCGAGCCGAGAAAGCTTTCCGCCAGAGCTGGTCTGAGGACGGCCGACTGACTTCGCTGTTTTCCCTGGCCGAAACCTATTTGCGACAGGGCAAGGAGAGCCAGGCCGCCGACGCTTGGCGGGAATACCTGCGCCGGGATGCCGACAGCGTTTGGGGGCGTGAGGCCGCCAAGCGTTTGGAGGAGCTATCCGCCGAGGATGATCCGCGTGGGCGATGAGCATCTTATCGAAGCGCGGGGTATAGGCTTGAGCCGGGGCGGTCACCCGCTACTGGCAGACATCAATCTGAAATTGAAGCGCGGTGAACACTGGCTCATTTGGGGGTCCAGCGGAGCTGGGAAGACCAGCCTGGCGCGAATTCTGGCGGGACTCACCGAGCCCAGCGAGGGGAACATGAGTTTTGCCTCGTCGCCTCCCCATGCCATGCTCTTTCAGGATCCCGACTCTCAGCTTGCCGCAGCCACCGTGCGCGATGAAATTTCTCTCGGCGCTCGTGAGCCCAGCGAATTGCCCGGAGCCGCCAGTGTCAGGGCGCGTGTGGACGAAGCGCTTCGTCGATTCAATTTGCTCAAATTTGCCCATCGCAATCCTCACTCTCTTTCGGGAGGTGAGAAGCGACGCCTGGGACTGGCCGCCCTATCGGTACTCGGCGGCGAAATTCTCATTCTCGATGAACCTGAACTGCATCTCGATGAATCCAGTTGGGCCGAATGTCTGGGCTTCCTGGATGAATGGCGTACCCAGTCACCGCGACTGCTCTTGGAGATTAGCCGCGACCCCGCGCGGGCTCTAGTGGCCGATGGAATCATCCTGCTGCGCCAGGGGCGTTTGGTGGCGGCCGGTCCGCCGCGGGAAGTCTATCAATCTAACTTTTCGCCCGACCTGCCCCGAGTGCAGGAATTCGAAGAGCAGGCTGCTCCCCAAAAAACCGTGACACTGCCTACAAGCACGACTGAAGTGATTCTCAGCACGCAGGATCTTCACTTGACCCTGCCTGGTGGTCAGCCGCTCTTATCGGGATTGAATCTCGAGTTACATCGAGGCGAGCGAGTGTTGCTGAGGGGAGAAAACGGCAGCGGGAAGAGCACACTGCTGTTACTCCTGGCCGATCTGGCCGATCCCGATTCCGGCAAGATTGAACGAAGCCCTGGCCTGGTGACGGCCCTGGCACTGCAAGATCCCGAGCGCACTTTTTTCGCGGAAACCGTGGAGGATGAAATCGCCTTCGCCCCTTCCCGCCAGGGACTCACCGGCGACGCCCTCACGGGACGTGTGAACGAGGCGATGGCGGCCCTGGGTCTTCCCGACAATCTGCGAGACCGCGACCCCATCAGCCTGTCGGCGGGGGAAATGAGGCGTCTTGCCATGGCATCGCTCATGGCCCAAGCTCCCGACTTTCTTTTTTTGGATGAACCGACCTCCGGCATGGATCCAGAAAATGCCCGTGTTTTCGCGGAAAACCTATTCGCATCGAAAAGCGGATTTCTCTGGGCCGACTGTCGCCCTCCCGCCGAACTTGAATCACGTTTCGATCGTCGGTATACCTTGTCGGGTGGAAAACTGGCGGAGGTGAGCTCTTGAGAGAGTGGCTGGCCCGGGGCTGGAAGTATTCGAAGTTCCTTAAGAACGAGTATCGCCGCGATCGATGCGGGCAAGCTGCCGCTTCCCTAGCCTTCGGCACCTTGCTCTCCATTGTTCCTCTAGCCGCCCTGCTCACCTGGCTTCTCAGACCCTACGACTGGAGCCTGGACGGCGTGCTGGAGTTTCTATCCCGCTACTTTCTTCCCACCCCGGAATTCCAAACCATCATCACCGAAGCCATCGAACGCTATGCCAGCAACGCGGGAGCCATGGGGCTCTTCGGCCTGGCATTCTTCCTCTTCGTGGCCTGGGGCATGCTGATGAGCGTGGAATCGATCTTCAACGACATCTGGCACGTGGAAAATCGCCGAGGGCAGGTGCACAAGCTCGGCACTTTTTGGGCCGCGGTGATCTTCGCGCCCTTGCTGTTTATCGCCAGTGTTACGCTCAACCAAAATCTTTCACGGTCGGCCCTTCTCGGACCCCTGGCCGCCAATGGGCACTTCGAATGGCTCTTCGCCGGCCTGGTGCCTTTCCTGCTACTTGTCATCAGCTTGAGTCTGGGATACCTGCTTCTTCCGCACACCTCCGTCCGAAAACGCGCGGCTTTCATTGGCGCCATCGTGGCGGCGATCCTCTATGTGATCACCCGCTGGATTTTCGTCCAGTACCTGGAGCGAATCGCCACCTTCGATACTATTTACGGCATCCTCGGTGTCATTCCTGCATTCCTGATGTGGCTCTTCTTCGTGTGGAGTGTGGTCTTGATCGGGGCGGAGGTGTCCTACACGGTGGATCGACCTTGGGAGGAATTGGAGCGGGGCTGATTTCCCCTTCCGCATGTGTTAAATTGTCGGAGTCCCATGTATCCTCGAAAGAAGGTCTATGGATAAGGTCATCGAACGCATTCGCCAGTCGACCTCAGCCCATCGCAGCGATCTGGATGAACTCCTTCGCGTTCCCAGCATCAGCAGCAATCCCGAAAACAAAAACGACATGGAAACGGCGGCCAAGTGGTTGCTGACACGTATGCAGCAACTCGGCATTCGCAGCGAGATCATTCCCACGCCGGGCCACTCCATTGTTTACGGTGAGCATCTTGAGGCCGAAGGCGCGCCCACCATTATGGTTTACGGGCACTATGACGTGCAGCCGGTGGATCCGCTCGAGCTTTGGGACACGCCTCCCTTCGAACCCAGCGAGCGCGAGGGTGCCGTGTTCGCTCGCGGCAGCTCCGATGACAAAGGCCAGTTGCTAATTCATCTCCTCGCCGCGCAAGAAACTCTCGCCGAGACCGGTGGATTGCCTGTGAATCTTAAGTTTTTGCTTGAGGGTGAAGAGGAAGTGGGTAGCCCCAATTTAAAACCCTTCATCGAAGCCAATATCGACAAGCTGTCCTGCGATGCCGTCGTGGTCAGCGACACTAGTTTCTTTTCTCGTGATATACCCAGCATGCTCTACGGTCTTCGCGGGCTCAGCTATGTGGAAGTGATCGTTCGGGGTCCGAACCGTGATCTTCACAGCGGCGAGTTCGGCGGCGCGGTAGCCAATCCGGCCGATGTCCTTGCCCGCATGATCGCCGC
Source organism: uncultured bacterium (assembly GCA_964440095.1). Classification (GTDB taxonomy): domain Bacteria; phylum Krumholzibacteriota; class Krumholzibacteriia; order JACNKJ01; family JACNKJ01; genus JACNKJ01. Next base: position 9,946 of record CAYTPZ010000035.1, on the reverse strand, counting down.
GCTACACGACGAGGATCGCCGCATCGCAATTCCCGGTTTCTACGACAAGGTCCGGGAGCTTGAGGGGCGCGAACGCGAGGCCTTCGCAAGTTTGCCCCACGAGGAAGCGTCATACAAAAGGGATCTCGAAGTCGAAGCACTGGAAGGAGAGGCGGGATACACCACTCTGGAACGGCTCTGGGCGCGTCCCACATTGGAAGTGAATGGAATCTGGGGCGGCTTCTCCGGCGAAGGTGCCAAGACGGTTTTGCCCGCCGAAGCCGGTGCAAAAATTTCCTGTCGCCTGGTGCCGGATCAGAATCCTGATGAGGTTTCAGACCTATTGGAAAAACGTCTTCGCGAGTTGGCTCCGGCCGGCGTGAGCCTGGAGTTTATCCGTCATCATGGTGGCAACCCCTTCCTGGCCGAGCCGGATAACGCATTTGTGAAGGCCGGTGCTCGCGCCATCAATAAGGCCTTTGGGAAAATGCCGGTTTTGGTGCGAGGGGGAGGCAGTGTTCCGGTTACCGAGACTTTCCAAAGTCTGCTCGGCGTGCCTTGCGTTATGATGGGCGTGGGTCTGCCCGATGATCGTCTGCATTCGCCCAATGAGAAGTTCGATCTGGAACAGTTCCACAAGGGAATAGAAGCTGCGGCCTGGTTCCTGCATGAGGCGGGAGATGTGAAATAGACCATGACCGAAGTCACACTTGAAAAGGGGAAAGACGTGGGAGATATCGTCACCAACTTTGACCTCAACGATGAACAGAAGATGATTCGCGATATGATCCGCGACTTCGCCTTGAAGGAAGTTGAGCCGGTGGCCATCGAGCTGGATGAGAAGGCGGAGTTCCCCAAAGCCGCCATGGATAAGCTCGCCCAACTCGGCATTCTCGGCATGACCGTTCCTCATGAGTATGGTGGCGGAGGCATGGACTACCTTAGCTATGCGCTGGTGGTTGAGGAGTTGTCCCGTGTATGCGCTAGCACGGGTATTTCCGTGGCCGCGGCCACGAGCCTGGGTATCGGGCCGATTCTCATGAACGGCACGGAAGAGCAGAAGAAGGAATGGCTACCCAAACTCGCGGCGGGGGAGTATCTGGGTGCCTTCGGCCTGACTGAGCCTGGCGCGGGCAGCGATTCCGGATCCACAAAAACCACGGCCCTGCTCGATGGCGACGAATGGGTGATCAACGGACAGAAGCAGTTCATCACCAATGCAACCCATGCGGGATTGGTGACCATTACCGCGCGGACCGATCCGGCCTCACAGCGCAGCCAGGGTATCAGTGCCATCGTGGTTCCCACCGATGCGCCCGGATACAGCTTGGGCAGCAAGGAAAACAAGTTGGGCATTCGCGCCAGCGATACTCGTGAGCTGATCTTCGAGGATTGCCGGGTTCCTGCGACCAATCTGCTTGGCGAAAAGGACACCGGCTTCCCCACCTTCATGAAGACACTTGAGGGCGGGCGCATTTCCATTGGCGCTATGGCGCTCGGTATTGCGCAGGGATCTCTGGACAAGGCCGCAGTTTATTCTCAGGAGCGTGAGCAATTCGGCAAGGCCATCTCGAAGTTCCAGTCCATCGGCAATAAGCTGGCTGATATGGCCACCGAAATTCAGGCTGCGCGACACTTGGTCTATCACGCGGCAAGACTCAAGGACGCCGGCCGACCCTTCGGTAAGGAAGCCTCCATGGCCAAGCTCTATGCCAGTGAGGTGGCCAGCCGGTGCGCCAGCCACGCCATCCAGATTCACGGTGGATACGGATACTCGCGTGAGTATCACGTGGAGCGTTACTACCGTGATGCTAAACTCTGCGAAATTGGCGAGGGCACCAGCGAGGTTCAGCGCATCGTGATCGCAAGGGAAATCCTGAAGGAATACGCGACATAGACCGCTGGCCGCTGGCCGCTGGCCGCTGGCCGCTGACCGCTGGCCGCTCCTGCCCATCCCCCTGGGTGGGGGTTTTGCTTGGGTCTAACCATTCCGGGGATTATTCTTCCACAAGGCCGTAAACGAGTTTCCCGCATCCCACGTCATAGTTGTGAACCGAGGAGAGGCGACGGTGAATGCGAAACGGAAACATCGACAAGACCTGGACCTGGCAAGTAGAGCCGCGGGCGGTGATCAAAGTGCCTGGCGAGAAATCTACGACGCCAGTTCCGACTCCCTTTTTAACTTCCTTTGCTACCAGACCGGCGATCGAGAAGCCGCAAAGGACCTGTTGCAGGAAACTTTCGTCACGGCCATGAAGGCCGTTGAAAATTTCCGCGGCGATGGCTCCTTGCACGGTTGGCTTCGTAGCATCGCCTTGCATAAAACCCTGGACTGGCGAAGGAGCTTGGCGCGTCGCGCGAGAAAGCATCTTGGCTTCATTGCCGAGGCACCGAGTGAAACCGATCTGGGCCCCGAGCCAAGCTTCCGTTCCGAGCAGGATGCCCTCCAAGAAGCGATCAACTCTATTTCGCCCAAGCAAAGGGCGGCCATGTTGCTGCGCGAGTTGGAAGGATTGTCCTTCAAGGAATTGGGCGAAGAGCTGGGTTGTGCAGAGGCTACGGCGCGGGTGCATTACCATCGGGCCGGAGAGGTTTTGCGCAAGAAACTGGAAGGGTCGGAATACGGGGAACTTGCTGATGGAACGGAAGGAATGCGGTCATGAAGAAACTCTTCGAACCACACCGTCACAAATTGACCGGGGGCGAGAAGGAATTTGTCTGGCGCCGAATCAATGAGCCCGAAGATTTGCGCGCACAACGCCGTACACTCGTTTGGCGCCGATGGGGATACTCCAGTGCCGTGGTCTTGGTCGCGCTCCTGGTGGCGATCCTTTGGCGTCCAGAATCCAACATGGACAGGCTCCACAAGGTGCCGGTGCCCAGTGAGAACATGGCCGCAGCAAAATCCGCGGCCCCGGTGGAGTCGGAACAATTCTCCACCGTTGCCCCTCCGGAGACGGCTCACCGGGATGCCGCGGGTGCTGAGGCCTTGCATGAAAAAGCACCGAATATCAACCTGGAAGTCTTCGCTAGCGACGCTGAAGCGGTGCCCACATTGGCCGAGATCAAGGTGGATCCCGTGCCGGTGGAGGAGTTCTTTGTGAAGTCGACTGCTTCTCGTGCTGAAAGAGTTGAAGTGAGGCAGGGTCTTGGAGCCATTACAGGAATGGTCATGGATAGCGAAACCGGTGCTCCCCTTCCCTACGCCAATGTGATTGTGCTTGGAACGGATTTTGGCACAATGACCCTTGAAGACGGCAGGTTCGAACTGCTGCTTCCTGCCGCTACCTACACGATCAAATGCCTGTACATGGGCTACGAAAATGTTCTGGCTGAGGGTATCAAGGTTTGGGAGGGCTACGCAGACAGTCTGCAGTTCGCCATGAAGCAATCGGTCAGTTTGGTAGTCGATACGATCGAGGTTGAGAGCATGCCGGCCCTTGTCGATGTGGGGTGTACGGAAAGGAAAGTCAGGAGCGATAATCTAAATAACTTCGCCGTGGACAACGTGGAAGAAGCCAAAGCACTTCAGGCAGGAATTCCAAATTCAACCCTAACCTTTCACTATGGGGGAGGCCGATCGGGTGAAGCCAGGTTTGATATCAATGGCGCACCGGTGTGGGATCCCATTAGCGGGAGTTACCGTGACGAGCGTTATCATTCTCGACGCAGAATGCGCTGCTGGATTCCACCTTGGTACAACAATCCTAATGGAGAGGCATTCGACGCCATGTATTTCAATAATTATGGCACCAATCCCTTCGTGATGACCGATGAAGATGCGCTATCCACTTTCGCTCTCGACGTGGACAACGCTTCCTACACACTCACGCGAAGCTACCTTGATCGCGGTGAACTGCCGCCGAAGGATGCCGTGCGAGTTGAAGAGTTCATCAACTTCTTCGATCAGGGTTATGAGAGCTGCGAAGATGAGACCTTCTGCCTGAGCGTCGATGGCGCACCTTCACCCTACGGTGAGGGGTACCATCTGCTGCGTGTGGGTGTGCAAACGCGCGAGATCACTCAGCGTGAACGTAAGCCGGCAAACCTCATCTTCGTCGTGGACACTTCCGGTTCCATGTCTCGTGAGGATCGTCTGGACCTTGTGAAGCAAGCTCTAATGATTCTCTTGGACGAGCTGGAAGATTCCGACACGGTGGGCATCGTGGAGTATGGATCCCACGGTCGCGTGGTTCTTCGTCCTACGGCGGTGGAAGATCGCCGGCGAATTGAGCGGGCTTTGAATTCCCTACACTCCAACGGCAGCACCAATGCCGAAGAGGGATTGTGGTTGGGCTATGAAATGGCCTCCAAGCTCGATACCGACGATACCAACACCCGGCTGATCCTCTGCTCCGATGGTGTGGCCAATACCGGTGAGACCCAGGCCGAGAAGATCTTGAGTCGTGTGCGGCTTGAATCGGATCGCGGCGTGGCTCTTTCGACCATCGGTTTCGGCATGGGCAATTACAACGATGTGCTCATGGAGAAACTCGCCGACAAGGGCGACGGCAACTACTACTACGTCGATGAAATCGATGAAGCCACACGCGTCTTCCGCGAAAATCTCAGCGCTACGTTGCAGACCGTCGCGCGTGACGCAAAGATCCAGGTGGAGTTCGATCCTGAATACGTGCTGCGCTGGCGATTGATCGGCTACGAGAACCGCGACATTGCCGACGAGGATTTCCGCAACGACGATGTGGATGCCGGCGAGTTGGGATCCGGTCATCAGTCCACGGCGCTTTACGAGATCAAACTATCGGATGCAGCGATTCAAAGTCGTAGCAACCGTCGCCACAGTCCCGAGAAAAAACTTGGCCGCGTCCACATTCGCTATGAGCATCCCAAGCATAGTGAGGACGCCGGTGAGGTCGAGGAGTTAAGCAAGGCCATCGAACTCGCTGCTTTTCAGATCAGTTTTGTTCGTGCGGATTACAATCTGCAGTTGGATGCCATGGTCGCCGAGTTCGCGGAAATCCTGCGCGGAAGTTATTGGGCCAAGGATGGAAGCTTCGATGCGCTGATCGACCTGGCCAAGGGTCTGCGCGTGGAGTATCCGCAGGATGAAGATCTGGCTGAGCTCCACGATCTCATTCAGCGCGCGGCGCGCTTGGAAAATGGCCGGCGCGATTAGCCTTCTTTGTCCACCCGGGTGCACTCGATTCTCATTTGATTAGTGTGCACCCGGGGAGACATTTCCCTCTAACTTTAACAATATCAGCTTGTTACTATTTTTTAACTTCAAACCGGAAACTTTGAGCTCGCCACTGCGAATTTAAAGGGCGGCAATAATCATCCCGCCGTTCACTCTTTCGGAGGATTTCCATGTTCGAACTCGCCCTACTTCTTGTCGGCTTACTGGCACTCATGCTCTTCGGCGGTTTGCTACTCACCATATTGGGACTGGTATTCAAGCTGATCCTACTGCCCCTCCATTTGGTCTGCTGGATTTTCCGCGGAATTATCGGAGTGGCCGTGAGTCTGCTGCTTCTGCTTGTGCTGCTTCCCATGTTGGGTGTGGTCCTGCCGATCTTCCTGCTGATCTTCGCCTGGCCATTGGCCCTCATCGCTCTGATTGTAGGCTTGGTCAAACTAGGATCCGGTGCGGCCGCGTCCTGAGATAAGCGTATCCACAATTAAAGAAGAACCCTCCCCAGGTAACGAGGAGGGTTCTTTTCGTTTCGGCTGAGGAAATTATTTGAGCAATACCATCTTCTGATTCAGGCTCAAACCGCCCGCCTTCAAGTTGGCAAAGTAGATTCCTGAGGAAAGCAGTACTCCGGCCTCATTCCGACCATCCCAACTGTACACGTGTACACCCGCATCGTGCTCGCCCATGACCAGAGCGCGCACTAAGCGACCGGCCGTGTCATAGACGGCCAATTCAACGCTAGCTGCATCGGGAAGCGAGAAACTGATCTCGGTCTTGGGGTTGAAGGGATTGGGGAAGTTCCCCTTGAGCATGGGTAGAGTGGACGCTTGATCATCGCCCACGCTCGTGGGATTCCAGGGCTCGCCGAAGAAGTTCTCGAGTATGTACTCGACGTTAGAACGCAACGAGGCGTGATCCATGCGATAGGGGCGTCCCGCAAGGTAGACCATCTGCGCGCCTTCAGGGCGATGTGTCCCGCCGCCGGAAGGCTGTGCGTGCACGCCGGTGCCGCGATCCACGGAGAAGCCGCTGGTGTCCTTGAAGAGCAGAGTGCTGTTGGGACCGACGTTCGTGTAGAACACGTCGTTCCAGCTCTGACTGCCCGTGAAGGCAATGTTCACCAATCCAAGATAGTTGGACATGCAGTTGCCGAGGGACTCCGAGGTTTCGGCCCAGGTGATGCCCAGGTGATCGCTGAGCTCGCCGCCCAGGAAAGACGATCCGCGGCGCGACAAGAGTATGACATTGCCGCCCACTTCAAGGTAGGAGGCGATGGGCGTTTCCTGCCAATCGGCCAGATCGCCGTTGTAGTGATTCCCCACCCAGATCACCGTGGAATAGGTACCGATGATGTCAGCGGTCACGGCTCCGTGTCCCAAGGGTGCGGGAAGCGTGCTGGGGTATCCGCCGGAAGGCTCTGAGAAGTTGTCCCAGAAATCGATGAGGGTCTCACCCCAGAAAGCCTTGGCTTCATAGGCATTCTGTATTTCGGGATAGTAGGTTCCCCAGTCCACACCGTTCACAAGCAAGACGCCCGAGTCGAATGTGGGGTTGGAAACCGTGGTGCGGACCTGACGGAGAATCCACTTGTCGGGATCGAGCAGAACGCTTTCCACCGTGCCCACTACCGCTAGCTCGTAGCTTTCGGAGGCCAGGCTGTTCTGTACGGTGAACTCCTGCGGTCCCTGATCGGTGTTCACGCGAATGCGAATGGGCATGGTAAAGAGCCCGGTGTTGGTCTGAATCTGATCCACGTCCAGGGTCACGATGCCGTCGCGTGTAACGCTCCAGTTGTACTCGTAAATCGGGAAGTACTCGCCGTAGATCCACTGGGTGAAGAACTGATCCAGCTCAAGGCCCGAGACCGTTTCCATCACATCGCGGAATTCTTCGGTGGTGGCGCTGTCGTGACCGTACTGCTCTTGGTAAAGGGTGAGCCCCGCGAAGAAGTCTTCGTCGCCCATCATTCCACGCAGCATGTGAGGGATCCACGAGGCCTTGTTGTAGCTGAGATTCCCATCGAAGATATTTTCGGTGTAGGGGTCTTCAATGATAATCGTGCCAGCCCCCATGTAGGCCGCGCCGTCCATGTAATCCTGATAGACAGAGAATCCCTCGGTCTGTTCTTTCCAATAAGCCTCGCACCACGTGGCGAAGCCTTCATTGAGCCAGATGTGACTGAAGTCGTCACAGGTGATGTAATCGCCGAACCACTGGTGACCCGCCTCGTGGGAGACCACATCTTCCCACCAACCACCCATGCTGGTGATGGTCTGGTGTTCCATGCCGCCGCCCCAGGTGAAGCTGGCCATGCCGTACTTCTCCTCAACGAATGGATACTCGCCGAAGCCTTCAGCGAAGACTTCAAGCATGGGGACGGTCTTGGCGTAGTTTTCCTCCACGCCGCCAACCCAGTCGGGGAAGATGTAGAAGGCCACTTCCATGGGGTCGCCGCCGGCCAGGGGCGTGTACCAATCGGAGTAAACGGTGTAGGGGTGAATTGCCAGCGAAACCAGATAGGTCACGATGGGATAATTCGTCTTCCAATGGAAGGTGCGCGTAGTTCCGTTGTCCACATCGGATATGAGCAGTCCGTTGGAGGCGACGATGAGGTTGTCGGGCACCGTCACGCGGATGTCCATGGAGTCGGCCTTGTCGGTGTTCAGGTCTTTGCAGGGCCACCATTCGCGAGCACCGTAGGGTTCACTGAGGGTCCAGATCATATCCTGTCCGCCATGGCTGTCCCAGCCGAAGGCACCACCGGAAGGATTGCCGCTGTAGTCAACACTGAGTGTTAGCGTCTCACCATTGTTGTACACGCGATCCAGGTCGATGGTGAGCATGCTGCTGGCGTGTGACCAAGTCGTTGCCGCAGCGCCGATCATCGCGCCGATCACACTCATGTTGTATTTGAGATTGAACTCGATGGTGGAAATGGGATCGCCAATCACCTGCAATGTGGACGCCAAGGTGCCGGATAGTATGTGTGTGTCCGGATCCAGGTCGATATCCAGGTCGTAGTGGAGGACGTCGAACTGTTCCTGGTTGAAGCTGCGATCCGATTCCATTTCGAGCAGCCTCTTGGCGGCGATTTCTTTGGCCTCAGCTTCTCGCTGACGATGCTGCATGAGTTCACGATGCAGAACCTCGGAAGGATCCTCATCGTTGAACTCGGCTAAAAGTGGATTGCTGAAGAATGCGAGTAGCAGGAAACCAATCAGTAGTTGGCTGACCTTGGGCATGGGGACTCCCATTTGCAATGTGACATGACCATCCTGGGTCCTGCCTACAGGTACCCGCCCGAGTGGATGGTCGATTGAGGATGCTTCATTTTAACATAGATCGATGCTTGTGACCACTCCCCCTAATTCCGCTCGACGGGGGATGATGGTGGCATATAGGCAATTATCGGCCGCCTCACAAGGACTAGGAGGAGTGGCCACAGGCATCGTGGAGCAATAAGGGGGAGGCTAGGCGCCAAGCTGGACAACGCGGGAAAAGAAAGCGGGGAAGGGCTCAACCCTTCCCCGTCTTAACTACGAAATGCTAGCCAGAGCTAGTCTTTGATCTTGAGTTCCGCGCGACGGTTCTGCGCCATGCCTTCCGGTGTGTCGTTGGTCGCGATGGGCCTGCGCTCACCGAAGCCCATGGTTGTGATGCGGGCGGAATCGATACCCTTTTCCACCAGGTAGCTCTTCACGGCCGCGGCACGGTTCTTCGAAAGATCCATGTTGTACTCATAGGTGTTCCGATGGTCCGTGTGACCGCGTACTTCGATATTGATGTCTTCGTACTGGGCAAGGGTTCCGACCACTTCGGACAGGATGACCTTGGCACCAGGCGAAAGCACCGCACTGTCGCTGGCGAAGTTCACGCCTTTCAGGATGATGGCGGGGCGAGCGGGCTTATCCGGGTACTGATCCTGGTGGTCGTAGCTGCCATCGCCATCGCGATCGCTGACAACCTGGGGCTTACTCACTGGACGCGGGGGAATCACGGGCGGCACGGGAGCCGCTTTGCGATCACGATCGCCCCAGAAAATGGTGAAGCCGATCTGCGCTTCGAACATGCCGGTATCGGCATCCACGTGATTCTTGCCCCAGATGTATGGGTTACTAAGTCCCACGGTATCGAGATTGTTACCCGGGAAGAAGTGGTAGCGGGCGCCGAGGTTCCAAGCCCAGTTTTGGGTCATGAACCATTCGAAGCCGAGTCCCGCGAATCCTACGAAGTTCCATGAGTCGAGATCCACCAGCTCGCCGTCTTCGTTGTAACCGCGAAGTCCATGGCCTTCCACGAAGGGACCCTTGAACTCGGCGTACTTACGACGATCAATGACGTAGTTGCGGATCATGCCCATTGAAAGCTGCGCATAGGGGGACATGCTCTTCTTAGGCGTGAAGTGATAGAGCAAACCCAAGCGCGGTTCATGGAACACACTGTAGAGATCCATGGTGGAGGGAAAGCTGAATCCAGCGTCCTCGGATCGCTTGTCGATTCCCGGATGGGACCAACCACCCTTGTATCCCAACTCCAGGGACCAATTTAGCTGGAGCCCATAACGAATGTGAGCAGAGATATTGTGATGGATATCACTGTAGCCCCTCTGGCCACCTGCCATCTTCTGAGTGCCGAACTCGAAGCCGACACCCAGCTTGCCCGTCACGTCATCGGCACCGGCACCTAGCGGCAGGAGGAGAAGGATAAGCCCGAAGGCCAGTACGGATCTATTCATAAGAGCCTCCCCATGAGGATTTGAATTTCGCGCGACAGAATACTTCTCTCGCGGAATCATGGAACCATAACTCGCAA
>CAYTPZ010000034.1:4117-23595 GCA_964440095.1 uncultured bacterium | reverse complement strand
ACAATAACGAGGAAAACCTGATCACGCTTTGCGCCAGCTGTCATCGGCATCTGCACGAGCGAGACGGCGCTTGCTGAAAAGTCCGGGCTTGGGATGCAACACGGCTAGGAAAGAGGAACTGAGTCTGCGGCCCACACGAAATCCGGAAGCGCTCTACGATTATTGTCTATCGGTGGCCGCTGCTTTCGGCAAGGAAGAGATCGCTTTCTCGTGGGCGAATTGGGAAGCATCTTCTATCCTGTATGTCAGGAGGCTTGCCATGACCGATTTCTACAATATGGACGCATTGCTCAGCGACGAGGAAAAACTGATCCGCACCACCGTGCGGGATTTTGTGGAGAAAGAGGCGAGGCCGTTACTGGCGTCATGTTGGGAAGAGGGTCGCTTTCCCCACGAACTGCTCCCCTCCATGGGACGCCTCGGCATCTTCGGCCCCACGCTTGAGGGCTATGGCCTGCCGGGTATCGGCAACCTCGCCTACGGTCTCATGGTGCAGGAACTCGAGCGCGGCGACAGCGGCCTGCGCAGTTTCGCCTCGGTGCAGGGCGGCCTGGTGATGTATCCCATTCATCGCTATGGCAGCGAGGAACAGAAGCGGCATTGGTTACCGCTTCTGGCGACGGGTGAGAAAATTGGCTGCTTCGGCCTCACCGAACCCGATCACGGTTCAGACCCGGGCGGCATGGCCACACGCGCTCGGCGCGATGGCGACGACTGGGTTCTACACGGCTCGAAAATGTGGATAACCAATGGAACCCTCGCCGAAGTTTCCATCATCTGGGCTCAGAGCGAAGAGGGTGTGTTGGGCTTCTTGGTGGAAAATGGAACGCCGGGTTTTGAAGCTCGCGTCATGGAAAGCAAAATGAGCCTGCGCGCCAGCGACACGGCCGAGATCTCCCTGGACGAGGTGCGCGTTCCCGATAGTGCACGTCTGCCCGGCGCCAAGGGTTTAGGCGCGCCGCTTTCCTGCTTGAATCAAGCGCGCTATTCCATTGCCTGGGGAACCTTGGGCGCGGCCCTGGCCTGCTATGAAGAGGCCGTGGCCTACGCGGGCGAGCGCGTGCAATTCGGTCGTCCCATCGCGGGCTTCCAGCTGACCCAGGCCAAGTTGGCTGAAATGCTATCGCGTATTACCCAGCATCAATGGATGCTTCATCGACTCGCCCAACTCAAGGACGCGGGTGAAGTGACACCGGCGCAGATTTCCATGGGCAAGCGCAATGGTTGCGAGATCGCACTCAATATCGCTCGCGAGGCGCGGCAGATCCTCGGCGCCAATGGTATAAGCCTGGAGTATCAATCGGGCAGGCACATGTGCAATCTTGAGGCGGTGATCACCTACGAAGGTACCCACGAAATTCACTCGCTGATATTGGGCAAGGAAATTACGGGGCTTAGTGCTTTTGGTGAAAACTAGTTTCTGGTCAGCTAGGTTTATACTCATAGCCTAAGATACTTCGATGCGAACAGGGCCAGCCTAAGAACCTCAACACCTTCATATCCAGAGACTCTTAGCAATGCCTTATCTCCTAACCGATGACCCCACAGTTGGCGGCCAGGGCGCATGCAATGAACTTGTCATCATGGGGTCGTTGCAAATTTGACGGGAAAGCCTGGCAGCCTTCACCATGATGGAATTAGCCAGAAGCATTGAGAGAATCGGTTGAATATCGATTTCTGCGTATTGGAGTAAAAGTCTTTTCCCGACACTCTCGCACCCCTCGATAATAATATATTGGTATCTAGAACAACCTTCACGAATCCTCTCTCGATTCTCGGATGGCTCTCTGAATATCTACTTTTCGAAGTCCCAATTTCCGACGAATTTCGTCGGGTATGACGACCTGGCCTTTGGAGGACATTCTGGAGAACATTGAAATCGAGTCTTTAGCCGGCTTCTAATGCTGGAAGGAAACGCCGCGACCTGTTAGGCATATGGGGGCGGTTTCCCATTCTCAGCCAGTACAAGGAGCTGCCACGGCTCACGAAATCGACTACAAAATTCACGGCGACGATATGCAGGCCGTGCAGATCATCCTGGATTCCGGCGCGGCGGTGCACGCGGAAGCGGGCGCAATGCTCTTCATTGAAGCCGACATCGAAATGGATACCGGCACCCAGGGCGAACGCAAGGGCGTTGCCGGATTTGGCGGCGACATTCTCAGGGGATTCCTCAGCGGTGACTGAGGTGACGAAAGGAAATGCCATGCGCGCATGGTTGCTAGTGGTTTTTTCGGCGGCTCTGCTTCTCGCAGCCTGTGGTGACAAAGATCAATCGTCTGAGGCTGAACACGCTTTGGCCGTGGCCTCCGCCTTGGAAAATCCTGTATTTCGCATGGCGGCTCTGCAAACCTGGCTGGCCGATTATCCGGCGGCGCATGAGGTTGATCGTGCGGATGCCCTGAACGAAATCTGGATCATCCACCGTAATCGTCTTGAGGAAACCGCGGGCCTGGCATGGGCTCGTGCGGAATTGCTCGATGAGCCCAGCATGTTGGGCAAATCCGTTCTCTATAGCTTGCTCTTCGCCACCGCCGTGGAATCAGGCAGCAAGGAAACGGCGATTCAAATTGCTCAGGAAGTCTGGGACGAGGGCATCACCCATGCCGAAACTTTGAACCGCCTGGGCTGGGCCCTGGTGGCCGATCCCGGTTGGGACCTTGACCTTGGCACTCGCCTGGCCGAACGGGGTGTGGAGTTCGCCGAGCCGGGGCCGGGTAAGGCCAGCATCATGGACACTGCGGGCTGGGGCTACTTTCTGCAGGGCAAGAAGGAGCCCACGCAGGCTCTTCTGGAAGGTGCTATGGCGGAGCTACCCGAACTCGATCGTGAAATCACCGGCCATCTAACGCAGTTTTACGAACGCATTGGTGAGGAAATCAAACTGCTTCATCTCTGGACTCGCATGCTTCATGGCCAAATGGATAGGGATTTGCAGGCCAAGGCCGAGATTCTCCATAAAAAGCGTGGAGGCAGTGTTGAGCGGTATCGCGAGAAGCTTTGGGAAATGCGCATGGAGAAGGCCGACTCGGCGCCCGACTTCGAGCTCAAAGATTTGGACGGCGTGGAGTATCGTCTTTCGGATTATCGCGGCAAGGTCGTGATGCTGAACTTCTGGCATCCTACCTGACTCTATTGCCGTGTGGAGTTTTCACACATCAACGAAAAGTTAAAATTCTCCGAGAACGACTTCGCCATCCTGTCGGTGGAAACCACGAACCGTCCCGACTTTGCGCGAAAAATTCTCATGGAAGATCAGATCAGCTGGCCGAGCCTGGACGACGACGAGCAAATCGCGTCCAAGCTCTTCGGTGTGACCGCTGTGCCCGCGAACATTTTCATCGATCGCGAGGGCCGCATGGTTTTCCGCACGCTCGGGTTCGCGCCGGGTGACGGGGACAACATCCTCGATATGATTCAGGCGCTTATCGACAGACCGGCTGGAAGCTAGCGGAGCATCACCAGTCTTTCCATTGCCACTGTGCCTGAGCTCTTGGCGCGGGCCAGCGGAGTAACTCCCATTGGCCACTTCGCGAAATTTGCGGCCGTCCGGCGAAGAGACTTCGCCCGAGCCTAGCTCATTCACGAGGAAGGCGCTGTCCTCCCGATGTTCCAGCACCCTGCGACTTTCCAAAGATATAGCCAAACTGGAAAAGCCGAGAAGCAGGCAAAGTGCGAGCGGAGGTAAATGCTGCGGCGCATGATTGACCTCCGGCGTGCGTGAACTTGGAGTCTATTTTACCGCATCTGAACATGAACTTGAACACTAAAACCGGAGCTCATGTTCATGTCCAAGTTCAGGCTATAGCAGCGCTTTCATCTCTCGCTTGTAAGCTTCCACACCTGGCTGATCAAAGGGGTTGAGCCCCATCATCAGTGCGCTCAGCGCGCAGGCGGCTTCGAAAAACCAGATAAGTCCGCCCAAGGTTTCTGGACTGATATTGTGAAGTGAAATACTGAGGATGGGCATGCCGCCCGATTCGTGGGCGCGAAGTGTGCCTTCCTCGGCGGCACGATTCAGTTCATGCAGTTCACGTCCGGCGAGCGCGTTGAGGCCTTCGCGATCATCTTCGCGCCGGGGCACGGTCAGAGCATTGAGGGGCTTGTCCACGCGCAGGAAGGTTTCAAAGGCTTGGCGTTTTCCATTCTGGAGATATTGCCCGAGACTGTGCAGGTCGGTGGTGAAGGCGGCGGCCGCCGGAAAAATACCCTTACCCTCTTTGCCCTCACTTTCGCCGAAAAGTTGCGCCCACCAATCGCCCAATCGGAAGAGTTCTGGCTCGAAGGTGGCGAGCACTTCGAGAGCGAGTCCTCCATTATAGTAGTGATTGCGATGGCAAGCGTAGTCCATGGCCGGGTTGCTGTCCGCAGAGTCCTTCTCCAGAAAGCGGCCGCGCTCGGCGGCGGCACCATCCAGGAGCGCTTCCACATCGAGACCGGCCACGGCCAGAGGGAAAAGACCCACCGCGCTGAGCACACTGAAACGTCCGCCGAGGTCCGCCGGAATACTGAAACTGTTCCAAGCATGGAGAGCGGCCATCTCGCGCAATGCCCCGCGCTCGGGATCGGTGGTGGCCACGATGTAGTTATTCGCGTTTTCGCCACGAGCTTCTTCCAAAGCTGCGCGAAGAATACGGAAGGCCACGGATGGCTCGAGGGTGGTGCCGCTCTTACTGATCACGTTGATGGCGAAGTCACGTCCCGAAAGTCGGCGCAAGAGTTTTGCCAGTGCCGATCCGCCCAGATGTTCTCCCGCGAAATGAATCTCCGGACCTTGGCCGATGCGCAACCCACCGCACTCACCGGGCTCGCCGAAGGCTTCGAGCAAAGCCCTTGCACCGAGATAGCTTCCCCCGACGCCGATGACCACCATGTCGCTGATGCCTTCACGCAACTGGGCCGCCGCATCGAGCATACGAGGCAGATCGGCGCTGGCGGACTCGGGCAGATCCATCCAGCCCAGGAAATCAGAGCCGGCGCAGCTGCCGTCCAGCAAGCTGGCGCGGGCTTCGCGGGCGAGGGCTTCCAGAGTTGTCCAATCGTCGTCGTCGGGTTTGCTGCCCTGGGAGTACAAGGCGAACTTGAGCAGATCCATGGCGAGTCCTTTCGGCTGGCGTCAAGCTATCGAAGGTCTTGAACTCTGGCAATGAAAGGATGGGCTCCATGCCTGGATTTCGAATTCGTCCTTGGTCTACACTACCGGCCCCTTGGCGTCGGGCTCCCTGCATCACCCATGGTCCTCCAGGAGGGTCGTCGCCGCATCGAGATGATCGAAACTATCACGCGCCGCAACCTGCCCGATGAATTCTCAGGCACCTATGATGGCAAGGGCGTTAAGAACTGGGTGGTTAATCGCTTCGTGGATGAATCCGGCAAAATCCGCTGGATCGCCGAGCAGAAGTTCCAGTTCAGCGGCATCATGAAGTTCGTGGCCCCCCTAATACGCGGAGCCTTCCCCAAGCAGACCCAAAAATACATGGAGCAGTTCAAGGCTTTCGCCGAAAGCGTCTAGTCCGCAAGGCTGACAATCCGGCGATGGCTTGCTATCTTGCTGGCTATGCCGCTCATCAGCCTCAGCTCGATTTCCTTCGATTACGGAAGGATACCCATCCTCCGCGATGTGGACCTCTCCCTTGAACCGGGAGAGCGCGGCTCCATTGTGGGTCGCAACGGCGTGGGCAAAACCACCATCTTCCGAATTCTCACGGGGGATCTGCGTGCTGATTTGGGTTCGGTGGATCGACCTCGCCGGCTTCGCGTGGCCTATCTCCGCCAGGATCTTTCCCTGGCCGGCGAGCGCAATCTTTTCGAGGCCGTGCGCTCCACCCAGGGCGAAGCCGTGGATCTGGAATCCGAGCTGGAAGATCTGCTGGCCCGCCTGGAAGCCACGCCCGAGGGCAGCGAGCATGACACGCTGGTTCATCGCTACGGCGAACTTCAGAATCGTTTCGAGGCCATCGAAGGTTACACCCTGGATGCACGAGTGGGCGCGGTGCTTCATGGTCTGGGTTTTCGCGAGGCGGATTTTCAGCGTCCCATCAACACCCTGTCCGGTGGTGAGCAACGCGTGGCGGCCCTGGCCTCGGTGCTTCTGCAGAAGGCCGACCTGCTTCTACTCGACGAGCCCACCAACCATCTGGACCTTTCGGCCATTGAGTGGCTGGAGGGGCACCTGCTTCAGGAGAAAAGCGCCATTCTCATGGTGAGCCATGACCGCGCTTTTCTGGATCGACTGACGCAAACAACCTGGCATCTGAAAGACGCGCGCCTTCGCCGCTACTCCGGCAACTACAGCAAGTACGAGAAGCTGCGGGAAGAGCGCGAACGCCTGGACACCATCGCCTGGCAGAGGCAGCAGGAAGAGATTGCGCGCCTGAAGGATTACATCGCGCGGAACATTGCCGGACAGAAAACCAAGCAGGCTCAAAGTCGCCGAAAGATTCTCGACAAAATCGTGCCCATCGAAAAACCCAGCGACGAGCGCACCATGAATCTGCGCCTCGAGCATGCGCGCGCGGGGGGCCGCACTGTGCTGCAGGCGGAAAACCTGTCCAAGGCATTCGGCGAGAAGAAGCTTTTCGGCAAGCTCGATCTGCACATTGGCCGCGGCGAGCGCATTGGGCTTATCGGTCCCAATGGTGCGGGTAAATCTACGCTCATCGGAATTCTCATGGGCCGGGTAGATTCGGACACGGGACACATCAAGTTCGGCAAAGATGTGGACTCGGGATTCTTCGACCAGCACCTCGACATGGTCGGTGACGCCAATACGGTGGAGGAAGAATTCCGCCGCTTGGATCCGCAGATGACCGAAGGCCACTGCCGAACCCAGTTGGCGCGTTTCGGTTTTTTCTCCGACGACCTGGACAAGAAAGTTCGTCAGCTATCCGGTGGTGAGCGCAATCGGCTGAGTCTGCTCAAGCTTGTGTATCAGCAAAACAATTTCCTGGTGCTGGACGAGCCCACCAACCACCTGGACATTCCGGCCACCGAATCCTTGGAAGAGGCGCTGGAGGCCTATACCGGCACGCTGATCATCGTGAGTCACGACCGCGTTTTCCTCGATCGCATTGCCGATCGTGTCATTCGTATCGAGGGCGGTAAGGTGACCGACTACCCGGGCACCTTTGCCGAGTTTCGCGAAAAGGAATCGCTAGCTGCCAACCGCCAGCCGCCGCCCGCCAGAGAATCCCAGCCGGCGGTAAGCGGCCAGCGGTCAGCGGTCAGCGGTCATCGACCCGAACAGTGGTCCAAGAATCGCCTGGCCAAGCGCCGGCGCGAGTTGGCCGATCTGGAAAAGAGCTTGGCCAAGGCCGCCGCCGACAAGCAGGACATTGAGGATCGTCTGGCCGATGGTGGCCTGGACGAATCCACCGTTCGCGATCTGGCTTGGCGACATGCCGACATGGTGGAGACCGTGGCCCGTCGTGAAGCGCGGTGGGAAAAATGGGCTGAGGAATTGGAAGCCCAGGAATCTCTCGATGAATCCTGAGCGCGGCAAGGGCTGGATACACTTTCTGCTCGTGCTCTTGGTGCTCTCCTGGGGCGCGGCCTATCCCATTGTGAAATACCTGCTCAGATGGCTCAGTCCTCTCGAGCTGGTGCTCGCCCGCTTTTGGATCTTCCTGCCCATTCTCGCCGTCATGCTTTGGCTCTGGCGGCGGCAGGTCGTCGAGCAGATTCGGATGCATCCCTGGCGCAGTCTGGCTCTGGCCCTTCTCGGCGTGCCGGGCTATCACATCATGTTGAATTTGGGTACGCGGGCGCTGATGGCCGATCCGGAAAGTGCGAGCAGTGCGGCCATGATGAGTTCGATTCTCGTGGGGTCGGTGCCCGCCTGGACGGCGCTTTTCGCGAGATTGGCCGGACAGGAAAACCTGAGCAAGCTTCAATGGCTGGGTCAGGCTTTCTGCCTGGCAGGAGTGGTGGCTTTGGCCACGCGCGGCGATCTGAGCTCGCTGCATTTCTCCGTGGGCGCTTTGCTCGTGCTGGGGGCGCCCTTGAGTTGGGGACTCTATTCGGTGGTGGCTAAACGGGTATTTGATTCCGCCGGCTCCTCCCTGCCCATTACGGTATTCATTTTGGCGGCGGGAACGGCGATTACCAGCCTGTTCACTCCACCGCAGATCTTCGGTCATTTGGCTGAAATGCCCATGTGGGCCTGGCTGGCCTTGGCCTTTATCGGACTCGTCTCCACTCTTGCGGGTTATCTCATTTGGTCGGTGGCGGTGCGCCGTTTGGGTGCGAATAGGCCGTCTGTGTATATCTACTTTATTCCGGTCGCAAGTTTGGCAATGAGCGCCCTGACACTGGGTGAAAGACTGGGGCCATCCACGGCCCTGGGCGGCGTGATGATTCTCGCCGGAGTATTCCTCATTCGCCGCCGTAGCCGCTAAGACCTGCTTGCCTGAATCACCGGGCCTCGCTTAAACTGCCACATCCCCGAAAACGGTCATTCCGATGGAGGAATTTCTATGGCTATCAATCTGCCCCTTCTCAAAGAACTATGCGAAATTCCCGGCGCGCCCGGTCACGAGGAGCGAGTTCGCGAAATCGTCATCCGCGAGCTAGAACCCATTTGCGATTCTATCGAAGTGGATGGCATCGGCAATGTGGTTGCAATGAAGAAGGGCAGTGAGGAGGGCCGCTTCATGATGAGCGGCCACATGGATGAAATTTCATTCATGGTCAGTCACATCGGCGATACGGGTTTCCTGCACTTTGTTCCCCTGGGTGGTTTTGATCCGAAAACGCTCACGGCCCAGCGCGTCCTGGTTCACGGCCGGGAAAATTTGCTGGGCGTCATGGGTAGTAAACCCATCCACATTATGACCGACGAGGATCGCAAGAAGACTCTGCGCCTGGAAGACTTCACCATCGACCTGGGCATGCCGGTGGAAAAGGTAAAGGAAATGGTGCGCGTGGGTGATGTGGTTACCCGCGAGCGGGAAATCGTTTCCATGGGTGATTTGATCAACGGCAAAAGTTTCGACGACCGCGTGGGTGTCTTCGTTATGATCGAAGGTTTGCGCGCGGCGAAGAGCAATCGCATGGACATTTACGCGGTGGGTAGCGCGCAGGAGGAAATCGGGATTCGCGGCGCCATGGTGGCCGCGCGGAACATCGACCCCGACCTTGGCATCGCCCTCGACGTGACCCTCGCCAATGACGTTCCCTTCGTTGAGCAGCACCTCTACGTGTCGAAGCTCGGCGGCGGGACGGCCATCAAGGCTTACGATGGCAGTGTCGTTCCCAACTGGAAGTTGCGCGATCGCATGCGCGAACTTTGCGAAGAGCGCGGCATTGCGCACCAGATGGAAGTGTTGCCGCGGGGCGGCACCGACACGGCGGCCATTCAGCGCGGCGGCAAAGGCGCGGCGGCCGGTTGTATCAGCGTGCCCACGCGCTATGTGCACTCGGTCATCGAGACCGTGCACCCCGACGATGTCGATGCGTCCATCCAGCTCATGGCCGCACTCATCGAAACCTGCGGGAAGGATGACTTCCGACTCTAGGAGGCGGACATGAAGCTTCTGAAGTGGACACTAACCATTCTATTCGCCATGGCGGCGATCATGCTGACGGCCTGCGACTGCAATACACCCGATGATGACGCGGCCGGCGAACTTCTTGGCGAGTGGTATCTAAGCAGCGACGACACCCTCGAGCCACGGCTCAGCCATCTTGTTGATCTCGATGCGACCTTGAGCGACTTCGGATTGACGGTGACTTATCCCGAAGCCGCAGCCTATCGTTTCGGATGGACGGGCGATGAAGAGACCTATTTGGAATGGATCGCTCGCGCCGACGCCAATCTGGCGGGCCTGCTTCATACTGTCGAAGTCGTCTATCCCGGCGAAGAGGGTCTTACGCTTTTTACACACGGCGGCCTGGACGAGGACTCCCTCAACGTTGAAGTGGAAGGCAGCAAACTTTGGTTGGAGAGCCTGCTGAACACTTCCATTTTGAGCTTCGCCTATCCCACCCATGTTCACGATGAGGCGGCACTTCGCGAAGTGAAAGACGCGGGATACCTCGTGGCGCGCAACGGCCCGATCAGCTTTGCGCCCTGGGGCTCGCATCTTCTGGGTATGCCGGATGATGTGGCTTGGGATCAGGGTTGGGAGCGCACCAGTCCCTACGAGATGCCTCTCACTTTTACCGCCGCCGAAGTTCAGGCTCTTGATGCCAGTCAAATTGCCGACTGGCTGGCCGATCCTTCGCGTCTGGAAACCTGGAAGAGCGAACACCGATGGGTGCATCTTTATACGCGCACCGACAGCGAAGACCAGACCAGCGTGGACATCATCGACGCGAATCGTTTGGGTGTTTTGCTCGATGCGCTTCAGGCCGATGGTGAAGTTTGGATCGCGCCCATGGGCGAAGTGGCAATTTGGGCCCTGGGCAACGGACAGTCGAATGATCCCGACAACGATCTTCTCTGGCGCGCCGCCGCAGCCGGCGATTTCCCCTGGGACGGCAATGCCTGCGTCTTCAGCTTTTCAACCGACGACGGCTTCGCCTCGAACATGGATCATTACCTGCCCGAGTTCAGTTCGCGCGGGCTCAGCTACACGGCTTTTTGCAGTCCCGAGAAAATTCAGATCGGCGACACAGGATACGAACTCTACCTCGATTCCCAGGGCGTACAGGATCTGGCCGCTGCCGGTGTGGAAATCGGCTGCAACGGCATGACGCGTCGCTACCTGATTTCACCGGAAGCCTGCGTGATCAAGGACGAAACGGGGCAGGGCCATCACATCGAAATTGTGACCGAAGAGGGTCATCGCAAACTCAAGCTTTGGCGGGACTGGTAAACACGATGAAGCTCATTAGCTATGGAAAGCGCTACGAAGAGCGCGCTGGCATCCGCATGGACGACGGTAATTTTGTGGACCTCCAAGCGGCCATGCCCGCCGGCCCGTCCAGTTGGCGATGCGTTTTGGATGCCGGGCTCATGGACAAGGTGCAGGCCGCCTATGCTGCAGGCGAATTCGAAATACCGCCGCGCATGGATCCGGCCACGGTTCGTCTAGCGCCGCCTATTCCCAATCCCACGAAGGTGATTTGCCTGGGCCTGAACTATCGGGATCACGCGGAAGAGCAGAACAAACCTCTGCCCGAGCGGCCCATGCTTTTTCCCAAGGTTCCAAGCGCACTGGTGGGAGACGGCGAGCCAGTGGTTCTACCCGTGGACGAACCCAAGGTGGACCATGAAGTGGAGTTCGCCTTCGTCATCGGAAAACGCGCACGCAATGTGAGCGCCGCCGATGCCTACGACTATGTGCTCGGTTACACCATCATGAACGATGTGAGCGGGCGCTTAGCCCAGAGCACCGAGAAGCAATGGCTTCGCGCCAAGGGATTCGAAACCTTCGGCCCCATGGGGCCGCACATCGTCACCAAGGATGAAATTCCCGATCCTCATAACTTGCGTTTGAGTTGCCACATCAATGGAGAACTTCGGCAGAAGAGCAGCACGGCCCAGCTCATTTTCCAGGTGCCCTTCCTGGTGGAATATCTTAGCCGCTCCATGACTCTGGAGGTAGGCGATGTGGTGAGCACCGGCACACCGGGTGGCGTGGGCGTGTATCGCGATCCGCCGATCTTCCTGAAGGCCGGCGATGTGATGAGATTGGAGATTGAAGGAATTGGGATATTGGAGAACACGATAATCGCGAGCTAACTCACATCGCGACTGAGCAAAAAAAGAGGAGCCCGTTTGGGCTCCTCTTTTTAGTAACGCTAGTGGTGCTAAGGAGTGGTCCAAGGCACGTATGCATCGTCCAAGTGATCTTCCGGAACCCACTTGTGACCATTGAGAGTGTCATGGAAGAGCTGGTTCGATCCCCACTTGAGGCTGTAGGCATCGTAGCCGAGACAGTTAAGATAGAAGGCAATCTGGCTACTTGTCTGACTCGTCCAGCAGTACACAACGACCTTTTTGTCGGTGGGCACGTACTTCAGCATGTCTTCCCAATCGACTCCGCCATCAGTACCGATGACCAGGCTCTTCTTGGGAGTGAACTGGAAAGCACCAGGAATGTGGCCGGCCGTCGCGTTGGCCGCATCGGTGCCCTCATACTGGCCCTCAGTGAAGTAGTTGAGGACGAAGTAATCTTCCGGGTAGTTCGCATCGTCGACCATGGCTTCATATGTGATGGCATGGGAGCTAAAGCCCATGGCCAGGACTTCGCGAATCCGAGCTTCAGCGACGTCATCGGCGCTTGAGAGGCCGAGGTCCAGGGTGGGATAGTCGAACTCGACCAGATTCCCATTCTGGTTATCGGTTTCAGGGAAGATGCCGCCGTAGCCGTCGGTGAGCAGGTTGCCAATGTGGGAAGTCCACTTGTCCAACTCGTGACGGTAGCCACTGTGCGCCCACTTCATGCTGTATGCGTCATAGCCCAAGAAGTTGAGAGCGGCGACGACCCAGCCAGCGGTCTGACCGGAGTAGCAGGACACGATGATGGGCTTGGTCCCGAAATCAGGAATATCCTGAATGTCATCCAGAACCGTGGTGTGAACCACATTGTAAGCACCAGTGATGTGACCGGCATTGAAGTCAGCTTCGGCCCTGGTGTCGAGGACCGTATAGTAATCCGGGTCGGCGACGAGGTTCGCGGAGATCGTCGAAGGAGCGACAACCCTCGGAGCATCAGTGTTGATGTAATCCACAGCCGCAGCATACATGGCCTGGAACTGTGCGGCACCGGAGAGTTCAGGGTCGCCCTCGTCCGTGCTGCTGGAGCAGCCAAGGAACATGGAGAGAGCGATCATGGAAAGAACAACGAAAATCCAACGGCGTAGCATTGCTATCCTCCTGTTAGTTCCGCAATGGGTTTCCCCTTGCAGGCACACAAGAACCGAGTCCTCGGCTCAACGTTTAAACGACCCGGCCTTAGCCAGGGTTACTTCTAGTGAAATTCCTCGATAACGACGCGAATGTTCGCGTCAAAATCGGGAAGCGCTTGCCCCAGGTCATCGTATAGATCGATCTCCCGGAGGTAATATCCTTTGTAGACATCGGTGTTGTCATGGCAGGAGGATCCGCAGCCTCCGCCACTATTCACGCACTGTTCAGTCCAGCGGATGACGTTGTGGGGCGACGAATATCTCCATGTCGGCTCATCGTCGTAGTTAGGAAGATCAAGCCCTCCTGGTCCCCACATGTCGTCGTTATAGGTGCTGTCGGGATGAACTGGGATGTGCCTCACGATGGTGTAGTCGTAGTCGCGAAGATCCGGAATGGTGTTTTTTCCGATCTTCAACTGAATGACGCTGGGGTGGATCGTGAATCCCTCGTGCTCATCTGCGGGGTTCGGGTGACAGGTGGTGCAGTTTTTGTAAGGCTGCGAATGGCAGACCTGGCACTGCAAGTTCACGTCCGTGTAACCTTGCCAATGTGCGTCATGGTAGCTGTTGGCTTCCTGGACATCGGCGTGACATGACTCACAAGTGGGCGCCGACTGGACTTCGTATCGGTGCTCATAATGCCCGGAGTCATTCGTGCTGAGCCCATCGCCATGAAGTTCCTGTCCGGTGTGGCAGAAGCTACAGTTCTTGCCGCGGAAGCGATGGATATCCATCTCATTGCCCTCGGTCATGCCTTCATAGTCATTCCCGATGCGGCTGCCGTGGCAGGCCTCACACTGATCAGACATGTGCGGAACTCTCTTGATGACATGCCCGTCAACAAATCCGCCACCCACGCTGTTCGGTCGACTGATGTGGCATTCGCCACAACCGGTGTGACAGCCGGCGCAACGAAGTCCGAAACCATCGCTCTCGCCTGTATCGTATTCGCAGCTACAGCGTTTCTCGATGGCTGCTTTGTAGCCCCAAAGATTTGTATGTAAGCTGTTCTGGGCGGAGGCCACTATTTCGCCATGACAATCTTCGCAGGCTCCCGACATGCTCGGATCAGCAACGATACCCTCGTGAGCATCTTCGTACCCGGTAAAGGATCCGGGGTTGGGACCTCCGTGACAGGCCTGGCACGAAAGGACGCCATGATTCGTGTCACTCTCACTCAAGTTGGCTTTGACGAGTATTTTTTCCCACGCTTCCAGCGGGGCAACTTCGCCGCCTCAGCCATCCTCCCGGCCGAAGGCGGGGGGTACCCACTTGCCGGCCGAAGTCAATTCCTGAAGTGCTTCCTGATCGCTATGACAGCCGATGCAGGTCATAGCGCTATCCGGGCCTGCGAGTTCACGCTCTTTCGTGCAACCCAGGAAAACGGTCACGAGTAGGGCGTGAAGTGCAATGAGTGGAATCAGCCTACGCATAGTATTACTCCCGTGTTGAAGCGTCGCCCTTGGGCTTGGTCAAGCCGCGGGCGAAGATCGGCACGTTATTGTTCACCACCGCATCGGAGGAGTAGGTGGTGCTTTCCAGGTTGTTCCAGAGTTCTACGTTCAGGGCGCAGTCCATGACCATGCCCACGAAGCAACGACTGGTGATGAAGGGGTTTAAGTCGCGAAGTTCGCCAGCCTCGATGCGGGTGACGAGTTCTTCTCGAAGGAACTGAATGAAGGGATATCGGAATTCCTTATAGAGCAGAGTCGAACTGCGGAATCCTTCGAGGCTGCTGAAGAGCATCATGCGGATGAGTTCAGGATCTCTGCGGCTTGTTTCGAGAATTTGCCGCGAGATGAAGAAGAGAACGTCTTCGACGCTGCCTTTTCCCCGAGCACCTTCGAGGCGCTCCTTGATGTCATGCTTGGCGGTTTTGGCGCGGATGGACTCTTCGTATAGGTGCTCTTTATTGTCAAAGTGCTTATAGATGGCGGCCTCGGTGATGCCGCATTCTCGCGCGATACGGCGGACGGTGGCGCCTTCGAACCCATGATTAGCAAACAGGCGGCTGGCGATTTCGATCAGGCAGTCCCTGCGGCTGGCGGGCTTGGGTTTGGACTCTTCCATTAGGGGTCCTTTTCCGATTAACAGGCCTGTAATTTTGGTAAGTGAACGCTAACAACCTAGCACTTGTGAAAATAATGTCAATACTGTTGACAAAAAAAGTAAACAGCGCTGTATCTGTAATAAAAACAAGAGATTACCTATTTATTCTGTAATTCTGAGGGCTTGAGCCGGCCCGCTAAATACAGGAAGGGCGTGTCCAGAGCGGCTACCAGAATCTTCAGAATCCAGGTGAATAGGATGGCTTCACCGATGGGGAACACACCCCAAAAGGCGATGGAATAGAAGACAGCCGTGTCCACGGCCTGGCTTATCCAGGTGGATCCATTGTTGCGCAGCCAGAGCCAGCGATCTCCTGTAGCGCTGTGAATACGCTGATAGAGCCAGACGTCCAAGTGTTGAGCGGTGAGATAGGCAAACAGGCTGCCGAGGACGATGCGCGGCAGGAAGCCGAAAATGGCCTCCATGTGAGGCTGAGCCACGTCGAAACCGCTGGGCGCGTAGCGCAGCATGATCTGCACGGTGACCAGGAAGAAGAGCCCACCCATGAATCCGATGCGCACCGCGCGCCGAGCCTCTTTCGCACCCCAATACTCATTGAGCAGGTCGGTGGCCAGAAAGAGTGAGGCGTAAAGCACGTTGCCGCCGGTGGCGTCCAGGCCGAAGAGGGTCATCTGTTTGACCACGACCAGGTTCATCATGACCGCGGCCATGGCCATGTAGCTCATGAGCCAGGCCTTGCCCAGACGGAAGCAAACCAGCACCAGGGCCAGAGTGCCGAGGGTCTGAAGCACGTAGATAAAACTATTACTCACTGTTTTCCTCCAGCCAGCGCAGTGCGCCGTCGAGATCCTCGAAGCCGTCGTCCAGCTGGGCCTCGTAGGCCTGTTTAAGTCGCTCGCCCATTTCGGGGCCAGGAGTCCAGCCGCGATCCAGCAAATGCCTACCCAGCAAGATGGGCTTGGGCGCAGCCTCGTGAACTTCTAAACCTTCGGCGCGGGCCAGAAGCCAGTCGCCGGCAGGGAAGTCGCGGTCCAGGGCGTCTTCGGTGCGGCGGCCGAAATGATCGGCGCGAGCCCAGCGCACCAGATCGCTGATCTTAACCTTGAGCGCCAATCGGCGTATGGCTCCGTGGCCCACCTCGTCGCGCACACGATAGAGTTCAGCTGGACGAAGATGATATCGCACCACCTGCTCCACTCCATCCAGTAGGGCTACGTCGTTTGTCATACGCTCCATGAAGCGACGCGCGGGGGCGATGCCTTCCTCCGCATGGCCGGGGCTGACGATGCGCCCGTCCTTTTCGAAGGTCGTGTCGGGCTTGCCGAAGTCGTGGCAAAGGGCGCCGAACATGAGTATCAGGTTTTCACCTCGATCGCCGCGTCGAAGTTGCGCGGCTTCATCCACCACCAGAAGCGTGTGGGTCCACACGTCGCCTTCGGGGTGCCAGGTTGGATCGTGCAGGCAACCGATGAGTGCCGCAAGTTCGGGGTGGTAGGCCAGGATGCCCGCCTTGCGCGCGGTTTCCAATCCGATGCTCGGCCGCTCGGCCTCCAATAGTAGTCGCGTCCATTCCGTGAAGATGCGCTCGGGCGCGAGCTCGGACAGATCCATGCGCTGGCAAAGGGCCAGGGTCTCGGGCGCGGGCGCCATTTCGAAGCGAGCCGATTGCTGCATGAGTCGATAGGGACGCAGTGGATCTTCCTCGAATGCCGGGCCCACATGCCGCAACATGCGGCCGGACAAATCTTGCTGCCCGCCGAAGAAATCGAGCACCTCGCCTGTGAGCACATTTTCGAGCATGGCGTTCACGGTGAAGTCGCGGCGGGCGCAGGCTTCTTCAAAGGTGATGGACGGATCCAGGTCCACCACGAAACCGCGATGCCCGCGGCCCTCGCGGTTTTCACGGCGGGGAAGTGAGAAGTCGTAGTCGCCGCCGTCCACGTGCAACTTGAGGATGCCGAAGCTGCGGCCCACCGGCGAAACCGAGCCGTAGCGTCTCAGGATTTTCTCGAGTGTATCCAAGGGGAGGGCGTGAACTTCAATATCCAGGTCGACGGGGCTTCGTCCCATGAGCCGATCGCGCACGTAACCGCCTGCGTACCAAGAGCTTCCGCCCGCGGCTGCAATTTCTTCAGCAATTTTGTGGACGAGGGTCTGCATTTTGCCATCTTATAGGAGCACTCGAGGCCCCACGCCCCGAGCGCAGCCCGCCTGCCAAGCGGGCGCAGCATAGGTAAATTCTTGAAACATGGCAAGATGGGCTTTAAGTGGGCCTCTGGACAGGGCGGGGACCTCTGACTATACTACCCGCGCTCGGGGCAAAATTATGATGATAACACTCTGCAAATCGAAGATTCACCGCGCCACGATTACCGAGGCGAACCTTCAATATGAAGGTAGTCTCACCGTGGACCGCGACCTCATGGACGCCGCGGGGCTCCTGCCCTACGAAAAGGTGGCCGTGGTGAATGTGACCAATGGCAGCCGGCTCGAGACTTACGTCATCGAGGGCGGCCGCGACACGGGCGTGCTATGCCTCAACGGCGCCGCCGCGCGTCTGGGCGCCGTGGGCGACAAGGTCATCATCATTTCCTATGCGCACATGAGTCCCGAAGAAGCCCAGGGCTACAAGCCGGCTCTCATTCAAGTGGATGAAGACAATCGCCCCACGGGCGCCGACATTCGCTAAGCCATCAGTTTACCCAGCACATTCAGACTCTTTTTCAGGCGAGGCCAATGCGCACGCCCCAAGGTCTCGCTGACCGACTGCGGCGTCACACCCATGTTCTCGGCTACGAGCTTCTGTTTGCCCAGCTCGCGATGCAGGCGAAGGGTGCGCACCTGGCGGGCGGACCAGTCGCTGAGGATGGCGTCCCATAGAATGGTGGCGGCGCGGTAGGGCTCTTCGCCATGGGGGCCTCGCAGGTAGAGACGTTCTTTTCTGACGCCAAGAGTGCCCATTATTGATCCGGGCTGAAGCGTGCCCGAGATGCGAGCCACCCAACTATCGACGCAGACGCCGAAGGGTAGTGGCCAGGTTTCCAGTAGAAAATCCAAGGCCAGCCAGGGTGCTTGGTGACCTTTCTCCAAGATTCCCACCAGCACGATTTTGCTTCCGAACTGATGAAGGGGCTCGCTCAGGCTGTCGGCGTAGCGCTCGTTGAGGCGCACGGCGGCTTCGCGCAGGCGCAGGAGTGCCTCGTCTCCGCGAAGGTCGGTGTTCGGAATGACTCCCGCGCTGATCTGATATTGCATGGCGCTCCTTCTGGGCTGGCTGAACCTGAGGAGCTTCTTTGAAAACCCTCTAAGAATCAAGGCCATTTGCTTGATTTGGTGATCATCAAGCAAATGGCCTTGTATTGCAGATAGGTTTCGAGAGCCGCGTTCTACTCGAGCATTTTCAAACACTCGGTGACGCCGGCCTCTAACTGGGAGTCGCGCCCGGCCAGGTTTTCCTCGGGAACATCGGGTACGTAGAGGTCGGGATGTACCGGCCCATTTTCCAGGTTCGAACCGTCGAGGTTGTACCATCCTGTTGCGGGAATGCGGAACATGCTCCCGTCGATGAGCGGCACGTTGCTGGTGCCGATGACCGCACCGAAGGTGGGCATGCCCACCACGCGTCCCAGGCCCAGTGCCTTGAAACCCGCGGGGAAGATTTCGCCGTCGCTGTAGCTTCGCTCATTGATGAGCACCACGATGGGACCATCCCAGCGGCGCTGCGATTCGTAGGTGGCCTGGGTGTCGCCGCGACCGATGGAATAGTTGTAGCTGCGGCGGCTGAGGAAGGTGAGCACCTGGTCGTGGATTCTTCCTCCATTATTGTAGCGCACGTCGAGGATGAGTCCTGCGGCGCCCTCGGTCTTGGAGAAGATGTCCACAAGGAACTGCTCCCAGTTGCCCGAGCCCATGGCGCTCATGTGTAGATAGGCCAGGCGGCCGCCGGATTGCTCGGCGACCATGCGGCGGTTCTCGTCCATCCAGTGCTGATAGCGCAGGCCGTGCTCGCGCCAGGAGCTGATGGGCTCCACGGTGATCTCGCGCTCTTCGCCGCCGGAGGACACGAGCAGGTCGACCTCGTCACCGCGCTTGTGCTCGAGCAGTGGCCAGAAGTTTTCGCCATGCACGATTTTCTCGCCGTCGATGGACAGAATGATGTCGCCCGCGGCCAAGCGCTTGCCTTCGCGATCAAGCGGTCCCCGCGGCAACACCCAGGCCACGCGCAAGCCGGGGCCGTCGAAATTGTCGTCGGGTTCGAATCCCAGGTGCGCCGAGTTGTCGTTGCCCTCGCCCGGGCGTGGGCCGCCCCAGATGTTCAAGTGGCTGGCGTTCAGTTCGCCGATCATCTCCTTGATGACGTCGTTGAAGTCCTCGGTCATCACGGCCGCTGCGGCCAGGGGCTCGTACTTCTCACGCATGGCCGGCCAGTCGACGCCATGGAAGTTTTCGTCGTAGAAACCGTCGTCTAAATTTCGCCAGGCCTCGCGCAGTTTCTGCAAACGGCGCGCACGCGCGTCTACCGTGAAGGGCACGCGGAAGCTCAGGGTGGATGC
>CAYTPZ010000034.1:0-4017 GCA_964440095.1 uncultured bacterium | reverse complement strand
CGAATCGGTCGCTCACGAAGAGCAGTACGTCCTCGCTCATCCAGGCCAGGTCCTTTTCGCGCGCGTCGGTTTCGGTGATGCGAACGGCGTCTTCCAGTTCGCCATCATCATCGATGAGCGCGCAGTAGATTTCTCCCTGCAACACGAAGGCCACCTGCTCTTCGCCCGGGGAGAAGGCGTACTCGGTGGCGCCGCGACTCAGGCGCTGGCGGGTGAGCGCGTTGGCCTTGAGGTCGCCGGGCACGTCGATGGAGATCTTCGCAGGCTCGCCGCTCTCAGCAGGCACGCTATAAAGGAAGCCCTTCCATTCGAATGTAGCCCAGGCGCCGTCGCGAGAGACGCTGAGGTATTGAATGCCGTCTTCGTCGAGATGGGTCAGTTGCACGGCCTTGCCGAAGGGTGCCACCGTTTCATCGTCGAAGAGCAAGTCCTGGCGCCAGAGGTTGGGCACGCCGTCGCCGCGTTCGCTTTGGTAGATGATCGACTGGCCGTCGGCGGACCAGTGGGGCGCGTCATCGTCGCCGTTCCAGCTGACCACATGAAAGCTTTCGCCACCTTCGAGTGCGCGCACCCAGACGTCGCGGCTCGCCCAGCCACGGTAGTGTTTGCGCCACCAGTTGGTGAAGCCGCGCTGGTAGGCGATCCATTTACCGTCGGGGCTGATCTCGGCGTTGAAAGCGTCGTCGCCGATGACGCGCCAGGGGCGGCCGCCTTCGGCGCTCACCGCGAAGAGTTGGCCGCGGCGTGAGCGCCGATTGCTGTCGAAGTAGAGGGTGGAGCCGTCGGGCGACCAGCAGTTGATGTTGTCGTCGCCGCTGTGCACGGTGAGTCGGTGCGGAACGAGGTCGGCGAGGTCCATGACGAAGATGTCCCAGTTGCCGTGACGCCTGCTCTGGAATGCGATGCGGCTGCCGTCGGGCGACCAGTGGGCGTAGCCGTCGTGGGCGTCGTGGGCCGTGATGCGCATGGCGAGGCCGCCCGTGCGGGCGACGGTCCAAACGTCGCCGCGCCAGTCGAAGGCCAGCGAGGAGCCGTCGGGGCTGAGCGTCGGGTGCCGCGGGTAGACGGCTTCTTCGGCCAATGCAGCCTGAGATAGGAAAAGTGCGGCAAGTAGGAGGAGGGGGAGCTTCTTCATGGCGACCTCGGGAAGTTGGATTAAGGTCAAAGGCTAACCCCTGGCGCGCCTGCAATCAAGAACTCGCCACAGCCAGCTTGGGAAGCTGAAGCTCTACCATGGGCGGAATACTCCCATTAGGACTCGAACCTGCTACTATTTGCCCGAGAGGCATAAGGTCAATCAGTCGACTCGGATAAGCCAATGTCGGTTAAACTCCTGACCCCATGATTGCCAGACATGTAAAAAGACTACGTCTAGAACCAGATTGCTCATTGGAATCGAAAACCAAGTCCTAGTAACGCGGACTCTTCTCCGTGGGCGAGAGTCTGGCTTGCAAGGCCAAGGTCAATTCCGAATGAACTGTTGATAGAGTAACCCATGCCAATACTGGGCAATATTTTGGACGTTCCGTCTTTTCGAAGGCCACATCGGATTGCGTAACGCCTTCTTCGATATTCATACCCGATACCTGTGCACCAAACACCATTTTTGAACTTCGCAATAGCGCCAAGGACCCAAGAGGTCATTTCGATGGAGACATTCGAAGTAAACTGAGTCGGAAGATACTCTCGATACAGCTGATTTCTATCGGGAGTAATCCGTTGATATCCACTTCCAAATTCTTCACTAGCCGATAATACATACGAAACAGAATTAGTGTTCGGCCATAGTATCGCCGAACTGAGATTTTGAAATCCGACCCCCAAATCAATCTTTCCACATCGGTAAGCGATTCCAATATCACATCCAAGTCCGAAACCCATGTTCTCTGAAACATGATGATTGATAGTAGAGTTGAGAACGTGAGAATTTGTATCAGGTAGAAGGCCGTCACCCGTTGCGAGCTCAATGGCTAAATCCATTCCTCTGCGGTAAAGTCCCCAATGGATTGCGGGTGACAGCCCCACCGCCAGGATTGCGCTTTCTCCAAGTTGAAATTTCTGAGTGGCACCGGGATTGATAGTTATAATGGCAGATGCGATAGCTCCTGCATCAGCATGATACAGCTTGTCGGGTATAATTGGATCTTCACCGACTAGAGCATTTCGAAACGACTTCCCGAGTTCATATTCAACTAGGGATCCGACTGTCGATCTCACGGAAAAATGGAGCACAGGGAATTCAAGTGAGCTGTTTTCTGCAATTTCGATGTTCGTATCCCAAGAGGTTTCTAATACATGAGATTCCCGAGCAAAAAGTTGCGAGGCTTCACTCCAGTCAATGGATACGCTTTTGCCATCCACAGCTATGCAGATATCACTGAGCCAAGATTCCACGGGATCAATTTTCATGTGCCAAGGGGGAGAGAGCGCTACATCGACCAATGATATGGGATCAGCATTTGAATACAGACTCTCGAGTTGAAGCAGGCCTAGTGGAAGAGAAACAAGCTTTGGGAAACTGGGATATGGGTAGTGTTCCTGGATGGCCTGATATGCGTAGTTTTGGGCCGAGAGGGCTTTCCCGGGAAAAGTTACTTCTCCCATGGCTAGCTGTCGAACATTGAGGGTAAATCCAAGTGCGGTATTGCTTTGGAAAGTGACTAGTGTCGTTGTGAGTAGTACTGAAAATGCTATTCTGATTGTGAGTGTGTATTGATAAGGTTTAATTCTCTGCATTATTTGTAGTTTTCTAAAAGAGAAATACTCTGCAGGCCCATTGAACATGATCCTATCATAATGTAAGATCTAATTATACAAAATGTTTCTACCTACTCTGGGAGAAGATGATCCATGTCTATGCCCACCAATAGAATGTATCGGCTTCACGCGATGCTCTTTCTGATCATGATTCTTGGGAGCATTGTTTCGTGTGATCGCATGATCTATGTGGGAGGTACAATTCACCTAGCCGAATACATCGATGAAGAGGATCGAAGCTTTGGATTTGATGAAGATTCGATTGGACCTGGGGAAGAACTCCGCGCAGAAAAAAGTCCGGTTATTTCCCTCGAACTTTCTTCTGAACTAGAAGAAGTTGTTATCACCGATTCAATGTCAGCAACGGTGGGTGTCCGGGTAGATGTGGAAACATATACAGGTGAAGTCGACCTGAACCTTTGCTTAAAGGCGTTCATCTCAGATCTGGATGAACCGGGCATTTGGGATGAATCCCCTGCCTTTGAAATAGTCCTTGAGCATATCTTGGATTCACAGTCCAACTATTCAGAAAGCTCTTATGATCTGCTCGAACGGTTTCAGGAAGTAATACACACTGCTGAACCAGTTTACTTAGCCCTGGAAGCCACTCTTGAAAATGTAGGTGGAGGGGGGAGTTACTCAGGTCGTTTCACTGTTGAGGTTCTCGATATACGATACGCTGGCCACAAAGAACTCTAAAAGGCGCTTCAGAATTTCGTGTGGGTAACCGCCTCTTGAAGCGCTATCCTCTCGGACATGCGAGACAAAGTACTCTATGCCCAGATCCTTGGGATCACCCCCCCTGGATCGTACGTGAGGTCGAGCTGGCACTTCCAGCGGGCGAAGTGATCGTTCATCTCGACCTGGATTCTTCCTCCGAACTGGCCTGCCCCGTCTGCGGCCAGCCCTGTCCAGGATACGACACGCGGCCTTAGCGCTGGCGACACCTGGACACCTGCCAATATCGCACGGTGATTGCCGCGGAGGTTCCGCGAATCGATTGCCCTGAGCACGTGTCAAGTTTCGCCCTCATGTCATCACTTGATGGCTTTGCCGAGCCGGCCGGCCGGCATTCAGGGCTGTTAAAAGCTGATCCTGCTCAAATAGGATTGATGAGCCACCCTCGTGCCTCGATCACAATCTCGGGCGCATCAGGGTTTCCTGTGGGCCGCAGACTCAGCTCCTCTCTCCTAGCCGCGCTGCAGCCCAAGCCCGGACTTTTCAGCAAGCGCCGTCTCGCTCGTGCAGATGCCGATGACA
>CAYTPZ010000033.1:0-23771 GCA_964440095.1 uncultured bacterium | reverse complement strand
ACCTATTCGTCGGATTTGGTAATCGGCGACTTGGAAACGGACTTGTCCATAAACACACAAAAAGTCCACCCGGGTGGACGCCGGAACAAGCCGTACTCGGTGCTAAAGCAAAGAGCCGAAGACGGTGAATCATGGCTCGCTACTCACGCGAAACCCGGAAGAGCCCTAGTTTTATCCTGTCTCATCTTCCTCGGGCATGCCAAGGGCAAAACCGTGAAGAATCCCGAAGCTGCCCAAGCCGAGCACAACGCCTACACCGCTGAGTATCATCAGAAGAACAAGGCCCAGGCGGAAGGTCAGCTGGCCGAAGCTGCGCATGGGTTGGCTGAGAACAATCAGAAATGACTGCATAAGCCCTTGTTTTAATGGGAGTTCCTCATCGATCAAGAGCCTGGGCAGGTGGATGTTCATGGCTCGCAGGATCATCCAGGCCCAGAGGGACAGGGCTGTGGCAAGCAGGGCCAGAAACTCGGGCACCAGGCTTTCAGGGGAAAGAACTTGCAGCAGATTGTAGAGGGCGAGCAGGGCAAAAACGGCCTGGATCCAGGTCCATGCGAGCATGGCCGGGTAGCGCGAACCCAATCCGGCCAAGGCGTCCCGTGGGCTGGCCGGTTCTCTACGGATGATGCGAAGGGAGAGTCCATTGGCTCCGCCTGCCAAGAAAGGATCGCCCAAAAGCGCCAAAGCGAGAAACCCCAAGGCTCCCAGCCCGTAACTGCCCGCGACGGAGCCCTCCGGGGAGGCCCAGGTAATCCAGAATATGAGAGGTAACCAGGCCAGGCTTCGCAGGACTCCCGCCGTAATTAAGCCCCCGAGATGGGTATAAAGAATCCGGAAAAAGTCGCTCGAAGCAAGGGATCGCATGGAGTACTCTTCCATTTCCGCTAAGAGAGTTGGAGCCGCAGCCAAGACTGCCGGCACTGCTTCGGAAGGAAGCCGGTCCTTGAACGCTGCTGAGGACAGGAAACTCATCCGCCGATGCATGGAGGAGGATCGGCAAGCATATCGTCTGCTTCTCCAACGCTATCAGGATCCTGTCTATAACTATTGCTGGCGTATGCTCAAGAACCCGGGCCTGGCAGAAGAGGTGGCGCAGGAATCCTTTGTGCGCACCCTAACACGGCTGGACCGCTACGACGAGAAATACCCATTCAGCGCATGGCTGTTCAAGATCGCGACGAATCTCTGCATCGATCACATTCGAAAGAATAAGCGCATCGCCTATTCCCTGGATGAAGATCTTCAGGGATCCGACGGATCCTTCCGCCGTGAAATGGCTTCGAAAACTCCTGATCCCAGCCAGGTGACCTTCAGCAATGAGCGCCGCGAGATCATCGCCAGTGCAATTGCTGAATTGCCCGAACACTACCGATCCATCCTGTTGCTGCGCCATCAGGCGGAGAAAAGCTATCAGGAAATTTCCGAGATTCTAGATCTGCCACTGGGAACGGTGAAAATCCGCATCCACCGTGCCCGTGAGCAATTGAGACGGAGGCTGAAGCGTGACGAAATCGTCTCTTAGCGTTCTGGTTATCTTGATGGCCATGCTAATTGCCCTGCCTTCGGCGGCCGGCACACTACGGCGCGAAGAAACCTTGATTCTTCCCGCCGAGGGCTTGGAACGGCTCATTCTGGGCAATGGTTCGGGCCTGCTCGATTGCCTGGGTGAGGAACGCGAAGATGTCATGGTTGAACTGGTCTTCAGGGCAGGCGGACGTAGCCGCGATAAGGCTGAACGGCTTCTTGGCAAAGCCAGCCTGAGCGTGGTGCGGGATGCCGATGAACTACGGCTGAAGCCCAATCTTCCCCATGGGAAAGTCTGGTTGGACATTCTCGTGCGCCTTCCCCGTTACCTGGAAGTTCATGCTGGTGTAGGTAGCGGAGAGCTTCGCCTGAGAAACATCACGGGTAGTTTGGATCTCGAGGCCGGCAGCGGCAGTGTAGATGCCCGAGATATCGACGCCGACGTAGATGTGAAGGTGGGAAGCGGAGATATTCGCCTGCGCGACATCGGGGGAGCGGTTCGCGCCCAGGCGGGCAGCGGTGACATTTTCCTGCGGAAGGTCATGGGCTCGGCAGAGCTCGAAACCAGTAGCGGGGATATCAACGCCTCGGGACTGCAAGATCGTTTGCGCACCCGAAGCGGCAGCGGAGATCAGACCCTCCGCGGCTTGGGGCATCCAGATCAGGAGCTGTTTATTCGGGCCACCAGCGGCGATCTGGACCTCGACTTTCTCCCCGAAGCTTCTTACAGCCTTGAACTTAAGACCTCTTCCGGGGATGTGGATGCCCGTATTCCCATGCAGGTGCAGAAGATCACGCGCCGGCAGCTGGAGGCACTGATCGGAAGGGGCGAGACTCGCGCCCGCATCGAAACTTCCACCGGCGATATCCGTATTCGCGCCACGGAGGAAACACCATGAGCCCCAAGGATTTCCAAATGACATGTTCCCAGGTTCGGGCCACGCTGTCCGACTACCTGGAGGGGGCCCCTCTCGGGGCATCCCGGGACATCATGAGGGATCACCTGGTATCCTGCTCCGGATGCCGCGCTGCCCTGCGCGAGGAAAAACACCTCCTGGACGCCCTGGATCGGCTCGAAAAAGTGTCGGCACCTCACGGATTCACCGACCGCGCCCTGGCGGTTATTTTACCCGAGGCCCGAGCCCGGGAAGCGGTCTTCCCCCGACTCGTTCGCGGCCTGGCCATGGCGGCGGCCCTTTTCCTATTGGTCATGATGCTCGTGCGCGCCTTTAATCCGGCCAGCCCTGAGATGCCTGCGCCTCTCGTGGACATCGTCGCCCAGACTCTCCTGGATCGCGGCGATCAGATCGGCGAAGGACTTCGCACCATCGGTCGTGCAGGCGGATCATTCTCAGACACCCTTGAACCTGTGAAGGTCTTGGGCCGAGCCGGCGGCTTGGTCTTCGGCAACATGCCGCCCACCTTCCTGGGACTCGTCATTCTCGGAGTGCTCGCACCCGTATTTCTCATCCTTACCATTGTGCTTCGCTACAGGCTGAAGGGGGCAGTCACACATGTCCACTAGACTCCACACCCGAGCTTCCCCTGTAGGCGCTCTGTTCGCGGTCATCTTCCTACTGGCAATGCCTGCCATGGCCCAGGAATCGGACGACTCCACCAAAACCGTGATCGAAGTTCACATGAGCGACAGCTCGGTGCGGGTG
Source organism: uncultured bacterium (assembly GCA_964440095.1). Taxonomy (GTDB): domain Bacteria; phylum Krumholzibacteriota; class Krumholzibacteriia; order JACNKJ01; family JACNKJ01; genus JACNKJ01. The sequence continues at coordinate 20,583 of CAYTPZ010000033.1, read as the reverse complement.
ATCACGGAAAATGAATCCCGAAAACAGATCGAAGTCGTGGATGATGATTTCGACGATAGCGGTAGCCACTCACAGGGCTACTATGAAGACGAAGACGGCCGCTTCTACTTCGACGAAGACGTGGTCATAGAGTCCGATGAGCGTGTGCGTGATGCGGTCGTGGTGCTCTTCGGCGACCTCGAAGTCCGCGGAGAAGTCCTGGGCGATGTGGTCGTGGTCATGGGCGACCTGACCTTAGCCGGTGAATGTGTCGTCAGCGGCGATGCCATTTGTCTGGGCGGTCAGGTGAATTCCGACTCCACCTCGGTCTTCGAGGGTGAAGTGCTGAGCTTCCCCATCTCGACCTTGCTCGCGGGCAAAGGCTGGAATGTCCTTACGGACGACGATGAGGATACCGACACTTGGGTGCACTATCAGCACCATGAAGATATCCAGGATCGGCTCACCGTCTTTGAACGAGTGCTCAGTCTATTCGGCATGCTTTTTGTGGCATTGTTAATTCAGATCATCTTCCGCAAGCGCGTCGGAAACGTGACATCCACCCTTCGATTCCGCCCCTGGAAAAGCCTGCTCTACGGCCTGCTCTTCCTGCTAGGCCTGGTAGTTCTCTTCATTCCGGTGATCATTATCTTGGTCCTGCTGCTGGCATTCCTGGCCATCATCCTTTCGCCCATTCCGCCTCTGATGATTCTCGTTCTCGTGGCCTTCCTCATTTCCATCGCCACCATCATCGTTGCCATTGTGGCGGTGCCGGGTCTCATGCCGGTGTTCGCCTTCTCGCGATTCACCTTTGAGAAGCGCGGAATGAACTCCTTCCTTTCGGTCTTCCTGTGGATCCTGATGATCTGGGTCGTCGCATCCATGGTCGAATGGGTGGGGGGCATTCCCGAGGCACTGGGCGTGCTCGTGGAGATCTCCTTCTACGTCTTCGGCATCGGAGCAATCATGGGATCTCGCATGGGCAAGGTCTACCATGCTCCGGGTCAAGTAAAATTGCCCTTGATCGATAAGGCTGAAAGTACGACCTCACCCAACAACGAGGACCCGCCGCCGGGCGAGGTATAGGAGCAAAACACTTGGAGACAGAGGCCCCTTCCGCGTAGATTGCTGCGGAGGGGGTTTCCTTTTTGCGCATCACGATCGTCTTCCTGCTCACAGTATTGTTCTCCCCGGCTCTTGCGGGGCTAGTTCCCGAGGATACCTGGCTTCGTGGCGAAGCCCTGGAATCGCTCGAAGGCCTGACCTTGCTCGAAGTTCGGCTGGAGGGAAATCTGCGCACACGGGACGCCACCGTTCTGCGCGAGCTCTCATTCTTCCCGGGTGAGGCATTCGACAGGGAACAGCTCGCGGAGGATTTACGATTCCTCGATGGGCTCGGCCTGTTTCTCAGGACCGGAGCCCGCGCAAGGCGAGTGGATGGAGGTGTGGAGCTGGTGCTGGATCTGGAAGAACGCAGCCGCGCTTCCAATGAGTACATCTACCCCATGCTTGATTTCGATGAGGAGCTTCGCTGGCGTGCGGGTCTGGCCTATCGCAATCGCAACCTGAACGGAAATCGTGACGAACTTCGCATGTCGGGCACGCAGGGCTGGGAGGACAGCATCCGCTTCAGCCTACTTCGGCCTTGGGTTGGAGGCCGTCCCCTGGAGCATTTCTTCAGCTACAGCTACCAGGAACTGGATGTGGATGACGTGGATTACTTCCGCCAAAACGGTGGGGGCGCGTCGATCCTCTTCCCTCTCAATCGAAGGCGACCGAGGTTGCACCGATTCCTCTTGGGCGCGAACATCTCCTGGCGTCTGCAGCGTGAGGAGGCAGGCAGTTGGGAGGAGCAGTTCGTGGGAATCTCACTGGGCTACTTTCACGACGACCGGGACAGTTTCATTCGCCCCCGCTGTGGCGAGCGCTTCGGAATCAGGGTGGACCTCTATCAACCCAGCCTGGGAAGTACACACTCTTTGCGACGCTGGAGCATCTTCGCCGCTCACTACAAATCTCTAGGTGGTTTCGGCGTCCTGGCGGGGAATGTTCAAGTGGGTTTACAGGAGGGGGAACTCTACCACCGCATGGTGTGGTCCCTCGGAGGCTTCAATCGTGTGCGTGGTTGGGATTCCGGATATTTCAACGGCTGGGACGGCCATGATGAACCCGGCGGCGCCCAGGGGCGAAATAGCGCCCTCTTCCAGCTCGAATGGCGGGGCACTCTCTTCGGTCAGCAGCGCTGGCAACTGACCCGGTGGTGGGTGCTGGATTTCGAGGGTGAGGTGTTGCTCTTCCTGGACGGGGGGATGCTCTGGCGCAACGGCCTCCCCTGGGAGGAGGGTATCGCAGGCGATCGTGCCTTGGGCTTTGGTGGGGGACTGAGAATCTACTCTCCCCTAGGCGACGTTCTGCGCCTGGAATTGGGAATAACTCCCGAGGGCAGGGCGGAAGTGCACTTGGGAAATGTCATTCCATTCTGATCGGGTGATATCGCGCAGCGCCGCAAAATCTGCTAGCTGCCCAACTCTACTATTTCCTAACAGTTGCGTTTATTTTGCCCAAACAGGTTGGGGAAATTGCCCCAGCCTCTAGCCGACCCCATGCCCGAGATTGGGCCCCAAGGCTTTCATTTCAACAATTCCTGGTTCGGATGTTGAAATGTCAAATTCTATGCCGTGTAACTAGTAGTAAATAGGCCGGTAGTGTAATCAGCGCGAGACTTGATGTGCTCAAGTCTCTTAGTGTATCATGGTGACTCGTGAGGGTTCTGCCCGGGAATGCGCCCTGCGCTAGTACTGGCAGACATCGAAATCTTAGGAGTTCCTGATGAAAACGACCCTGAACCACCGACCGACCCTGATCATCGCCGCTCTCATGCTGCTTTCGACCATGGCTCTGGCGGAGACAGGCATCATGGAACTCGACTTCGCGGGCACCAGCCACGCGACCATCCTGACTTCCAGCTACATCCTCGAGAATTACGTGAGTCGCTCGGGCGACGAGGCCTACCTCGAACTGCCCGGCATGCCTTCCGTGGAATTGATCGTACCCACGTCGGCGGGAGGGGCCGGCCCCGAGTATCGTTATGTCCCACACATGATCGAAGCGGTACTTGAGGCCTTGAATACGGTGAGTTTCCCCCGTCCCGTCGAGGAGATCGAAATTGTTCTCCTGCCTTATCCGCGGAAATCCCTGCCCGTCAGCTCGGCCCTCGGACGTCGCATCTTCCTGAGCCCCGCGCCCCTGTCGACTCCCTACGAAGTTACCGCCTACACCGTCACTCACGAACTTGGACACGTCTTCCAGTACGAGCGCATGCCCGACACCCGCGTGGATCTTTGGGATCGCTACAAGGAACTCCGCGGTATCGGCAACAGCGACATCTATCACGAGGATGCCGCCCACGCCGACCGTCCCCACGAAATCTTCGCCGAAGATTTCCGTTACCTCTTTGGTGGCGAGATGGCCAACTACGCTCACAACATCGAGAACCACGATCTGGTGACCCCCGATCTGGTCGATGGCCTGGCCGAGTTCATGCTGGGTCTCGACTCGGCCTCGGAGGCTCCTTCCATGATCCAGTCCAGCTGCTTCCCCAACCCCTTCAACCCCCGCACCGAGATTCGTGTGGACGCCGACCTTTCCCTGCTGGGCCAGGATATCTCCATCCAGGTTTACGATGCCCAGGGTCGCCGCGTTCGCGACATCTATCGCGGCCAGCTTTTCAGCAATACCCTTCGATTTGACTTCAACGGTCATGATGATGCCGGCCGCCAGCTTCCCTCCGGAGTCTACTTCTCCAGCGTTCGTCTGGGTCAGACCCGCCAGACCACGAAGCTGATCCTTCTTCAATAGCGATAGGCGGAAGCGGGGATCCCCGATCCTTCGCTCCGCTTCGAAAGTCGCTCAGGATCGTGATCTCCGCCTCCGCCCACTGCCACTGCAGAATTTCACCCCCGAATGTCCGTTGCGTCTTGGCGTTGCAGCCTGAGCTGCTTCGTTCTATCCTGCTGGAAGCGAATCCAAGGAGTTCAAATGTCCCGTGAAATCATTCTCGCTCGCAGCGCCGGACAGTGTTTCGGTGTAAAGCGCGCCTTCAATATTGCCATGGAAGCGGCGGCCAGTGAGGATCCCGTGGTTATGTTGGGCGACATCGTACATAACGAACATGTTGTGCAGCGCATCGACAGTGCGGGCGTGAAAGTGGTGGAAGATCTGGACGGATCGGGGCAGCAAGGCGCCCTCTTGGTTCGCGCTCACGGCGCAGCGCCGGAAGTTTATCGCAAGGCGGAAGAGGCCGGGCTCAAGCTATTGGATGCCACCTGCCCGCTCGTGCACGAGATCCATCAGGTGGCCCGTGAGATGGCGGAGGAAGGTTATCGCCCCATCGTCATCGGTGACCATGGTCATGACGAGGTGATCGGCATTGCGGGACAGGTGGAAGACGCCATCATTCTTGCCGGACCGGAGGAAGTAGAGGAGCAGCTGACCAAGCGTCTTCGCAAAGTGGGTGTCGTAGTGCAGTCCACGCAGAACATGGAAAACGTGCAACGCATTCTCGCCGAGCTGGTCCCACACGTTCGCGAACTTCGCTATGTGGACACGATTTGCGGTCCCACCAAAACGCATCAGCGCGACATTCGCACCCTTCCCAGTGAAGTTGATGTGATGGTCATCGTAGGGTCTTTCACCAGTGCCAATACTTGTCGTCTCACGGAGATTTCCATGGAGAAGAATCCGAAAAGCCATCAAGTGGAAGATGCCAGTGGCCTCTGCGCGGAATGGTTTGTCGATTCCAAGACCATTGGGGTGACGGCCGGAGCCTCGACGCCGGACTGGATCATCGACGAAGTAATGGAAGCCCTGGAAAAACTCCCCGTCTAGGATCGGCATTCCCTTCTTCAAGCCTCCCCAGCGTTCCCTGTCGTTTCCTGCAAGCATCGTCGCATGTTTCGCGCAAATGACAGGCGCTGAACAAGTTGCCGTTCATTCCTTCAAGCGCTAAGACCCTCTAGAGCCCGTAGTCCCACTATGGTATAATTGAGAAGCCGAGGATCCTTCGGGCAGGGCCTCGGTTTCTCGGGTGCCCGCAGCATTACCTCACAGACATACGGGATGGAACTATGGGACGCGCTTTAGCTCTGCTTTGCACGGGTCTTCTTCTTATGGCATCAACCGCCCTCTCCGTGGAAATTCCTCAGGATCACAAGGGTTTGCCCATGTGGGAGGAAGCCGCTTTCGAAGGTTTCCCCGTTCGCATCCTGCTGGATTCTCCCGACGAGTTAAGAGCACTTCTCGAACTCGTGCCCATCGCATCCTTCCAGCGCGATCAATTCACTCCTCAGCAGCTAGATCCATTCACCGTTCAATGGGTCTTCGAGCCTCGGGTCACTCAGGCCCAAGCTCAGGCTCTCAATGATGCCGGAGTTGAATTCGAGCGCATTCCCGACCTTGAGCAACAGGTGCAACGTGAGATCGAGCAGGTCTGGTTGGAGCAGGCCACCCTGGGTGGCGAGGTCTTCGCACGAGGTGAGCGGGGGGTCTATCATACCCATTCGCAACTCGGACAAATCCTCGCGGATGCCGAGTCGGATCATCCGGCCATCGCCGTGAGGGGGAGCATCGGCACATCGGTGCAGGGTCGCGAGCTTTGGACTCTGAAAATCAGCGACAACGTGAATTCGGAGGAAGCGGAACCCGAGATTCGCATCTCCGCGAACATGCATGGCAATGAGAAGATCGCCATGGAGATGTCCATCTACCTCATCGAATACCTCACGGACAATTATGGTCAGCCCGGCTATGAAGACGTGACGAACATCGTGGACAATTACGAAGTCCACTTCCTGCCGCTGCACAATCCCGATGGACATGTCGCGGGCAGCCGATATAACGCGAACGGCGTCGATCTCAACCGCAACTTCCCCGTGCCCGACGGCAGCATCGGCGGCGATGGAACCTGGACCGAGGAGATCGAAACCATCCTCTATAAGAGCTGGTGTTTTGGTCAGAATTTCGTCATAGGCCAAGATGGACACAGCGGCGCCCTGGTTGTGAACTATCCCTGGGACTACACCTACGACCTCTGTCCCGACAACGACGCCTTCATCCTGCTGTCTGAAGAGTACAGCTTCTACAACTCACCCATGTGGAACGGCAGTTTCTACCACGGCATCACCAATGGTGCGCAGTGGTACGTGACCGAAGGCAGCATCCAGGACTGGGCCTATCATGAAACCGGCAGCATGCATGTGATTCTCGAGTTCAGCGACAGCTACGCCCCGCCTGCCAGTCAGCTCGACGGCTATTGGGACGATAATCGTGAGAGCTTCATGCATTGGATGAAGGCCGCACGCTACGGCGTCAATGGTCTGGTTACCGCCTCGGATACCGGGAATCCGCTTTACGCAACGGTGACGGTGGTGGGCAATGACAAGCCGGTCTATACCGACCCAGACTTCGGCGACTACTACAAGCTACTGGAGACGGGAAGCTACGATATCAGTTACTCGGCCGCGGGATACATCACCCATACCGAGTACGGCGTCTCAACGACCTGGGGAACGCCCACGGTGCTGAACGTTCAGCTGAATCCCGAAGTCACCGGCAACGTCATGGGCCTGGTGCACGAGGTGGGAGGCTCGATTCCCCTGGACGCCACCATCGAGGTGCGCAGCTATCCGGCCGACACCTATGTGACCAGCGCCTACAGCGATGCTGGCAATGATGGCTTCTACGAAATCGATTTGGTCTACGGCGAGTACACTTTCTACGTGAGTGCCCCGGATCACATGCCCATAGATCGACAGATTACCGTGGATGTTCCCGGGCAGACGCAGGGATTCCTGCTGCCCTTCTCAGAGACCATCGTCTTAATTCAGGACGATTTTGAAAGCGGAACAGGTCTATGGACCGGTGATTGGGCACTCAGTACATATGAATATCACAGTGCAAACCATTCCATGACCGACAGTCCCGACGGTGATAGCGGACACAATCAGAACAAGCCCTGTGAAATGGCCAGTTCAATCAATCTTGCCGGGGTGATCGATCCTCAGCTCACCTTCTGGGCGCGCTGGGATATTGAAGAAGATTGGGACTGCGTGCAGCTGCAGATTTCAACTAACGGCGGCGGCTCTTGGGCGGCTATGTCCACGGCCCATACGGTGGCGGGAAGTGGTCAGGGCGCACAGCCCGATGGCGAGCCCGTGTACGAGAACTTGCAGAACGCCTGGGTTCTTGAAACCGTCGATCTTTCCGACTGGGCCGATGAGAACGGCGTTCTTCTGCGCTTCATCTACATGTCTGACAGTTCCGTTGACGAAGATGGTTTCTACTTCGACGATTTCAAGGTGGAAGGCCAGGTCGTGGCTACCGGTGTGCCTGAAGATTCACCCATCTTCACACGCCTCGATGGTGCATGGCCCAATCCATTCAACCCCGTAACGAAGATACGCTTCAGCACGGCCTCGGCGGGCCTGGTTCACCTGGACATCTTCGATATTCAGGGTCGTCATGTGGCGCGCCTTGCCGACGAGGTTCTGGCTGCCGGCGAACACGAGCGTGTCTGGAATGGACGAAACAGTCGTGGCCGCGAATTGGCCAGTGGCGTCTATCTTGCGCAGTTGGAAATCGGCGGACAGCGCTACCAGAAAAAACTGACTCTCATCAAGTAGGTCGATATGAATCGAAGCATCGCAATTCTCTTGGGATTAATTCTCCTCCCGCTATCGGCGGGAGCGCTGGATCTGGATACCCGCATGTTGGTCCGGCTGGAGGCTGGCGAAACATTGAACGCGTGGGTGTTCTTCGAGGATCGCAGTGAGGATGTTCCATTGGAGCGCGCCTTGGATTATATCAGCGAACGCGCCTTGGCCCGGCGAGCCAAGGTCCTGTCTCCCGACGGGTTGCTTAGCGAGCGAGATCTGCCTGTTTCCGCGTCACATCAGAATTGGATGCTTCAGCGTGGCATAGAGATCCGCTCTGAAAGCCGATGGCTCAACGCGGTGAGTGTTCGCCTGAATGCCGAAGGGTTCCGTCTATTGCTGGAAGCCAATTTTATTCGTCATATTCAAGCCGTGGCGAAATCGGCGTCCCGCCATGCTTCGAGCCTTGAGCCTTTGCCAAGGGTGTTAATCACTCGTGATGCCCAGGACGATCCTATCGACTACGGCGGCACTGAGGCCGAAATAGAACAGATCAATGTGCATCTGGTGCACGAGACCGGCAACCATGGCGAAGGCGTGGTTGTGGGTATGCTCGACACGGGCTTCAACACCAATCACGAGGTATTCCAAAGTCTAACTGTTTTAGGTGTTTGGGATTTCATCAACGACGACGACGTCGTCGAGAACGAGCCGGGAGATCCCGATGGTCAGCAAAATCATGGCACCGTGACCTTGTCATCTCTGGCTGGCTACAGGCCGGGCACGCATGTGGGCGTGGCCTTTGGCGCTTCCTATTACCTGGCGAAAACGGAAGACATCAGCCAGGAGGTTCCCGCCGAGGAAGACTTCTGGGTGGAGGGCATCGAATGGCTCGAAGCTCAGGGCTGCGACGTGGTGAGTTCGAGTTTGGGTTATGACGACTGGTACGTCTTCGAGGACTTCGATGGCAATACCTGCGTCACGACCATCGCCGGCGACTATGCCTCTCAGTTGGGAATGGCCGTGGTCAACAGTGCGGGCAATAATCGAACCAGCACGGGAACCATGAACGCACCGGCCGACGGGGACAGCGTAATTTCCGTAGGAGCCGTGAACGTGTTTGGTGAAATCGCATACTTTAGCTCGCCAGGACCCACCGCTGATGGCCGCATTAAGCCCGACATCTGCGCCAACGGTGTGGCTAATCACGTCGCTTTGCCGGGAACCTGGGACGAGTACACCGGCGCATCGGGCACCTCGCTTTCCTGTCCCTTGGCGGCAGGGGTTTCGGCTCTGCTCATCAGCGCCTATCCCGCGCTGACACCTTGGGAATTGCGGGAAGCCCTGCGCGAAACGGCCAGCCAGTCGGGAAGTCCCGACAATGATTATGGCTGGGGAATCATCGATGCCTATGCCGCCCTGAACCACGTTTACGCCACCGATGCAGACGCGGCGCCCGCCCCGCGCGATCAATTGGCGGCCTGGCCTAATCCCTTCAACCCCGAAACGACCTTCAATTTCCGATTGGAAAAGGCGGGGGAAATCTACCTTTCGGTCTATGACCTGGAGGGGCGCCTGGTCGAGGAGATCGCGCGAGGGCATTACGAGGTGGGCGATCACAGCATTAACTGGAAACCGGATGGGGACCGGATTGCCAGCGGTATCTACCTGGCTCTGCTTAAATCGGATCGCGGAAACGCGATCAGCAAGGTGGCATTACTCAAGTGAGAACACATGGTCCTGGGGGGGCATGGAAGGAGCGAATGAAAGTCGCATCGCGGGTGCTTGCATTGGCCCTGCTAACGTTTTCGCTGCTCGGCGAAGCGGATGCAGTGGAGTTATCTTCGGACCTTGCGTCTCGCGTGGTCCAGGGACAAAGCACGCCCGTATGGGTCTTCTTCGTCGATAAGGGCGGGGAGACCTTCAGTTCCGATTATCCGAGTACTCGTGCTCTCGATCGACGCGCCAAAATGCGCGAATCCGACAGTCTTCTGGACTGGCGCGACCTCCCCCTTTCTCGTGAGTATCTGAACTTCTTTGAGAATCGCAGTTGGCCACTTCGTAACCAAAGCCGTTGGCTCAATGCCGTCTCACTCGAAGCTGACGCAGCCGTGCTCGAAATTCTTGCCGAGCAGGATTTTGTGAAACACCTTGCTCCTGTGGCGGGATCTCGCAAGTCCAAGGACCTGCCACTTGAAAACGCGGAGGCCGTGCCCGGTGTTCGCGACACCATGATCGACTACGGCCTGAACGAATCGGAACTTGAACAGATCCGAGTGCCCGAGGTGCATCAGCGCGGCTACTATGGCCAGGGCGTGATCATCGGCATGCTCGACACAGGCTGCAATACTCAGCACGAGGCTCTCCAGAATTCCGAGATCCTCGGCACCTGGGATTTCATCCAAAACGACGAGATCATTTTCGATCAACTGGGCGACGTTCCCGAACAGGATCATCACGGCAGCCGCACCTTTTCCACGCTGGCAGCATACCTTCCCGGTTTATTGGTAGGCGTGGCTTTTGAGGCATCATATTATCTGGCGAAAACCGAGAAAGAGGGTTCGGAATATCCTGTGGAAGAGGACTATTGGGTGTCCGGCTTGGAGTGGCTCGAAGCCCAGGGCTGCGATATCGTTAACAGCAGCATCGGTTACAAAGATTGGTATTCCTTCTCTGATATGGATGGGAACACGGCCCTAAGCACCATAGCCGCCGATCATGCCGCATCACTGGGAGTGCTTGTGGTGGCGGCGGTGGGCAACGAGCGATATGAGTTCGGGCACATCATCGCCCCATCAGATGGTGACAGCGTCTTGGCCGTTGGCGCCGTGGATTCGGACGGCGACTACTCTTGGTTCAGTTCTCCCGGCCCAAGCTACGATGGTCGAATCAAGCCCGACGTCATGGCTCGCGGCCAGGAAAACTACACCATCGACCCATCTAGCTACTCTGGATACTTGGAAGTGTCGGGAACTTCGTATTGTACGGCCCTAGCTTCCGGTGTGGCTGCCTTGGTGCTCTGTGCGAACCCCGAAGCCGGGCCCATGGAACTTATCGAAGCGATGCGCCAGACCGCCGACCATGCCGGCTATCCCAATAATGACTATGGTTGGGGAGTGTTGGATGCCTTGGCCGCCATCGACTTCTTCAAGCCGCGCATCGTCCACACCGCACTTCCCGACACCGAAGACAGCAGCTACGGATATTCGGTGGTGGCGAAAATCACCAGCCTCTCGGGCAGCATCGTTGAAACGGATATGAGCTACCGAGTGAATGGCGGTGAGTGGTGCGAGCTTTTACTGGATCCGATGGGTGACGATTTCTACGGAGCCATGATTCCCGCTCAGTATTGGGGCAGCACTGTGGACTATTATCTCGGTGCCGAGAACGACATGGGCATGGAGGTCTACCACCCAGAGGATGCGCCGGAAAGCTGGCACAGCTTCTATGTGGGAGAAGATCTGCTGGCTCCGGTCATCGAGCACGATTCCCTGGGCGAACAGGCCATTCCCGTTTGGCCCGCCACGGTCGAGGCCCAGGTGACTGATAACCTTGGACTGGCTTTGGTGATCTGCGAATCCTGGCTCAACGGTGAACGTCAGGCGGATTTCGAATTGCTTCCCTTGGGTGCTTCCCTCTTCGAAGGTGAATTCACCTGTGGTGTGGTGGAAGGCGATTCACTTCGCTACCGCATTGTCGCCACCGACGCGGCCCAGGCGGCGAACCAGGCGGCCCACCCAAGCACAGGCGAACATGCCTTTGTTATTCGCGGTGAAGGTGGCCTGGTTCTGCTATTGGAAGACGGCGAAAACCTTCGAGGATCGGGCGGCAAGCCGGGACCCGACAAGGAATGGATGCCGGAGCCTCCACCGCGTGAACGGACCGCTTCCGCCGATTGGACCCAGGAGGCCCTGATCGATGCTGGCTACCTGGTACAGCGTGAAATTCTGGGGCAAAGTGATCCCGAACTTTGGACGGCTTACGACCTGCTTGTGATATGTACCTCAGATCGGGATGATCCACTCAACGTGGATGGCGTTCCTGCTGCTCTGGAATCCTATGCCGCCGGAGGTGGTCGTCTGCTTTGTGAGGGTGGCGAGTTGGCCTACAAGTTCCGCCAGGACAGCTCCTTCCTCAATACGGTTTTGCACGCATCGGGTTGGTTGTCGGACTACGGCGGCAATCTCGAACTGGCCGCGCCTAATCACTCAGTGGCGAATTATCCCTACCAATTGCCGGGCATCATTCCCTTCAATTATGAGCACTATTGTGATCAGGACTTGGTCGCGCCAGCACCTGACGCAACGCTGGTCTACGGAACCAACATCGATGAGTTTGCCGCGGGAGTCGTGGTCCACGATATGGATCCCGACCATCAGGGCGGTCAGTCCGTTTTCCTTCCCTTCAACCTAGGCAGGATTCCCGAGACGGAGGCCAAGCATCTCATACGGAACTCGGCGGCCTGGCTTCTGACGGGTTTTACCGGGGGAAGTGGACAGGTTTCGGGCAACGTCATCCTGAACGATCAAGGCGATCATTCAGACGTGCTGGTAACGCTGACCGGTCAAGATCCCTGGCTTACCGACACCGATGGTAGTTTCCAATTTGAAGGTGTTTGGACAGGCAACGTGCTTCTGCACGCCGAGAAGTCTGGCTACGCGGATGTGGATAGCGTGCTCACGCTGACCGAGGGTCAGGTGATCGATGGAATCGTGCTGGAATTGCAGCCTGTCCTAGTGCTCGATTATCTATCCCAACCCGAGCTTTCCATACCGGACAACTATCCTGTGGGTGTTGCCGACACCATTTGGGTGAGTGAGGCTGGAACGGTTCTGAGTTTGAATGTGGATGTGAACCTCAGCCACACCTACATCGGCGACCTGAGGCTCAAGCTAATCAGTCCAACGGGTACTCCGATCATTCTTCACAATCGTAGTGGCGGTTCTTCCGACAACATCGTTGGCAACTATCCGCTGACTCTCGTTCCCGTGGATGATCTGGGTGGGCTTCAAGGTGAGACCATCAACGGGCCTTGGGTACTTAAAATCTCGGATCATGCTCCGGAGGACCTGGGAACGCTCCATAGTTGGGGTCTTCACATTTCCGTGCCCAATCAACCCACGGGCACCGAAGATGTGCATAAGGCATTCGCCCTGCGCGGCAATTGGCCCAATCCCTTCAATCCCAGCACGCGCTTGGAATTCAACCTGGCCGAGCCGGGGCACACGATTCTGGAAATCTTCGATCTCCGCGGCCGCCGACTCGCCCTTCTATGCGATGAAAGCCTTGCCGCCGGAACTTATTCGATGGTATGGCATGGGACGGACCACAGGGGCCGCGCCCTGTCCAGCGGCGTCTACTTCGCGCGCCTTCGTTCGGACGAAGGAGAAGCCGTCCACAAGATGCTCCTGCTCAAGTAGGGAACGCGGCCGCATTTCATGGAGGCCGCGCCTTTGAGCGCTATCCTGCGAAACTTTCTCTCGCTCTTTTTAGGCCGCTACACAGCCTTGGCCGTGGGTTTCGCCGTAACGGTCATCCTTGCCCGGGCCTTGGGTGTTGAGAACTACGGCGAATTCATCACGGCTCTGGGGATCAGCGAACTCTTTGCGGCCATGTTGGATTTGGGTCTCACGCGCATTCTCATCAAAGAAGGCGCAGCTGATCGCAAACGTGTGGGTGCGCATCTGGCGAACATTCTCATTATCAAGGGCGGCTTGGCCATCCTGGTGCTGGGGGCCATGCACTTCTACGCGCTTCGTTGGGGATGGATGAGCCCTGCCTATCAGCTTGTTATCCTGCTCAGTCTTTGCAAGGTTGCCGACAGTTTCCAGGCAATGTTCGACGGCGTGTTCCAGGTTTTCCAGCGCATGGAATACTCGGCCTTGATTCTGGTGGCCGGTCGATTGGGCCTTCTGGCTGCCGTTCTAGGCGGTTGGGCTCAAGGCGCCGGACTGCTCTTTTATGGATGGCTTTATTTTGCCATTAGCGGGATCAGCGCCGCCGGAACCATTGCCTTGGCCTCGGGGCGTTTCGCCAAACCAAAACGCGGCGAAATGACCATACGGCAGAGCTTTGGGCGCGAAGGACTCTACTTCGCCATCTCCAGTCTCCTTTATACAGCGGGTTCTCGCTTCGACATGTTGGCCGCTCGAGAGTTTCTGGCTTCCGACGAACGGGGCATCTACGGCGCTGCCGCTCGTCTGATGATCGTCATGCAGGTGCTTCCGGCAACCCTTCAGACGGCCGTCCTGCCTGTCATCTTCGATTTGGGTCGCAATGCCAGAGAACGTTTGGGCGATTTCTTCAGCGACTATCTGCATCGCTCTCTAATCCTGGCCACCGTACCTTTGCTCATGGCCACACTTTTCGCAAAACCTTTGGTGCTCGTGTTGTTCGGTGAGGATTTTGCCGCCACCGCAAGCTGGCTGCCTTGGTTGGCAGCTCTATTACCCTTGCGTTTCGTCGTGTTGTCGGCAGGCAATGTGCTTACGGCGGTGGGTCGTCAATGGGAGCGAACCCTCTGGGCCGTGCTTGGCGTGGGATGCAGCATCACTCTCTTGTTCGTTTTGATGCCTCGAATGGGGATTGCAGGTGCGGTGATTGCACTGCTCACGGGAGAGACAATCATGGCCGCCCTCAATTTCTCCGCGGTTCTGCGTCTGGGCTATCGGCCCGCCTCCATGCCCATTGCTCGAACCTTGACGGCCTGGATTCTGGCGACTTCGGTTTTACTTGCGATCCGCCGAGTTCTGGACCCAGGTTTAATCATCGCTCTATTGCTTGTACTCACGGTAAGTCTAGGTTCTTTGCTGGCCACTCGGGCCACACGAATATCTGAGCTTCGAAGCATCTTGAAAATTCGGCGCTAATAAAAGAGCCTCCCTGTGGGGAGGCTCACTTCCTTACCACTCACTCTTTACTCAACTCGAATTGTGTAGGTGATCTTGGTCTCGCCCTTAGCGGGTACATTCACCTCGAACTGCAACTTCCCGTTGCTAAGACGCTCATAGTCGTGGCTGTGGGCAAGTATCTTCCATTCGCTCCCTCGATAGATGTTTTCCACGGCGGTGAAGAGGGCTTCTTCATCCTTATGGTTTCGTAGCGTGACCTCGATGTCCATCTCGTGCACGCGACCCTTGTGTTTGCGATCCACACGCAGCACATGATGCTCTCCGCGCAGGTCAAAGGTCTCACCCACCTTCAGACGAACCGTTTCGTCTTCGGGAGTGTGGGGGATGGCATCTTCACCGGCAAACTGCAATTGACCGGAATCATCCTCCATGTAAACGCGAACGATGCCCTTGGGCAGCGGAACGCCGGGGCCCTTCTCCTTGGAATTCTCAAACTCAAGGGAGACGTCCAGTGCACGAGGTTCACGGTCTTCATGCTGATACCAGGACTCGAACAGATAGCGACGTGTAGCTTCGGTGCCGGTTTCGGCAAAGAGCTCCAGTTGCTTCTTTTCGCGATCCAGAATCGTGGTGGGTCGACCGAGGGTGTAAAGGTGGTATTCGAAGAACTCTTCCTCGGCGAATCCATTGCTGGGAGCCGCGTCGGCCATCATGAGGTACTCCTTTGCACGTCCACCGCGAATATGGCCTCCACTGGATACGCGCCTCACATCGCCCGCCACCAGTTTGAGTCGCGCGTTTTCATAGGCGCGTCCACTGCGATTGTCCAGGGTGACCCAGGCCGTGAGGTCGAGCATGTTAGCCTTGTCGATGACGGCCACAAAGTCGGCCTGCCAGGCCAAGCCCTCGGTGATGTAGCTAAGTTCGACGTCGTGATATCCGCCCTTATCCGAATCGATGAGCCAGACAAGACTGGGTTCAAGCAGAAGTCCCTCGGGTAAGGCGGGAAGAATGAACCCCTCAATGTGAATTCCCCCGTCCACTTCGAGAATGCGCCCAATGGGCGTGGATTCGCTGGGAGGGGTTCCATGGGCGAGAAGGCGAACGGTCTGCCAGTCGCCGTCCACCCATGCTTTCACTTCCTGTCCGCGGTAGCGTTCGAGCAAGCTTTCCCGATTGAGGAGGTCGTAGCGATAGTTTTGCTCCAGCACGCGTGTGCCATCCGGATCGCGCATGCTCAGAAAGTGTACGGTTTCCGGTTGAAGGCGCTCGGGAACGCCGGGGTAAGCGAGTTCGTGAACTCCCCTTTTGATCTGAAGTCCGCGGATCTCCTTCACCAGGCCTACACCATTGTTATAGACCGTGACTTCGAGATCGTCTGCTCCTGCAACACTTGCCATGGCGAGAGCCATTAGAACCATCATTAGCTGTTTCATGGTTCCTCCTTCGCGCGGATCATAGATCGGGGGAAAACTCACCACAAGCTTTCAGGTAGTGATGAGTGGACAGATTCCATCGAAGCGTTTACAGGTTTGGATAGAATTTCCACCCTGGAGCCCTATGCCGCTGCAATTCGTTGACTTCGCCATAATTATCGCCTACCTGGCCATCATGCTGGGCATGGGCCTGGCCTTTTCACGACGGGCCGGAAGCTCCACGCAGGAGTTCTTCCTCTCAGGGCGCAGCCTGCCATGGTGGGTTGCCGGAACCAGCATGGCGGCCACCACCTTCGCCAGTGACACGCCCCTGGTCGTTACAGAAATCGTTCGAAGCGAGGGTATTGCGGGCAATTGGGTCTGGTTCAATTTCGCCATCAGCCACCTGGTGACGACCTTCTTCCTGGCCAAGCTGTGGCATCGAAGTGGCGTAACCACCGACGTGGAATTCTGCGAGATGCGCTACAGCGGTCGGGGGGCAGCCGCCCTTCGCGGAGCCAAGGGAATCTTCTACGCATTCATCACCAATGTGGTGGTACTGGGCTGGGTGATCCTCGCCATGACGGCCATTGCCGGTATCTTCGGGGTTCCCAAATGGATGACCCTGCTGATCTGCATCGCACTGGCTTCCACCTATGCATCCCTCGCAGGGCTTTGGGGAGTTGTGGCCACGGATATGCTGCAGTTCGTGGTGGCCATGGGAGGTGCGATTTTGCTGGCCTTCAAGGTGCTTGGCGCTGAGGGAGGCATGGCGGGCCTTCGTGAACGATTGCCCAACTTGCTGGATGGAGCGGGCAGACAAGCTGCCGAAATGGCTCCACTCACCGGCTTCGATTGGGCCAGCCCCGCATTTCGTGGTGCATTCATGGGGTTCGCAGTCGCCGTCTTGGTGCAATGGTGGAGCTGGAAATACAGTGACGGCGGAGGCGTGCTCATCCAAAGGATGAACGCGGCCAAAAGCGAACGTGATAGCCGCCTGGGAATGCTCTGGTTCGTTGTCGTGACCTACGCCATTCGCCCTTGGCCCTGGTTCCTGGTGGCTCTGGCAAGTCTCTGGGTTTTCCCAGAGATGACCGATCACAAGGCGGTCTATCCAGCCATGATGGCCAAGTACCTAGGGCCGGGCTGGTTGGGTCTCATGCTCGCGGCCATGCTCGCAGCATTCATGTCGACCATCGACACGCACATGAACCTGGCTTCCAGCTATTTCGTGCACGATGTCTATCGACGATTCTGGAAAAAGGACGCCAGTGAGAAGCACTATGTGCGGGTGGCGCGCATTACCGGCGTGATAGTGGTGATTCTGGGTAGCATGGTGGCTTGGCTGAACAGTTCAATCAGCTTCCTATTCGTATTTCTCCTGCAACTTGTGGCAGGCGCAGGTGCCGTATTCCTACTGCGATGGTTCTGGTGGCGAATCAACGCTTGGAGCGAAATCGCGGCCATGGCATCGAGTCTGGTGGTGGCAACATTGCTCAACCTTGCCAACAAGGGCGACTGGTTCGGATACCATTTCTCAACCTGGGAAATCTTCGTTTGGAACGTGGGCATTTCGGGAGCCGTGTGGTTGACGGTGGCCTTTGTCGGGCCAGCCACCGATTCCACGAAACTGCGTGCCTTCCTCACCCAAACCCGCGCGCCGGGCTTCTGGGGTGCGCATGGTGAAGGTATTGAGCGCGAAAGCGCCGGCGGTGTTTGGATCAACGTGCTGGCCGGCATGGCCCTTGTCTATGGCCTGCTCTTCGGCATCGGCTTCGCGTTCTTCGGAATGGGTGTTCCGCTGATTTGGGCAACCCTTGCTTTCGTGAGTGGAACCTTGATTCTGTTACAAAGGCTGCGCAATGCTTGATTCTAAACACTATCCCAAGCTTCGCTCGTGAGGCATGAGCGAACGATGCGCGCGAAAGAACGCGAAAGGCGTTTCGTGAAGCAGATTGGAAACGCGCGAAGTGTAGATGTCTGCATGGCGTAGAACTTGGCGTGCGAAATAGCTCATGTCATTGCCCGAGGCCATGAGCAGGCCCCATTGATCGTTGCCAAGGCTACCGCTGGCCTGAGCCAGGGGTGAAAGCTGTTCGTCCAGATCCAGTAGGCCGCTACGAACTTCCCGCAGTTTCTTTTCCAGAACCCTCTGGCCAAGTTCATTCGCGGGAGCCTGGTTTTTTTTTAGGTTCTGGATTCTGAGCCGAAGTTGCGAAAGTTTCCTCTCGGCAAGAATCTTCTTCTCCATCAAAGCGATGAGTTTTGCGTGCTCTTCTGCGAATCGTTCCTCGGCGCCAATCTCTTTTTCCAGTTCGCGTACAACCAGTGCCGTTCGCCAACGGCGAATGTTCTTGGAGACATGCACGTCGCCGTAGGCGTGATCGCCGACGTAAAGAAACTGCGATCCGCGCAGTCCGAACATGCTTTCTACCGCGCCGGCATGTCCACCGTGGAAGATGCTGCCTGGTTTGGGCTGGCCCGCCACAGGTGCCAGCAATCCCTCCTCGCTGGCCAGTTCAAAGAAGGGCTGTTCGCCTAGGAAGAATTCGGGTTTGCGTGCGGCCACGATTACCAGATCGAAAAGTTCGCGCCAGCTCATTCCCTTGGGCATGTATCGGTCGAAGGCATAGGCCATCATGGCGCGCGTGTAGGACCACTCCGAATTCGTGATGAGAAGCAGCTTCTTGCCGGCTCGCTTCTGGTCCAGGAGGGTATTGGGTATATCCGGATCAAGCTCTACGAAGCGCTCGGGATGGGCGACGATTTCCGCCTTCAAACGCCCCTCAACATGCGCGGCGTCCAGTACCAGTTTCACTTCGCGATGAAGATCACCGTATCCCAAGAGGGTTGGAGCCTTTCCGGCATCGAGAAGATCCACCAACTGGGCGTACATGGAAGCTTCAGACAGGGAAAACAGCGTGTTGAGAAAAACGAATCGGGGTTCGGCTAAATCCACAACGGTTTCAGCATAGGTTTGCTTGAGGGTGTCGAAGTCGAGCATTCGGCTTCCATGGGACGCGTGCTTCACATAGCCGAATTGGTTGGCCTTGAGAATGTTTCCCAACTCAAGGTCGATGATGAGGCCTCGCTGGACAGCCTTGGGATCGAAACGAAGCTCGTCGACGGGCCAGCCCTGGCTTGCGAGCTTACGCTTCATGTGAATGAAAGATCGCCGTTCCCACTTTTCCACGTGGTAGTGGATCAGCGTGTAGTCCATGTCGTAGCCCACGGCCTTGATGGAACGCAGATTCAAGGTGCGGTTGCAGAAGATCTTCCGCTCGGGGCCAATTTCGGTCTTTCTGGATCGCCTAGGCATTGGCTTCCCGCCCTCGCAACTGCCCGCAAGCGCCGCCGACTTCCGTGCCCTGACTCCAGCGAACGGTGACGGCAGGCACGGCCGGAATCAACTTGCCCACGAATTTCTCAACCTCGCTTGGCGTGGGTCGACGAAGTTGCTCGGGAGCCTTGAATCCGGGCAATAGCATCTGCACTTCGGTTTCCCCCGGATTGTAGGGGATGATGTTCACCTTGAAGGGACGATTGCTAGTGATCTCCCGCAGTCGCTCGGCGTCTTTTGCGCGATCGGTAACACCTGCCATCAGAATGTACTCGAGTGTGGCTCGTCGGCCCGTCACCCGTGCATAGTATTCCGCCGCCTCGAGTATGGGCTTGATGGTCTGCTTGACGTGCCCGGGTACCAAGGCGCGGCGCATGTCGTCATCGCCGCAGATGAGGCTCACGGCCAATCCCACCTTCATGCCTTCACCCGCCAGTTTACGAATGCGGTCGGGAAGTCCCACGGTTGAAAGCGTGATGCGCCTTGGACTCAGACCCATGCCTTCTTCGGAGGTGATTACACGGAGCGCGGAAACCAAGGTCGCGTAATTCTGAAGGGGCTCGCCCATGCCCATGAACACCAAATTGTAACGCTGGTCTTCGGGGAGCTTCGCACGTAGTTCAAGCACCTGGTCGAGTATTTCAGCCTGCTTGAGATTGCGCCGAAATCCCCACCGCCCGGTTTCGCAGAAAACACATCCCATGGCGCAGCCAACCTGGCTGGATAGGCAGAGTGTCGAGTGGCTTTCCATGCCCATGCGCACCGATTCGATGGTCTCGCCATCTTCCAGGCGAAAGAGAATCTTTTCGGATCCATCCCGCTCGCTGGCCAGGGATTTTACAGCTTCCAAAGAGCGGAGGGTGGCTGTTTCGTTTAAACGCTCGCGCAGGGCCGCCGGCAAGTTGCTCATGGCGGCGAAATCAAACACGCCTTTGCGATAGATCCAGTCGCGAATTTGCTTCACGCGATAGGATGGTTCTCCCAATTCCGCAAACCAGTTGTCCAGTTCAGGTAGGGAGAGGTCTTTAAGTGCGAGCTTTTCCACGAAATCTCCTTTGCTATCCATAAACTAGCACTTCTGGATCACTTACGCAGTCCCCGATTACTGATCAAATTCGTAAAAAGTGATAAAATTACAGGCGCTTCAGGATTTCCTGTGGGCCGCAGGCTCAGCTCCTCTTTACCTAGCCGCGTTGCATCCCAAGCCCGGCCTTAACAGCAAGCGAGTCGCTTCGCTCATGCAGATGCCGATGGCAGCTTGCGCAAAGCGTGATCAAGTTTTCCTCGCGGTTGTCCCCTCCACGGCTGCGCGATTTAATGTGATGCACTTCCAGGAAGCTGGTGGATCG
>CAYTPZ010000032.1:0-25085 GCA_964440095.1 uncultured bacterium | reverse complement strand
CAAGCCTCCCGAGTCTAACTCTAGACTTGGAGACATTCTAGGGGGTCAGGTCACTAGGTTGCAGGTTCGGTTCATGGCAAGAACAATCTATTCAGTGCTAGTAGAAAAGGATTTTTAAGCTAGGGTCTATTATGAGGTTTCATGCAAGGTCCGACATGTCTACAGATTGTCCCCTCGAATTGTTGCGGGGATAGATAATGGCCAGCTATTCGATCAGGATTCGGGAACCCTACTCCACATCCCGATTGATCCGATGAATCTTCCCCTCGCGCACTTCCACCAGCGCCGCCACCTGATCGATATCCTCGGGGCGCTTGTAATCGCCCTGATGCTTGGGCTCGGATTTCCATCCCAGGCTGTAGGTGGTGCGCTCGAAATCCTCGAAGCGAACCCGCGATTTATAGAGGATGCCCGCGTCACCGGGCTCATTGGCCTCGCCGAACATGGCCAGGAGCGAATCTTCCGGCATACCCACATCCAGGCGGGCCAGGGCACGATTGAAGTGCAGTTTCTCGCCCGAAGTGGGCTCGCCCACATTACTGGCGTAGATGCCGCTACAGGCCACCGCGAATAGCAACAATATCGGAGCCAGATTGCGCACAATGTCTCCTTCCGGAACTCCGGCTTGAAGGGTGGGGGCGTTTTGCCTACTATGCCCGCATTGCGGCATCACCGCCGCGAACGCGTGAATCATAATCGGAGGAGTTCAATTGTCCAAGAGGATTGGTATCCTAACCGGCGGGGGCGACGTTCCCGGCCTGAACCCGGCCATCCGCATGGTGGTCGAAGGCGCCGAGCGCGAAGGCATGGAAGTGCTGGGTCTGCGCCGGGGCTGGGCCGGCCTGCTCAACATCGAGACCGATAATCCCACATCCCGCGACGAGTGGCTGCATCACCTGAACCTCGCCGAAGTGCGTACGGTGAGCCGCCAGGGCGGCACCTTCCTGCACAGCAGCCGCACCCATCCGGGCAAGGTCAAACCCGAAGAACTGCCCGAGCACCTGAAAGGTCGCTTCGAAGTAGGCGATGAGGGAAAAATCGACGCCACCCCCGCCGTGCTGGAAAAGATCGAAGCCCTGGAATTGGACTACCTGGTCACCATCGGCGGCGACGACACCCTCAGCTACTCCGAGCGTCTGCATCGCGAGGGCGTGAAGGTGGTCGCCATTCCCAAGACCATGGACAACGACGTCTTCGGCACCGACTACTGCATCGGCTTCTCAACGGCCGTCACCCGCAGCGTAAACATGATCAACGACCTGCGCACCGTGGCCGGCAGTCACGAACGCATCATGGTGGTGGAACTCTTCGGTCGCAACAGCGGCGAGACCGCGCTGGTCACGAGCTGGCTGGCCGATGTGGATCGAACCCTCATCAGCGAAGCGCCTTTCGATCCCGATCGTCTCACCGAACTGATCATGCGCGACAAACACAACAACCCCAGCGACTACGCCGTGCTCACCATCAGCGAGGGCGCGCGCATGGAGCGGGGTGAAATTGTCGAAGAGGGCGAGGCCGACTCCTACGGCCACCGCAAGCTCGGCGGCATCGGCAAACTCACCGCCGACTACATCAAGAAACAGACGGGCGCGCACATCCTCTATCAGCAACTTGCCTATCTCATGAGATCCGGTGCGCCCGATTCGATGGACCGGATGGTCGCGCGCAACTTCGGCGCTCTGGCCGTGGACCTGCTTCGTAAGGGCCACTGGGGCAACATGGTCTGCCTGTCCGAGGGCCGTTACGACAAGGTGCCGCTCAGCTATACGGTGACGGGCACCAAGCGCGTGAACGTTGGAAAATTCTACGATACCGCCGAATACCGGCCGAAGGTGGAAGGTGTCTTGGGGATGCCCATGTTCTTCTATTGATCGCCATGCTGCCTTGGCCCTTGAAGAGAAATAAGTTAAGGCACCTGGGTGGGCTGCCGATGAAGCAAATGTCGGGACAGCTCCCGGCATGAGTCGCGTCAATCCCCACAAGCGACCCCCCAGGGCCCGGTTTACCGGGCCCTTTTTTGTGAGGATCCATGGCCAATGAAAAACTGAAAGTCGGCATCATCGGAACGGGCACCCACGGTGCTCGCTATGCGCGTCACATCCTGGAAGATGTGCCGGACACGGATCTCGTAGCCATCAGCCGGCGATCTTCGGCGGGTGAGCAGCAGGCGCGAGAATGGAACTGCCGTCTTCATGCCGATTGGCGCGCGCTGGTGGACGACAATCAAGTCGACGCGATCATCGCCGCCGTCACGCCCAACCTTCATGCTGATATTGCTGAAGCCTGCGCCTCGGCCGGCAAGCCACTGCTTCTTGAAAAACCTTTGGCGGTTGATTCTGCTGCCGGACTTCGCGTTCGTGCCGCAGCCGAGCAAGTGCCCATCACCGTGGCGCAGACGCTCAGGTACAATCCCGTGATTCTCGCCCTGCGCGATGAACTTCCCCGCGTGGGCCAGCTCTATAGTTTCAGCGCCGACCAGCGCCTTGAACCCTCTACGCATGCCTGGCTCACCGATCCGGCGGTGGCCGGCGGCGGCGTGATTTTGCATACGGCAGTACATCTCTTCGATGCGCTCAGGTTCATCACCGAGCGCGAAGTCGAAGCCGTTCGCGGACAGACCTGGAAGCGTCACAATCCTAATTTGGAAGATCACTTTCTCGGCGAGCTCAGGCTCACCGGCGATCTGCATGGCAGCGTCGAGGTAAGTAAGGTGGGCCCCGCTCGCAGCGGCCGCTACGCATTCGTCGGCAGTGAGGGCACTCTGGTGGGGGATCAGATTCACGGCAGCCTGGAGTTCATCCGGGGCGCGAACATCGAAACCCTCGCTCAGTTCGAAGCGCTTCCCACCCTGCCCTTGTTGCTGGATGACTGGCATCGCTTCCTGCGTGGCGAGGAAGAGAATCCCATTTCGGTTTCTCATGGATTCGCGGCTCTTGAAGTTTGTGAGGCCGCGAAGGAAGCAGACAAGAGTGGCACTTGGAGCGAGCTATGAGTTCATGGAAACTCATAGCCGAAGGGCCCTTCGCGCGCGAAGACTTGAAGCTCGAGTTTCACGATGAAGTGAAGGAGCTCTCGCCAGATACCGAGACCGCGATTTCCGATCACTGGGAAAGTGCCCTTGCCCAAGCTGCCGAAACGGGTCAGCGCCTTTTCGATGGTGGGCTCTTCCATTTGCAGGAAGTTCGTGGTGCGCAGCTCCGACTCAGTCTCACGAGCTACCGCCGCTGGACCTACGCTGCCGGCCGAGAAGGTGGCGCGAAGATCAGCCGTCCTTTGGCAAGCTGTGTGGCTGTGATCAGCGCTGACCATCGCTTGCTGCTTCAGGAGCGCAGCTCGGAGGTGGCCGAAGGTGCGGGGCTGCTCCATGTACCCGGCGGGCATCCCGACCCCCAGCGCGATCTGGTGAATGGACTTCCCGATCTGTTCGGTGCCATGGAAGCCGAACTCAAAGAAGAACTCGCGCTGGAACCAGGCGATCTCGATGAAGGCCGCATCCTCGCTACCATTGAAAATCTGGAAAATGGAAAGCCCGAATTGTTGTTTGAGTATCATTGCAAATTGACATCGGAAGAGATCGCCGCGCGCTCCATGCGTGGCCGCGACAGCTACGAATACGAATCGCTCATCTTTTTGCCCGCCGAACCTGCCAAGCTTGCCGACTTTCTCGCGGAAAATGAAAAGCGCCTGGCTGTTCCCAGCCAAGCGCTTCTATCCATACCCTCAGAAGCTTAAGCCATAGATTCGCTGGGCACCGCTTCCAAAGCCTTCGACACGATTTCGAAGACATTGGCGGACAATTCCGGCTCAGCCAGAATGCGTTCCAGTTCAGCGCGCATGAGCTCCTGGCGCTCGGCATCGAACTTGGTCCAGCGGTTGAAACTGCCGGCAAGTCGCGCTGCCACCTGGGGGTTGGTCTTGTTCAGCGCGATGATCTGATCGGCGATGAACTGGTAGCCCGAGCCATCTTTCGCGTGGAATCTGAGAGGGTTGCCATAGGCGAAAGCGCTGATGAGCGCACGCACCTTGTTGGGGTTGAGCGCATCCCAGGCGGGGTGCTTCATGAGTTTCTTCACCTCGTCCAAGGCTCCGGGCAGCGGCGACCAGGACTGCGTGGAGAACCACTTGTCCATGACCAACTCGTCGTCCATCCACTTCTTTGCGAAGGCGGCCAAGGCTACTGCGCGTTCGGGCACATCGTGAACGTTCAGAATGCCCAGGGCGGCTAGAGAGTCGGTCATGTTGTCGGCGGTGTCGAATTGCTTCTGCGCCGTGGCGCGCGCCGCTTCATCCTTTTGGGTCATGATGTAGCTGAGCGCCACGTTGGCGAGCGAGCGGCGTCCCATGGATTCCGGGTCGATGTCGAAAGCTGCGTCGATGTGATTGTTCGCATATACGGTCTCGAATTCGGTCCGTAAAGCCTCGCCCAATTTACGGCGAAGGAACTGCCCCGCCTCGTGAATGGCCTCGGGATCCACCACATCTACCAGCTCGGCAAGATAACCCGCGCCGGGAAGCGTGAGAGTTTGCGCGACCAGAGCCTTGTCCAGATCCGGGTTAGCCAGGATTTCGCGGAACGAGTTGATGATCACGGGATCACAGCTCATTTCGCGCCCGGCCTGATAGTCTTCCACCAGGGCGAGAAGCAGGTCGGTGGCAAGCTGCTGCCCGGCTTCCCAACGATTGAAGGAATCGCTGTCGTGGCTCATGAGGAAACTGAGTTCCTCGTGAGTGAGGTCGGTGTTCAAGCGCACAGGTGCGGAAAAACCGCGTAGCAATGATGGCACTGGAGCCTCGGGAACATTGACGAACCGGAATTTCTGCGTGCCCTCCTTCACGTGCAGCACGCGCTCGTTTGCACCAGGAGTATCTTCGCCTTCGAGCTGCAGCGGCAGCTGTGTTCCGTCGGCCGAAAAGAGCGCCGTAAGCACGGGAATGTGCATGGGCTTCTTGTTCGTCTGGCCCGGCGTGTCCGGAATTTCTTGATTAATGGTGAGGGTGTACACGCCCGTGTCCGCATCATGGTTACGATTCACGTGAATCTCCGGCGTGCCGGCCTGGTCGTACCAGAGTTTGAACTGAGTCAGGTCCACACCCGAAGCGTCAGCCATGGCCGCCGCGAAATCGTCGGTAGTCACGGCTGAATTGTCGTGGCGTTCGAAGTAAAGATCCATGCCCTGGCAGAAAGCTTCGGCGCCGATGATGGTGCGCATCATACGCAAAACCTCGGCACCCTTCTCGTAGACCGTGGCCGTGTAGAAGTTGTTCATTTCAATGTAGGATTGCGGTCTTACGGGGTGAGCCATAGGGCCGGCATCTTCGGGGAACTGCCCCGAGCGCAATACGCGCACACTGTCGATGCGCTCGACCGCCGCCGAGTTCATGTCGGCGGTGAAGAGCTGGTCGCGAAGCACCGTGAGCCCTTCCTTGAGGCTCAGCTGGAACCAGGAATTCACCGTGACGCGATTGCCCGTCCAGTTGTGAAAATACTCGTGGGCGATGACCGCTTCCACGTTCACGAAATCGCCGTCGGTGGCGGTCTCCTGGCGGGCGAGCACGTACTTGGAATTGAAGATGTTCAGCGACTTGTTTTCCATGGCGCCCATGTTGAAGTCGCTCACGGCCACGATGTTGAAAATGTCCAGGTCGTACTCGAGGCCGAAGACATCTTCATCCCATTTCATGGATTTGATCAGCGAGCGCATGGCATGGTCCACACGGTCCAGGTCGCCTTCGCGCACCCAGATGCGCAGTGTCACGTTTCGGCCCGAACTCGTGGTGAACTTGTCTTCGTGGGCCTTGAGGTCGCCGGCCACCAGCGCAAAAAGATAGCTGGGCTTGGGGAAGGGATCTTCCCAAACCGCGAAGTGGCGGCCGCCATCCAGATCACCCTCATCCAGCAAATTGCCGTTGGAAAGCAAGATCGGGTAGGCCTTCTTCTCGGCCTCCATACGCACGGTGTAGCGCGCCATGACATCGGGACGATCCAGGAAGTAGGTGATCTTCCTGAAGCCCTCGGCCTCGCATTGGGTGCAGAAATTACCACCGGATTTGTAAAGCCCTTCCAGGCTCGTATTACTTTCAGGATGAATCCGTACCACGGTTTCAAGCTGGAAGACATCGGGCAGCCCGGCCAGACGCATGCCTTCCTCGTCGAACTCGATTTCGTCCAGGGGAATTTCTATCTCATCCACTTTGATGGAGACAGGTTCCAGGTTGCGACCATTCAGCATAAGTGCCGAGCCGCTGGCCTCCGCTGCCGGATTGCGCCTGAAAGCGCTCTTTGCCGTGACCACGCTGTGCTCTTCACCAAGCTCGAAGTGAAGATCAACCGTGTCGATGAGATACTCCGAAGGGCGATAGTCCTTCAAATACTTGGGCTGCGGTTTCTTGTCGGACATGAGTAGGGTCTCCATGTAAACGAATGGGGAATGAACTAGGGTTTGGGCATCGGGATGTTTTCAAGTTTCAATAGCCTGCGTTTTGCGGCTAGGCCACCTGCGAATCCGCCGATCTTACCGCCGGCCGCAAGTACGCGATGGCAGGCCACGAAAGGCCAAAGCGGATTGCGATGAACGGCTCCACCTACGGCTCGGGACGCGCCGGGCTGGCCTACGCGTTTGGCTAGTTCACCATAAGTGGTCGCTTCTCCCCAGGGAACCTTGGCCAGTTCCTTCAAGACCTTGGTGCTGAACTCTCCTTGACCGGAGAAGTCCAAGGCGGGAGTCTTACCGGGATATTTACCCGTGAAATAGCGGGAAAGCCAATCGCGCGCAGCGATCAGATACCTTTCGGCCTTACCAGGAGCCAGGAAGTTTGCCGGAAGGGCGCCTTTCTTGTAGGCTGCATTTTCCTTCTTGCTCGTAGCCACGGCGCAAAGGCCGCGGTCGGAAGCGAAAAGGCCGAGGCGTCCATCAGGGCAATCAACTTCAATCCAGCGCATGAGGCTCCTTTCCTGCGTATCCTAGGGCATCCGGAGCGGGGAGACAAGACGCTTGAAGATCCAAGTTTTTACCGATTTCGACGGAACCATCACCGAGCGCGACACCCTGGTGCATCTGCTCAATAAGTATGTGGGCGATAGCTGGTACGAGATCGAGGACCGGGTGGATGAGGGCAGCCTGAGCGAGGAACAGGGTCTGCGCCAGGAAATTGCACTACTGACCGCACCCTTCGACGAAGCCCTGGCCGCGGTGCTGGCCGCGGTGCCGGTGGCCCCCGGATTTGCTGTTTTCGCTGAATATTGCGCCCATAAAGGATGGCCTGTCATCATTCTCTCCGGCGGACTGAAGCCGCTCATCGAAGCGGTGCTGAAGGCCCATGGCTTGTCTCATCTGCCCGTACACGCCAACGATTTAAGCTTCGAGGATGATGGCCGCTGGCGGGTTGTGCCGGCCACGACACCGCGCATCAACAAGCTCTGCAATCACTGTAAAAGCTGGTGGCTTTCCGAAAGTCTGGATCCGGTGATTTACATCGGCGACGGTACCACCGATCGTTGCCCGGGTTCGCGCGCCGATCTGCTCTTTGCCAAGAAATCTCTTGCCGACTGGTGCGAGCGGGAAAAGGTCGCCCATGTGCGCTGGGAGAAGTTCGAGGATATTCTCGCCTGGCTCAGTGACGTGCGCGGCGAGGCATGGCTGGACACCCTGACTGCGCCCTAGTCGAAACGCGTGATCATCACTCCGTAAAAACGTTCCACGCGTTCAAGGTATTCCGCCAGCGGCACCTTCACCACGCGGCCGCCTTCGTAGTAGCCTTCCAGTGGGCTCGATGCGGCATGCACTAGCCAGGGTCGTCCATCTTTTTCAATCACAATGCCGATGTGCCCGATGACCAGGCCGTATTCCTTGCGAAGTTTGCGGGTGCCTTCGTGGAGGGGGCTCAGCACCAACCAGGCGATGTCGCCTTCCCGCAGTTCGGATTCCAGCAGATCCCGTTCGGGCAGGAAAAAGAAACTGTCGGCGGCGTAGCGGCTGCTGCCAACACCATCGCGAGCGGCGCCAGTAAGTTCGCGCGTGATGTCGCGTCCCCAATTTTCTGTGCGGATCATGTCTAGACTGTAATCCAGGTGTTCGGGGCGGTCGTAGTTGGCGCGGCCTGTGGCGTCTACGACGGAATCAAGTTGGGCGCCGGCGAAGCGTGTGCCCAGGGCCATGCGCAGGGCCGCCTTGGAATTGGTGGACCGGGCAAGTTCGCTGACGCGATAGGTCAGGCTCACGCAGTCGTGAACGTGATCGCTAACAATGAACCCTTCGCTCACGTATCCTCCTTCGGCCAGGCCGAAAAGGTAACGCGACTGCTCGGCCTCTTCGAATCGCCGAGCCCAGAGGCCCACACGCTCAGCGGTGGACAGGCCCTGTTCGGCGGCCAGAAGGGAATCCATGGTGGTGGCGGAAAAGAGAGAGGTGGAATTGCGCCGAACCAAAGCTTCCCAGGGATCCACCTGCCCACAAGCGGTTGCGGACATGAGGATCGGGAAGAACGAAAGTAGAAGTAGTGTTTTCATGGCCCAAGGCTAGATGCAGGGAAGTCAGCGGTCAATCGTTGATGCACTCCGCCCTCGCATGTATATTCTCCGGACCCTTCACCCACGGATGTTCCCATGAGTCTTGATTCCATCAGACAGAAGATTGAAACAGGCCAGCGTCTGAGTACGGACGATGCCCTGGCCCTTTATCGCAGCGAAGATCTTTTCGCCCTGGCCGAATTGGCCGACGCGGTGAATGTCGAGAAGAACGGCAACAAGGTCTACTTCAATATCAATCGGCATATCAATCCCACCAACGTTTGTGTCTATGCCAAGAGCTGCCAGTTCTGCTCCTTCGCGGCAAGCATGAAGGACGATCACGGCTACACCATGAGTGACGAGCAGATTCTCGAGGCGGCCGCCGGCATGGAGGCCGAAGGCGCGCGGGAGATTCACATCGTGGGGGGCATTCATCCCCGGCTGAAGTACGATTGGTATCGCGGCATTATCAGCATGCTGCACGAGGCGCACCCAGATGTTCACTTGAAGGCATGGACGGCGGTGGAGATCGATCACTTCACGCGGATCACCGGCCTTAGTACCGAAGAAGTGCTGGCCGACATGCAGAGCGCTGGCGTAGGAAGTTTGCCCGGCGGCGGCGCGGAGATCTTCCAGGAAGACGTTCGTGAGAAATTGTGCGGGCACAAGAGCTGGACCGATCGCTGGTTCGAGGTTCATTCGGCAGCGCACAAACTGGGCATGCGATCCAACGCCACCATGCTCTATGGTCATATCGAATCATTGGGAGATCGCGTGGATCACATGGATCGCTTGCGCACTTTGCAGGATGAAACCGGCGGCTTCCAGGCTTTCATCCCGCTGGCCTATCATCCGGAAAACAATCCGCTTCCGGTAGACACCTTCACTACGGGTCTGGATGATCTGCGCACCCTGGCCGTGGCGCGGCTCTTCCTGGACAACTTCCGTCACGTGAAAACCTACTGGATCATGGTCACCGAGAAACTCAGCCAATTGGGTCTCAGGTTCGGCGCCAACGACATCGATGGCACGGTGGTGCGCGAACGCATCACACACGATGCGGGTGGAACCACACCCGAACACATTCGCCAGGAAGAACTGGTGAGGCTCATCATGAAGGCGGGCCGGGTACCTGTGGAACGCAACACGGTCTATGAGGAGATTGCGGTATGGCAATAAGCGAGGCGAGAAGCCAAACCGAAATAAACGCTTTACTCGAGCGCGCAACAGCCGGCGAACGACTTAGCCGCGAGGATGCTCTCAGGCTCTACCGCGAAGCCGATCTCCTCGATCTCGGCCGCGCCGCTGATCTTCGCCGCGCCGCCATGCATCCGGCGGGGCAGGTCACCTTCATCCTGGACCGGAACATCAACTACACCAATGTCTGCAATGTCTACTGCAAGTTTTGCGCGTTCTATCGCCGGCCTGGGCACGAGGAAACCTATGTGCTCACCCATGAGGAACTGGGCCAGAAAATTCAGGAAACACTCGATGTGGGGGGCACGCAGATTCTCATGCAGGGCGGCGTGCATCCCGACCTGAAGATCGATTGGTACGAGGAGATGCTGAGCTGGATTAAGGCCAACTACCAGATCCATATTCACGCCTTCAGCCCGGTCGAAATTCGCCGCATCGCCGAGTTCAGCGATCTTTCGGTGAAGGATACTCTCATTCGCCTGCGCGAGGCCGGTCTGGATTCGGTGCCCGGCGGCGGTGCGGAGATTCTTTCCGATCCGGTTCGCAAGAAAATCGCCCCGCTCAAGGACTCCACGGACGAGTGGCTTGAGGTCATGGAAATCGCCCATGAGATCGGCATGCGAACCACGGCCACCATGATGTTCGGTCACGTGGAAGAAGACACTGATATTGTGGAGCACCTTGATCGTCTGCGTGAGTTGCAGGATCGAACCGGTGGTTTCACGGCTTTCATCCCCTGGACCTTCCAGCCCGAGAACACGCATCTGAAAACAAACAAGGCCACTTCT
Organism: uncultured bacterium; assembly: GCA_964440095.1. GTDB lineage: Bacteria > Krumholzibacteriota > Krumholzibacteriia > JACNKJ01 > JACNKJ01 > JACNKJ01. Next base: position 14,594 of record CAYTPZ010000032.1, on the reverse strand, counting down.
GTGGAGTACCTGCGCGTTCTGGCCCTTTCGCGTTTGTATCTCGACAACTTCGAGAATCTCCAGCTGAGTTACGTGACCATGGGCGCGAAAATCGGCCAGGTGGCCATGCGTTTCGGGGCCAACGATTTCGGCAGTCTCATGTTGGAAGAAAACGTGGTGAGCCAAGCGGGAGCGAAATTCCTCATGCCCCGCGAGGAGATTGAAAGACTCATACGTGACGCCGGATTCATGCCGGCACTGCGAAACCAGCGCTACGATGTGCTCGAGGTGCTCGAGTCATGATCTGGGAGTGCGCGTGAACTCCATCGAGTCCGCCCGGTTGAAATCTGTATTCCAGAACTTGGGATTCGATCGCGTTGGCTTTGCGCCAGCCGCGATTGTGGCCGACTACAGCCGTTATCAGAAATGGCTCGACGCCGGCTTTGCCGGTGGCATGGACTACATGCATCGCAACTGTTGCCCACGTGAAGATCCTCGGGAACTTTTGGCAGAGGCGCGCTCAGTGATTCTTGTTTCCATGAACTACCTTTGGCCTATTGAAGAACCGGAATCGGACGGCCGTGGCCGCATAAGCCGCTATGCACGCGGGCGGGACTATCACAAAGTCATGCGGAAGCGATTGAAAAAAGCCGAGCTCATTCTCCGCGAAGAATTTGGTGCCCGGGCCACCCGAGTCTGCGTGGATTCGGCGCCGCTTCTCGAGAGATCGCTGGCGGCCGCTGCGGGCTTGGGTTGGATTGGCAAGAACACGATGCTTATCGACGAAAGCCTGGGGTCGTGGACTTTCCTGGGTGCTTTGCTTTGCGATCTGGATCTTCCCGCCGACTCGCCGGTGGCCGATCGTTGCGGCAATTGCACGGCTTGCCTGGATGCCTGTCCCACCCAGGCCTTTCCCGAGCCGGGGGTACTGGACGCCGGCAAATGTATCAGCTACCTGACCATCGAACACAAAGGTGAAATACCTGGCGCACTGGCCGACCTGATGGGCGACCATGTTTTCGGTTGCGATGTTTGCCAGGAAGTTTGTCCTTGGCACAACAAAGCACCGGTAACGAAGATCGAAGACTTCGAGCCGCGCAGCCAGGTAATCGCACCGCTTATTACGGAGCTATTGGAGTTAGACGAGAACTCATTCCTGAAGCGTTTCGCAGGAACACCGGTCATGCGGACCGGATTGGAAGGCATGAAACGGAACGCTCGCATTGCCCGTGAAAATTCCCGAAGCAGCTGAATTGAAGCTCGAAGCCATGAGCATCGAATTGATATCGGCGCATCACTCGAGCAAGTTTGGGAAGGCTGTCCTGCCATGCCCGACTCGGGAGGTCCTCGCGACACAGAGGGGGTCCTACTTTCTTGGACAGCTAGGCGGCTTTGCTAAGGTGGACTCCCAGGGTTTCATCATGCCGCATCCTGATTCCTTCTTGCGCCTTGATGCCGTCCTCGAACTCGTGAAGGTAAATGCACTCGTACTTGAGCGATCGCCCCAGCAATCTCCGTTGTCGCTCCTGGGCTAAAGCTTCGCAAAATGATTCACAGTTCCGTCAAGCACCTGCTCCAAACTCAGTGGAACCCTGTCCGGCATGGGGTGGGTTGCCCCGAAGGTGTGCCCGGCACCTTCAATGGGCAGGAAGGTGCCGTATTCCCCGAAAGCGCCTGCCAGGGCAAGACCTTCGGCGAAGGGTACCGCCTCATCGGCCGAGCCATGAATGATCAAGCTTGGAATCGCCAGGCTGGCCGCGGCCGAAGGAATGTCGAGTTCATCGGCGTTGTTTTCGATGTCATCGAGTAGATCCAATTTAATGTGAAAGACATCGCCCGTGCGGGCATTCTCGACGCGCAGGAATCCCTGCTCGCGAACGGCCTGGGTCTGTTCTTCGTCGTAACGTTGAACGGTTGCGATGGAGGCCCAGGTAACCAGACCTGACACCCGCGGTTCCTGCGCGGCTGCGAGAATGGCCGCGCCGCCGCCGCGGCTGTGTCCCATGAGCCCAATGTTGCCTTCGCGTGTGGGCGCGCCGGGTATGGCGCCACGAGCGAGTAGATCGGCTACTAGGAGGGTGTCTTCCACCTCGCGACTATGGGTGTTGGATTCGAATCGATCCTTTTCACTGAATGTCTCGCCGTCTTCGCCCACACCGCTGCCCGATAAATTGAAACGACAGGCGGCCAGACCCTCGTCTGCGAGCTTCTCGCTGAGCAGGTGCCAGAAACCCCAGTCCATGAAACCCTTGAAGCCGTGAACCAGCAGCACGCCGGGAGCGGGATCTCCTTCGGGTAAATGCATTTTCCCACGAAGGGGGTAGCCGTCGGATGAAGGGATTTCGAAGGGGACGATGCGGCTCATTCTAATCTCCTAGTTTCAGCAAAAGCCCCTCGAGCTGTTTGCTCTCCTTTTGAGGGTGATCCTCCAGCGCGTGCCTGAGTGCCGCACGTAGCCTTGTATCATCCGCGAAGTCGGACTTCATGGCTTCACGTATTCGCTTGCGAACTTCCCTGGTCGGGCGATAGCGCAAGAGCCCTGCGAGGCGCGCTAACTCCTCGGGCTTTTTCGATTCATTCCAGGCTCGGGCAAAGTCATCGCCCCAGCCCGAGCGTTTCGCCAGTGCTTCTTCGGCAGCCCAACGAACAGCGTAGCTTTCATGGGCCGCAAGGCCGAGAAGCAGACGCGGCGACCCGAGACCTTGAGCATCCAGGCAGTAGGCGATTTCCTTGAGCACCAAGGTCGAAGTGTCTTCGCTCTCCACATGCGCTTCGCAGTAGCGTTCGAAGATCTTCAACTCGGCCTTGGTCAAGCCGTTCAGCCGTGATAGCGCTGCTAGAGCACTAACCTGATCGCGAGCATCTCGTGGATCGGAAAGCATGGCCATAAGTTCCGGATAAGCCCGGGCGTCGCGAATGCTCTCCAAACTCCATGCCGCCAAGCGCCAGAACGACGGCACACCTTCGCGCAGAACTTCGCGCAGAGGATCCACGGCGATGTCGCCATACTCGCGCATAAGATCCTTGAGAGTGCGACGCTCGCGCGCCGAGTCCGTATTGAAGTGTGCAATAAGCACCGGTATCGCCGCATGGGGATGGGCCATGAGCGAGTCGTGTCCAGCCTTCTTCCAATTGGCAAAACGCGGTTCGCCGGCGGCTGCCATGGTGAAGTACTCGTCCCAGGTGCGGCGGCCACCTTCATAGGGTATGGGATCGGCCAATTGCCAGGCCGGGCCCGCCACCGGGCCGTCGAGATCCAGCTTCACTCCGCGGAAGCTGCCGCGCTCGGTACCGGGCTCGACGATTTCGCTTCGCCAGTCATCTCCGCTGGCATCCACGCAAAGGCCCAGGCTACCGAAGTGCCGCCGGCGATCTCCGTAACCCGAGGCGTTGGCGTTTTTGCCCAGGTAACCGTCCGATCCGGCGGCGTCCAGCAGCACGCCGATGCCGTTGGCGTTGCCCGCGCCCTGGGCCATGTCGTCGCAACTGTAGCGGTCATTGCCCGCGGCATCGTAGAGCACGCCGATGGCCAGGTCGTGACCGCAGCCCTGTCCCACGCCGTGGCAGGCGTAGCTGTCGTTACCCGATTCATCCACGAGAGCTGCAAGCGCCAGATGCACGCCCGCGCCCTGGCCATACTGCCAAAGCCCGTAGTGATCATTGCCCGCCCGGTCCACCAAAAGCCCCGCCGCATACCAGTAACTGGTGCCCTGGCCATAGATGTCCGCCACGTAGTTGTCGTTGCCATCGTGATCGGAAAGAATGCCGAGTCCGCCGGACCACTTGGGACGCCTTCCGAATCCGAAGCCCTGGGAAAGGGTAACCGAGTGATCTTCGTATCGGAGCATGTCCAAATAGTGGGGCACGGCAAGATAGCTGTCGGGACCGGACAAGTCGTAGAGGTGGCCGATGCCGCCCACGAATCCGAAGCCCTGGGCGTAGAGGTGGGCGCGATAGACATCTTCGCCGCCTTCATCGCGCAAAATGCCCGCGCCGCAGCCGCCGGCTCCCTGCGTCACGCGATCGCTGGTGTAGATGTCGTTGCCTGCGCGATCTATGAGCAAGCCCAGGCCGCACCATCCGCCGCCCAGATCGAATGACTTGCCCTCGTAGATGTCGTCGCCACTTTCGTCGATGAGTCCCGATGCACCGAGGAATGCCCCGGCCACTGCCGCATCCTCAAGCCCCGTGTAACGATCGTCGCCGCCTAGATCGTGGATGAATCGCCAGCCGCCCGGATCGGCGGCGAAGTTGCTCTCACCCTGTGGCCTGCAGGCTCGCAGGCGATACTCGTCGTCGCCGCCGAGCTCCAGGATGAATGCAAAATCGCCTTCGTAGCGGTTTCGTCCTGCGGCGCCCACCACGAAGTTGCCCAGGGCCGTAGCCTTGGCATAGTGAAGGTCGCCTTCCACATAACTACCATCGGGAAAATTGGCGCCACTCATCTCGGGATCTCCGGCCGCTGCATAGACCAGCTCGTGGAGCAGGTAGGAATAGGCCGCCGCCTCGCGCAGGAAAACCACCTGGCTTTCCAGCAAGGCCGGACGATCGAGTCGCGACCATAGCGTAATTATCGAATCGGAGCGGGCGGCGAATTCATCGTCCATGGCGCGCAGTTCGAAGAGGTCGGTGATGTCGCGCGTGTCGGCTTCATCCAGAACGCGCAAGCCGTCACGAATGAGGAAGCTCAATTCGGCGGGACGCAAATCGGCAGCTGTCGCCGCGCGTTGGGGAAGCGCGTCCCGCATTTTCTTTTCGAACCATCGATGGGGAAGATCGGTCTCGCGGCGCGGGCTCGGTGGAAGAATCTCGTTCTTATCCGATTCCGCGGTTTCCTGACCGAAAAGGATGGGCGCAAGAGCGTCGAGGCAACGGAGATCGCTGCGAGAATCGGCCTCGTCGAATAATTCCAGCTTCTCGAGGGGACCTGCCAGGAACTGAGAGAGCTCCATGGGACTTTCCATGGCCTCGGTTATCCAGCCGAGGCGAAAGACGTCCGGATTTTTGACATGGGGAAAGAGGCTGGCCTCGTCGGGTCTGATATCCAATTCCGCCAGACCGGCGTGAAGCAGGGAATCGGGCCAGAGTTCGGCGGCGGGAGCCACCGAAACTAGAACGAGCACGAGAACTGAGAACAGGGAACGACGGAACATGAACGCCTCCCGGAATAAAAAAAACGACCCCGCGTTACGGGGTCGCCTTAGCAGGCTAAGGTGCCGAAGGGGAGACTCGAACTCCCACGAGCTTTCGCTCACTACGACCTGAACGTAGCGCGTCTACCAATTCCACCACTTCGGCAGGTGGACAGCAGAGTAGAAAGTGAGGGGGGCTATGTCAAGTGCTCCCAAGCGTTTTCGATTGATACGGCCCGAGGAGGATGCTAGTTTGCCGGGATCGTCCCTTATTCCGCCGCCCGCGAAATCGTGGGCCCGCTCGGAGTCGAGATTTCCCATGAGTGAGCAGCAGAAACAGATCTGCGCCAATCGGAAGGCGCGATTCGACTACCATATCCTCGATAACTTCGAGGCGGGTGTCGCCCTGCTTGGCACCGAGGTCAAGAGCCTGCGCTCGGGGAAGGGCAATATCAAGGAATCCTATGCCAGGTTCAAAGGGGACGAACTCTGGCTCATCGGCATGCATATCAGCCCCTATGAGATGGGCAATCGCCAGAATCACGAACCCGAGCGGCCCCGCAAGCTACTCATGAACGCGCGCGAGTTGCGAAAACTACGCCGTCAGGTGGATGAAAAGGGCCTCACTCTGGTGCCCCTGCGCATGTATTTCAACGATAGGGGATGGGTGAAGGTCGAGATCGGCCTGGCTCGAGGAAAGGCCAAGTACGACAAGCGCCAGGCCATCGCCAAACGCGATTCGGATCGGGCACGGGACCGGGCGCGGCGAAGGGAAATGGAGTGATCAAGTCTTTGACCATGACCCTAGCCCTGATTTGTCAGGCCATCGTCATGGTCGAGGCCCAGGAGGCGGAGCTTCCTCCCTTGGAGGCTGGGCCCGAGATTGCCGAACAGATTCTCGAATTCGCCCCGGGTTCGGGCCGGGAACCCCGGGAATTCCCCCTCTACGAGTTTGCGGAATCAGCCCTGCCCTACATGGATCTTTGGGATCTCAGCCAGATGCTGCAGGCCTCGCGCTATTTCGATCCGGTTACGCGGAAGGTTCTGCTGCGCATTGGCGAACGCCGTGTGAAGCTGACCGACGGTCTTCCCTACGCTTTCTTCGACGGCCGCGCCCGCGAACTGGCCGAACCCTGCCGTATCGTGGCGGGGCGGTTCTATCTTCCGCTGGATCTTTGGCCGGCGCTCCTGGCCGAGTTTCCCGATCTGCCGCTTCAGCTCGATCCCGACGCCTTGCGCGTAATCGCCGGCCCCGGCGCGCCCAATCTATTGGGCCTCGAGTGGGTTAACGCCCGCGAGAGCCTGCGCGTGCTCCTGCGCACCGCCGGCGAAATGGAGCCCAGCGTTCAGAAGCTCGGCGATGGATGGCTTCAGGCCAGCATTCCCGGCGGTCGTCTGGCCGACTATCCCTGGACACGCCTGCCCGTGGATTCCCCCCTGGATTCCTTCCGCGTGAGCCAGAGTGCCGACGCGGTTCTCATGGACTTCCACCTTTCCCAGCCCATCCGCGATTTCCGCCATCGTCGTGATGGCGAGGGACGAAACTGGGTGCTCACCGTCGACCTGCCTCTGCGGCCTTCCCTGCCCGAGCCGCCCTTGGGCGAAACGATACCGGAAGATGTGCCGCCGCCTGTCCTGCCCGGCGGATTCACTCGCATTGTGCTCGATCCGGGCCACGGCGGTGCCGACCGCGGATGCATCACCCCCGATGGCATTTTGGAAAAGGATTGGACCCTGAAAGCCGCACGCTGGCTCGCACCCTTCCTGGAGGAACAGGGCTTCCAGGTCGTCTGGACCCGCCAGCGCGACGAGGCCCACGCCATGACGCATCGTAGCCAGGCCGCCAATGTGGCCGGCGGCGATCTCTATCTGTCCATGCACTGGACCCGGCGAAGTCGAGGCGGCCCCACGGGCATGGAAATTATTTTGGAAGAGCCGGGTCTGGCCGAAAGCGGCGAGGGCCTGCAGGCCTGGGAGGCCGTGCAGGGAGCGCATCGCCGCGCCAGTTTGGAGTTGGGTCTCGACATTCAGCGCGAACTGCGTCCCATGGGCGACTGGCGACAGTTGGGCATTCGCCGGGAAAACAGCGCCGTGCTTCAGGGCCTCGATATGCCTGCGCTCATGCTGGAGCTGGGCAATCTCGATAGTGCCGTGGAGCGCGCAGCCTGGGAAGATCCGCCTACGCGGGCTCGGCGATTGCGCGCCTTGGCCGAAGCCCTGGCCCGCGAGTCCGCGCGCTGGGAGCAGGAGGGCCGCCCATGAAGCGTATTTTCTGGCTGATGCCCTTGATCTTGTTGGCAGCCTGTGCCGGGGATTCTCCCGAGCCTCCCGCCGAAGTGCCGGAAAGCTGGGAGGGATACGGCAATCAGGTGCGCGTACTCTACTTCGCCGAGGGCGCGACGAACCTTCAGTGGCGAGAAGAGGCCCGGGCCTTGGAAATTTTGGAAGATCCCGCCGCACGCATCGAGGCCACCCTGAACGAACTCTTGGCCGGTCCACGCGAGGTGAACGGCCGGGCCTTCCCACTGGGTTGCGGCCTGGAACAGGTCTTCGTGGAGTCGGACGGCACCCTGACCTTGGACTTCAGCGAATCCAGCGCCCAGCACCTGTCGCGGGCAGGCAGTCTTGAGGAGCGCGTTGCCATGGCGGCCCTCAGCCGTACTTTGCGCGTGAACTTTCCCGAACTGAAGCGAATGCGTATTTTGGTGGGCGGCAAGCAGCGCGAATCGCTGGGTGGGCATCTTTACACCGGCGGCCTGTTGTCACTGGAGGATTAATGCGAAACGCGTCCATCGGCATTTGGGATTCCGGCCTCGGTGGCCTCACCGTGGTGCGCGAGGTGCGTCGCCTTTTGCCCAAAGAGAAGATTCTCTACTTCGGCGACACGGCCCGCGTGCCCTACGGCAGCAAGAGTGCCGATACGGTGCGGCGTTTCGCCCGTGAGAACAGCGAGTTTTTGCTTTCCCGCGGCGTGAAGCTGCTGGTGGTGGCTTGCAATACCGCCAGCGCAGTGGCCCTGGATGATCTTCGCGCCACCCTGGACCTTCCCGTGCTCGGCGTGATCGAACCCGGTGCGAAGGCGGCGGCTGCGGCCACGAAGACGGGAATTGTGGGCGTCATCGGTACGCCGGCCACGGTGGGCAGTGGTGCTTACACCGCGGCACTCCGCTCCATTCGCCCCGGCTTATCGGTAGAGGGGCAGGCCTGTCCACTTTTCGTACCCATGGTGGAAGAGGGATGGTTGAACCACGATGCTACGCGCCTGGCGGCCGAAGAGTATCTGGCGCCGCTCAAGGCGGCCGGCGTGGACACTCTGGTGCTGGGCTGCACCCATTATCCCTTGCTCAAGCCTTTGCTGGCCGATCTCATGGGCGCGGGCGTGAGCCTGGTGGACTCGGCGGAGGAAACGGCCCGGGAAGTGGCCCGTGAACTGGAAGCTCGCAACCTGCTTGCCCCGGAGAATTCGGAAGGCGGGCTGTCGGCCTTCGTTAGCGACCTGCCCCTGCGCTTTCGGCAAGTGGGCGAACTCTTTCTCGGCGAAGCCATCGACGACTTGCAGCTCGCCGACGGCAAGGAGGCCTGATGGCCGTTCAGCGACACGACGGGCGCATGCAGAACAAACTGCGCGCCATTTCCTTCGAGCGAGGCTTTCTAAAAAACGTGCCGGCCTCGGTGCTGGTGAGTTTCGGCAAAACGCGGGTGCTCTGCGCGGCCTCTATCAAGCACGAAGTTCCGCGCTGGATGGGCCAGGGCAAGGGTTGGGTTACGGGCGAGTACGCCATGATGCCTGCCAGCAGCACCGAGCGCATTAATCGAGAACGACGCGGCGCGGGCGGGCGCACCATGGAAATTCAGCGGCTCATCGGGCGCAGCCTGCGTGCGGTGACGCGGCTCGATAAAATGCCCGATGTGACCATCACCCTGGACTGTGATGTGATCGAGGCCGACGGCGGCACGCGCACGGCGTCCATCACCGGCGCGGCGGTGGCGCTGTATGAAGCGTTGGCATCGCTGAAGCTGAAAGAGCATCCCATGACGCGCCTGGTGAGCGCGGTGAGTGTGGGTGTGGTGGATGGGCATCCCGTGCTCGACCTGGACTACCGCGAAGATTCGTCGGCCGATGTGGACATGAATGTGGTCATGGACGAGAGCGGGGGATTCGTGGAAGTGCAGGGTACGGGGGAGGAGTCGACCTTCAGCCGTGAAGAGTTGAACGCGCTACTGGATCTGGCCGCCGCGGGCAATGCCGAATTGACGAAGCTTCAGCGGGAGGCGCTGGGGCTGTGAGGGTTGTGATTGCCACCAAGAATCCGCACAAGGTGGAAGAGATCTCGGCCATCTGCGCCAAGTTGAATATGCCGCTGCGAATTGAAGCGCCGCCGGCCGATCTTCCCGAAACCATCGAGGACGGCGATACCCTGGAATACAACGCCGCCAAGAAGGCCCGCGAAGCCGCCGAGTTTTGTGGATGCGCGGCCTTGGCCGACGATACGGGCCTGGAGATCGACGCCTTGGGCGGCGCGCCGGGGCATCATGCGGCGCGATTTGCGGGGCCGGAGCAGGATCATCGGAAGAACGTGGCGAAGGCCCTTCGGGAATTGCTTGGCGTGGCGGAAGCCGAGCGCGGTGCCAGATTCCGTACGGTCATGGCCTATTGCCCGGGACCGGGCGAGGAGTGCGTTTTCGCCGAAGGGCGCGTGGAGGGCCGCATATGCGAGGATGAGCGTGGGGGCGGCGGCTTTGGTTATGATCCAATATTCCTCATTCCAGAGCTGGGCAAAACCCTGGCCGAGCTGGATGCCGAGACGAAGAACGAGCTGAGCCATCGCTATCGAGCGCTGGAGGCTCTGGCCGGAAAACTTCCCCCTCGTTGACAGGTTTGGATTTGCTGCCTATTGTGCGGCTTATCGGGGCGTAGCGCAGCCTGGTAGCGCACCTGCTTTGGGAGCAGGGGGTCGCTGGTTCGAATCCAGTCGCCCCGACCTTTTCAAATAGTATAAGCGCCCGTAGCTCAGTCGGATAGAGCAACGGCCTTCTAAGCCGTAGGTCGAAGGTTCGAATCCTTCCGGGCGCGCCGCGAAATCTCCATATACCCTGTCTAAATTGTGACTAGAGTTTCCCAATCGGGAAATCGCTATGTCGTGGGGGACAATCCAAGGAGATCCGATGCTAAGGGATCGCAGCTTCCGGCGACTCGCGCCAGTACTCATCACTGTAGTGCTCATTGCATGCTCACATTCTCCCGATCATGATCCGAACGACGATGACTCCATCCGATACTACCTCTTCGCGCCCTTGGACAACACGGTCACGCAACTCATGGATGAGGCAGGCCTGACCGTTTTCGAGTGGGAGTGCCAACTGCCGCCCGGCAATTCTGTTTACCTGCTTGAGAGCGGACAGCTTCTGCACACCGGGAACCCTGGACCTGGAGCCATCAACGCGGGGGGCGCCGGAGGCATCGTGCGAGAATTTTCCCCCGACGGATCCATTGCCTGGGAATTCAGTTATATGAACCCAACGGTTCGCCTTCACCATGATATCGAGCGTCTGCCCAATGGGAACATCCTGATGATCGCCTGGGAGAAGAAGACAGCTGCGGAAGCCGTGGCTGCGGGCAGGAACCCGGACCTTCTCAATGCTGGCGAACTTTGGGCCGACCACATCATCGAGGTGGATCCGGCCAGCGACGAGATCGTTTGGTCTTGGCATCTTTGGGATCATCTCGTGCAAGATCATGATTCGGACAAGCTGAACTTCGGCGTCGTCGGTGAGCATCCCGAACTAGTGGATCTGAACTACACGGGCGGCAATCTCAACGGGCCGGCCGACTGGACGCACATTAACGGCATCGATTATCACGAAGAATGGGATCAGATCATCGTAAGCGTGCACACCTTCAGTGAACTCTGGATCATCGATCACAGCACTAGCGAAGCCGAGGCGTCGGGACACGAGGGTGGCACCTATGGCAAGGGTGGCGACTTGCTCTATCGTTGGGGGAACCCTGCAGCCTATCGGGCGGGGGATGAGGCCGATCAGCAGTTATTCAAGCAGCACGACACACAATGGATCGAAGAGGGGCTGCCCGGCGAGGGGAACATCCTGGTGTTCAACAACGGCCGGGGACGACCGGGCGGCAACTGGTCGAGTATCGAGGAGATCCTCGCTCCCGTGGACGCGGGGGGTTTCTACAACGAGCCTGTATCGGGCGAACCCTTCGGCCCGGAAGCACCCGTCTGGACCTATTCGGCCGAGAATCCGCAGGATTTCTACTCCGATCACATATCCGGATGTCAGCGCTTGCCCGACGGAAATACGCTGATCTGCGATGGTCCCGGTGGATATTTCTTCGAGGTGAGGCCCGATGGCCAGGTGGTATGGGACTACCAGTGCCCGGACGGGCAGGTTTTCCGGGTGAACTCTCTTGCCGCGAGCTACTCGGGTCTGCCGGATTTCTAGCGACGGGGCCAGGTACGGCAATGGTGTTGAGGTCCTTCCGGGTGCGCCGCCTTGACACTCCAAACAAGCCTTGCTAAATTCAGCTCCCTTGGGCATTTGCTCGGACTATGGTGGGTGTAGCTCAGCTGGTAGAGTCCATGGTTGTGGTCCATGTTGTCGCGGGTTCAAGCCCCGTCACCCACCCCTGAGGGCCTCGGTTTACAGCCGGCGCCCTTTTTCGTCTATCGTAGCGACGGTCGATTTCGCATCGATCATTCAATCGCTTGGGATGCAAACACTTGCCCCAGCGCATCGACCGGCATCGCCATTGCGGGATGTAAGCGAACACAAACCGGGAGGATTCCATGGCAGGCGTCAACAAAGTCATACTGGTCGGACACCTCGGCAAAGATCCCGAACTTCGCTACGCGCAGAGCGGCACGGCCGTGGCCAACGCGACCATCGCCACCACCGAGCGCCGGAAAAACCGCGAGGGCGAGTGGGATGATCACACTGAATGGCATCGCCTGGTCTTCTTCGGCAAAACCGCCGAGACCTTGGCGCGCTACTGCAAGAAGGGCAAGCAGCTCTATGTAGAGGGCAGCCTGCAGACCCGCAATTGGGACGACAAGGAAACCGGCCAGAAACGTTACATGACCGAGATCCGCGTCAACCAGATGGTCATGCTCGGCCGCGCCGGAGATTCGGGCAGCGCCGGGGGCGACTTCAGCGGGCCGGAGATAAACCAGGATAAACCGGAGCCCAAGGCGGCCACCACTGGCGGCGGCTTCGAGGACGACGACGATCTGCCCTTCTAGGGCGGACTATTGACAGAGAATGGGGGTCTGATTAATGTGAGCCCCCTATGCGCCACTAGCTCAGTTGGCAGAGCATCTGACTCTTAATCAGGCGGTCCGGGGTTCGAATCCCTGGTGGCGTACCGAAAATGCACGCAGTGACAAGGGCTTGCCGAGATGTGGGCCCTTTGTTGTATGCGGCAATTTGCTCGATCAAGTGCAGATTAAGGACGGGAGCTGGTCGATTCTCGTTTTTTTAGTGGAGACCCTTCAACTGGGACCAGGTGATCTCCTCGGCGGTGAAATCCTGGCAACTCACACCCCAGGCGCCGATTCCCTCGCTGCCTGGATTAAGTGCGTCGGCACAAGGAGAATCACTCTGTAGGTAGTAGCAGCCATCGTCCTGGTTGAGACAGAATTCAGGGTCCGCACAGATGTTGTAGGATCGATTCAGTTGATCCGCCAGCAGGCCTTGCCAGTCGCCACGCTCGTTGCCGTACATGTCGCAGGCTTCAAGAATAGGCACGGCCGATCCGTAGAGGTAGATTCCCTCGGAATCGTTCTTGGCGATGATTGTGTTTTCGAGACCGGGCGATGAGTGGTAGCAGTAGATGCCTCCGCCGTCACCGGAGGTCTGGTTCTCTACAACAGTGCAGCGATAGATTTTAGCGCTGGTTTCCCCAGAGAAGGCCAAGCCGGCTCCGCCGTATACAGCGGAGTTCAAGCTGAAGGTGCATTCCACGAAGGTTGGCGATGAGTTAGCGCTACGCATTCCTCCACCGTAGTAGCCAGCTCTGTTTCTCGTGAACTTGCAGCGTTCGAAATAGGGTGAGGAATCGTCGTAGCAATAAACGCCTCCTCCATAGAACGCGGCGGGATTGCCCTTGATGACGCAGTCAATAAGGGTGGGCGACGAGCCTCCATCGCAACAGATGCCCGCTCCATTACCCGAGCGGTTGCTGAACAAGATGCAATTTTCGATGCTGGGTGCTGTCTGATTCCTGAAGTAGATTCCGCCGCCCGCGTCCTCGGGCCAGGGTCCGCTGGTGTATCCGCCGATAATGCTGATGCCTCTCAGCTGGGATCCCGATCCTTCTCCGCTATCGAACTTGAAACCCCGATGGGGTTCAGCTTCGCTTCCTTCACAATCGATGATGCAGTACTCGGGGCTGTCCGAGATCGAGCAAAGCTTGATGGCCTTGCCCTGAAAACTGATGTCTCGATTGCCCGAGCCCATGTAGGTGCCGTTTTCCAGTTGGATAACATCCCCATCCTCGGCCGCAATGATAGCGTCCTGGATGTTCGGATAGTCTCCGGAACCGTCGGCTTTCAGGGTGAAGGTTTCGGCCGCGGCTATTGAAGCCAGACCGAGTACAAGCGGAATCGCGATGGCGAGAATTGAGTGGGGCTTTCTCATGCAGAACCTGTCCGGGTTTCGTCCCGGAATCCGATTCGCATTCTCAGTTGCAAATCGAATTCAACACGCGACGGTGAAAGCTGTCACTCACTGCGATTGCAGTGATCGTGCCAGCGGCCCTGCGAAATTCTGATATAGGTGGCCCTGGTTATTTTAGCAGGCGTCATCGGTCAACTTGGGGAATCGCTCACCCTTCGAATCATCGATGCGCGACGACGCCGAAGGGAAGGGAAGAACTCGAAGGCATTGAGCGATGGGAGCTATCGCCGGGAAGGAATCATGAGACCTCGAAGGAACTGCGAGGTGAATCGGCCATGAGCCATGAGGAAAGAAAGGCCAGGGAAAAAGAGGCCAAGATCGAACTTAAGCGTCGCAAGAAGTAATAGGCCAGCGACCGGTTTGACAGTTCCACAACTCTCGTCTACATTCATCGGGCTACCGAGCGGGGGCGACCTGGTTTCGACGGGGTTACGCGAGGCTTGGACTGCATGCCGGGGAATCCGATTCAGCCCCGTTACCAAGTATCGGAACAATTTTATCTGCGAACGATAACTTCGCTCTAGCGGCTTAAGCCGCTTGCCTGCCCTCTTTGCGGCTCAGGATGAGGGGCCAGGTATCATAATCTGAGACTGGTCGCCGGATGGGCCTGACTTTCGGCGATGAGAACTTCCAGGCTGGCCAATCGGTGGAGTGTCCGTCATCCTCCCGTGCGGCGAGAATTAACGACGGGCTAAGCATGTAGAGGTCCTTGCTGAGGTTTCTTCGGACGTGGGTTCGATTCCCACCGCCTCCAACTTAGCGTTAGCCAGCGACTTTCGGGTCGCTGGT
>CAYTPZ010000031.1:0-25465 GCA_964440095.1 uncultured bacterium | reverse complement strand
AACTTGGGTTAAGCATAAGAATCTGCTATGGTATGTACGATCTCTGATGTTGGGCTGAGCGCAATATCGAGATCGGCTGGCCCTTCTGATCGAGATTCAAAGGGCTTGCATCCGAAAGACAAAATTACGAAGTGGGTTAGCCGAACCCTGTCCATACTGAACGGGGCTATGGTGCTCAATAATAGGTTAATAGAGAGGTAACATCATGCGTTTACTGCTCATGCTTGCTCTTGCCGCCCTCATCGCCATGCCCGCGCTGGCCGACCTGATCGACCAGGATCAGCCCAGTGGGCCGGTCTACATGGCTGCCTTCTCCCAGGGTGATCTCGCCCAGTCCTTCCAGCAGACGAACGACAACATCTCCGGTGCTGGAATCCTGCTTCAGGCCGGTATCGGCGAGTCCGACAATGTCACCATCTCGCTCTGGGACGCGCTTCCCAACGCGGGCGGCACGATGCTGGCCACCGCGAGCGCCACCGGCACGGAAGGCCAGTGGGTCGATGTCTATTGGGGCCACTATGCCATCACGCCCGGCGTGACTTACTACCTGGTCTTCGACGGCAACACAACCCTGGGCATTGCGGGCGATACCGCCAATCCGTATCCCTACGGCAATGTGTTCGCAAACCCTGGGTACCAGTCCTTCCCCGATTTTGACTACGCGTTCCGGACTTACTACCTCGAGGGCACCGCGACCGGTATCAGTTCCTGGTCCGATGTGAAGGCGCTGTACTAGTTCTAACGCTTGCACCAAATTTGAAGATTTGAATATCGGACCCGGGGACAATACCCGGGTCCTTTTGTGTCACGGTATTGTCTGAAATGCTTCATCCCTCTTGAAGATTGCGGGTGAGCCGCCATCTTCTACCCATGGGTAAAATTTCCATCCTCCATCGCATCGGCCGCAAGGGCCTGAAAACCTACAGCCTGCGCATCGCGGTGCAGGCAGGTTTCTCCGCGCTGATCCTCGCCATCGGTTTTGAGTTCTTCCGCTTTGTGCGCGCGATCGAAGCGGGCGCGGGGGTCCTGCCTTCGCGGCCCCCGGGCGTCGAAGGATTCCTCCCCATCAGCGGACTCATGGGCGCCCTCGACTGGATCTACCAGGGCCGGCTCAACGCCATCCATCCGGCGGCGACTCTTCTCTTCCTGATCTTCACCTTGTCGGCCCTGTTGCTTCGCAAAAACTTCTGCTCCTGGATTTGCCCCGTCGGCCTCATCTCGGAAACTTTGGCGCGCCTGGGACGCCGAATTTTCGGGCGCAACTTCCGTCCCTGGCGATGGCTGGACGCGGGCCTGCGCTCGATCAAGTATCTGATCCTCGCCTTCTTCGCCTTCGCCATCTTCAGCATGAGCGGGGCGGCCCTGCGCGAGTTCATCACATCGCCTTACAACCGCATCAGCGATGTGAAGATGTATTTCTTCTTCGCGAATCTCAGCATGACAGCACTCGTGATCATCGTGCTGCTCGCGATCGGATCGGTTTTCATCAACGGATTTTGGTGCCGATACACCTGCCCCTACGGCGCCTGGCTGGGACTCTTCTCCTGGGCCTCGCCCGTCAAGATTCGGCGCGACCCCGCAAGCTGCACCGACTGCGGCCTCTGCGACCGTGTTTGCATGGCGCGACTTCCAATATCCAAAAAGGCGCGGATCATTAGCCCCGAGTGCACAGGATGCATGGATTGCGTAGCCAGCTGCCCCGTGTCCACCGCGCTCACGGCGGGCGGCAAACATCGCCGGATCAGCGTGGGACATTTCGCGGCGGGCGTGGTGATCGTATTCGTGGCGGGCTACTTCATCGCCCGCGCGGCGGGATGGTGGGAAGGCGGCGTCACGGACGAGGAATACTTCCACCTGCACGACGTGATGGAATCCCTGGAGCACATCGGCCAAAACTACCGACCCTAGCTAGAGCTTCAGCCGATAGCCCTTCCCGTGCGCCGTCAAAATGTGCTCGGGCTTTGCGGGATCCGTCTCGAGCATCTTGCGCAAAGCCAGAATGAAGTTGTCCACCGTGCGCGTGCTGGGATAGGCATCGTAGCCCCAGATGCGATCGATGATGGTGTCGCGATCGACCGCTTCCCCATCGCGCTCGGCCAGAAGGCGCAGGATCATAGCCTCCTTCTCCTTGAGGCGCTGCTTGCCGCTGGGAGTTTCCGCCACGCGCGCGTCCAGGTCGATCTTCACGCCCGACCATTCGAGCACATTCCGCGTAGGCTTCTCGCGCATCCAGTCATCCCGCCGGAAGATGCCCTTGATGCGCGCCACCAGCTCCCGCAGCACGAAGGGCTTGGTGATGTAGTCGTCGCCGCCCTCCTCGAGGCCGCGAACGCGATCGTCCTCCGAGCCTTTCGCCGTGAGGAAGAGTACCGGAACGCGGTCGCCCTTCTCGCGGATGCGCCGGCACATCTCGTAACCGTCCATGCCGGGCAGCATGACGTCGAGCAGGATCAGATCTACGCCGCCGCGCTCCCAGTACCTCAGGCCTTCCTCCGCGCTGTCGGCGAGGACGGGCTCATAGCCGTCCAACTCGAGATTGATCTTCAGGCCTTCGGCCAGATGGGCTTCATCTTCGACGATCAGGATTCGCTTCTTCACGGCGCCTCCTTGGCGGCGGGCAGGATCAGGGTGAAGGTGGAGCCCTCGCCCATCCTGCTGTCCAGTTCAACCTTGCCGCCCAGTTCACGAGCGGCGCGTTTCACGAGAAAGAGTCCCAGGCCGGTTCCGCGAACGCCTCCAGGCCGGCGACCCGCCTCACCCACACGGAAGAAACTCTGGAAAATCTTCCGGCGCAAGCTGCGCGGAATCCCCGGACCCTGATCACGGACGGATAAGTGAAGGCGGTCGCCCACCCGTTCCGAACTCAACTTGATAATTGCAGGCCCAGGCGAGTACTTTACGGCATTTTCCAGGAGATTGCGAAGGGCTACGGAGAAGAGCTGGCGATCGCCCAGAATAAGGCAGTCGTCCTGAAGATGAGTCTCCACCTCGGCACCCTGGCTCTTGAAGAAAGCTCCCAATCCTCGGAGAATTTCCTCGGCCTCGGCTTTCACATCGAGCAGAGTTTGTTCGGCGCCCAGCGGGCTTTCCGCGCGGCTGGCGGCGAGCACCTGGCCCACCATGCCGTCCAGGCGGGAGATATCCTCCCGCATGTGACCGAGGAACTCGGCGCGGCGCGACTCCTCCAGATCGGGACGTTCAAGAGTTTCGGCGTAGAGTTGCAGGCTGGCCAGGGGTGTGCGGAATTCGTGGGAGACTCCGGCCAGAAATAACTCTCGCGTACGGCGAAAGCTCATCTCGCGGCGATAGGCGAGCGTGAGCAGGGCACTTCCCGCAAGAATCAGAGACAGAAAGAAGATTCCTTCGCCCAGAAACATGGCGCTGCGGCGCTTGGCCTCCTTGCGCGTAGCATCTTCCACCGAGCTGTCGATGTGGATATCCCAACCCTTGTCCAGACGATTGAAGTGCAGGTCGGGAAAGCTCTCGTGCAGGTGGGCGTCGGGATCTTCCGCGATCTCCGGATAAGTTCGCATGAGATAGGCCGCGTGGAGCCGGTCTGCCTGGAAGCGTTGCTGCTGCAACTCGAAGTAGCGGTCGCCCTCGCGGCTCAGATAGATCACCCACCAGCTCGACTGGGCGACCATGAGCACCAGCAGCAGCCAGTAGGTGACCGAAATGATGCGATTCGGCTTCAATCCCCGCCCCTCTTTCTGAAGAGAAGGTCGAAGAGCATGTAAAGCCCCACGAGAACGAGTATGGCCGGAAAGACCGGTATCTCGAAACCGATCATATCACCGAAGCCAAGGCCGAGGGCCAGGACACCTAATACGAGCGTGCCGCCCGAGGCGCGGAGACCAAAGAAGAAGCGGAAGAGCTGTACGCCTAGAATGATCAAGCCCGAGCCGATGAGCCAGCTTCCCTCGGGAAACAGATACTCGGGCAGCATCCAGAGCAGGCCGATCATGATCAGGAAGAGGGCCCAACCCGTATTCTCGATTGTCTCGCCGAGTTTCCGGCGGCGCTTTGCCTCGACCTGCTCGATCTCCATCCTACCTCCTCGCCTGATTGCCTGCGTCTCGCCTTCCTAGGGTTTGATGACCCGGTCAGCGCTCGCCATGATCTTGAGATTATCGTCCATATTGCCCACCCCGCCGATGAGCAATTTGCCCTGAAGATTCAGGTGCTCGAGGCAGGTTCCGCAAGAGGCGATCTGCGCGCCCCTTGCCTCTAAAACCTTCAGGCTCTCGATAACTTCACTGCCCTCGGTGGTCAGGAGCACTCCGTGATTGACGCAGCCGATCATGTCGATGGGAATGTCAGAGGCTGCCAGTTTCTCGAGGAACATCTTTAGAAGCTTGCGCCCGAGTTCGTCGTCGCCTCGACCCATCTGGTCGGAGCTGAGGCAAAGAAAGGTCATGGTTCTCCTATTACATTCCGGCGGGTCGCCGGTCCGAAGTCCTTGGCGTACCCGATCAATATACATCGATGCCCGCCCGGGGAGGATAGCAAATCCCGCCCGGGGGCGAAAATCAGGCTTTCTGAGTTTTCTGATTGAGCCTCCAGAACAAGGTCGGCAGAACCAGGAGAGTCAGCGCCGACGCGGTCAACAACCCGCCGATGACCACCACCGCCAGAGGCCGCTGCATCTCAGCGCCCGGCCCGCGGGCGAAAAGCATGGGCGCAAGCCCCAGAACCGTCGTGGCCGCGGTCATGATCAGGGCGCGAAAGCGCAGCAGGCATCCCGTGAGGATGGCTTCTCGTAGGCTTTCCCCCTTATCGAGCAACTGTTGGATGAATGTGATCAGCACCGTGCCGTTCTGCACGGCCGTGCCGAAAAGCGCGATGAATCCCACCGTTGCCGGCACGTTCAGGTTGATACCGAAGATCAGCATGGCGAGCACCGCCCCGACCAGGGCGAAGGGCAGGTTCAGCATGATCATGCCCGCGGTCTTGAAGGATCCCAGAGCCGTTACAAGCATCAGGAAAATCAGCAAGATGGACAGGGGCACGACGATGGCCAGGCGCCCCAAAGCACGTTGCTGATTCTCGAAGGTGCCGCCGTATTCGATCCAGTAACCCGGCGGCAGTTCGGCCGTGAGTTCGGCCATCTGTTTCTGCACGTCCGCAACGAAACTTCCCAGATCACGCCCCTCCACGTTGCACTCGACCACGACGCGGCGAGTATTCAATTCGCGGCTGATCTGCGCGGGACCTTCGCTGCGCTCGAGACGGGCGACCTGTCCCAGGGGCACCTTCGCACCGGTCGGAGTGGAGACCAGTAGAGAGAGGATGGCCTCGTCGCTGCTACGCCGGTCTTCGGGAAAGCGCAGTCGAACGCCGAAGCGCATCTGTCCGTCCACCAATTCCGTGGCGACCGTCCCGCCGATGGCGGTTTCCACAAGTTCGTTGAGGTCAACGATATTTAGTTGGTAGCGAGCCATGGCCTCCCGGTCGGGAATGATCTCGAGCTGCGTGAAGCCGGCCACCTGCTCGATACTCACATCCTCGGACCCGTCGATGGATCTGAGCAAGCCTCCCGCCTCATCGGCGAATTCCTTGAGGATCTCGATATCGTAGCCGAAGATTTTCACGGCCAGGTCGCTCTTCACGCCCGATACCAGTTCGTTCACGCGCAGTGCGATGGGCTGGCTGAAGGCCATGCGTATGCCCGGAATCTCCCCGAGGGTTTCCCTAATCTCCTCGATGAGATCTTCCTTGCTGCGGCCCGTAGCCCACTCCTTCTCAGGCTTCAGCATGATGAGAACGTCGGTCTGCTCGGGGCCCATGGGATCCTCGGAGATTTCGGCGCGGCCCGTTTTGGACACCACCGTCTCCACCTCCTCGAAAGCCAGCACGCGCCGCTCCATTTCAGCGGATGTGGCGATCGAGCCGGCCAGCGAGGCATTGGGCAACCTGACCACGTTGATGGCGATGGCGCCCTCGTCCAGATCGGGTAGGAATTCCGTGCCCAGGAAGGGCACGAACGCGAGAGCGAGCAGTAGGATCAGTCCGGACACAAGAAGCACAGCCGAACTTCTACGCAACGAGAACTCGAGCGCGCGCTCATAACCCCCACGTATCCAGATCAAAAAACGGGGTTCGCGCATCGAGGTGGACAGCTTCATAAAGTAGCTCATGAGTACGGGAACGATGGCGATGGCCGTGATCAGGGATCCCATCATGGCGAAAACCATGGTCAAGGCGAGGGGTTTGAACATCTTCCCCTCCATACCTTCCAGCGAGAACAGGGGCAAGAAGACGAGAATAATGATGATGATGGAGAAGGTTATGGGCCTGCCTACTTCTCGCATTGCCTCGGTGATCGATTGAATGACGCTGCGCGCGGGCGGCGCATCCAGCAAGGAGACGAGTTCGCGACGCTCGCGCAGGTGACGCATGACATTTTCGACAACGACGATGGATCCATCCACGACCATGCCGATGGCCACAGCCAGGCCGCCGAGGCTCATGAGGTTGGCGGAGAGTCCAGCGGCGTCCATAAAAATGAAGGCGAAGAGCGCGGTCATGGGTAGGCTCACCGCCGAAACCAGGGCGGCACGCAGATTACCCAACACGAAGAAGAGCACAAGCAGCACCAGGAATCCGCCGAAAAACAGAGCGCCCGAGACCGTGCCGATCACCGCACGCACCAGGTCGGTTCGGTCGTAGAAAACATTGAAGCTCACGCCCTCGGGCAAAGAGCTCTCGATGGTCGGCAGGGCGGCTTTCACACGCTCGACGACCTCCTTGGAGTTTTCGCCCTTGAGCATGATGACCATTCCGGCCACAACTTCACCCTCGCCGCCGCGTGTGACGGCGCCCATGCGCGTCATATGCCCCTCTCGTATATCCGCGACATCCGACATGTAGACGGGCGTGCCGTCCTCGGAAGCGAGCACGATGCGCCCGATGTCGTCGGGCGAACCGAAGAGTCCGATACTGCGGATGTTCTCCTGCTCCCAATTCTTGACGATGAAACCGCCGCCCGCATTGGCGTTGTTTTCCGCGAGCGCGGCCATCACTTCGGAAAGCGTGAGGTCGTACTTGATCAGCCTGGACGGATCCACGATCAGCTGAATCTGCCGCACCCGTCCGCCGAAGCTGTTCACCTCGTTCACTCCCGTGAGTGCGCGCAGCTTCGGCGCCACCATCCAGTCCTGGATAGTGCGAAGCTCCGTGAGATCATGACTTTCGCTCTCCAGCGTGTACTGGAAAACTTCGCCGAGACCCGTGCTTATCGGACCCATCTCCGGTTCCACGCCCGGCGGAAGATTTTCCTTCGCCATCTGCAGACGCTCGAAAACTAGTTGTCGCGCGAAGTAGGTGTCGACCTTGTCATCGAAGACGACGACGACCTGCGACAAGCCTGTCTTCGATACCGACCGCACATGCTTGAGGCCGGGCAGCCCGCCCATCACCGTTTCGATGGGAAATGTGATTTGCCGCTCGACATCCAAGGGTCCAAGCGCGGGAGCCTCGCTGAGGATCATCACCTGCTGGTTGCTCATGTCCGGAAAGGCGTCGATGGGCAGGTGCCGCCAGGCGGCCAGGCCCAGCAACACGGATAGAGCCGTCACCATGACGACGAGACTGCGGTTTTTCAGGAGGAAATCGAAATATCGAGACATGGATCCTCCTAGTGAGCGCAGCCTTCGCCCATTTTCGAGCGAAGGACATCGGATTTAAGAAGGAAGGCTCCGGCGGTGACGACTTCCTCACCGGGAGCGGGACCGTCAAGCAATTCCACCCATCCGCCCTGCGTCTTGCCGGTCACCACGGGGCGACGCACGAAGTAGTCTCCCTCGTGTCGCATGAAGACAAAGCTGCGACCCTCATCCTCGAGCAGGGCGGTGGCGGGAATGGTGGCTGGGCCGCGGCCCACGCCAAGAGACACTCGTGCTTCGGCGAACATGCCGGGATGCAGGTCGCCTTTTCGATTGTCCAGAATGATGCGCGCCCTCACCGTACGCGTGTGCTCATCCATCCATCGATTCAGATGATCGATCTCGCCATCGAAACTGCGCCCCAGTTCGCTCTGCACCGAGATCTTCACGGGCACCGGCCCACTGTCCAGCGCCTTGCGCAGCCGCGCCAGCTGCGACTCGTAAATATCCACCCAGGCCCAGAGGCTGCTCGTGTCGCCCAGAAGGATGACCTCCTCCCCCGCCTCAATCTGCTCACCGAGCACCGCGTGCAGGCTGAGGACCTCGCCGGAAAAGGGCGCGCGCACCTTGAGGTGTCCGTCGGCGGACCCGATACCGTCGCGCAGCTCGATGATCTCACTGTCGACCAGCCCGAAGCGGAGCAGGCGCTGCTTCGCCAGATCCGCGCGAATTTCGGCGGCTCTGGAATTCTGCTGACTCTCCAGGTAGTCACGCTCGCTGCTAATGCCATCTTTCCGAAGCGATGTCTGGCGATCCAGACTCAGGCGCGCGACCCGGCGGTCTTCCATCGCGAGAAGATACTCGGATTGCGCTTCGGCAAGTTCGTGGCTGGTCAGAATCGCGAGCAGACGACCGGCCTCCACACGATCGCCCAGCTCCACTTGAACCTCATCCACGACGCCGGACACGCGCGGACCGAGGTGGGCGATACTGCGCTCGTCGAACTGAATTTCGCCGGTGAGGCGAAGCATGGCGTCCAGATCTCGGCGAAGTACGGGCTCCAACTGAACGAGTCCCGATTTGATAAGGTTCGACGACACACAGGCGACACCCACCTCGTAGCGGCAATCCTCGCACTCGTGGGCGGCCATATCATGCTCGCATCGTGCCGCGAAAAGTTCCGCCACGGGACGGTCCAGATCGGAGCCCTCCTCGCCGTGGCCGTGGCCCTCGTAACCGGCCTCGTGGGCGGCACGATCGTCCTCGATAAGAGCGAATTCGTCGGAGCACCCGATAGGGTCTTCACAGGAACTAGTTGTGTCTCCAGCTTGCTCATGGTCCGCCTCGCGCTCGCCGCATCCGGCGAGAGGCAGCGCGGCCAGCAACAGCGCCATCAGTATCCTATTCATTGCAATTCTCCCCCATCAGGGTTCTTAGATCGAGGTAGGCGAGTCGCGTCTCCATGAGCGTCTCGAGGTATTCGGATTCGATTTCAAGCAGTGTGCGGTGCGCGTCGAGGATTTCCAGGATGCCCACCTCGCCGATCTCATACATTCGATCGAGGGCGTCGGCGGTTGTCTTTGCCGCGGGCAGGATGCGCCCTCGATAGCTTTGGGCCCGCTCGTGCGACTGTCGCAATTCGGCCAGGGTTTCGCGAAGAACGCTTTCCAATTCAAGTTTTGTCCGGCGGGAGGATTCACGCGCCGCAGTCAGGTCCGCTCGCGCCCGCGCGATGGACGGGCCGTTCCGATTCCAGATCGGAAAGGGAAAACTGATGCCCGCGCCGTAGGTCTTGGCATCCATCTCCTGCTCCATGAAACCTCGCAGGGAGAAGCCCCCGAGCCGGTTAAACTTCTCGCGCGATAGATCAGCTTCCGCGGCCGCCACTTCGAGTCGGCTTTGGCGCAGCCTGAGATGTTCTCCTTCCAGGCCCTCCAGAATGGCGTCCAGGTTGGGAGGCCCGGGGAGCTCATCCAACTCGGCCTCCACGCGAGTTTCCACATCCTCACCCAGATTCAACCAGAGCCGCAGACTCTCCCGACGCGCTTCCGATTCGAATCGCGCGGCAAGGATGGACGCCTCGAGCTTACCGAGTTCTACCTCAAGGCGTGGACGATCGAGGGGGCTGGCCTCACCGCTTTCGATGCGCCGCTCGACCACTGCCCGCGCTCGAAGCAATTCGTCGAGCGATTGCTCAAGGCTTTGAAGCCGATCTTGGTCGAAGGCCACCCGCCAGAAAACCGCGCTCAACTCGTGGCGGCTGGCGAGGCGTGCACTCTCATAGGCGATTTTCGCCGCGTCCCGATGGGCACGCGCGGCACGTGTGCCGGCGCGGTAGCTGCCGGGCATGGGAAGGTCGAGCTCCAGCTCGACTTCGTAGACCGAAGCGGTCTCTTCGCCCTCGAGCGCTTCAGCCCTTCCCGCGCCAAACCCCAAAACAGGGTCGGCAAGGCGGCCCGCCGCGCGAAGGTCGGCCTCGCTCGCGTCGAGTTCGGCCCCCGCCCGCAGCAAAGTCGGATGATTCTCAAGCGCCTTCTCGATGTCGGCAATTCGGATGATCTGCACAGGCCCGGCAAGGGCGCCCGCCTCAAGCGTAAACATCAGGAAAGCCGTGGCCAGCATGGTGGCCATGCGTGTCGGCATGTCGGTCCTTTCGCGGAAGAAACCTTCCGCTGGCTTTTGGATCGTGGATCAGAAAATCAGATTGAGATGCCGATCAGGCGAGAGGTGGTCGGTCTGGGATGTCCGAGTAGCTGGAGATACCGTCGACGAAAATGTTCGCCAACAGCTTGGCGCTGAGGGCGTTCGTCAAGAGAGGCGGCACTTCGACGAGGTCCGCGGGAACATGGCAGAGGCAGGCACAGGCATGGTGGTGCTCACAGTCCTCGTCGTCGCAGCAACTACCCTCGTCGGACTCGAATTGCACAGCGCAGGCTTGCGCCTCGCCAGCATGATGCTCCTCCGTATGCGCGCAGAATTCTCCAACAAGGGAGAAGACCAGGATCAGAATCGCGAATTCCGCGAAGAGGCGCATGGAAGGGAAAACCTCCTAAGTGGAAGCGAATCCAACCGATAGGGGTGCGGTCGGTTCCCGTATATACTAGCAAATCGGAAGATCCGAGGCAAATGCCGTGCCCTTCGGCCTATTTTTCCTCCCCCTTGACCGCCCGCACGACGATTTCGGCCAGGGTAGCCAGGTCGCGCAGGTTGTGCTCCCAGATGCCGGGCAGGGCGCGCAGGTCGTTGTAGCGCACATAGTCTTCCCAGACTCGCGGCACTTCGCTGCCGGGAAGATCTTCCACGCGCCTTCGCCCGAAGAGACACTTCTCCAAGGTGACCAGGCGGCAGTTGGGAAGCTTGGCGCTCCAGAGGCGGCGTGCGAGATGAAGCAGGTCCACGTGGGCGAAACGCAGTGGCTCGAAAAAACCGTGAAAGCGCAGGCGGCTTTCCAGATAGGGCGCGTCGAAGCTGCGACCGTTGAAGCTCACAAGAATGGGACGCGCACGCAGCACCTCCATGAACTCTTCGAGCATGGGCGCTTCCTCGTCGTGATCCCGCGCGAAAAGCTGGGTGGCCGTGAGCGGTCTTTCGCCAGGCCCGAGCGTCATGAAACCCAGCAGCACGATGAGGCCTCTATGCAGGCCCGTGGTTTCCAGGTCGAGGAAGAGCAGGTCTTCGACGGAGGCCTGGGCGAGCAGATCGATGTCGGCCACGAGATCGACCAGGCGACCGGCCTCGGGCTGAGCATCGCGCAGCGCATCGGCCAGACCGGCCAGATGCGGCAACGCGCGCTCAATCGAGACATCGCGGCGCAGGTAGCGACCGCGGGGACGGCGCGCTTCCTCGGCGCCCACAGCCGCCTCCAGCGTCGACGACTCCACCGGCGCGGGAACAATCATGGGACGCACAGGCGGCAGATCCCGCCGCTCAGATTCCGTGGTAAAGCGGTCGTGCGCGAGGCGCAGGCGCGTTAGCCCCTCGAGCACTTCCCGCAAAGCACGATCATCGGCGAGGCTCATATCCGCTGACCGCTAGCCGCTGACCGCGAACCGCCAGAGACGGAAGGTCGACTGATTATCGCTTGGCTGTGATTCATGGGAGATTCGCTATCTGGAGGGTGCCTAATGATACTATACACATGTATAGCCGTCAAGCCGCCCGAAGTTGTGAATTGCGTCACGAACTTCGCGGGTGGCGGAAGGGCGCCAGGGCCGACCAATCTCGCAATCGACTCAATCGCAAGAATTTCCCAATGTCGTCGCCGCATGGAAGACTGTTTCGGGCCTCGTTGACTTCGGGGGTTTTGTCCTCTATGATCGGCGAGAAATGGTCCCTTAACAACAAGGAGCGAGTTATGGGTGTTGTCGTCATGGGCGTCGGCATCTGCGGATCCTTCCCTGCTTCCGGAGGGCTATCCTATCGTGAGCTGATCGCTAAAGCAGCCACGATGGCCTACGAGGATGCGGGTGTAACGGCCGAGCAGATCGACGGCGCGGTTTCCTGTGAAGAGGATTTCAACTCGGGTTACTCAATCTCCGATGAGTACGTGCCCGATCAAATCGGAATGGTCCGCAAGCCGGTTTACACGGTCGGCGGCGACTTCCTTCAGGGAATCGCATCTGCCGTCATGCAGATCAACACGGGACGCTTCAACATTCTTGTTGTGGAAAGCTACAGCAAGGCGTCCAACATTATGACCAAGGACGAGATCCTGCACTTCGCCCTTGATCCCACCTACAACCGCTTCGGCGTCTCACCGCATTACCTTGCGGGTATCGAGATGCAGCAGTTCCTCGAGAACTCGAACTACGGTGAAGAAGACGTTGCGGAAATCGCGGCCTACAATCGCAGTCGCGCTTTGGATAATCCACTGGCATGCTACGCCTCGAAGCTAGATGGCAACGATGTGCTCGACAGCCGCACCATCGCCTCCCCCGTTACCGAACTGATGATGGCCCGCCCCGCCGACGCGGCGGTGGTCGTGGTTCTCGCCAGTGAAGCAGCGGCGGGCGATTGTCCTCAGGAGCCCGTCTTCATTTCCGGAACCGGTTGGGCTTCGGGCAACTCGCTTATCGAGCGACGCGCCCACGATACCTCCGATGGTACGGACCTCGCCGCGCGTATGGCCTACGAAGAAGCCGGCATCAGCGTGCCGGAAGAACAGTTCGACGTGGCCTACGTGAGCGACCTCTACGCGCATCGTCAGTTGATGCACCTGGACGCCCTGGGCATCTCCACCAATTTTTTACCCTTCGTCAATCCCGATGGCGGATCACAGGCCATGGGCGACCTGTTCGAGGCCAACGGCGGCGCACGCTTCTACGACGCGGTGAAACAGCTGCGCGGACAAGCGGGCACGCATCAGGTCGAAGGAGCCAAGACCGCCTTGCTCCACGGATGGCGAGGTATTCCCACCGACACTTGCGCGGTGGTTGTTCTCGATGCGAAGGGAGGCAGTAATGAATAATCGAGTTGCTGTCATCGGCGCCGGCATGACCAAGTTCGTTCGCCGCGCACAGGAAACTCCCGGCGAGCTCGCGTCCCAGGCCGTGCAGATGGCACTGGACGACGCCGGCCTCACCATCGACGACATCGACGCCGTTTGCCTGGGCACCGCGCCCGACGCTTTCGACGGCATCCACTTGAACGCCGAGCATCTCATTGCCGGCGCCGGCGGCACGCACAAGCCCTACATGCGTCACTATGTAGGCGGCGGCACGGGTATCTTCAGCCCCATTCACGGCTGGATGCACGTGGCTTCCGGCAAGTTCAAGAACGTGCTCGTGGTCACCGAAGAGAAGATGAGCCCAACGCATCCGCATCCCGCGGGCGCATTCATCACCATCTTCGATCACACCACCGAGCAGCCTTTAGACCTGACTCTCATCCACATCTTTGGAATCGAGATGGCCAGGTTCATGCACACCTACGGCTACACCGAACGCGATCTCGCGGAGATCTCCGTGCTTTGCAAGGGCAACGCCATGAATCATCCCGCCGCCCAAGTGGCCGAGAAGATTACGGTGCAGGATGTAATGGATTCGCCGGTGCTGTCCTGGCCGGTGAAGCGTCGCGACATCAGCCCCACATCCGACGGCGCCTGCGCCATCGTGATGTGCAACGAGCGCGTGGCTCGCACGCACTCCAAAGCGCCGGTATTCATCGACGGTGTGGGTTTCCGTCTCGACACGGCCTACTGGCCCACGCGCGATCTGGCCTATCCGAACTACGTGGCCATGGCCGCGCATGACGCCTACAAGATGGCCGGCATCACCAAGCCCGATACCGAGATCGACATCTTCGAACCCTACGATCCCTTCAACTACAAAGCCCTTCACCACATGAACGGCCTGTTGATGGACAAGTCGGGTCGCCGGGTGCGCGAACTCTTCGACTCGGGCGCCTTTGAGCGCGACAGCACGCATCCCATGTGTCCCTCCGGCGGTGCGCTGGGTGTTGGTAATCCCATCGCGGCCACGGGCCTCATGAAGATTGCCGAACTCTACTTCCAGCTCTCCGGTCAGGCCGGCAAGCGTCAGGTTTCCAAGGTCGCCAAACGCGGCGTTGCGCAGGCCTGGGGCGACCTGATGCAGGTGGGTACGGTTGTGGTTATGAGCGGCGAAGGTGCCATGCCGACCTCGGCGAGCAAGTGGAATTCCATGAAGCGCAGCGACCTGCCCGGCACGGCGCTGAAAAAAGTGGAACAGGTTCCGCACTTCGCCTATCAGCCCGATCTGCGCTACGCCTGGGACAACGGCTTCGCGCTGACCACCTATCTGGATGGCTTCAAGCGCGGCAAGGTTACGGCTTCGCAGTGCAACGAATGCGGTCGCATGATGGTGCCGCCTCGCAGCTTCTGTGAACTCTGCAACCTGCGCCCGGTGAGCAACTACTTCGATATCCAGGACACGGGCACTGTGATGACCTACACTCTGTCTAACGTGGACTGGGATTCTTCACCCCTGCCCAAGGGCCAGGTGAAGATGTTCGCGGTCATTGACATGGACGGCGCCAGCGAAGACATGGGCATCGTCCACTGGCTCAAGGACGTGAAGCCGGAGGACGTGAAAATTGGCATGCGCGTGAAAGCGGAATGGAAGCCCGAGAAGGATCGCGAGGGCGGCATTCTCGACATCCAGTACTTCCGTCCCCTGAAGCCGGGCGAAAAGACGAGCACCAAGACGAAGCAGATCAAACCTGTGGAACTCGATGCTCAGAGCGCCAAGGCCTTCCCCGGAAAGATTCCTCTGAACTACGTCTACACGGCGGGTATCGGTGGAACGCGTTTCTACGAGGATCTGGCCAAGGGCAAGTTGAGCGGCACCTACTGTCCCAGTTGCGATGCCGTTCACATCCCGGCGAGTTCTTTCTGCGAATTCGGCGTGATCAAGCTGGACGTGGACAAGGACGCGCGGGTTATCAATCCTGGATCGGGAATCGTGCGCTCCTTTACGGAGGTCCACGAGGATCGCTCCGGGCATCTCATGGACAAGCCGATTTACGTGGCGCAGGTGGTCTTCCCCGGAACGGTGGGAAGCATCTTCGGCGTTGTGGAATTGGCCAAGGGCGAAGAGCTTGAAATCGGAACGCCGGTTAAGCTGGTCAAGACCAGCAAGGTCGGCCCCGAGCACATCAAGTTCAAGCTCAAGACCAGCAAGTAGTAGACGCCCTGAGCGAAGCACTTTTGGCGTCTTCCGATTTCGCCCTTCCCTGGAAACGGGGGAGGGCGATTCGGTTTTTGAACCGCTGACCGCTAAGAAGCTTTCGCACGGGCAACCTCTATGCCAAGTAATATTCTGAGCAGGGCCTGGGTGGCTTCCTTGCCCGGCACGGCGAAATCGGGATTCAAATCGGGATCTTCGTTTTGCCCGGGCACTTTATTGGGAAGCCCCACACAGGCGGGGCAACCATCTTCGCAGGCGCAGGACTCGAGCATTTCCAGGCAGGCCGTCAGTACGCTTTCGAGATCGTCGAAGCCCACGCGACTGTAACCGAGTCCGCCGTGGAAACGATCGTAAACGAATAACGCCGTGGTGCCGAGGTTACTGGCATCGACCACACCGCCGAGATCCGCGCGGTCACACATGGCGAAGAAGGGTAGCGCCGAAAGAATCAGGTTTTTCAAACCCGCCAAAGCCTCGTGCAGTTTGTGATCGCCCTCTTTCAGCGCCTTACTCGAATCCTCCGTAAGCGCGATCCAAAACGCGCGCGTTTCCAAATGATGCCAAGGCAGGTCGAGTTTTCCCCAGCCCAGGGAATCGAGGCTGCCGAACTTCACCTTTTTGAAGGCGAAGGTGGTCTTGCTCACGGTCACATCGCCGAAGCCGAGTTGCAAAGTTTCAGCAGGCGCATCACCCGGCGTGACGGCCACGGAATCTTGCGCTTCGTCCAGGCGAATTTTCTGCTCGGTGATGGGCTGCGTGTAGTAGTCCACGCCACGCTGCTCGACAAAGGCAACCTTCTGCTCAAGGTCGAGTTCGCGCACGAAATAGGTTTCACCCTCGTGCAGGTAGATGGCCTCGGGGTAGACCAGTTGGCAAGCACCGAGCAGGTCGACATTACCGATCACCTGTTCACCGGGAAGCTGCACGATGCTCACCGTGTCGAGAACGCTTTGGCGAAGATTTACATCGCCGGCGGGATAACCGTTGGATGCGAAGAATGCCTGTTCCCCCGCTTTTCGCAGGTCACCGCGCTGCTCGAGAATGTCTACGATGCCATCGGTGAGATCGCCGAAGAGTTCTCCGTCCTCTTTAACCAAAGGAAGTTCATAGGCCGCACAACGAAGTTGCGGCAGGAGAATAAACGGGTTGGCGTGATCGATCACCGCCTTCTCCGGATTTTGCCGGAAGAAGAACTCGGGCCGCCGCATGAGGTACTGCTCCACCGGATCGTTGTGCGCCACCAGCACAGCGCAGCTTTCGCGCTCGCCGCGTCCAGCGCGTCCGGCCTGCTGCCAGGCGCTGGCAACCGTGGGTGGCAAGCCAACCATGAGCGCGGCATCCAATCCGCCGATGTCGATTCCAAGCTCCAGGGCATTGGTGCTGGACACCGCCATGAGTTCGCCGCTGAAAAGTTGCCGCTCAATCTCGCGGCGTTCCTCAGGGAGATAGCCACCGCGGTAGGCGCGCAACTTGGGCGCCAGATGCGGAGCCTCGCGTTCTAAAGTATCGCGTGCATAGCGATAGATGAGTTCGCTGGAAACCTTGGTCTTGCTGAAGCAAATGGTCTGCCTCCCCTGCTTCACTAAATCGCAGAGAATGTCTTTCGCCTCGCCATTGGCGCTGCGCCGCTCGCCACCCTTTGAATCCAGGCGCGGCGGATTCCAAAATACGAAGAGCTTCTCGCCGCGGGGGCTGCCGTCTTCGTTCACCAATGTGGCCGGTCCACCGAAGATGCGCTCGGCCAGTTCCCTTGGGTTGCCGATGGTCGCACTCGACGCAATGAAAATGGGACGGCTTCCATAGTGCGCACAAATTCGGCGAAGTCGCCGCATGACCGCAGCGACATTGCTGCCGAAGATGCCACGGTAGCTGTGGATTTCATCGAGCACCACATAGCGCAGGTTCATAAAGAAGCGCGCCCATCTCGTGTGACTGGGCAGTATACCCGCGTGAAACATGTCGGGGTTGGTAAGAATGAGCCGCCCCTCCATGCGCAGCTTTCTCCGCGTGTGCGTGCTGGTGTCGCCATCGTAGGTGCCGGAAATGAAGCGGCCCAATTCGGGAAGCGCTTCCGCTAATCGCTGGGCGCCCTTGAGTTGATCTTGAGCGAGCGCCTTTGTTGGAAAAAGATAGAAGGCCGTGGCCTGATCATCTTCCAAAAGCGTTTCGAAAACCGGCAGGTTGTAGCAGAGCGTTTTACCGCTGGCCGTTCCCGTAACCACCACCACGTTCTCGCCACGGCGCGCTGCATCCAGGGACGATGCCTGATGCAGATACAACTCTTCCACTCCACCCCCGGCCACCGCCGCGCGCAAACTTTCGGGGAGTATTTTTTCGGGCTGCGCGAATCGCGACTCGCGCGCGGGAATGCGTTCCATGTGCGCCAGCGAATCTTCGCGACCGGGAATGGAGGCCTGTGCCCAAAAAAAATCTTCGAGTCCTGCACCCTTGGGAATTTCCCCCGCGCGGCGCATGGCCCGGCTACTGGCGTGTACCGCTTCGTTCTCGGGAGCGAAGGGACCATGAGGCGCGGGGCGCGCGTCCTCGCCGGCTGCAGCCCGCTTGCCGCTGACCGCCGACCGCCAGCCACCTTCCGCCACGCTTTGCCTCTTTCCCCCAGTCTGCTTCCCGCAGGTTGGGCAGACGTCGGCCTTCAATTGCGACAGCTGACTCTCGTGATGCTTTGCGGGCTGCAAAGAACGACGCTGGCTTCTAGGGGCGGGAGGCGGATTCTCGGGAAGTTCGAATCCGATGGCTTTGCGGCGGGACATGACGACCTCCGGTCGAGCGGCCAGCCACCGGCCACCAGCAGGTTATTGGGCGCTGGAGACTGAAAACTGGAAGCTAATCGGAGGGTTCGGCCACCCTACTCGACATGTGTATAGCTGTCAAGCTGGCTAATGGCAGCGGATTTCAGATAAGGGCAGCAAGAGTTCGAAAACTGAAATATTTTGATTAATGCCATTAATTTCATCTATACTTGTCTGATCTCAGATTCAGGAGGTCATGAACATGTCACAAAGCCGCTCCCCGAGAAGAGTCTCCCCCCAGTCTGACTCTTCTTATCCTGCTTATCCTGCTTATCCTGCTTCCCCTCCTTACCGCTTTCAGCGGCGAGGCCAACCCGCCCGAGCCCTTGGGCGATCACATCGTACTGAGTTGGAACGACCTCGGTATGCACTGCATGAACAAGGATCATGCGAAGATGTCGATCCTCCCGCCCTACAACAATCTCTTCGCTCAGGTCATCGAGCGCGGAGACGCCGGCTCACTGCCCCGCATTCTCGACAGTGAAATCAGCCTTGAGTACTCTATTCCCGGAAACACCTACTCCGTGGGAAAGACTGATTTCTGGGATTGGGCTTTCGATCTCTTCGGTGTGGACCTGCCCCCCAATATCGGATTGACCGGTAAGGGTCTCGAGGGCGAGATGGACGCCCACCCGGGTCACTATGTGGCCGAGGGTATTCCCATCACTCCCTTCACAGACGCCGAACCCGAAGTTGAGGATCCCTATCAGCAGGCTCTCATCATCGCCCGCGACGGCGGCGGCATGGAGCTGGCGCGCAGCGAGCCGGTGATTCCCGTGTCCACCGAAGTGAATTGCGTCAGCTCGGGCTGCCATACGAGCGAGGACGACATCATCTTCGGGCACGATAACGAGGGCGCCTACAATCCCTACGACCAGCCCATTCTCTGCGCGGGCTGTCACGCGTCGCCGGCCTTGGGCATACCGGGCGATCCGGAAGCGAAGTATTTCTCCTTCCAGATTCACGACAAACACAAGTTCATGGATGAAACCAATCCCGGCCAGATCGGCTGCGAGAAGTGTCATCCCGGACCCAACGCGCATTGCTTGCGTGGAACCATGAACACCGACTTCGGCATGGTTTGTCAGGATTGCCACGGCGACATGGAACAGGTCTCCAGTAGTATCGATAACGGTCGCACACCATGGTTTGATGAACCCGCATGCCGCGACTGCCACACGAGCACCTATGGTGAGCCGGTGGGGCAGCTTTATCGCAACAGCCAGGGACATGGCGGCGTGTATTGCGCCGGTTGTCACGGCAGCCCCCACGCCATTTTTCCCAGCCGCGAGGCGCGCGACAACGCCAACAACATCGCGCTTCAGGGACACTCGGGCACCTTGCGCGACTGCAGGGTCTGCCACGGTGTGAACCCCGGCGGCTCGGGTCCTCATGGCCTCGTGGCCACCGACATTGTCGAGGCGGAGATCATGGGCGGACGCGATCGCATGCTTGTGTATCCCAGCCCCCTCATGCCGGGCGGCACAGCCACCTTCCTGGCGCGAAATGAAGAAGATCTGCGAGGCCGCATGCTTGTCTTCGACGCGCGGGGGCGAACCATTCGCATGCTCGATCCTCAGGCCGACGGCTCCGGGCACGCTCGGGCAGCCTGGGACGGCACAGATCGCAGCGGTCAGCGCGTGGCCGCCGGAGTCTACTTCGTTCGCTGGGAAGCCGGCCAACGGAGCGCTGCGGGCAAGGTCGTCTTAGTTGACTAGTTAAAGCAAAGTATCGATTCAAAAAAGCCCCGGCCATGTGGTCGGGGCTTTTTTTCTTGTCCTCAGTCCTGAGTCCTCTTAGTAAATCTCCGCGCCATCGTATACGCTGAAAGGCTCAATCATCAGAAGGGGTTCGCCCTCGGCATTCTTTAGAGCTTCCAGATACTCCAACTCACGATCGTTGAAGTAGGCGGCAGCCGGATTGGCGGCCTTCTCGATGGTTTCCATATCGATGCCCAGAAGCGACGGGGCGAACATACCGAAGTCGAAGTTGCCCAGTCCTGGACCTTCAATGATCTTCACCGGCATGTCGGCCTCGATGCCCGCGGCATCCTTGGCTATCTGCAGGGCCATCCAAAGTCCGCCGAGCTCGTCGACCAGACCGTTTTCCTTGCCGGCGGTGCCGCTCCACACGCGACCCTGGGCCACTTCGGCCACGGCCTCTTCAGTCATGCCGCGACCCTCGGCCACTTGCTTGATGAAGTTCTGGTAGAGGAACTTGATGGCGTACTCGGTGCGCTCAAGCTCACCCTCGTCCTTGGGACGATGAGGCAGGGTGCCGAGCAGGGGCAGGTTAATGCCGCGATAGATATCGGAATGGCTACCGCGCTGAGCACCATGATAGCTCATACCAATTCTCTCGCCCACGCGCTTGTCCCAGATGTGTCCGCTGATCACACCGATGGACCCGGTGATGGTCAAAGGCGAGGCCAGGATCTTGTCGCTGTGCATGGAGATCCAGTAACCGCCGGAGGCCGCCACGAAGCCCTGGGAAATGATGACGGGCTTCTCTTCCATGGTCTTCTTGAGTTCGCGTGCAACAAGATCGCTGGGCAACGGATCGCCGCCGGGAGAATCGGCGCGCAGCACTACGGCTTTCACATTTTTGTCCTCGCGGACCTTGCGGATTTTTTTGGAAAGCAGGCGCCCCTTGATGCCCGTGTCCATTGAGCAGCCGCCCTCGGCGTAAAGAAGCGCGATTCTGGGAGTGAGCCCCCAGTGCTCATCGCGCCAGACGGGATCACCGTGTAGGCCGGCTAGCTGCGTCGCCGTGACATCCCAGGTCTCACGCATGGCGATTTCGTCCACGTCTTCCTTCATGTCGTGCCAGTCGCCGACCTTGTCCACGAAGCCCATTTCGAGAGCTTCGGACGGGAGCAATTCACCGTATTCTTCCACGGCCTTGTCCCAATTCGCGCGACTCATGCCACGAGATTCCAAGGCATAGGCGACGACCGTCTCGTACCAATCTTCCAAGAGGGCATCGGTTTGAATACGCTGGCCCTCGGAAGGTGCGTTACGCGACAGGGTTTCCGCTGCAGACTTAAACCTGAAGTAGCGGTGCTCCTGGAAACCAACGCCCAGCTTCTCCAAGGTTTCGGCCATATAGGTTCCGCCGAAGGCGAGGCCCTTCACATCGAGGTCGCCCAGAGGATCCATCCAGAGCTCATCGGCAACGCTGGCGAGCATGTAGCCGAAGAGTCCCGCACGATCAAAGTAGATGACGACCTTCTTGCCCTGGGCGCGCAGGCCGGCGAGCTGATCGCGCAGCTCGAGCATTTTCTCGGGATCCGAACCGAAGCCGGACAGGTTGATCACCACGCCCTCGGTTTTGGGATTTTCGGCGTAGCGATTGATCTGCTCAAGCAAGCCCTTGAAGGTGCGGCCATCGTCAAACCAGGCGAAGCGCCGGTAGGGTAGCCCACCCTTCAGATTAACTTCCGGGTACTTGGCGCCGGTCCATGAGAAGGGAAGGATGCTCCCCTTGCGTCCGTCTTCCACAACGTAGGTGCCGCCCAGAAATTCGGTAGAAGTTTCATCGTCCTTGGTGACCTCGCCCATGCTTGAGATGTAGGCGTTGCGGTCGCTGCCGCCGAAGCTGAGCTGCAGCCCGAGGCTGAAGGAGCTTTCATCGGCATCGAAGCCGACCAGGTTGTAACGACCGGAAATGCTCAGGCCGGGCATGGCCATGATCTCGGCACCGAAGCCGTAGTTGAGGCGATATTCGTCCTCGCCTACGACCGCGTTGAAATAGGGAGTGTAGGTGCCTTCTCCAAAGAGAGTGACACGGGGAGCGAAGGGGCGAAGGCCGAGGTCGGCGAGGTAGTTTCCCTCGGCGAAGCTGGTATTCACATCGGCGGCCAGGCCGAAGGAAAGCATCCGGCTGCGCTTGATCATGCCGAAGTTCCAGCGGTCGTTGTTATCGACACCCTCGGGCGTGAGAACATCGTCCACCCAGTTGTAGGAAACGCCGAATCCTGCTCCTTCATTGCCGCCGGAGAAACCCAGGGTGAAGTGCTGGATACGGTCATCATCCGAACCGGGAAGGTTCTGGTAAGCGAAAGCGATGCCTTCACCCGAGCCGATATAGGTCCAGCCGAGATCGCCGAACTCTTCCGTTTCATCGGGATGCTGAACGGCCAGATACGTGCCTCCGCTTCCCTGCACGATCCAGGCGGCAGGATTGACTAGGCCGGCGCCCAGACTTCCCGAGGAACTCGGCGAATTCACGAAATAGCCGCTGCCAAGATTTGCCCAAGCGGCGCCCCCGGTGGCCATGATTACAATGGGGACCAGGATCAGCATCGCCCTGGACATACTCAGTCTCGTCATGCGAACCCCCTCATTGGGTTGTATTGGATCGAGCCCATTACGGCCCAATAGGGCGACGGTTTCGCTCGCCAAGGGGCCAATTTATCTGTTTGAAACATCCAGAATACTTCCCATAGAGCCCGCTGGCAAGCCCCTGAGTGCCCATGACGGAAAATCGATGAATCTTCGAACCCTAATTAAGACAAGGCCTTAGTATTGCAGAAGCCATTCTCTGCACACTCGACTCAAGAATCAAAGATGGCTATGCAAAATATCGACACGGCTACTATTCGCGTTCAACTTCTCTCCGCCGGCGAGAATGGTCTCGAATTCGGCTCCTTGATCATCCAACGAAGTTTTCAGTCGGGCAATCCAGTCACGATCGAAGTCAAAGCTGCTGGACATAGGTTCCCCTCTCCGTGCAAGCTGAAATGAACTAGATTCCAAGACCCCAGACAAATGGGAATTCCACGTTTTTTTACCGTGGGTAAGTAGGGCGACACTAAGGGGACGGTTCATGAAATCACTTACCTTGACCTCTTTGATGCTGCTGCTGGCCGCATCGGCTCTCGCGCAATCCCATTTAAACTTCGAATGCGGTGACGGTGCGGAATTCTGGGCCAGTTTCGCCAAGGGCGGACGCCATGCCATTTTGCACTATGAGGGTGGAGAGTTCAAACTTCCGCGGGTGGAGAGCGCGTCCGGCGAAAAGTTCAGCGACGGCAACTACAGCCTTTGGATGAATGGCAATGAGGCCACACTCTGGATCGGCGATCGGAAGATTCATGAGGCCTGCGGTGAAAGAACCGCGCTCAGTATTAGGGAGCAGGAAATGTTCAAGCTGCCCGTGCGATCGTTCACGGAACTTGAGATCGCCTGGTTCAACGAGCACATAGGCGAGGCGGCAGCACGCGGTAAAACCTGGACCTTAAACCCCACCGCCACCGTCGAGCGTTTTCTCGACGCACCTGGTGCGGCCTTCGAAAGCATCACCTGCGCCAAGACTCCTATTGAGTCGCCAAGGCAGGCCACGATCACCGTAATCCGCGCCTGGTTCGCCGACGACTCCCTGCGCGCCACCTGGCATCGTGTGGAAATGGAAAGAATGGATTTTGGCAGATGGAAGCTGACGGGTGCGCGGCGCGCCTTCCTTTGCCAACGCGGAATTCAAACGGAATACTTCGCTGCTGACCTTTGCCCCTAGCAGAATCTTCCACGAGCGGATACTGAACGTGAGGCGAATTGAGCGCGCGAATATGCATGAATCACCGCTTTCAGCTCCCTGCCCACGCACTGGGTGCCGACTAGTTCCGCTGTCCACCCGGGTGGACAGCGGCGGATCGCTTGCGGCCCACACAAAACCCTGAAGCGCGAAAAAAGGCCGCGGCATTGCCGCGGCCTCGCTCGTCACCTGAGGAGTGGTGCTATTTACTGAGGACGAGCTTTTGGGTGCTCTGTTGCCCGAGCGCCGTGAACTTCGCGAAGTAGACGCCGCTGGACATGCTCTTGCCGCGTGCGTCCTTACCTTCCCAGACCACCTTGTAAGTGCCGGAGCTCTGGTGACCATCCACCAGCACGGCGATCTCACGGCCGAGCACATTGTGGATGCTCAGGCGCACTGGGCCGTCGCTGTCCAGGCTGTAGCTCAATTCGGTCTTGGGGTTGAAGGGGTTGGGATAGGGTGCGGCGAGCATGTTGCTGCTGGCCGCATCGGGAGTCTCGCCCACGTCGGTCGCGCCGCTGATAACGCAGATGTTGTCGAGTTCGAATTCCTGGCCGCCCACGACCAGGCGTCCCACGTTACCTTCCAGGGTCACGATGCCGCACTCGCTGCCGCCGCCACTGGTCCAGCTTACCACGGTGCAGGTAACGCCCGGTGCGATATTGTACGGCGCGCTGGTGATGCTGCCTTCATGGCGCGGTCCGCCGTTGACCTGAAGGTTCTCGTCGCCGCCATAGTCCTGGAATTCGAAGATCACCTTACTGGTGGATGTTGTGGCCGCATGGATGTCGAAGAAAAGGTTGATGTTGTTGGTCCAGCAACTTTGGCTGACCAGGCAGTCGGTGGCGCCGATGATGCTCGCTTCGTAAAAGCCCGTGTAGGCGCCCAAAGTGAAGTTGGTCACGCCAACGGGAATGGAATCTTCCGTGAAGATCGTGTCGCCGGGAGCATTGCCCGCGGCGGATCCCCAGAAGATGCCGATGGGCTGGCTTTCGAAATCAACGAGGAAGTCGCATTCCTCGGGCTCTTCGCCTTCGTAGACGCAGAGGTTGTCCACCCAGAATTCCTGCCCGCCAATGAGCAGCTGCTGCACGTCGCCGTTCAAGGTGACCTGTCCGCAGGCGGCTCCGCTAACGCCCCACCAAGTCACGGTGCAGGTAACGCCGGGAGCAATATTGAAAGGCGCGCTGGTAATGTCGCCTTCATAACGTGTCGCGCCGTTCACCTGCAGATTTTCATCTCCGCCAAAGTCGCGGAAGTCGATGATCACGGTGCTGGTGTGAGGCACGGCAGCAGCAATATCGTAACCAACATTGATGTTGTTCACGCGCATGGTGTGGTCCACGAGGCATCCGTCGAAGTCGGTGTCGATGATAGCTTCATAGAATCCCGTGTAGGCGCCGAGAGTGAAGTTGAGCATGTGGACCGGAATGCCGTCTTCTGCGAAGGCGAAGACGCCGGGCACATCACCATGGATGCCGCCCCAAGCGTTGCCCACGGACTGGCTTTCATTGTCCACGATGAGGTCGCAGGGTTCGTCCGGCTCATCCAAGCGAACATCGTCGATCCAGAATTCCTGACCGCCCACGCGGAATTTTTCCACGGGACCTTCCAGCCAAACAACGCCCGCGTGTCCGCCGGGAATAGTGCCGGCACTCACGTGCATGGTCACACCGGGGGCAACCATGACGCCGTCGAGGTCCATCATCTGGTAGATTTCATAAAGAGGGCCGCCGTTGACCTGGAGGTTTTCTTCACCGCCGAGGTCGGCATAGGCGAAGTAAGCGTCGGCGGGAACACCGGGCACACCGCCGAAGTCGAAGGCCACGCTGATGTTGTTCAGACGCAGAGTCTG
>CAYTPZ010000030.1:0-25815 GCA_964440095.1 uncultured bacterium | reverse complement strand
CGGGCACACCGCCGAAGTCGAAGGCCACGCTGATGTTGTTCAGACGCAGAGTCTGGATGCTGCCGAATCCCGTAATGGGAACATCGATCACGGCTTCGCTGAAGCCGGTGTAGATACCGAGGTAAAACTCTTCCACGCTCATGGGCACGCCGTCTTCAACCATAACGATCTCGCCGGGGATGTGGCCGTAGGATCCGCCCCACTGGATGTAGAGGGGTTCAAAGTCGAAGCTGACCAGAGCCGCGCTTGCACTGAATGCGCTACCTGTCAGAAGAACGAGGGCCAAGATTGAGGCCATTCTCTTGAAAACATACAGGGGTTTCATGATGTCTCCTTTGCGGATTGGGATTTCTGGGTTTACCCAGACCATGGCAAGGGAGATGCCGGACTCGAAGCTCTCATAAATAGAATAATATCAACAACTTATAAATACGGGTTGCTGGCGGACCTACCTGCGTGTCCCTCGATTCTGGGGATATCTCTATAATGGGGAGACGGGGGCGCTAGGGGTGTCGCGCGAGATCTTTCACCAAGACCAATTCATCACGAATGGGAATGCCGCCGAAGCCACGCGCGCCCGGCGTGCCATGATCGGCGAGGGCCGTCTCGGCCCCCCCTGGGGCGAGAGATTTGAATCGATATCCCAAACGTTGATAGAAGTAGAGGCCCGGAATGTTGTCATTGGTGCTCGAAATGAGAATGCGATGCATCTCCTTGGGCCTGCAGAATGCTTCCAGCGCGCCTTCCAGCGCGCGACCCACGCCGCGTCCCTGAAAGCCGGGCAGCGCGGCCATAAGAACGA
Organism: uncultured bacterium; assembly: GCA_964440095.1. Lineage (GTDB taxonomy): Bacteria > Krumholzibacteriota > Krumholzibacteriia > JACNKJ01 > JACNKJ01 > JACNKJ01. The sequence continues at coordinate 25,013 of CAYTPZ010000030.1, read as the reverse complement.
TGGCAACTTCATCCTGGTCCGGAAAGTGCAGGGAGTAAGACAGGAAGCCCGCCCGCTTGCCTTCAAATTCAGCTACAAGAAAAGCCGTATGTGCCAAGGGGAATACTTCGCCGAAAGCATGGAGATGGGTGCTGCCGAAAAAGCGCCGGCTGGCTTCGAGCAGGGCAATGCGATCGTGACCATCGCCTTCGCGAACCTGAATTGGAGACGGTGCGCTGCGCTCGCCATGACAATCGGCTTCGTCGCAAATGAGCCTTAGGCGCCCACCTTCCCAGGGTATTTCCTTGCTGCAGACGGTGCACTCATAGACCGGTCGATGCAGACTCTTCTTTTCATCTTTCACGATTTCAGCTCCCAGTGAGCGATGATGACGCTGATGTTGTCGCGGCCACCTGCTTCAAGCGCTGCGTGGATCAATCGCCTTGCAACATGTTCAGGGCTACCCTCGCCCAGGATGCGTTTCATGTCCTTTTCTTCGATCGCTCCGTAAAGACCATCGGAGCCGATAAGTAGTCGATCACCATTTTTCAGTGCCCGCGGTCTTTGACTGAAGTCCGCGCCAGGTCGGTCATCCGTACCCAGCGCAGCCGTTAACAGACCCGAACCGGGCGGGTGATGATCCTCGTCGAGCAGGTCGCCTTCGGCGCGCATGCGTTCGAGCACATTGTGATCGCGAGACAGTTGTTGCAGGTGCCCCTCGCGCAGGAGGTAGGCCCTGCTGTCCCCCACATGGGCCAGCCAAAATTGCTCGCCCCGCAGAAGCAAAGCCGTGCAAGTGGTGCCCATACCAAAGCGTCCGGGTTTGGAGTTGGCCGCTTTGAGGATGGCTGAATTGGCGTCGTTAAATGCACGCCTGAGAAGTGGCGCGGGGTCACCGTCCCTATCCAGTTTGCTGTCGTAGAAACTATCGGGAATTTTCTCCACGGCCAAGGCACTGGCCATATCTCCGGCCGGCGGGCCGCCCATTCCATCGGCCACGATGAGAAGGGTGCCGTGGCTTTCGGCCTGGGCTCGGGGTGGCGCTTTCACGAAAACGGAGTCTTCGTTACGTGTTCGCACGCTGCCTATATCCGTGCCCCAGGCTAGGCTCAACCCTGGCTTTTGCTTTCGTTTTTCAACGTTGGGGCCCATGCCTGTCCACCTTGCGTTGCTGCTAAGTTCAGTTTTAGCACGCCACTCTGCGGATTCCAAGGAGACAAAAGGGTCTTTATAGTTAACGGTTGACCAGTCTACGGTTTCCTATTAAACTGGAACCCTAGCCAAGGAGACCCCGTGTCCAAAGTCGATCTGGTCCTGCTTGGATTGCTCAGCGAAGAGCCCAGGCACGGATACGACATCAAGCAAGAAATCAAGCGCCGCAACATGGAAAACTGGGTGGGAGTGACCACTCCGGCAATCTACAAGGGCCTCGCTCGCCTTGAGGCGAAGAAAGATCTCAGCGCTCACAGCGAAACCAGCTCGGCCCACCCCGACCGCACGGTCTATAGCATTACCGAGCAGGGACGCGAAACCATCCAGCGCATTTTGCACCAAAGCATCAGCGAACTGGTGCACCCCTTCTTTCCCATGCTCATGGGATACGGATTCGCGCACCTGTCCGACAAACCCACACTGCTTGCAAGCTTGGCCACGCGCCTGGAGCGGGTCCGTGGACTTCGTAAAGAAGTGGAAGAGATTCACGAGCATTTTGAAGAGGCGGAGTGTTACCCCGAAACCGCCATGGACATTGTCCAGTACTACGCCGATCTGGTTGAGATGGAAATCAAGTGGCTTAAACGCATCCTTGCCAAAACCGAAGGCACGGAGCCCTGGCCGGAAGGAGTGTTCAAGTGATGAAATCCGCTCTGCAAAGAGCCGCATTTCTAGGACTGTTTAGCGCCGCCTCGGCGGTGTTCGCATTGCCGGTGGAGCCGCCGGGTGTTTTATCCGCGCCCGAGGTGCTTAGCCTCGGCGAAGCTGTGGACATGGCTCTGGATCAGAATCCATCCATGCACGCAAGTCGGGCGGCATTGAACGCCAGCGAGTGGGCTTCCCGAAAAAGTTACTTGGCCTTCCTGCCCACCGGCTCTTTCAGCAGTTCGGTCACGCGGGTAGACGACAACACATACAATCGCGCCAACCAGGCCGTATCGGGCATGGAACAGATGTTCGAAGCCTTGGGCATCACGGGTGTGGAAATCGAACCCTTCCTCTACCACGACACCTATCGAACCAGCTTCACGGTGAACCAGCAGTTCCCGCTTAACCTGAACCTCATCGGCCAGCGGGGATTGGCAAGTGCCGGCCTTCGAGCAGGCGAGGCCGGTCTTGCGGCCAGTCGCTCGGAAATCACTTTGGCCGTTCGCCGGGCCTTCTTCAGCGTGTTGGCCACACGCGAAATGAATGCTGTGGCACAAGAGAGCGTGACCTCGGCGGAAAATCGCATGGCTCTGGCTCGCGACAAGGCCGAACTCGGCATGCTCCCTCGTTCGGATGTTTTGCGATGGGAAACCACCTTGGCGGAAGCCAAGAGTGGTGAGCTTGCCGCAAGCAACGGCATGCGACTGGCGGAAATGAATCTGAATCGCCTCTTGGGCCGAGCCCTCAATGCGCCGCTTTCGCTCGAGCGCGTAAGCGAGGCGAAGCTCGGGCATGCTTTGAGCTTGTCCGAGATCGATCCCGAAACATTAGCCGAGGGCATCTTGAACCATAGTCCCACGGCTCGGGCAATCCAGGCTGGAGCCGACGCTGCATCGGCCGGCAAGACATTGGCCATGTCGGGCATCACACCCTCTCTGCACTTTTCCCTAAACAAGGGTTGGCAGGACAACGACACCATGGAACTGGACGGCGACACCACCTCGGCCATGACCGCACTGGTCACCATGCCGGTCTTCGACCTCATGGGCAACTATGCTGCCTACAAACAAGCTTCCGCCGAGAAGCGCCGAGCCAAATACGAAAGCGCCGCCGCATTGGAACAACTTCGCATGGGAGCCTGGGCCGCCTGGCTTGAAGTAGAGCGAAGCCGTCAGAACCTAAGCTTCCGCGAAAGTGCTGAGCGACAGGCCCGTGAAACTTTCAATGAAATGGAATCCCGGTATGAGGCCGGCCAGGTGGCCGAATTCGACTTGGTGGATGTGCAGGTGGGCCTCACCGCTGCCCGCGCCCAGGCCGTTGCCTCGCGATACGAATACTTCGGAGCCCTGGCCGCCCTGGAAAGTCTGGTCGGCGAGCCCATGACGATGGAGGAAATGAAATGAAAATCCTGCGCATTCTAAGTCCCGCCCTGCTGCTCATCTTGGCGGCCGGATGTGGCAAGGCTCCCGAAGGAGAGGCGAAGCCCGAGGGGGAAAACACAGCTCAGGAAATGGAAGCTGCCCGCGCGGTGCCCGTCCGTATTCAGCAGGTCAGGCCCAACCGCTTCACCGTGACCTTGTCGCCGGGCGGCAGCACGGAAGCCTGGCGCGAGGTGGACATAGCCGCACAGGTGGGCGGCACCGTACTTCGCCTGCCTTTCGAAATGGGCGACATGGTTGAGAAGGGGGACTTGCTTGTGGAGATCGACAAGCGACTCTACTCCGCCGGCGTTCAGCAGGCCAAGGCGGGCTTGCTCGCCGCGGAAGGCACTCACGATCAGGCTCAACGCAATCTCAAACGCTCGCGTAGCCTGAAGGATAACGACCGCATCAGCGATGTGGAATTCGAGGCTGTGAAACTCGGCGCCCTCCAGGCAGAATCCGGCATGCTCGCTGCGCGGGCCGCCCTTGATCTGGCGTCGAAGTCTCTTGAAGATTGTGAAATCCGCGCGCCCTTCACAGGCCGAGTGGCCATGCTCATTCCCGAAGTGGGCGAACAGGTCGCACCTGGAATGCCCATGGTAGCCGTGATTGATCTGAGTAGTGTGCTCATTCGCACCAGCATTTCCGAGCGCGACGCCGTGCGCATCCAAAAAGGCATGCCGGTGGATATATTCATTCCCGCCCTACAGGATCTGCGTTTCGAGGGCGAGGTGCACAGCCTCGGCGTGCGTAGCGATATGATGACGCGCAGCTTCCCCCTGGAAATACGCGTACCCAACACCGAAGGGAGGTTGCTGTCAGGCATGAGCGCTCGCAGCAGCATTCGACTTGAAGATAGAACTGGCGCAATCGTGATTCCCGCAGGGGCCGTTGTGGAGCAATACGGCGAACCCATTGTCTTCACGGTGCAGGAGGGTGTGGCCCAGCGGAAGAACATTCGCCTGGGAATGCGTGAAGGCAATCGCGTCGAAGTGCTGGAAGGACTCGTCGCCGGCGATGAGTTGATCGTGCAGGGTCAGTGGAGCGTCAAAGACGGCACGGTCGTCGAAAACGTCGGTGATGCCGACATGGACCAGGAGTAAGCCATGGACCTCATATCCCTGGTCGTCAGGCGACGACTTCTGGTGCATTTTTTCGTAATCATCGCGGCCGTGGTGGGCATCTACCACTACATGGATATGCCGCGAAACTTCTTCCCCAACGCCAACCTGGATCAGGCCTTCGTGGTAGTACCCTGGCCCGGCGCCAGTGCGGCCGAAGTCGAACAGGAAATCGTCAACAAGGTCGAGGAGTCTCTCTCCGATCTTGAAGGCGTGGACGAGCTCATCAGCAACAGCGAAGAGTCCAGCGGAACGGTGGGCATCTACATTGAGCAGGGCATCGACAACGACAAGTTCATGCTCGATCTGCAGACGGCCATTAATGCGATTCCCGACCTTCCCGAGGATTCGGAAGATCCCATCTACTTCGAACTAACCTCGTCGATGGTGCAACCGGTTTGTTTCGTGTCCATGGGCGGCATGGTCGAAGACAACGTGCTCTTCGAGGTAGCCGAGGATATCAAGCGCGAGCTTGAAGATATCGATGGCGTCAGCAAGATCGATATGAACGGCTTCCTGGATCTGGAAGTACATGTGATGGCCGACGCCGACCTCATGAACCACTACGGCGTGTCCTTGGGTGAGATCATCGCCGCGCTGGGAGCGCAGAACCTGGACATGCCCGGTGGGCAGGCCGAGATGGGCGAAAACTCCTACAAGCTTCGCGTACTCGGTAAGTACAAGGATATGGAAGACATCGGCAGCACGGTGCTGCGCGCAGGACCCGCCGGTGCGAAACTTCGTTTGCGCGATGTGGCCGAAATAAAGCGTGAAGTGGAGGACCGCTATGTTTACAGCCGCCTCGACGGCAATCCGGCGGGCAATCTGGTTGTCTACAAAGACGACAACAGCAACACCCTCGACATTTCCACCGAGGTGCGGGAAATCGTAGCTCACTACAATGCCTCTCTGCCCGTTGCGGTCGTCAGCGAAGTGCGTCTCGATTCGGCGGAACTCATCGAAGAGCGCTTGGGCATCATGACCAACAATGCGTGGCTCACAGCCATTATCGTTGGACTGCTTCTGCTCTTTTTCATCGGTTGGGTAAATTCGCTACTGGTGCTTGTGGGAATCCCCTTCACTTTCCTGGTGGGATTTTTCCTCATGAGTTTGGCGGGAATGAGCGTGAACATGCTCACACTCTTTGCGCTCATCATGGCCCTGGGCCTGGTTGTGGACGATGCCATCGTGGTCGTGGACAACGTGCAGCGATACATCGAGCGTGGCGTGTCCCCCACTCGGGCGGCCATCGTGGGCACCAAGGAAGTGCTATCGCCGGTGATCTCGGCCGTGGCCACAACCATCGCGGGCTTCACTCCGCTGCTGTTTATGACGGGCATGATGGGAAAATTCATCAGTGCCATTCCAAAGGCAGTCATTTTCGCTTTGCTGGCCAGTCTCGTCGAAGCGCTCATAATTCTCCCCGCCCACACGGCGGAAGTCGCGCAGTTCAATGTTTGGTTCCGAAATAAACTGGGCATGAAGGCCAAGCACGTTCAGCGCGATTTCAATGACGAGGATCTTACCGCCACTAAACCTGTGAAGCGCAACCCCGTGTACCTGGCCTTGCGCAAGGGCTATCGCAAGCAACTTGGCTTGACGCTACGCTATCGCTATGTCGCGGTGGGTGCCGTAGTCGTGATGGCTATCATGAGCATCGCCGCAGTCCGTATGCTGCCGGTGCGCATGTTCCCCGATGAGGATTTCGATCAGATCATCGTTCAGTACGACATGTCGCCGGGAACCAGTCTGGAGATTACCGATAATGTGACGCGGCAGATCGAAGCGATCGTGGGTGGAATCCCCGAAGAAGAGGTGAAGGCCGTCGTGGCCATCAGCGGATACCAGATCAAGAATTACGAGTTCACGCTGGGAAGCCATTTGGGCGAAGTGAACATCGACCTGGTTTCCGCGGCCGATCGCTCGCGCAGTGATCGTGAAATTATGAAGGAACTGCGTCAAAAGATCGGCGGCGTTTCGGGCATTGTGAGCTTGAACCTATCCCGTCCTCAGGCCGGTCCCCCCACCGGCAATCCGGTGGAAATTCGCATCCTCGGGCCTCGACTGGAAGTGCTTGAGGAGCTGGGCGAAAAGCTGAAGACGGAACTGGCTTCCATTCACGGTGTGGTGGACATTCGCGACGATTTCACTCGAGACGGACGTGAATACTTAGTGAGCGTGGACCGCGATCGCGCCGCAGAACTCGGCATCAGCAGTCGGGACGTGGGTATGACCGTGGGCGCTGCATTTATGGGATTCGAGGCGACGCAGTTCACAGAGTCCGACGGTCGCGAGCGACCGGTCATCGTTCGCCTAAGGGAATCACAACGCGATCGCCTCGACACCCTGGGTCAGCTCAAGGTCGCCGGCCTGGGCGGAGGTCTTGTCCCCCTAAGTAACTTGGTGGACTTCGAGTACAAGACCAACCTGCGCGTCATTCGGCACAGCGAGCGCGACCGCGCCATCACAGTAACTGCGGAACTCAGTGAAGGTCAGAACAGCACGGTCGTGAACCAAACCATCATGGAACGCTTCGCGGCCTTCTCAACGGACCACCCGGGTTATCGGCTCTTTTTCGGCGGCGAGTTCGAGCGCACCGCCGAGAGCTTCAAGAGTCTCTTCCTGATGATCCCCATCGCCTTCCTGATCATTTTCATGATCCTGGCGGGACAGTTCAACTCACTGAGCCAACCTCTGGCGGTCATCTTCACGGTGCCGCTCAGCTTCATCGGGGTGGTGATCGGCCTCCTGGTGATGGGCTACGAGCTCACCATCCCGGCCATGGTGGGAATCATCGCGCTCATGGGACTTGTGGTGAACAACTCGCTGCTCATGGTTGACTTCATCAACAAGTCCAGGCGAAGCGGTCGCGGACGCTGGACATCCATTGTGCGCTCGGGAGTTGTTCGCTTACGGCCAATATTGCTCACGACGGTCACCACAATCACCGGCCTGTCCACGCTCACCGTGGCCAGCACCGGCGCCACGAAAATAATGGTGCCCATGGCCGTGAGCATGATCTGGGGATTGGCCTTTGCCACTGTGCTCACCCTCTTCCTGATTCCGTCGCTTATCGCGGTGATCGATGATATCAAGATGAAATTGGGAATGAGTATGAAGGAAGCTGAAGAAGCTTAGCCCCAATATTCCAGGCATTGAAAAGAGCTCAAGACAATCGTCTTGAGCTCTTTCATTTCTCAGCCAAAGCCAATGCTTCGTCGGCTATTTAACTTCCCAAGCATCCTTTGTGTAGATCAAATCTTCCAGATCGCTCTTGGGCTGCTTGGCCTTGGCCTCTTCAATCTGATGGTGGATGCCCGCGTCGAAGACCGGCATCTCCACGTCACGAAAAACGCCTATGGCTCGCGGAAGATCTGGATACAGATCCATCTCCGCTACGACCATGGCAGGTCCCGGAGTGGCCGTGTCGGCTTTCCAGATGGAAGCCTCTCCAGCCAGAACACTCTTGGGTTCACCGCAATCGTAGGCCACACCCTTGTCGCTATTCTTGCCGTAGACCATGGGCTCACCGTGACGCAGGTCGACGAGTTTTTCGTCGCGCACAGCGCGCTCGGTCCAGGGCGCGAATGCGCCGTCATTGAAGATCACACAGTTCTGCCAGATCTCCACGAAGGCCGAACCCTTGTGGGCGGCGGCGGCCTTGAGGATCTGGTTCATGTGCTTGGGCTGGGAATCGGTAGTACGCGCCACGAAAGTCGCGCGCGCTCCCAGTGCCAAGGTGATCGGGTTGAAAGGCCGATCGATGGATCCATAAGGCGTCGACTTGGTTGTCATACCCACCGGCGAAGTCGGTGAGTACTGACCCTTGGTCAGGCCGTAGATCTCGTTGTTGAACAGAAGGATCTTCAAATCCACGTTGCGGCGCAGGGCGTGAATCATGTGGTTACCACCGATGGAAAGACCATCGCCATCACCGGTCACCACCCAAACCGCAAGATCGGGATTGGCCGCCTTGATGCCCGTAGCCACCGCCGGCGCGCGACCGTGAATACTGTGAAAGCCGTAGGTCCCCATGTAATAGGGAAAACGGCTGGAGCATCCGATGCCCGAAACCACCACGAATTTCTCGCGGGGTATTTTGAGTTCGGCCATGACCGTCTGCACCGAGTTGAGAATGGAGTAGTCTCCGCAACCTGGACACCAGCGCACGTCGCGATCGGATTTGAAATCCGCCTTCGTCAAAACCTCTGGCGTACTCATTACTTCACCTCCAAGAGGCTGACAATTTTTCCCTGGATCTCATCGGTAATGAAGGGCTTGCCCTGCATCTTGTGCTGCTCGTGGAATTCCACATCGCGATACTCGCTGCGAAGAATGCGGGCGAGCTGTCCAAGATTGAGTTCGGGGATGAGCACCTTCTTGTAACGAGAGAAGATTTCACCCAAATCCAAGGGTAGCGGCCAAAGATTGCGAAGCTGCAAATGGGATGTGCTCATCCCCTGCTTGCGGCAACGCTCCACGGCGCTACGGGCCTGACCAAAGGGCGAACCCCAGGTAACCACCAGCAAGTCGCCCGAGTCGTCGCCGTAAATTTCCTGCGGCTTGTAACTCTTGGCAATGCCCATGATCTTACTCTCGCGTTCGTTGGTCATGATCTCGTGGCTCTCGGGTTCGTAACTCACTTCGCCCCTGAGCGGCTCCTTCTCCAACCCTCCGATGCGATGCTCAAGACCCGGCGTGCCGGGAAGAGCCCAAGGACGCGCGCCATGCTCGTTGCGCGAGAAAGGCAGGAAGTTCTCGGTTTCCGTGTGGAACTTCACCGGGAAACTCTTGAGCTCATCCAGATGCGGAAGCTTCCAAGGCTCGGAACCCGCAGCCAGATAATTGTCGCTGAGCAGAATGACCGGAGTCATGTATTGCGTGGCGATGCGCGCCGCCTCGATGGCGCAATAGAAACCATCCGAAGGCGTGGCAACCGCCAAAACCGGAATGGGAGTTTCGCCATTGCGACCGAAGATGGCCTGGTTCAGATCGGCCTGCTCCACCTTGGTGGGCATTCCCGTTGATGGGCCCGCCCGCTGCACGTTTATGATGACCATAGGTAGTTCAGCCATGACCGCCAGGCCGAAAGCCTCGGCCTTAAGCGCCATGCCCGGACCCGAAGTGGTCGTGATAGCCAGCGTTCCCGCATAGGACGCGCCGATGGCGGCCGTCACCGCGGCGATCTCATCTTCCATCTGCAGGGTGATCATGCCGAAGTGCTTGTAGGCCGACAGCTGATGCAGAATGTCCGAAGCCGGGGTAATGGGATAGCTTGCCAGCAGAGGTGTTAACTCCGCCAGCTTGGCTCCCGCCAACAAGCCCAGACTAATTGCCTGGCTGCCGAGGATGTTCCGATAGCTGCCCTTGGGGGCATCTTCGAAAGCGGGAACTTCATAGCGACCCTGGAAAATCTCAAGGGTACTACCTCGGTTGTAACCGGCCTGCAGGGCCTTCTGGTTGGCGTCGACGAGTTCGGGTTTGCCCGCGAACTTCTGGCTGAGCCACTCCAGTGTGGGCTCGACGGGCCGGCTGTAAAGCCAGTACATGAGTCCAAGCACGTAGAAGTTCTTGCAGCGCAGAACAAACTTCTTGCTCAGGGGGCTGTCCTTGAGCGCGTCCTGAACACGAGCGTTCACATCGAGCTCGATGACGCGATACCCGTCGAGGGTTCCGTCTTTGAGGGGATTGGTCTTGAGGTTCGCCTTCTTCAGGTCGCTGGCGCCGAAACTTCCCACGTTGACCACAACCACGGCACCCGGTTTCAGGTCCTTGTAGTTGACGATCAGTGCAGCGGGATTCATGGCCACGAGTACGTCGGGCCTGTCACCCGGAGTGTGGATGTCCGAGGAGCTGAAGTGCACCTGGAATCCTGACACACCCGGACGCGTGCCGGCTGGCGCGCGAATCTCGGCGGGAAAGTCGGGGAAAGTCGCCAGGTCGTTGCCGATCTTGGCGCTGGTGTCGGTAAACTGAGTACCGGTGATCTGCATTCCGTCGCCGGAGTCGCCGGCAAATCGGATGACTACTTCATCTTGTTGTATAACTTCTGTGGTGGACATAACTCTTTGAGAGTTCGCCTCCCTGTCCGGTCGCTTGGCGCCCGGCATCGAAGAGAACGGAGGGGTCGGCTTTGTGGGCCCGCGGTAGCCGGTCGGCTCCCCCATTCGTGCCTAGCGCGTGCAAAGTAATACGGATGCTGTAGGCGTGCCATTGGATCCGGTTATTTCCTGCAATATCAGCGTTTATTCCACAATCAAAAGTGGCCGCCTGGAGCGAGGCCAAGGTGGACAACCTGCTTCTTTGAAACCATCACAATATCAGGTCTATTTGCCTGATTTTTACAGATTCAAGCGATATGTCTTGATATCCAGAGGGGCTCAGAGAGTAGGTCTCATGCCACCTAGAGCGAACCACCCGCAGGTCCCAGTCGAATCTCTTCCACCAAAGCTCCATCAGGCATGTTCAAGGCCGAGCGCGCGGCCGCTCATTTGCTGATCCCCCTGATGAGCTGCAGGAACTCCTCGCGGGTTCGTGTGCTGGTTTGGAAAACGCCCCGCATGGCGGAAGTTGTCATCCAGGAATTTTGCTTCTGCACGCCGCGCATGGCCATGCACATGTGGAAGCCCTCCACCACCACGGCAACCCCCATGGGCTCCAGTGTTTCCACAAGTGTCTGGGCAACTTCCTGGGTCATGCGCTCCTGTACCTGAAGGCGGCGGGCGAAAACATCGACCATGCGCGGGATCTTACTGAGGCCCACGATTTTTCCATTGGGAATGTAGGCCACGTGCGCCTTGCCGAAGAAAGGAAGCAGGTGATGCTCGCACATGCTGTAGAAGTCGATGTCGCGCACCACCACCATTTCATCGTAACTCTCATGGAAGATGGCGTGGCCGATGACTTCTTCGGGGGACTGCTTGTAACCCTGGGTGAGAAAAGCCATGGATTTTTCCATGCGTTCGGGAGTGTCCTTAAGGCCCTCCCGCGCGGGATCTTCGCCGATGAACTCCAAGATTGTCCGAACGGAGTCCTTCATTACTCCTTCTCCCCTCTATAGGTGCACCAATTCCGCGGATTTTCCTGAACGCGAATTTCGTGCAGCGCATCGCCAAAGTGCGGCAGGAGACGGTCCCAAAATGCCAGGGCCAAATTTTCCGTGGTGGGATTGATTCCGCGCAGCCATTCCACATCGTGATTCAGGTGCTTGTGGTCACAGGGCTCCACAATTGCCTCGCGAGTGACCTTGTCCACGATATTCAGATTAACAACCATGCCCGTTTCCGGATCGGCCGGCCCGCGCAGGGTCACGCGCACATCATAGTCATGACCATGACCATAGAAGTTGTTGCACTTGCCGAAGACTTCATCGTTGCGCTCGTTTTCCCAATCGGGATTGTAGAGCCGATGGGAAGCGGCGAAAGTGAGTACGCGAGTAATTTCAATAATGGGTTGCTTGGACATGCACCTACTCCGCCTCCAGCAATTCCACGTCGAAGATCAAAATGGAATTCGGTGGAATGGGACCAATGCCGCGTTCGCCGTAACCCAGCTCGGGCGGAATGGCCAGCTTCCGGCGCCCGCCGATCTGCATGCTTCCCACGCCTTCATCCCAACCGGGAATCACGCGGCCGGTGCCGATATTGAACTCAAGGGGCTCACCCCGATCGCGGGAACTGTCGAACTTGCTGCCGTCCAGCAGCCAACCCGTATAATGGACGCTCACCATCTGGCCGGTACTCACCGCACCGCCCGTTCCGGGAGTGATGTCCACGTACTGAAGCCCGCTGGCGGTGGTAACCACCTCAAGCTGCGCGTCGAGTCCTTCCATGAGTTTTGCCACGGCCTGCGAGGCCGGAGTATCGGCAGCGCCTTCCATTTCCGTCTCCAATGTGTCGTTTCCCGATCCGCATCCAACGAGAATCGCCAGTACGAAGATGGGGAAGAATTTCAAGGCTTTCACGGTTTCTCCTGTTGGCTGTTGGCGGGAAGCCGGTAGCTAAGAGCCGTATCCCTAGCACAATAGCTATACACCGCGGGGAATTCATCCCCTATTTGACCGGGTTTCCCGCCCTTTTCTCACCTTTACAGCCCCGGCGGGTCTTCCTAAGATTCACGGCCTAGGAGGTCATGGTGCAAATCGTCATCGTCGGAGCCGGGACCGTGGGCTACGAGCTCGCCATCCAGCTTCAGAAGCAGGGTCACGATGTGGCTATCATCGAGCAGAAGCGGGAGCGCGTTCTCGAGATCGCCGAGAAGCTGGACATCCTCGTGGTGCCCGGCAGCGGTAGCAGTCCCTCGGCTCTGGAGGCTGCGGGTATTCGCGACGCGGAAATGATCCTGGCGGTCACCTCCGAAGACGAGGTCAACATTCTCGCCTGCGGCCTCGCCGCACGCTATGGCGTTCCCCAGCGCATCGCCCGAGTACGCAATCCAGAACTCACCGCCGCCGAGGGAAAGATGGTGCTCGACGGCTTCGGCGTGACGCGATTCATCAATCCTGAAAGAGTCATCGTGCAGGTGATCGACCAGATCGCTCGCGTGCCCGACGCCTTGGAAGTCTTCGGTTACCACGAAGGCCAAATTCTCATCAGCCGCCACATCATCAAAGCCAACATGCCGGTGGTGGATCGCAATCTCATGGAGATCCTCCAACTGGCCGGCGGGAAGAATTTCCTCGCCGTGGCCCTGCACCGAAACGGGGAAACACGTATTCCCGGCGGAGCGGACGTGCTGCAAGAGGGCGACGACGTCACCACGCTCTTCAGTCGAAAAGGCCTGGAAACCTATCTCGAGCTGCTCGACCTTGGATCGCGCACCGTAAAAAGCGCGGTAGTCGCCGGACGCAGCCTTACCGCCGTGCAACTTTGCGAATCGCTGAGCGAGTGGGTGGAAAAGGTGGTCTATCTGGATCCTGATTACGAACACGGTATGGACGCGGCCGAGCGACTGGAAGGAGTGGAGGTGCTCTACGGTGGACCCACCGAACGCGATGTGCTTCGCGACGCGGGCGTGGAAAACATCGACCTCTTCGTAGGCGCCGGAGAAGACACCGCGCAAAATGTCATGAGCGCCTTGCTCGCCAGATCCGAGGGCGCAAAGAAGATCATCGCCATTTCCATGGAGCCTCGCAGCAACCAACTCTTCCGAGAAATAGGCGTGGACCACGTCATCAGCCCGCGGCGCCTCATGGCGCAGGAGATCATGGACATCATCCATCGCGGGCGCATATCCGTGGAGCTGCAGCTGCGCGACATGAATTTGGAGTCTATGGAGATTCAGGCGGAGGAAGGCAGCAAGATCACCAAGGATTCCCTGGCCAATGTTTGGAGTCCGCTGCACGGGAAGGCAATCGCCGGGGCGATCTTCCGAAAGGGCGAGGTGATAATTCCGCGGGGCGAGACGCAGGTTGAAGCCGGCGACGACGTGATCGTGGTCTGCCAACCGCAGATGGCACCGAAGATTCAGAAGTTATTCAAGGGCGGCAAATAGTGAAGTTCCGCGCCGTCTTCTATTCCCTGGGTCGCCTCATGCAAATGTTGGCCTTGACCCTGCTGGTTCCCACGGGCATCGCGCTTTGGCAACAGCGCGGCGGCAGCGACATGTGGAGCCCCGAAATTTCATCCTTCACCCTGACCATTCTCGTTTCACTTTTGCTCGGCACTATTTTACAGGGGGCCTTTCGCGCCGGGCGATTTGATCAAGGCATCAAAGAAGGTTTCGCCATCGTCACCCTGGGATGGGTGATGCTCGCGCTGCTTGGATCCATTCCCTTCACCGTGCACTTCCTGCGCATGGGCATGAGCCCCTTCGTGGCATTCACCGACGCATACTTCGAAATCATGAGCGGGTTCACCACCACGGGCTCAACCATCTTAAGGGACATCGAGAATCTTCCACGCGGTCTCCTATTTTGGCGAAGCATGACCCACTGGCTCGGCGGCATGGGTATCGTCACCCTGGTACTCGCCATCTTCCCCGCCATGGGCGTTGGCGGATACCAGATGTTCCGCGGCGAAGTGCCCGGTCCCACCGCCGACAGGCTGCGGCCGCGCCTGGCTGAAACGGCCAAGATCCTCTGGGGCGTTTACGTGCTGCTGACCGGCGTGGAAACCCTTCTGCTCATGTTCGGCGGCATGGATCTTTACGATGCACTCTGCCACTCCTTCGCCACCCTGGCCACCGGAGGATTCTCCACGCGTAATGCCTCAGTCGGAGCTTTCAACAGCGCCTACATCGATTACGTGATCACCTTCTTCATGTTCATGGCGGGCACGAATTTCCTGATTCACTACCGCCTGCTTTTCCGCGGCGACTGGTTCAGCCTGCGCCGCAATCGCGAGTTTCATTTCTATTTCGGCACCGTGGCCTTGGCCATCACTTTCGCTACGCTTTTACTGTGGATGGGCGGCCTACCTGGAAGTGAGGAAGTGGCCAGACACTTCACGAACGATCCCCGCAGCGAATCGGAACTGGTGGCTCATTTAGACAGCGAGTCAGACAAGGTCTCGACCCTTCACGGTGCGTTCCGCTACGCAAGCTTCCAGGTAATCGCCATCGTGACTACCACGGGTTTCGGCACCGCCGACTTCGACATGTGGCCCCGCGCCCTCGGCCTGCTCTTAGTGGTGTTCATGTTCTGGGGAGGATGCGCAGGCTCAACCGGCGGCGGCATGAAAATGATCCGCGTGATGGTCACCTTCAAGGCCGCATGGCGCGAGGTCAAGAAAGTGGTGCGGCCCAGATTGATCGCGCCACTAAAAGTGCGCCGCACGCCCCTGGGCGAAGATCGTGTTTCTAATATTGTCGGGTTCTTCGTCCTATTCGTGGGGCTCTTCGTGGTTTGTTCGGTGATCATGAGCTTCTTCGTTCACGACATGGTCACCGCCGTATCGGCCGTCGCCGCGAGCATCGGAAACATAGGTCCGGGACTTTCCGGCGTGGGCTCAACGCAGACCTATGCATGGATACCCGTTCCAGGAAAATGGCTACTGGTGCTTTGCATGCTACTCGGACGTTTGGAAATCTTCACCGTGCTGGTGGTCATGCGGCCGGGCTTCTGGCGGAAGTAATGAGACTTGATCTAAGGTGAGCTAGACGCTTTCGAGAATTTTCCTATTTCAGATGACCCGATCATAGTATCGCCGGCCACAACTTTCACTCCCCGCAACCACACACTATCCACGGCACCTCGCACTTCCATGCCTTCATAAGGATCCCAGTCGCTGCCGCCATGCATATCGGCGGCGGAAAGCGTTCGCGTGGGCGCAGGATCATAAAGCACTAAATCCGCATCGGCATCTTCCTTGAGGGCACCCTTGCGCGGCGCCAGTCCGAAGATGCGAGCGGGGTTTTCCGCCATCACGCGAACCAGGCGCAATAGGCCCGCATTGTGCTTGGGTTCGAGGCCGTTCTCGCCGAGGGCAAGCAGTTTGGTGAACATGAGAGGCAGCAGAGTTTCCACCCCGGCAATACCGTTGGGCGTCTTCATGAAATCGCCACCGCCCATGGCCTTCTGTGCGCAGGTGAAGGGGCAGTGATCGGTTGCCACCACCTCGATCTCGTCGCCGAGCACGGCGTCGAGCAAACGAACACCATCCACCTTCTCGCGTAAAGGCGGGCTTGCAATGTAGCGATGCCCGTCTTCGCCTTCGTAGCGCGAGCGATCTAAGAGCAAATATTGGGGACAGGTCTCCGCGAATATTTTCCAATCGTCCGCGCGCAGGCGGCGAATGGTTTCGAGCCCGCGAAACGAACTGAGGTGCACCACGTAAAGTGGACAGTTGGCAATGCGCGCCAGGGTGGCTACTCGGAAAATAGCCTCAGCCTCCACCAGATCGGGACGGCTCTCCCCGTGCGCCGCGGCGTCTTTGCGCCCTTCGGCGGCCAGGCGCTCGGCCAGATAATCCGCCGCATCGCCGTTCTCCGCGTGGCACATGAGCAGCCCACCGGACTCGGCCACTTTTTCGGCCACGCGTAGGATCTGCCGATCGCTCAGTTGCATGCCCGCTTCGCGATAAGCCGTGAAGATCTTGATCCCCGCCGCGCCTTGGGCCAGCACTTCGGGGATCTGCGCAAGATTATCTTCCGTAAAATTAGTGAAGTTGGCGTGCAGGGCGACGTCCACATGGGCGGCGCCTTCCATTCGTGCAATGCGGCGATGAAAAGAATCGAGCAGGGGTTCGCTATGATCTTGCACGGTGAAATCAATGAGCGTGGTCACGCCGCCGAAGGCCGCAGCGCGGCTGCCCTCGGTAACACCGTCGGCCGATTCCGTTCCGCGAATGGGCACACCCAGATGCACGTGCGCATCGATGAATCCGGGAAAGAGCAACTTTCCGGTGGCGTCGATCTCTTCTTTGCCCGGACCGAGGTTCGGCCCAATGGCGCTGATGCGCTCCCCGGTCACACCCAAATCGCCCAGGATAACCCGGTCGGGCGTCACCACGCGCGCAGATCGAAATATGAGATCGTACAAGACTACTCCCTGTTTCCGTTTCGCCACTGAATCAGTTCGGCGGCGATCGCCAGCGCGATTTCTTCCGCCGTGAGCGCACCGATGGAAAGCCCCACGGGCGCATGAAACCTATCGCCTAAAGACTCGGGCGGCATACCGCCTTCCAACAAGTCTTCCACAATGAGCTTTCGCTTGCGTGAAGAACTGAGCATGCCGATGTATCCGGCCTCGGTTCCCGCCGCCCAGGCCAGCGCTGCCTCATCGTGACGATGTCCCCGCGTGGCAATGATCACCGCATCGCGTTCGCCCAGAGGCATCCAGCCTTCGGCTGACGCAACATCGCCTACTAGCGTTTCCGCGGCAAAAGGAAAACGCTCGGCGCTGGCGAATTTCTCGCGATCATCGAGCACGTGAACGGCAAAACCCACCTCGTGCGCGAATCTGCCAAGAGAAAGCGACACGTGCCCTCCCCCAAAGATGAGCACACGGTATGGCGCTTCTTCCGGGGCCGCGGCCAGCTCTTCCGCGCGAGGGAGATCCTGCGGCGTGAAGCGCTCGGCTTCGGCGAGTATCTCGCCGCCACAGACCAGTCCCGTTTCGTCGCCGGCTTCTGCGTCCAGGAGAAGCGTGTCGCGAATGGCGCTATCGCTTTCGCCGACTCGGCGGGCGAGTTCGTAGGCGAAACCGTCCACGCATCCCCCGCCGATGGTTCCCACCTGCAAACCTTCGTCGGTGAAAAGCATGCGAGGACGATCTTTGCGCGGCACCGACCCCTTGCTCTCGATCACCGATACGAGCAGAGCCGGTCTTCCTTCGCGCAGCTCCGCCAGTAGCCTTTCCCAAACGCGGCGGCTCATGATCCTTCGGATATGGCGGCCATTAGCGCGGTGAGCACTCCGCCTGCCATGGCGCGGGTTTTCTCGGACAAGGTCGCGGGATCGATGTCTTCACCGCGGGGATCCACGTCGGCCACCTTGGTGCCTTCGGGCACGATTTCACCGTCGGCCAACAGTCCGCGCACGATGCCCGGAATTTCCGCCACGATGGTGCAGGGTTCCTTGCAGTCGCCTTCGAAGACGCCGATCAGGTCGCCCTTGCGCACCATCTGTCCAATTTTCACATGGGCCCAAAATCGCCCTTCGCAGGGCGAGTGATAAACCCGCGTATGCGTTTCGCCGCCTATCTCGCCGGGCACGCCGGTGTTGGGCGCGGCGGATCCTTCGTAATAGACGCGGCCCAGGTCGTGACCCCGCAATGTTTCCACCACCGCATCCACATGTTCGGTGGCGGTGTAGCCAGGACCCAAGGCCAAGGTGAAGGGCGCTTTACCGAGGATGGATCCATCGGCCTCTTTCAACATGCGTGCGTCGAGAATGGCTGCGAAATCGAAGTGTTTGGTAAGCCGAATGCCGTCGTCGATGACCACGGCGATCTCGCCCTTCTTCCAGACTTCTCGCACGGCGGCGGCGATGGCATCATCCACCGCAGGCGTGGGCGCATCCACGGGTTCGCCATGTTCATCCGGATGCAGACGCTCGCCGCACAGTCGTGCGGTCACGCCTTCAACCAAGCTCTCGCCTTTTCGCGCTGCTCTTGCGAAGGCCACATGGCGGCGCACGGCCAAAGGTTCGTGCCGTTCGGTCATGACCAAGGGAAAGCCCGCGCGGCGGAGGTGCCAGGCCACGCCGCTGGCGTGTTCCCCGGCTCCGCGCACGAGTATGGGATACTTATCCAGCTTCATCGTTTTCGCGAACCTCCATGAGATGGCACTCCACGCGATCGGCCTCGGCCGGCTTGTCCAGGTCGAGCACCACGCCCTCATCTTCCACGTCTAAGTAAATCGGATGCCAAGACTCTAGCACATCGCGGGGGCCTCGGTCGCCGGTCAAGGCGGCGATTTCCTCGAATCGTTCGCGGGGGATGTGCACGGGATGACCCGGCCGATCCTGATAGCGCGGGCGCATGGCGCGGTCGGGGTTTTCATCGATGGTGCTTAACAAACGCTTCAGGGTGGCGGAACTCAGGGCCGGCATATCGCCCAAAGCTAAGATTGCGCCGCTCGCTTCACGGTTGATGGCAGCGAATCCCGCACGAATGGATTCGCTCATGCCCCGCTCGGCCCGTTCGCAGACCACCGGGCGAAATCCAGCCTTTAGGGCAGCCGCAGCGCTTGGATCATCTCCGGGCCGGTGCACCAACACGCGATCCTCCAGGGCCGAGGACCGCCAGGCCGCCAGACTCCACTCCAAAACGCTGCGCGAACCAATCTGGGCATGCAGTTTTTCACCAGGCCAGCGCGAACTGGCGCCGGCGGCGAGAAGAATGAGGGCCGGTCGCGAAGCCGACGCATCGAGAGCCTCAATTGTGCCGGCCTCCGCCGAACCCACAAATATGGGACCCGTCCAGCGGCGACGCAGGGCCGAAGCCAATTCGTGAGCGCACGAAGGATTGGCATCGGCCTGATTCACCAGAATGCGGAGAGGCGTATTGCCCGCCTTGCCGCGATATCCCTCGGCATCCAGGGCTATGCCTGCCACAGACTCGGCCTCGATGGGCTCGCCTTCAGCTAAACCCCAGCGAGGCAATGCCTTAGAGAGCCGGTGGAGGCTGCATTCGTCCACAATACGGCCCAGGGCCGAGGCGCCGAGAACCATGATAGCCAGGTCCGATCCATCCGGAACCACGGGATCATGGGGTTGATGCACCTTGAGGGGGCGGCGGCGGGCGCCATCGCCTTCGATGAGGATGAAATCGGCCAGCCCGCGCAGGGCGGCCAGATCAAGGGGCTCGGGACCTGGATATTTACCCTCGGCATTTATCTTAAGCCCAAGGAAAACCACCGGAGACTGCTCGAAAGCCGCCTTCAGCGCTGATGGATCGTCCTCCATGGGAAAATAGGGGAAGGGATAGACCTTGGTGCTGGTGCTCAACAGCACACGAGCACCTTTTGTGGAAAGCTGCCTGGCGAGGAGCGTGAGCAGGGCGGTCTTGCCCCCGCTGCCGAACACGGTCACAACCTTCGGCAAGGGATTGCCCAATAGTGTTGTCGGGTGAGTCATTTGACGAGACTAGCTCGGCGGCGCCCCATCCTCAAGGAAGGAACGACGTGGGCGAAAGGCTAGTGGTACTTCACACTCCCCATGCCAGTATCTAAATCCGAATCTTCGTAAGTCGTGTTGCGCAACTTGATGGATCCCATGCCGGTTTCGGCGTAGACCTTGTCGAATCTGCAGCCGTTGAAGCGAATACCGCCCAGGCCGGTGGCGGCGTCAAGAATTTCAGCCTCCACGTCTCGCACGGTGATCGATCCCATGCCTGTAGCCAGATCCACTACCTCCAGGTTCCGGCACGTGTCCAAAATGATATCACCCATACCCGATTCTGCATCGATGCTGGAAATGTTCTCCAAGCCTTCCAGGAACATGTCGCCCATACCTGTTTCCAGATAGATTCGCCGCGAGCCATCCATGTCGGAAATTTCCAGATCACCGAGGCCGCAGCCTAGTTCGAGATCGATGCCCTGGGGCACTTCGGCAATGAGCGGGCCCAATGCGCTGGTGTGATCACTCTCGCTCCGGCTTCGGATTATTCCGTCGGAATCGAGATACACTTCCGCGTCGCCTTCACTGTATTCGATAACCTCGATCTTGAGGATCGCATCACGTCCGCTGCCCGGGCGAATTCGAATGTCGCCAACATGGGCATAGTAGATGAGGCGGTCGTCCAGATCGATTTCCAGTTCCACGGTTCGGCGATGCTTGAGGCGCACGCCATCGATTTCCACACCTTCCTCGGCGAAGTGCTTCACCAGCCGGGAAGATCCCGTAGCTCCGAGGAAAACCATGCCGAGGGCCATGATGATGATGAGTCGTTTCATAGGAGTTACCTGCCTTGTGTCCTCGCAGCTTACGAAAGCTCGCCTTGCATGTTTCGCGAGCTTCCTCTTTCTTTGCACCGCCGCAATAGGATAGGCTAGCCCTGGAGGTATCGTGAATCGGAAATCTAAGCCCCAGACCGTGGGCAGCCGCCATATCCGCGAGGACGCTGAATCTAAACTCAAGGGCCGCATGCGATTCCTGCCCGACCTGCGCCTCGATGACATGCTCCATGCCGCCCAATTGGGTAGCCCCCTACCCCATGCCAGAATCCTGAGTCTGGACCTCGAAGCGGCCCGCACCCTGCCCGGCGTGGTGGCCGTTTTGGGCCCAGAGGACATTCCCGGCGAAAATCGCATCGGCGTGATCATCGACGATCAACCCCTGCTGGCCCAGGGCAAGGTGCGTTATGTGGGCGAACCCATGGCCATCGTGGCCGCCGAAAGTGCCGAGGCGGCCCAGGCCGCCCTTGCCGCCATACGCTTCGAGCTGGAGGAATTGCCGGCCATTCTCAACCTGGACAAGGTGGAAACGCAGGCCGAGTATCCCATTCATGAAGAGGGCCCCATTGCCGTGCACCAGAAACTGCGCAAGGGTGTGGTGGAGCGTGGATTTGCGGACGCCGACGTCGTGGTGGAAGCGGAACTTGTCACGGGCCTCCAAGAGCACTACTACCTGGAGCCCCAGGGATGCATCGTCACCCCCGGCGAGAGCGGCGGGCTTACAATCCACGGATCGCTGCAGTGCCCCTTCTACGTTCAACGCGACGTGTCGCGTGCTACCGGGTTGCCGCAAAGTCGAGTGCGGGTTATTCAAACTCCTACCGGCGGCGCCTTCGGCGGCAAGGAAGATCTACCCAGCGAGTTCTGTGCACGGGCATCGGTGCTGGCTCTCGCCACGGGGCGTCCCGTGAGGCTGCTGCTTTCCCGCGACGAAGATTTCCGGTCCACGAGCAAACGGCACCCCTTCCGCATTCGCGGACGATTGGGCGCGACGAAAGACGGACGCTTCACCGCCATGGAGGTTTATCAGGACGCGGAATCCGGCGCTTACGCCACCCTATCGCCGCCGGTGATCTACCGCGCCTGCATGCAGGGCGCCGGGCCCTACGACATTCCCAACGTGAAAGTGGAAACTCGCGCCTGGTACACCAACCAGGTTCCCAACGGCGCCTTCCGCGGATTCGGCAGTCCCCAAGCCTGCTTCGGCCACGAACGCTTAGTGGATCTCATGGCCGCCGAACTGGGCATGGACCCCGTGGAAATCCGCCGCATCAACTTGCTCCGCGAAGGGGGCGAAACCTGCACCGGCCACAAGCTCGACGAGAGTGTGGGCGCCATGGAAACCCTGGAGCGCGCGGCGGAAGCATCGGCCAAGGGTACGGCCGATGAAGAAGCAGACCTGGAAGAAGGCCGGTGGCTTTTCGGAACCGGACACGGCGCTATGATCTACGGCAACTGCCTGGGCAAGTCCGGATGGCACATGGACGGCGCAGGCGCCTACCTGCAGGTGCATGCTGACGGATCGGTCAGTTGCGCCACCGGACTCACGGAGTTCGGGCAGGGCGCTCGCACAGTGGTGCAACAAATGGCTGCCGAGGCACTGGGAATTGAACCCGAGCAGGTTACCCTGATGCCGGTGGACACGGCCCTGGTGCCCGACAGTGGCCCCACCGTGGCCAGCCGGAATGTGGTCATGAGCGGCAACGCCATCCTGAACGCCGCGGCTAAATTGCATGAACGTCTGGCGCCTTTGCGCGAAGAGCTGGGCGAAGCCTCCTTCCGTGAACTCGCGGGGGAAGCCTACAAGCGCAACGTGAACTTGGCCGCCGAAGGTTGGTGGCACGTTCCCGAGCTGGAGTTCGACCTCAAGAAGGGTAGCGGCGAGGCTTACTTCGCTTACTCCTTCGCCACCCAGTCGGCGCGCGTGGCCGTGGATCGCATCACGGGAAATGTGCGCGTGCTCAAAGTTTGGGCCGCCCACGACGTGGGTTGCGCCGTGAACCCGGCCGGCGTGGAAGCCCAAGTGGAAGGTGGCGTGGCCCAAGGTCTGGGATGGGCGCTCACCGAACGATTCGCCCGTGAGGGCGGCGACATTCTGGCGCGAAATTTATCTACCTATCACCTACCCACGGCCATTGAGGTACCGGAGATAGAAACGCTCATCGTGGAAGAACCTCATTCCGAAGGACCCTTCGGCGCCAAAAGCCTGGGAGAACCGGTGATCATTCCCACGGCCGCCGCCATTGCCGCCGCCGTGAGCAATGCGGTGGGCGCGCAGGTGAGCGAAATTCCCATCCGGCCGGAGCATGTTTTGGATTTGTTGGAAAGGGGAGGCCATGGCTCGAACGCTCTTTGAGAACGGCGCCACCCTCGAACAGGGAACGCGCTGGGTTTTAGTGGAAGACGGCCGCATCGCCGATGTGGGCGACGAATCTCCTCCCTTCGCCGAAGAAGGCGTGGACCTTGCCGGCGACCTCTTGCTGCCTGGGCTCATCAACTCGCATACCCACATCTACAGCGCTTTGGCCGGACGTCTCGACTGGCCCGAGCGCTCGAGCGAATTCGTGAAAATTCTCGAACAGGTTTGGTGGCGTCTTGATCGCGCCTTGGATGAGAGCTCCATTCGCGCCAGCGCGCGCCTGGGCCTTGCGGCGGCGGTAATGCATGGATGCACGACGGTGATCGATCATCACTCCAGCCCGGATTTCACCGAAGGTAGTCTGGACATTCTCGCCGAAGAAGCCGAGCGACTCGGCGTGAAGTTGGCCATGGCCTTCGAGGTCACCGATCGAAACGGCCCCGAGCTCTTTGCCGAAGGAGTTGCCGAAAACCAGCGAGCCATCTATCGCTATGGTGGCCACGATACCGTGCGCGCCCTCTTTGGCTTGCACGCATCCTTCACCCTGTCCGACGAGAGCCTGGCCGAGTGCGCGGCGGCCACCGACATGCCTTTCCATATTCACCTGGCCGAAGCGGAAAGCGATTTGGCCGACGCCCGAGAACGCGGATACACAAGCGTGGTGGATCGCCTGGACAAGCATGGAATCTTGCGCGAGGGAAGCCTCTTCGCCCACGGCGTGCATCTGGCGTCGGGCGATGCGGATCTTCTGGTCGAGCGGGGCTGTTTTCTGGCTCACTGCCCACAGTCCAATGCGCACAATCGAGTGGGCCGGGCCGACGTGGCCAGCCAGAGCGCAGCGGGCATCACCGTGGGTCTGGGCACCGACGGATTTCTCAGCGGCCTGCTCACCGAAGCACGCTTCGCCGCCGCCGACGGAGCCGGCGCTGCGAGATTGCTCTATAATGGAGGAGCCGCCATCGCATCCTCCATTTTCGAGCGCCCGGTGGGACGCCTGGAGCCCGGCGCCGACGCGGATTTCATTACCCTGGACGCATCCAGCGACTCTCCGCGGGTGAACCGCACGGTGAGCCGGGGCAAGGTGCTCTTCGATGGGCAGAGCCTCTTCGGCGTGGATTTAGCGGAATTGGAAGTGCTCGCCGCGCTGGAAGCGGATAAATTGGGAAAACGCTTGCTAAGCCTCTGAGGGTATTGACTTTCCGGCCAAAGCGTCACACATTTCGGGCTTCGAACTCCGCTGGAAAGGCAAGTCTTGCGCATCGCCCTCCCCCTCTTGCTTGCACTATTGCTCGCGCTGCCCGCCGCCGGCCTCGGCGTCTATGGCGGCGCTAATTCCTATCGTCTCATGGGCTCGGACACCCAGGGCCTTCTCGCCGATTTCGAGCGCGGTTACGACTGGACCGGCGGC
Organism: uncultured bacterium; assembly: GCA_964440095.1. Lineage (GTDB taxonomy): Bacteria > Krumholzibacteriota > Krumholzibacteriia > JACNKJ01 > JACNKJ01 > JACNKJ01. Next base: position 531 of record CAYTPZ010000030.1, on the reverse strand, counting down.
ATCTTCCAGGATCTGGAATTCGGCGAACACGTGGCCCTGCGCGGAGCTTTCCAGATGACCAGCCGCAACAGCTGGCAGAAAGGCGCGGGAGCCGTGCGGGAAGATTTGAACCTGCGCAGCTACGACCTTCCCCTCGACCTCTTGCTTCGCAACTCTCGTCAGCGCGGCGCCTTTGTTTCCCTGGGCGTGGCTTTGCACGTGCCACAGAAGGCCACCTTTTGCGAGGCCACCCTCGATAGAGACACGTCCATTTGCGTGGAACAGGATCTGCTGGATGAAATCGTCCAGCGCGAGGTTACCTTCTCGCTGGGCGCGGGGCTCGAATTCGGCTCGGGATTTCTCTGGCTGCGCTACAACATGGGCCTGGAGAACATCTACAGGACGAATGACGCCGGGCTCGACTACACCAGTGAAGTGTTGTCGGCGGTGATCGGGCTGCGGTTCTAGCAGGGTGCACTTGCCTCCCGCTCTTTTTTATTCCAGTATTTATGTTAAAATATCATATCTCTGAGCGATTAGGGAGGGCCATGC
>CAYTPZ010000029.1:0-26200 GCA_964440095.1 uncultured bacterium | reverse complement strand
CGTGTAGGGTGGCTCGGGGGGTTCCGGGCCCGTAGAGTCGTCGCTTCCGCAGCCGGATATGAAGAGTGCGGTTGCCGCTGCGAGTGCTAGAGGCCTCAAACTGATTAGCTGCTTCACTTTCCCCTACTCCTTTGAAAAAGCAAGTTTCTCTTCAGCCTGCTCGCTCACAGCATCGAAGATATCCGCGAAATCGCTGAAATACTTCTTGGGGATCTCCCGGTGTGGCAACAGCATATAGGCGACCCTGTGCAAAAGTCCTTCGTCCTCAAGCTCGTAGGCTAAGGTTACGCGGCCCACATCGTTCTTGGTGTTCCAGCTCGCCGGCCGCCCCTTTAGTTTGAGGGCATCAGCGTCCCAGGAAATCCATAGGTCATCCCTGATCAAATAGGCCGAATTCAGAACAATCTCATTTTGCCTTTCATCGGCATCATATTCTCGCATCGGCGCTCTCAGGGGAATAACTGACGGATTGAGAATCAATATCTCGCTCCCCGTAATCGTCGAAAGACTGCCTTCAAAGGTAAAATCAAATACAAACCCGCTCTCAAGTTTATCAAATGAGCTGTGCGAGATTTCCGAAATCTCGGGGTTCTTGATATCCTTGCTTATGTAGGCGGCCAGGTAGTCGGCGAGATCTTCCTCTGTGGCGTTGCGGAATCCTGAGCGAAAGGCGTATGCGGGTATGCCCGTCAGAATGACTTTCGATCTTCCTGTGAGTTGTCCATCTTCCTCTAGCGTCACTCGTGTTTCCCGACGAACCGTGTTGTCTTCAGCAGAGCTTTCCGGAATTGTTTCAAAGGAATACGAGCCATCCTTCATGAGAACGAAGGCCGTCGCACCTGCAATTTCAGGATGGATCACGGAAAGCGGGCACTCTTCCGCCGTAGAATCCAGCCAGTACTTGCGGCCGTCTTTCCCGTAAACAAGCGCAATCATGTGATTGTAATCCAGGTTGACGATCGTGGTCTGCGACAGGCCGGCCGATCTCGTTTTGACCAGCGCCGGACAGGCCTTGTATCCCAGCGATTTCAAGAGAGAGATATTGAGAACAGTCATATCTTTGCAATCGCCGTATTTTCGTTCCAGAATCAAGTCGGGCCCATTGGGGATGGCCCCACTGTCATCAACGGTGATGGCAACGTAACGCATGTTCTTCTGTGTATAGTCGAGGACCCTCTCGATTTCCTCACTTTCATTTCTCGCTCCGCGTGTGATCCGCCTTGCGATCATTCCTGTTTTGCTAGTCGGGATAAAGCAATGCTTGACTGCACCCCAATAGGCGCTCGCCAAGGCATCCCAATCCTTGACTCCGATTCCCAGAACCACATGCTGGACCCTGTCCGTATAGCCCGGCATCATGGACTCGTACTCAAGAGCATCGATGTCTTTGAGCTCCCAGGTAAACAGCTTGTATTTGCTTTCCTTGATCGCCACTGTCGTCGATGCTTCAGTATCCCTTATTGTAGGTTCGGGGAGATTAATATTCTTTGGAGAATAGCACCACTTCAACTCTTCCGCGACTCTCCCTTCAAAGAAAAAGGTCGGGATCTTGATTGTGTAGCTTGAAAACATCTTTGGAATCGTTGACTGAATCCACCAGGTATCGAAGGCTCCGAAATGGCTCCAGCGATCAATGGTGTACGAATACTGAAGCACCGAATTGGGCTCGACACCGGAGAATGTGAATTTAACCGACTGGTTGTCGCTGAACTCCACAAAGTCCGGCTTTAATTCAGTGGGATAAAGATCAGCTCTGCTCAACTCGATCGTGCTTCCATCCGGACAGATCGTCCGTGCCGAAAAACTGACCAAATGGTCATGGGGTCCGATGTAAATACTGGGTGTTAACCAACCTTCGGCGTTGCTGTTGAAATACACCAGCGCTCGTGTAAACGACTCTTTTCGATAGAGCTCTTGAGAAATCAAAAACTCTGTTTTCTGATTCTCATAAAGAACGACAGCCCCGTATTCTTTATACTCCTCTTCCATGGGCAGGGTCGACAGGCCGGCCGCCCTCCTCATGGAAGCCAATGACATGAAGTGGGTTTTCTGGGCACACCCCGCGAGCAGGAGGCCTGCCACCATGAGAAGCGTGAATTTTCTCAAGATTTCTCCAATTGTATTGAAGATCCTTGGCGAATCTTCTATTGCCCCGACAACGGCGGTGCCCCGATCTCTGTGGAAAGCTCTGACGTAGCTCCGGGGCTCATCGATTCTATCCCCCTCAAGCAGCCTGCCGCAAGCTCGGCCGCTGCACTTTCTCCAGATCCTTCCAGCCATCGATCCGGCGCAACGTGATCTGCCCCATGGCAAACAAGCCGTAGAGAACCACCGGGGCCGACTCCTCGTTCGTGAACGAGGTCTCTTCCAGGGAAGCTCCCCACGCCCTTGGGAATCCCTACCTGTTGCCAGGCAGCCAAGAAGAAGCAGGTGTTGTCCCTGTTTCCCTCAGTCTGAGCCCAACTTCATATAGGTCAATTGGGCATTCTCACTCCGCATTCAATTTCGATAACAGAAGGGCCTCATCCCAGATCTCGATGCCAAGATCCTGGGCCTTGCTCAACTTGCTTCCCGCGGATTCTCCTGCGATTAGCAGACTGGTTTTCTTCGAAACCGATCCGGTCACCTTCGCGCCGCGCGCAGTGAGTAGTTCCTTGAGTTCGTTTCGCCCGAAGTGCTCCAGGCTTCCCGTGATAACCACGATCATGCCCTTGAAGTCCTGCAGCCATTTTTCCACGGCTTCATCACCTTGCTCGAAGAAACCAAGGTTCTCAAGGTCCGATAATTCAGATGCCAAGGCTTCCGACTGGATATAGTTCAACACGGCCTGGGCCACGATCTCCCCCACATCTGACACATCCACAAGATCATCCAGTGTGGCATTTCGCAGGGCATCCAGATTGGGGAAGGCCCTGGCCAAGACCCGGGCGGTTTCCTCACCCACATGCCGAATACCCAGGGCAAAGATCTTTTTGCGCCAGGGACGGCCGAGGCTTTCCTGCAAGGCTTCAAGCAAGTTGGCCGCACTCTTCTCTCCCATGCGTTCCAGCTTGAGAAGGGAATCCATATCGAGGCGATAGAGATCGGGCAGCGACCTGATCAAGTTTTCCTCTAGCAGGATGGACACCCATTTGCCGCCCAGCCCTTCGATATCCAGGGCAGCACGACTGGAAAAATGAACAAGGCGTCGATAGAGCTGCGCCGGACAGGCCGGGTTCACACATCTGATGGCAACCTCGTCTTCCAGATCCAGAAGTGGCTCTTGACAGGCCGGGCATTTCTGGGGGAAGGCAAAGGCTTTCTGAGAACCATCTCGACGGTCCACCAGAACATCCAAGACCTGCGGAATGATCTCTCCCGCTTTTTGCACCATCACTCGATCGCCCTGCCGAATGTCCTTGCGTTCGATTTCCTCGCGATTGTGCAGGGTGGCGCGGCTGACCGTCGTCCCCGACAATTGCACCGGTTCCAATTCGGCAATGGGTGTAACCACACCGGTACGTCCCACCTGAAGCACGATGCGATGAATCGTGGTCTCAGCCTTTTCCGCCGCGTACTTGAATGCGATTCCCCAGCGCGGACTTTTGCTGGTACTCCCAATCTTCTTGCGCAGGGCAAGCTTGTCCAGCTTGATCACGGCGCCGTCGATTTCGAAGGGAAGTTCCTCGCGTGATGCGTCCAGGTGCTTGATCCATTCCACCACTTCCTCGCGCCCCAGACAGACTTTGCGAAGGGGCAATCCCGGAAGACCCAGAGCGTCCAAACGCTCCAATTCATCGTGATGGCTGTCCCCCAAATCATGCTCCACCACACTGTGGGCCACAAAAGACAATCCCCTTCGCGCCGACTCCCGCCCATCCAGCAACTTCAGCGTGCCGGTGGTCAGGTTGCGCGGATTGGCGAAAGGCTCTTCTCCGGATCGCTCCCTCGCCGCATTGAGCGACGCGAAGCGGGTGCGGTCCATATAGGCTTCGCCTCGCACTTCAAAACTCAAAGGCTCATGCAACTCTGGAGGCAGGTTCAGAAAGCGATGCACGTTGGCGCTCACATCATCGCCGATCTTGCCGTCACCGCGAGTGACTGCCACATGCAGCCGACCCTCGCGATAATGCAGGGCCAGTGCCACGCCATCCACCTTGGGCTCAACGCTCCAGGCCTGGGGCGCTTCATCTTCCAGACCCCGAGCCACTCGATCAAAAAAGGCGTCGAGTTCATCGAAGCTGTAGGTATTGGAGAGGCTGAGCATGGGACTAAGATGCTCGTAGGGCGGGAAATTCTCGTCGCGACTTTCACGCACGGTCTGACTGGGGCTATCGGGACGACGCAGGCTGGGATGCGCCTCCTCCAATTCCGTCAGTTCGCGGAGAAGGGCATCGTAGGCCGCATCGCTAATGGCCGGCTCGGCGAGTTGATAGTAGAGCTTGTCGTGCCCGCTTATCTCGCCTGCCAGTTCGGCCCATCGCTTTTTTGCCGCATCCAGTTTCATGGCACGCTTTCCACTAAAATCCGGTTTCGAGCTTCAAGTGAACTCTGAGGTCCGAGAAGGAACTCCCTTCACCCAAGGCAAGATCCAAGAACAGGCTTCCTCGTTCTCCCGGAGCTCGAAGACCCAGGCCGTAACCCCATCCTTCGAAACTCAGAATCTCTTCGCCCGTGTCCCGCCGACCCCGACCATAGTCCAGGAAGGCGGCAATCTCAAGGCCACGCCCGATGGCAAGCTCCAGTGAAGCGGAGCCCACGGCGTCTCCCCTGAAATGCTCCTCGTCCCAACCACGCAGACTTCTTGCACCACCCAAGGCGTAGAGTTCAGCCTCGCTAATGGGCTCTTTGGCCCGCAACCAAACTCCTGAGCCGCGCAGCCTTGTTTTCAATTGTCCGCGCAGAGCTTGTGTCCACAGACCCTCCCCCGACAACTCCCACTGTTCCTCGCTGAGATCGCCATCTTCGCGGATAAGGAGATCCGTGTCCATCCGCAGTCGTCGCTCGCCCGTTTCCCCCGGTGACAGTCCACGCCAGCGCAGGCCCAGACCCTGACGGCGTCGGCTGATCTCACGATCTTCCTGGCTAAAGAGAGTGCGCTCGAAGCCCCAGACAACACGGCCACGCCAACCGGCGGGCAGGGGAAGCTCCACTTCCAGGTCGAAAGATTGGCGGAGCCAGGTACTGTCTTGCAGGCTGCGATGAAACAGCAGACTCATATCCAGAGACTGACCCAGGATGCGCGGTTCACGCAGGTTCAGAGTCACCTCGCTCCGCGCTCCGCTTTGCCAGTCGGCGGCCAGGATCCAGCTTCGTCCACCCCCGAAGGGACTGAAGAGCGCCAGATCTGCGCTGCCGAATTGTTGACCCGATCCAGCGCCCAGCAAGAGTCCCGCGCGATTGGGGCGAGGCCGCTCGCGAACTCGGTAGAGTACTCCGACTTCTCCCTCGACCGGATCCCAGCCAAGCACCGGAGGATCGATTTCGCTGAACCATCCCGTTCCGATCAGGCGCGCCCGGCCTCGTTCCGCCGCTGCCAAGGAGAAGTTGGGTTTGCGGGGCAGCCGCATCATATTTTCAAGGAACGCTTCACTGAGTCGTTGGCCGCCGAGAACTCGAACTTCGCCCAAGGCGCCCGAGGGCCCCGGCAGGAAGTGAGCTTCAAACTCGAGGGTATCCACCCCGGCGACGCTGATAGGACTTGTCCAGAGTTGAGCGAAGGGATGCCCCGAGCGGTCCATCCCAGCGAGCCATTCCTCGCTACCTTTATCGAAATCGGAAGCGCTAAGGATGTCACCCAATTGCCAGGGTGAATTCTGGGCCAGGGAATCCGCTCGGATTTCCGTCAGACGATAGAGCACTTCGCCGGAACTCCCCGCCGGCCATAGGCACAGCAAGGCAGCGAGAATTGCCAAAGGGGGCAACCCGCATCTTCGTGTTGACCTATGCTTTCCATGGCAGCTCAAAAGAAGGCTCGACTTTCCAATCGCATCCGCTGAACGCGATCGCGATCTTCCTCTTCCCGTATTTCGTAGAGAGCGCTGAAGGTCAGATGACTTCCCGCATGGGCACTTCCCTCGATACGGAGAATGCGTTTCCACCCTTCGGCGTCAAAGAACCAGGGGCGCCCCGAATTGGGATCGCCTTCGCTGTATTCGCTGCGCGTGAATTCCCAGGAAACCTCAAGGCGAATCAGCTTGATGGGACTCAGACTCACCCGTGGCTCCAGGACGATGTTCCTCACAGCCAGCTCACGGCTTTCATCGCGCTGCCATCCCAGACCAGCGCGAAATCCTCCGCCTAGACGCTTGCCCAGTTTAATGCTGCCTTCACCCTCGCCGCCTCGAGAGAGAACCCGGTAGCTTCCTCCTCCACTTCCGGCGGCATCGAATCGCTCGTTGAATTCGTTTTTGAGAATGAAGCTGAACTCGCCCAACTTGGCGCTACGCCTGAGTCGCATTTGATGACGTATCTGTCGGTCGCGACGCGCGCCGTTTACGAATCGCTCATCGTGGCGCTCCAGGAGTTCCCCGCGATAGCGAAGTCTCCAACTCTTGGCGAGAGGATATCGCAGCTCTTGTTGAATACTCAGTTCTCCCAGAAGCGTTGATCCCTCTTTTCGAAGTGTGCGACTTCGAAGCAGCATCAGATCGCCGATACTCGCGTGACGGCTTTCCTCAAGCAAAACTAGGCGGGTTTCAGAAGCCAGCATGGACAACCAAGATCCTTGGCTGGCAGGTTCTCGGAGCAGGCTGGCCTCGATTTGAAGATTGCGAGTGCGAGCACTTTCCTCAGCAGGCAAACTCATGAGGCGGTACTCACCCTCACCCTCGCCAAGATAGACGCCCTCTTCGTTATGATCTCCCGCACCGAAGCCCACGAACACAAGGCGGCTTTCCCGCAGGCGCTGCTGCCGACTTCCCAAGCGATAGAGACCTTGACCATGCCAGCCCTGAGTTTTGGGCAACCATACCATTCGTCCTTCCGCCAGGAATTGATCCTTTTCCAAGAATCCTTTGCGCTGACGAAAGTGTCCGGACAGGCTGGTTTTTGCGCCGGCAAGTTTGAAGCCGTTCAGCGAACCGCGAAGCCGACTCACCCGATCTTGATTGTCGTCGGCCCGGATTTTCTCCTCGCCCCAGGCCAGTTCCCAAGCTGCGGCTCCTCCCCCGTGAAGACGAAGTTCCGCCTGAACATGATCGTAACTTGCCCTTTGCTCTGGCGCGCGAGAACTGTCCAGGGAATCGGGCGACTGGGCTCTCACGCTACGACGTGAGGCGGAGATATCGGGAAGCCAACCGCCGGGCCCTCGCGTGCCGAGCCTGGCGAAGAGTCCCGTTCCATCGCCCAAAAGTTCATCACGACTCTGGAGGAAGCTGCTTTCCGCCGACACGAGGGTCCGGCCCACGGGAAGACTTGCCTGAAGGTTTTCCCGGAGACCTTTGTAGTACCCCTTAAAACGAAGTGCCTCGGCGCCAAGCAGCAGGCCGCCCTCGGACATGCTTCCCCAGGACAGGTTCAGTGCGGCCTCGTCCTCATCCGCGTCTTGCGGGCGTGCTGCCAGATTCCAATCTCGATACTCGTGACTTCCACGCCTTGCACCCGGATGCTTGAAACGCGTCTCAAGGCGTCCGGCAGTCAGTTCCAGTTTTGCGGGACGGTTCAATGGGCCGTCCCAGTTACCTGAAAGACCCAGCGAAAGGGCGAGGCCTGAGTTATCGCCGTCGTCTTTTTGGGAAAGGGCATTGGCATCGTAGGAGCTCAGTGCCATTTCAGTGCTGAGCCTCCAGGAACCCCGCTCCCAATCCAGTCGCAGCGATTCCAGGGAAAAACTCTGCGGCAAGGCCAACTGCTCACCCAAGGCAAAGGAACCCATGCCTTCGCCGGTCCACTCGTAGATGCGGCGTCCGCCCTCAGCGATACCCGCCGCCCGATAATCGCCCAGGCCAACGCCAACTTCCCGGAAGCGAAGCTCGTAGCCACCCAGGGAGTCCACCCATTCAAAGTGGCCGGGCAATTCCACGGAAACCGAATCCACCCAAACGTAATGTCCCTCTCCCGGTGTTTCCGTAATACCGCCCGTTATAGCCAGCAGTGGATCGTCACCGGCATTTTCCAGGACGCCCAGGCGTTCATCATCCAGGGCAAAGGCCAGGGGATTGTCCGGATCATCACTCTCGCCAAAATGCAGATAGTCGATTCGCAGGCCCGCCACACGCGTGGCGCCTCCACCACCCCAAGCGTTTCGGCGCCAGGCTTCAAGGCTATACCTGTAATCCACGCGAATGCGATCGGATGCGGATACGGGCAGACCGGCCCCGAAGGTCACCGATCCCTGATCATAGTCGATGATGTAGTCGCGATCGCGCCCCCGCGTGAGCACACGCCCGTTGAGGATAACTCGTTCACTTCCGGCAAGGATAACCGCGCCATCTCGGCGCAATGCGCTGAGCAATTCGTAGGGTCCTTGCAGACCTTCCTCACCATAGAATTCCTCGCTGGTGAAGATGCCTCGACTTTGAGCCAGGAAGACCGAGGCCTCGCCGCGCGCGCCCGACCAGGTGGCGGCCAAGCCCTGAAAGTCGCGTTGGAAGGAAGTTAGATCGCGATGGTGAGTTCGATAAACGAAGTCGCCCAGATCGGCGCGTCCCGCCGGACCGGTCACGCTGAGGGAAACCTTATCCAATTCCTCCAGCCTTTCGGTATTACCCTCGGGCTGAAAGGGAAGATCATCGTCGCGTAGCTGCGCTTCCACGAAGGTGGAATCGGCGATCTGCCCCTGCAAACTCAGGCGAAGACTCTGCTCCACCGCCATGTCCTCGCCGCTGCCCATGCGAAGCACCAGCGACTTGCTCCCCATCATGCGCATACTGCCGGGTTCGGGAGTGTTCACATCTCTTGTCTTGGCCAGAGGATGCTCTTCCTCGGAGCGGGCATCCAGGCCGGCCAGATCACGCCAGGACTTGAGTGGGCTCAAGGTACGCAGGCGAGCGAGACGATAGGGACGCAGCTCGGCTCGAATCTCCAGTCTTCCCCCGGGAAAAAGATCCAAAAGCTCAAGACGGCCCAGAACCGGATCAAGGCGGTAAAACTCGGGCGGGAGAGACTCACCGTCCAGGCTTAAGCTCTCGCTATCAGGCAGCAGATAGCTAAGACCCAAATCCAGTTGATGAGAGCCAGGGGCCAGGTTATCGCTAAAGTGATACTGAAGGTGATCTCCGCAAACACCTATACCAACAATAATTGTCAGAATGATGATAGCTGCGCGATACGAGGCAGGGGCCCCAAGTTTCATGGTCCGGGCTCCGGGATATCCGGGGCACTCAGGATTTTCCGTCCCCCATCGGTTAAAACCAGAAGCCCCAGATCCCTTCGATAGATCATATGAGCCAGCTGCTCGCCATACTCAGAAACCAGGATTCGACCCTCGCCAATAGCCACCAGGCTGGGAGTGTTCGTGAACTCCGGCAATTTCCAGGAGCCTTCCAAATTTCCTGCGGCATTGAGGTGCAAGACGCCGCCTTCCATGGCCAGGACAAGACCTCCTTCGCCGTCGGTGCACCAGCTGTCGAGGCTTCCACTTTGCCCGGAAAGAAGGCGCGGCAGGGACCAATCGAGCAAGGTTTGTCCACCTCGTCCCATGGCCAGGAATCGTTCTCCGGCGGGATCGGCCAACCAGATGCGGCCGGATGCGCAGACCTCAGCATCGCGCCATCGACCCCGAGGAAGTTGTACGCGCCCCAGGTACTCGCCCCTACGTCCTAGACGAATGATTTCGCCGCCGAGGCGGTGAAGCAACAACCAATCGGAACCGTCGGCGGCGATGGCCTCGGGCCAAAGGCCCTCAAGCAGCGACCCGTCCAGGCCTTGGCGCTCGGCCCCGTCCACCAGAAGCAACTGCCCTTCCTCGGTGATAAGCAGAATGCTCTTCATGGGGCCCAAGGCCATGTCACTGCATTGGGGTAGTCCAAACATCCAGGGGTCGAAGCTCAGAGAAAGGCCGTGGGGTTCTTTGTCAGGGCTGAGCAGCCAGAAACTGGAGGCGGACGCGTCCTGTACGGACATCGCCAGGCAGGCGAAAACAAGCAAGCCGGTTAGTGCTACTGGGCTTCGCATCTCCGTGGCCTCCCATGTACAGGGATCAGAAAGTGCCCGTCCATCCCACCCGTAGCAATAACTCTTCGCCACGGGGTTCGATGGACCCGCTCAGATGCCCAACGGTATCCGCTTCGCGTGTGCGCTGGATATCTTCGCGAATGCGGGAGACGCGCCAGGTATCGACCATGGCCGCCACACGCGTGACGATTAGGGCGAAGAGCGTGTTGGTGGCGCGCTGCTCGGCGGTCTTGCTGGCTTTGCGCTTGAGCACGTAGGCGATGCGGCGGTCTTCGTTCATCCACTCCCAAGCATCGGAAGAGGAGATTTCGTTCTCGGCGATGTAGGCATAGTATTCTGCAGTACCGAAGCCGTATTCGCGTCGCGCTTCCCAGCGCAGGTCTTCGTTGAAGTCCTGCCAATTTTGATGCTGCCCCACGTTTTTGTAGTAGCTGTCGTCGTGCCTGCCGCTGACACCCGCAAAGACCTCGGCCATTTCAATGGAGTTGTCCAGGCGCTGCTTCTCCTGGATTTTGTAGACCGAATAGGTCCCCCAAACCCCGGCGTCGGCACTCATGAAGACCCAGCCGCGTGTGGGCGCGCCCAGATATCGCTGTCCCCAGCCGGGAAAGATCGCGCTGCGCCAGAGAGCGGAAATGAGACCCTTGGAGCCAGCGGGTTTTTCTTCGATGCCCAAACGGCCCTGGGCCTCGGGACGATCGCGCTCACCACGAATGTCATAGCCCACAGAACCATCGAGTCCGAAGTAGGGCTCGGGTGACCAGCCGGCCGGAAGCGCCAAGGCCGATCCCGCCAAGATCAGAATGAGGATCGCCAACAGGATTCGTGTGTGCTCGCCCATCACCAGTTCCTTGTCATGCCCAGGCGGAAACCGCCCCGGTCCTCGATTTGATAGCTCATGCGCCATCCGTCGCGGATGGCCTGATCGCTGCTGCCCCGGTCCTGCCTGACCAGGATGATGTAGGTATCCACCAGCGACACCACGCGCGCCAAAAGCATGGCCGTGAGAATGTTGTGCGCGGTATCGAAGGCCTCGTCGCTGGAGTTGCGCATCTTGCCGTAGATATAGCGATGATCGCCCGGCCGCGGGTCGAGATGATCGTCGGCGCAATCATAGTCGGCCCATCCCCAGCGATACCAGTCGTATTTCCCGAGGTTCTCATAGTAGTGCTGGGGATCTTCGGCATAGGGCGCGAAGTGAGTATCGAGATAGTGGACCGGGTTTTCGTTGTCATCGTAGGTGATGTGCGACTCGTCGAAGGCCACGGCGGAGGCGCAGAGTTCGTCCCATGCATCTTCGTGATCGAGCCAGTCCTCGCTCCAGGCCGAACGCCAGCGTCCTTCGCTCCAGTGCACATCGGCATAGGCTTCGTACTCGTAGCGCCGATCGAAACCCACATTGCGATAGTGAACCACGCCGTACCAACCGCCCGCCTCTACGGCCCAGTGGGCATAGGCGCGGGTTTTGTAGCCCAGGCTGTACTCTCCCATGCCGGGCATGAGAAGCGAATAGGCGAGAGGCTTCACGTCGATGGCCGCCAGGGGAAGTGCGATGGAGAGGAGGACAACAAGTGTGATGAGACGCATCATCGCAGCACCGCCACGGATTTGACGAAACTGTATTGAACTTCGGTATGTCGACTGACCTCGGCGCGCAGGAAGTAAACTCCGGGGGCGATGTTACCCAGGTCAAGTTCGACCTCGAAGGGTCCACCGGCGCTATAGCCCAGTCTTTCCAGCAGGCGTTGCCCTTCCAAGTCGAAGAGTTCGATTTTCACTACGAGATCATTACCAGTTCCCGGGTGCTGTAACTTCAGCCAGTCCTGAACAGGATTGGGATAGAGCACCCAGGCGTCGGCCTCGCTTGCGCCTTCTTCCGGTAGATAGAGATGGCTGCGCAACCAGCGTCCGTCACGACCCGCACCGCCACCGGCCAGACTCCATTCGGCCGTCTCACCATCGCCAAGACCGTCGAATCCGATCAGGTAGCCCTTCCAGCTAACGGCCCTAAGGGATCCATTCACAGCGTAAAGATCGGCCGGCGCTTCGCCCGCCATGGAACGCGGCGTACCCAAAATGGGTTCGGCGAATTCATTCACCACCATGAGATGACCGCTGCTGCCGAAGACCAGAAGCTCGCTCAGGTCGTCGCCGGTCATGTCGGCCAGCAACGCGGCCCCTCCCACCTGCATGGGCTCGTCCAGGTAAAGCAGTTCGGCCGGACGCAGGGGCCAGTCGCGATAGAGATGTGCCTCGGGGAAGTACTCGTGCATGCGCGTTCCGAATCGATAGATGTGTCTCGTCGTGGACAGGAATAGCTCGGGTGCACCATCACCGTCCATATCGCCCACTGCGGGGCCGCCCGAAAGGCTGTCGCCATCCAAGGGATACTGGAAGAAGTGTTCCGCCTGCAGGGGATCACGATTGTCGATGACATTGTCCGAGCCCCAGGAAGCCGCATAGCCGGAGCGTTCAATCCAGAATAGATCGTCGATGTCGTCGCCATTGCGATCGAGCACACGAATCCAGGCCACGCCTTCGCGCCCTTCGGGAAGCTGACGCTCGATGGCCGGAGCTGAAGCGTCGACGATGTTCTTGGAATAAATCGCGTCGTTGATCTGATAGACGACCTGCGCTTCACCACTGTCGAGCATGAGGCTGGGCGGGGAATAAGCCGAGAGTTCGACGCCTACCTCAAGCACCTCATGCACATCCACTACGAAACCGTCGTAGATGTTCAGGCCGCCATCCGCATCCAGCCAGACTACGCGATCTTCCGCCACCAGGGGTCCCGCCAGGATGGGAACTTCGGTGGCCGTGGCGTTCAAGGGTTCCAGGCCTGCGCCGCCCTCGTCGAAACCCAACTCGTAGAATCCGCCGGAGACAAAGATGAACCAGGAATCTTTGCCTTCGCGAAAAGCCTCGGCGCGGGCCGTGGTGAGAGCCAAACCGGCCAAGGAAACCAAGGGCTCCTGAACCGGATCCTCGGCGTCCAGGCCGCCAAGGATCGCGTAGGAGGCCAAGCTGCTGTCGGGCTCGAGGCTTGCCATGAGATAGGCCAAGCCATCCTCGCCCAGGGGCATGAGGCTGTTGGCGGATCCGAACAGATCCAAACTCTCCTCAAGGAGGGCGCGGTCATCACGCGGGAAGCCCGGTGCGGGCCCGGCCAAGGAGGCGTGGAAGGTGATCGTGGAATCCACTGCATTGAGATCGTTCAGGTAGTCGCTGGTCACCAAGTCGGTCAGTTCGAAGCCGGAAGGACTCTTGTCTTTCAGGCGCGTGCTTGGCACGGTTTCGTGAAGCCACTCTGTCACATGTCCCGTGTGGAAGGGATCGGATTCGCTACCTCGCCAGCCTTCGGAAAAAGTGCCCAGGTCGGACAGACCGTCGGCCTCGATGAGCCAGAAGTGCCAGTCGCCGTCCATGTTGACGGCGTTGAGATCCATCAGCTGCTCGAGGTTGCGCTCGTCGATGTGCCAGGCCAGCAGCCCCGACTGCGGGATGAGAAGATCGTACTCGCCAATGTTCTCCCCGCTGACCCAGTCGGCCACGTACTGGATGACCCCCGTCGCGTCGTCCTGCTCGATGTAGCGGTCGCCCTCCCAGAGCAGCTCCTGGCGGTTCTCCAGAAGGAAGTACTCCGAGTCGCTGAGATCCACGCGCAGGGCCTTCAGGCCCGGGGCCAGCACGCCGCTGGCCGTGAGTTCGAAGTCGCCCTCGCCGCCGCCCAGGCGGGCCAGGCTGCCGTCCTCCTCGCCGATCCAGCCCAGGTACTCCTTGTGCCAGATCGCCAGGCTCGCGGGCAAGGCGCCGTAGATGCCGTAGTCGGCGATCTCATCGCCATCCAGGTCGATGCTCACAGTCAGCTGATGACCGCTATCCATGAGATCCCAGTATCCCACCACTGGCCAGAAGTAGTAGGTGTTGTAGGTGTCCACCGTACCCAGCTGGTGGGTGAATTCGTGGGCCGTCACCGCATTGAGCGCGCCCAGGGCATCGCCCTCTTCCACGTCCTGAATGGTGGTTTCGGGAAGCAGCAGCACCGACTCCAAGAGATAGTCGCCGCCGTCCACGGGATGCGCGCCGTCGGGATCGCCGAAGAAAATATTGAAGCTGGGCAGGTCGTTGGGACTGTCCTGAGCGATGTCGTTCTGCAGATCGCTGCCCGCGTGGAAGATCATGACATGGTCGTAATCGGCGAATCGCGGTCCATCGGGATCGAGCTGCAGCTGGGCGTCGATGGTGTCCAGACCCTCGCGCATGAAGGCTTCGAGCAGCTCCAGGGTCCAGTAGCCACCCTCACCCGGACCGTAGTCCGCGATATCACTCATACGGAAGGGTTCTTCCTCAACAGGCAAGATGTCCCACTCGATGTCCACCTTGCCGTAGCTCTGCCAGCCGATGTACTCATCCAAGGCTTCCATGTGCTTGCCGAAATAGGCGTGATTGTGCGGCGGGGGATCCACACGGAGCTTCCAGTCGGGAATCGAATCGGCTGCTTCCATGAATCCGCCACCCACAGGAATAGTGGTCAGGTGGGGATCGCGATTCTCGTCGAAAGCTAAAAGACAGACCATGACCCGCAGCGGACCTTCACGCTTCGCCGCGCCCTGATTTCCTTCCAAGCTAGGTGGATGCACATGAGGCGGGCCGAGCAGCTGACGCACGGCCTGCCACCGCTCCGCGCGCTCCTCCTGCACAGGGGCGCGGTCGCCGCTATCCACGGGAATCAAGCGCTTGGCACCGGCCAGACCGGCCACAAAAAGCGTGATTACAGCGAAGCGGACGGCATACCCTGCCGCCCGCCTGGTGATACTGGGGGAAATCCGGCCCATCATTTTCTCCTAAAAGCCAAGCTCCAGGGAGAAGCGGTGGACTCTGTCCAATTCGGAGGCTTGGGGAATGTTCGCGTAATCCACGAAGAGATCCCGGCCCTCGCCCGCACTCACCTGGAAGCCCACGCCGAAGGACCAGTCCCGGATATCCCCGTCGGGATCTTCCACGCGGCCCATGCGAAGAGCGAAGATGTTGCCATACTGGAACTCAGCGCCGCCATTCCAGATCGTCGGTCCTCCCGTTACGATCATCTTGCTGTAGTCGGTGGTGAAGAGCACATGGCCCATGTTATCGGGCAGGTAGTGAGTGTAGGCGCAGCCTACTTTCACGTGACGCGGCATGGGGTCTGACTGTTCGTTGTTCACGAAGCTGATGTTGGGACCGATGTTATTCACCACGGCCCCTAGCTGAATTTCACCGATGCGCTGCATGATGCCGAAGTCAACGCCCATGGACGAACCGGCGCCCTTGCCTTCGAAGTCCAGGATTACGCGCTCGGGAGCCAGGTCGACGCGGGCATACTTGAGCCCCAGGCCGATGGCCGTGTTGTCTGTGATCTGTACGCCATAGGCAATGGATGGCGAGAATTCGTAGGAGTAGAACTCGTCCAGGGCTTCGGGGGAATCGCCCGTATGGATGCTCTTTCCGTAGGACAAGTAGATGAGATTGAGGGAGTAGGTGCCCCAACCGGACATGTGGGAAACCCAACCGGCATATTCATAATAGATGTCGTTGGCCAGATCGGGTACCAACTGGCTGTGCATTAAGCCCAATGTCCGTCCCCGCATGAAGGCCAGGCCAGCGGGATTCCACCAAGCCGCCGTAGCGTCATTGGCGATGGCCACCGATGCTTCGCCGAGGCCGTTGGCCCTGGCGCCGGGGGGAATATGAAGGCTATGCACCCCAGCCACACTGCCCAGGGCCGGAAGGGCCGCGAGAGACAGCATGAGTGCCAGCAGTGTCAGGCGGGCGAAGAGCGGGGTCCTCGTCATCTAAATCATCCTCCAAAGTGTTTGTAATCATGCTATATACGGCAATTCCCGAGCCGGGGTCAAGGATTGTGACTCATCTTCACCAAAGCGCCGTTTAGCTCCCTTCGGCGCAGGCCCTCATCGTCGAAATCTGCTTGAACGCGATAGAGATAGGTGCCATTGGCAATCTCATCGCCCACCTCGTCCCGGCCGTCCCAATCGAAGGCGTGGCGGCCCGCATCGGGGCAGTCCAGCTCCATGGAGCGGATTTTTCTGCCGGAAAGGGTGAAGATGTCCAGGCTTACCGTCGCCTGAGCCGTGAGTTCAAAGGTCACGGCGCAGTGCTCGCGGAAGGGATTCGGGAAGGGCCTGAGGGCCATGAGATCGTAGCGCCCCTCCTCCAGAATTCGAACCTGCAGGGTATCCCGACCCACATTGCCGAGATTATCGGCCACAGAGGCCACAAGTGTATAGTCGCCGGGGCTCAGTCCACTTCGAATGGCCGAGAGGACCGATCCCTCGGTGGCGCTGCCCGAATCATATTCGAAGCGTTCGGTGAGCTCCTCGACCTCGCCCGATTCCACGTATTCCACGAAAAGTGCGGTGCGCGGGCTGCCGCCGATAAGATTAATGCCCGAATCATCGGCCGCACGAATGGTGATGGGAGTGCCCGGCGTGGCATTCACGGCACCTCCGGCCAGGGACAAGGTCACCGCCGGAGCCTCATTGTCATCGGGAAGCTCACCCTCCACTACGGGCACCGAATCGAGGCGCCCCACCGCTTCGCCGTCTCCCGAAGCGAAGACCCGGATGATGCCGTAGGGCCCCACATCAGATCCACGGGGGAAGAAGAAGGCCGGGGACTCGAATTCACCCGCATTCACGGGGAAACGGCCGCGGAAGGCTTCCTGACCAGCCAGATGGTAGTCCTGGTGCTTGGGAATGCCATAGTGCTCGTAGGAGTAACCGCTGGTGTCCGCCGAGGCGCGCACGCTCAGGTGGGCTTCACCGTCGAAATCGGGTGCAAAGAGACCATCCCGCAGGATGCGTCCCCTCACCACGGTTTGTCCGCCGACTACCAAAGAGTCCACGGATTCGGCTTCGAATTCCACGGTGAAATCCGGCGAGGCGAGACTCAGGGCCGGATCACCCAAAATGGCATAGCGCTCTGTGGATCCGCCATAGCCACCGCCACCATAATCGATGACCTGTGTGGCCACCTTGGCACGCATGAGTGCCTGACTGATGGGCCGGCTGCCAACCAGTTGACGGTCGGGAAAGATCTGCTGAAGGAAGTTCTTGTTGAGCCGGTTGTTGAAGATGGCGCCGGTGAGAGCGCTGGCCGCCATGGTGCCGATAGCGCCACCCTGGGGCAGAGAGATCATCAACTCGGCCATGCTCTGTCCGCCCGGAGCGTCGAATTCTCCCACATTACAGCTGGCCGAGAGGAAGAAGAAACGCTTCCCGCCGTTTTCCAGGCTGTAGATATTCTGCTCGACCAACAAACGCTCATCGGCCAGCAGATCATTACCGCCGTGTCCCACGTAGTTGAAGAAAAGCGCACCGTCGCCCAGGGCGTGAAGGAGATCCGACTGAGCCTCCAGCTTCGAACCCCCGAAGTCGCAATCGTATTCGCTGAGGTAGATTTTCTGGAGATCCAGATCCCAGGGCATGGAAGAGGAAACCAGAAACTCCGCCTGAGCCGTGTGCTGGATACCATCGGGGTCATCGAGATCGCACTTGAAGAAGAAATCGTCGGCGGCGAGAACGGCCTGGGCTTTCCACAGTCCTTCCGCGGTATTGGAACCGTAGTCGATAACCATGTTCACCATTTGGTCGGCCGCAACCAGGCTGGCCACCGGCATGCGCCCAATGGCCAGATCCAGCAAGCCCACCTCCAGGGAATCGTCCAGGGCGTCCATGTAGGCGAAGTAATCATCGGTGGTATAGACCAGAGCCTCGCCTTCACTGCGGAATCGGTCGCTGAGTGCTGGGATGAGGCAGTTGGTGCCGTCTCCCACAGTCTCGCGTCCCGAGTGATTGCGATAGTCGCTGTCGGCGTCACCCAGGAAAAGCACGTAGCCAAGCTGACTGCCGCTGGTTTCATAGCGATACTTGAGGAAGTTGCGCAGACCGGCCACATCCTGCATACCGCCACTGAAGTTGGCGTAGATGTCGCTGAGCGCCACCATTTCAACATTGCCGATCCCGAAGTCGGGCATATTCTGGGAGCGCCAGTTCACATAGCGCTGAGCGGCCGAGACGAAGGTATTGTGATAGACCACGATCATGTGGGGCAAGGCATCGTGGCGCAGAGGTTTGGGAGATGTTTGGAAGACTCGCGTGAAGGGCTGGCCGCCGCCTGGTGCCATGAGACTGAGATTGCGGGGAAGGGACGCGTCCAGTTCCACACTCAAGGTGCCGTTTGAAAAACTTCCACCGGTGAGCAGAGCCGGTGCGTAGGGATCGCTGGTGTCCCAGAGTTCGGGCGCTTGGGTCCAGCCTTCCAGGGGTAGCTCCACCACACCCTCGCCGCCCGGCAGATGTAATTCCAGGGGCTGATCACTCCGGGTTCGCATGCGCGATTCGTAGAGCAGTTCGTACCAGAGCAAGTAGCCGAAGTCCTCGCCGGTTTCCTTGGGTAGTTCAAGCCAGAAGCCCAGCCCCTCCTGCCCGTTCACAAGGTTTGGCAAAACACCTTCGCCGGTGAGTATCTTCGAGCCCAGAGAGCCGGAAATGGAGAAGTGCTCGTCGATAAGCAGACCATCCGGATCCGGCAGGTTGTTCACGGTTCCCAGATAGCTGCGCAGATGATGGGTATGCGCACCCACTCCATAGAGACTGGGCTTATCGTAGGCCAAGGTCAGCTTGAAGGGTTCGGAGGCCACGGGCCACATGAGCGGGGCCGTTTCGGCAAAAAGATCGGGAGACTCGGAGCGCAGGAAATAGACCCAGGCCCAACCATCCTCGTGAAGATCGTAATTGGAGTAAACAAGATCCTGTTCGCGATGCAGCCGGGTGCTAAGGGTTTCCATGAGCGGGGCCGTTCCGCTGGGCGCGACGTTTTCCTCGTCGAGGCGAAGTCCCGCTTCTCCTTCCCAGGTCAGATAAACCGTGGACCAAACCGCGTAGGGATTTCGCCGCCAGGCAGAAGGATCGGCCAAGGCGTCCATTTCGGTGGCCCAGCCGTCCAGGCCGGGCAAGTGGCAAAGGATTTCCATGTCGGGGCCGAAGCTGCTTCCACCGCTAACCTGGATGGGGATTTCTTCGAACTCCCAACCTCGCTCCCAGGAGCCTCCCCATCCCATGCGGAAGGGTTGAGGGATGGCGGGTTTGCCAAGCATACGAAATGTGGCCGGATCCACGCCCAAGGACACTCCGTTCTCGGCGAGTTCCGAGTAGGTGAGGCGATAGAAGCCGGTGTCCTGGTAGTCCAAACGTATCCAGTGGGAGCTGCCGTCGAAGATTTCATCATCGTCGCGAGAGGAACTCTCCGAAGGTAGATTCAGCACGGAGGCCTGCTCGGGATTGAGCAAGAGTCCCTCCAGCATGGGATCGCCTGGCGCAGTGCGATCAGCGGGAAAGGCCGCCTCGAAGCGAATGCCGAGCTTGGCGACCTGCCAGGGTTCATCTTCGATGAGAACCGCCGCGCTGCCCACACGAAGCCGACGGAAGATACCGGCAGGAGAAAGCCAGGCCTTGCCCTGCGGATCCATGGGTCTGCCATCCAATTCCAGGTATTCCAGATGCCAGTCGCCGGTATGGGGAAGGGCCAGCAGAGCCGTGGCTGCGCCGTCAGCGCCGGAATGAAGGGTCAGAGTGCCGCCCATGCCCGCGGGATCCCAATGAGCCTCCCGGGCCGCCAGAGGTGTAGCCAAACCTAGCAAAAGAGCGAAAAGTGCCAGTCGCGACATCAATCCAACTCCTTTCCGCTCTCGGGCAGGAGATCGGGTATGCCGCCCTCAACGGGATAGGCCTTGCGGCAGGCTTCGCAGATCAACTCCGAGGCCTCCTCATCCCATCGCAGGGATTCTTTACAGACCGGACAGGCCAGGATCTCCAGGAATGTGGGGTCCATGGACGGGGACTCCTTGCTCATGACAGACTTCTCCCACTGAGGGCACAAATAGCCCTCGGGGGAAGCGGCGTCCGTTTCAAGACAGGGGAGAGGGGAACGGCCGGGGCTTGGGGGTGGATTCCCGTGAGGGATTCCATTCTGACTGGCCTACCAAGCATAAGGACTCCCCCATGGCGAATCAAGTTGAGCCGCCCTCTTCGTAGGCCCCCATGCGCAAAAACTTCTCCACGCGGGATGCCACCAATTCGTCGGCGCTCTTTTGTGAGAGCTGGGCGATCTCTTCAATCAAAATTTCCGTCAGGCGCGCCGCCATATTCGCCGGATCTCGATGCGCGCCGCCCAAGGGCTCGGGCACGATGCGATCGATGACATCCAGCTCGGCCAGATCGTGACTGCTCAGGCGCAGGGCTTCAGCGGCCTCTTCCTTTTTGCTGGCGTCCTTCCACAAAATGGATGCGCAACCCTCGGGGCTGATCACCGCATAGATGGAGTTCTCCAGCATGAGCACTCGATCCCCCACGGCCAGGGCAAGAGCGCCTCCGCTACCGCCTTCTCCGGCGATTACCACCACGATGGGCACAGGCAAGAGAGCCATCTCGCGAAGATTTCGGGCGATGGCCTCAGCCTGTCCGCGCTCTTCGGCTCCCAATCCCGGATAGGCTCCCGGCGTATCCACGAAGGTGATGATGGGTCTATGGAATCTCGCCGCCATTTCCATGAGGCGAAGTGCCTTCCGGTAACCTTCGGGATTGGGCATGCCGAAATTCCGGTGGATGTTTTCCTTGGTCTCTCGCCCCTTTTGATGCCCGATAACCATGACGGGTTGCCCGGCAAGTTCCGCCATGCCCCCCATTATGGCCGGGTCGTCGCGGAAGGACCGATCCCCGTGAAGCTCCTGAAAGCCGGTGAAGATGCGCTCGATATAGTCGCTGGTGTAGGGCCGCTGGGGATGGCGGGCCAGCAGCACCCTTTGCCAGCGTGTGAGTTTCCCGTAGACCTCGTGACGAAGCTTCTCGGCCTTTTCCTCGAGCTTGCGAAGCTCGTCGCTCACTTCCATCTCTTGCCCGTCGGCGAAGGAGCGCAGATCCTTGATCTGAGTCTCCAATTCTACAATGGGTTTTTCAAAGTCCAACCAGGGTCCGTTCAAAAGCTGCCCCCGAAATTGATGACCAACTGGCGATCGATGCCGAAGGCCTCATTCGTAGCCGGATCGACACCATTTTTCAGCAGATCGGAGAGTATGAATTTAAAACTGAAATTGCCGCCGAGCTTCCAGTTAAGGCCCAGGTCCAGCCAACCATTACCCTCGCCGTATTGATCGTCCTGGCTGCGATCATCCAGGCCCAGTTCGTACTCGGCGAGAAGCGAGAAGCTGGAATCGAAGTGCTGCTCCAAGCCGAAAAAGGCGTCGGCGCTATCTTCGTCTTCTCGTTCGAGACTGTAATTGACGCCCAGGCTCGTGGCAAGGTCGCTACCGAAGGCGCCGTACCAGCTCCGGGTCATAACTACATAGAATCCCTTGCTCTTGCGAGCATATCGCTGGAGATCCTCATCCCAAGCGCCGTAGCCCTGATTGTCGAATCCGATGAGAAAGGCCGGCATGGGACCTTCATCGGCCAGACGAAGACGCAGGCTGAGGCCTGTTTTTTCATAGATTTCCACGGCGCCGGTGCCCAGAAGATCGAGCATGCCCCAAGCCACGCCCACGGAGAATCGGCCGCCGATGCCGATTTCAGTGCGGGTCACCCAGGAGTCGCCTCCCATCATGCGGCCCGACACCCGGTACTCGCCGTGTTTGGGCAGATTGGCCGTGGGTGAATTCACGAGAAAGAGATTGGACATAGATCCATAGGCCGGCAGGAAATCGCCGCCCAGGTTCTCATACAATCCCATGTCATCGTCGTCCTGAGCGAAACTCGCCAGGGGAAGCATCAGGAACATGATCATGAACGCTAGCTTTTTCATCTCACCCCTCCGGGGTCATGGAAGGAACTTTTCCGGAGCCTTCAGTTTCTGAGGCAGGTATTCCTCGATGACGTAGTTGAGACCGTGCTTGGCCAAAGCCTGTTGCTCGGCGCGCACGCCCATCTTCACCATCTTGGTGATCGCCTTTTGCCAAGCCTTGTAGTGCTGGACGAAGGGATCATTTTTCAAAGCATCTTTGGCGCGTTTTACGTCCACGTCCTTCAAAGGATGCGTGGGCAATTCATAATCGCTGATGTCGTCGGGCGTGATGCCCAAGAACCGCGCCTGGGGCACACAGAAATACTCGTTGAGGTGGGCCGCGTTCCCGCTTCCCACCTTGAGCGTGCGATAGATATTGGTGATGCCGTAGGGATCGCCGTCGACGAAGACGTAGACGGGCAGTCTTTTCTCGTCGGCCAGGCGGCGAATGAACCGGCGACAGGCACGCGTGGGCACGCCTCCCATGCTCACGAGGATCGCTTTCGCGCTCTTCCAGTAGTTGTGCTTCACCAGACGCTGAAACATACCCGCCGTTTCAATAGCCAGAATGAACTTTGCATCGGTTTCGAATTGCAGATGCTCCACGCTGATGGGAATGGAGTAGGCGCCGCTGCCGAACTTGGTGCAGTCGATACGCAGTTTTTTGCCCGTGTCGGAATCCTTGTCGATGACCACAAGGTTGCCCGCCACGTCGCCGCCCTTTTCCTCGGGAATGAAGCCCAGCTGCTCGCGGTTCATGCCGAAGAGAGCTTCCACATCCTCCAGCACCGTGTCGCTCTCGGGCTGATCGTGGAAGCGCGCCTCGCCCCAATTTTTGGAAACGTAGTAGGCCTCTCGCTTGGTAGCGATGTCGTCCTGTTCCACGAGTTCCTTGGACAGGCTCATCATCTTCAAGGTCTGCGCGAAAGTGCGAACCGTGCCCACCGTGAGCGTGCGTTCCTTCTTGCCGCTCTTCATGGCGAAGTGCCCCTTGCGCGCGTCGTACCTGACATTGGACAGACTGCGAATGGGAAACTTCAATGTGGGTTTGCCGCCCTCGAGGATCTTCTTCTCCACCTCACCGGCCTGGCTTTTTATTTTTCTAACAACGCCCGTCTTGGCCATGGATTACCTAGTACTTTCTGCTGCGCTCGAGGGTGTCCGTGAGTGTGGCGACGACCTTCTTTTCCTTGGATTCGCTCAGGCCGAGGATCTCGCGAAGGGCTTCGCCGATGGCGGGTATGTAACTTTTGATGTAGTCGCGCTTCTTCTCTTCATCGCGGGCGCGAACGCCACGGCGAATGTGCATGCCTAACTGCCGACTACACTCCATGATTCCCAGTTTGATCTCCTTGAGAATTTCCGGATAGGAGGCGATGGCTTCCTTGCTTTCGCTGGTGAAGGGCACCCAGGAACTGGCCACGTGCACCAGTAACACCAGGGGTCCTCCTGGAAGAGCTCCACGAGATTGGTTCACTCCGTACTTCTTCCAACTTGTTCCCACCACGCTCTTGGTGATGGCACATGCCCCCTGCTGATACTGAAGCGGCACGCGATTGGCGAAACGGTGCAGCACGGCAAGGTTGTCGTTGTTCATGCCGTCCACGCCCCAGGCCAAGGCAACTTCCACCAGGAAGGGATTGCCTCGATACACTGAGGGCTTGCGCGACACCGCAGCAAAAAACTGCGCTTCCACCACTTTGCGAAGACCTGCTTCCAATTCTTCCTCGCCGATGGGTGAAAGACAATTGGTGGGCGGATTCATGATCTTTGTCTGGGTGATGGCCCGCACCAAGAGTTCCGCTTCATCGCGACTCAGTCTTTTGGGTTTGGTTTTGGCGGGGAGCATGGCCTTTTCGAGGATCTCCTCGGCCACCTTGGCCCCCACGCGGCTGAACTCGCTGGTGAGGAAACCCTGCATGTTGCGGGCCCTGCTCTCGTGAGCCATGGCCAGCAATGCGCCCAGTTCCACACCGTAGGGATGAGGACGGATGGCCTTGGGCTCAACCGGCAATTCGTCACTCACGCGTGGATACTGAATCTCATCCCCCGCCGGATTCATGTAGGTAAGTTCCAGATGCGGATTGGCGATGGCAGTTAGCTCAAGATAGTCGTCGATGCTTCGACGCCCGCGCTTATAGCTGGCCTCCAATTCGATTTCCACCTGGGTGCCGTGACCGAATTCCCAATCCACCACCTCGTCCTTGGTGATGTTCGGCTCGTTCTTCTTGGTGTTGATCTTCAGTTCGTAGTAATGGGCCTGGGCTCTGGGACCGGGACGACTGTGGATCATCACAGGCCGACCGGTGGTGAGTTGCCCATACATGCCCGCCGCGCTGATGCCGATGCCCTGCTGACCGCGGCTCTGTTTCAGTGCGTGGAACTTCGATCCGTAGAGCAGCTTGCCGAAGATCTTCGGTACCTGGGCGCGCACGATGCCGGGGCCGTTGTCACGCACGAGCACGCAATAGCGATCCTCCGCCAGGGTCGTGACCTCCACATAGATGTTCGGTAGAATACCGCCTTCCTCACAGGCATCCAGGCTGTTGTCCACAGCCTCCTTGATGGTAGTGAGCAGGGCCTTGCTGGGATTGTCGAATCCCAGCAGGTGACGATTCTTGGTGAAAAATTCGCTGATGGATATTTCACGCTGCTTGCGCGCCATCTGCTCGGCACCATTGCTGCCTGCAGTTTTCCCCCCACCGGACTTCCCACGCTTCTTGGCGGGAGCGGCTTTCTTCCCGCCTTTCCCCTTGCCCGCCACAGACTTGCCCTTGTTATCGGCTGTCTGGGCGCGGGGAGAGCTGGCGGCGCCTCCAGCCTCCGAGAAGAGGTCCAGAGTGCCGGGATCTCCCATTTTTTTCCGTACGGTCTTGACGGCCATGATGCTCCTGTCCTTAAAATAGCCCTTCGAGGCCGAATGACTGCGAATTCTACTGAAGGCTCCGCAAGCCGTCAAAGAAAAGCTTGTAGCTCCAAACATATGGAGAACATGACTTTATGAAAGAGCTAGCTCCAATCCCCAATTGCAAGGGCGTGGCCGTTGCCATGGGCGGAGGTTTGCCCTTCGGGGTCGTGTCTTTAGGGCTTCTGCGCCTGCTCGAGGAAAAGCAGGTTCCCGTTCGTACCCTAGCAGGCTGTAGCATGGGCGCCATCGTGAGCGCCATCTATTCCCGCAATCCCAATGCCTTCGACGTCGCAGGCCTCCTGGCCGACTTCTTCGATACCCTATCCCCCACTCGGCTCATGATCCGTGACCTGGGACTGTTCAAGCCCGGTCTGCTTCGAGGCAAGGTGATCATGGACAAGGTAGAGGAATTGCTGGGTGGCGACTTCAATCTGGAGGACTCGGAGATTCCCCTGGTGATCAACGCCACCGACCTCCTGCGAGGCACGTCGGTTTTCATCAAGGAAGGTTCGGCCCTCGATGCCATCCGCGCCAGCATCTCCATGCCTGGCATCTTTACGCCCTGGTCCTACAAAGACACCTACCTGGTGGATGGTGGCATTACCTGCCCCGTGCCGGCCCGGGCCCTGGAAGGAATGGGTTGCCCCATCATTCCCGTGCGCGCGCTTCGCAAGCTTCCCGACGAAGATGAGGTGGCTCGTGAAAAGGAACACTTCGACGCCGATCATGAACTGCAATTCGGCAAGGCGCCCGCCATCATCTACGTTCTTTGGCGCGCCTTGGGTCTGATTCAGCAGGACGACTATTCCCGCCAGATCATGGATGACTACCCTCAGGCTGTTGCACCTAAAATCAGTATGGAGCTATCAGGCGACCTGGCAAAGACTCGCGAACTTGTGGAACTCGGGTATGCTGAAGCCGCTCGGGTATGGCCGAGCATTCAAGCATCCATTCAGGCCGCACAGAATACTTAGAAAGGCTGAGGCTATCATTTGAAACTCCCCCGCCGTCTCAGCCGAGACTTTCTGATCCTGCTTCTGGCAACCATGGCCTTCGGCGCGGCCGGAGGCGTTTTCCAATCCACACTGAATAACTACCTGGAAGATGTTCACCTCATGGACGCCTAAGGGCGCGGCTGGTTGGAATTTCCTCGCGAGCTTCCGGGCTTCCTGCTCATCTTCATCGCCGGACTCATGCTCATACGCCTGCGCGAAACGCAGATCGCCGCGGCGGCCATGGCCCTGGCGGCGGTGGGAGCACTGGGCCTGGCCTACGTGTTGGACCTGGTGCTCTTCGCCTTGCGAGTGGCCCGAAGAGGAAGTGCCATTCTTAGTTGAAACTTGAAGCGGCCTCGATATCTGGTAGAAG
>CAYTPZ010000028.1:0-27233 GCA_964440095.1 uncultured bacterium | reverse complement strand
GGCCCACAGGAAATCCTGAAGCGCCACAAAAAACCCCGGGGAAAACCCCGGGGCAAGGAATGCGGATTGACCCGCCGTTCCATATTAGAATAGAGCCTTGACCGCGCTCCAGCTGCTAGACTCGACGGCCGTGGCGCACTCCTCGGCGCGGAGCGTCACGTTGCAGGTGCCGGTCCCGACGATGTCAGCGCCCTCGACCGGTCCGCCGAAGGCGTAGATGTAGGCGTCGATGTCGGCGACGAAGCTCAGATCCGAGTCGTAAAACATCTCCAGGGGCAGGCCCGGGATTTTCGAGTCGACCCAGTCGAGGAACTCGTTGAGCAGGCCGGTGCCGTTGGCCCCCACCCAGCTCATCGAGCGCGTGACCTGCGCATCGACGTGATGCGCGCCGCCAGCGCCGGTGATCTCGATGATCACGTCGTCCTGGCCGTCCCACTCGTAGTCGTTGCTCCAGATGCCCAGCAGGCGGTCCGGATCGGCGGGGAAGGCCTCGGCGGGAGTCACCATGGTCGTGATGTAGAGCCCCTTGCCCGGCACCCAGGTCAGGCCCTCATCGGCCCAGGTGATTTCCTCGGCGAGATTGCCGGCCAGGTAGACGCGAATACCGGCCTCGTCGACCATCGCCTGCACGGGAATCTGCCCGGCGATCATGCCGTCGAAGACCGCGTAGGGCTCCAGGTACCAGTCGTGCAGGCCCTCGGCCGTGGGCGGGAAGTCGAGAATCATCATGTAGTCGCCGGCCGCGGCCAGGAAGTTGCCGTAGCCGACGTAGTCGGGAAAGATCCCATTGGGATTGCCGTCGTACTCGTAGCTGCAATCCCCGATGAAGGTGGAGAGATAGGTGTCGGCCGCAGCGGGAATCGCAGCCACCACGAGAGCAATCATCCCAAAGAGCGCAATATGCCGTATTTTCATATTCCTCCTCGTCCTAACCGGAACCGGCGGAGTGATTCGCGAGCGGACATGAGTTCGGAGTGTCCGTCCAGGCCGCTTGGCTTCACAAATCCATTCTAGCACAGAAACTTCACCTCTAGCACAGAAACTTCACCGGAATCAATAGGCGGCGACAGGATCAGCGCTGCCAGGCGATTTCATCGCCTTCACGAGAACGAATTCGCCCCAATCCTCGTGGACCAAGTTTGGGGTTCGAAAACACGCGAAAAGTCCACCCGGATGGACAATGGGCGGAGCCCGCTGTCCGAAAAGCTGATCACATGTTATAATCAGGCATTCTTGCGTTCCCCCGACCCCACTGGAGACACGAAGTGAAAAGAATGGCCCTCCTCGCACTGCTCGTTATTCCCGCACTCGCCATGGCCCAAACCGATGTCAGCGGGAACCAATCCGGCATTTGGACCGCCGCGAATTCTCCTTATCTCGTTGTCGGGGAAATCACCGTAGCGAGCGGCCAATCCCTCATCATCGAGCCGGGCGTGGATGTCAACTTCCAGGGGCACTACAAATTCACCGTGAACGGTTACCTGGATGCCGCCGGCACCGAAGCCGACATGATCCTTTTCACCACCGATAACCTGGCTGTCGGTTGGGGCGGAATCAGAATCGACACCTCCGATTATTGCACGCTTTCCTGGTGCCGCATCGAGTATGGCAAGACCGGTGGCGGCTACCCGGACATCCATGGCGGTGGCCTGGCTCTGCTCGGATCCGATGCGCATATCTCGAACTGCGTCTTCGCCGACAACGACGCCACCGGCGACAACAACGGCATGGGCGGCGCGGTTTACGCGATCAACACAGGAGGCGACTCCGAACTCCTCACGCGCTTCATCGACTGCACCTTCATCGGAAACCACTGCTATGGCGAGGGCGGTGCGATCAAATTCTCGGGCGATACGAACAGCGAAGTGATCGGCTGCGATTTTTTCGGAAACGACTGCAACTACGGCGGCGGAGCGGTGTCCCTCTACTTTGCCGTCGGCACCAAAATGATCAACTGCACCTTCGCCGACAACTACACTATGTATTCCAGCGGGGGCGCCATGAGCGCACTCGGCTTCAGCAACTCTCTTCACTTCGTAAGTTGCACGATCTCTGGGAACACGGCCGTGACCGGTGACGGCGGCGGCGTGCATCTCGCCTATTCCAGTGCCTATTTCGTGAACACCATCATCTGGGATAATCCAGGCATGTACAGCGACGACTTGTTCCTCGACTTGGGGGCGACGGCCGACATCAACTACTGTGACATGCCCATGCCCTCGGGCGGAACAGGCAGCAACAACATCAATGTGAATCCCGAATTCGTGAACGCCGGCGCGTGGGATTTCCACCTGAGCGAAGACTCTCCCTGTATCGATGAGGGTGTGGCCTACTTCGAGGCGGGCGGCGAGATCCTGATCGATCTTGACCCGGAAGATTACTTTGGCATCGCACCGGACATCGGAGCCTTCGAATTCAGTCCGGAAACCGGCGCGGCATCCGAGTTCATGGCGGTTAGCAAACTCTACCCGAATTACCCGAATCCCTTTATCGAGAAGACGGCCATCAGCTATCAACTCCCCGCAGAGGGTAATGTGACGATCAAGGTCTTCGATGTCAGGGGCCGTGAGGTGCAAACGCTGCTGAACGAAGGTCATTCGGCTGGGCGAGGTTCTGTGATCTGGAATGGATTGGATAACACAGGACGAAGGATGAGTCCGGGCGTCTATTTCATCCGAATGCTGGCGGCGGACGAGTTAAGCAGCATAAGGGTTTTGCTCGTTCGCTAAACGCGCCTATCAGGGCATACAGCCCGCGATTAGCTGAAATGGCTTCCCATGGGCCGGATGAGCCTCAGGGGGCCCTCCCCACGCTTGCCGCGTCGATGCGCCATCCGCTGATGCCGCCGCCGGGAGCCTGAGGAAGGACGAGCACCTCTCCGTCCAGACTCAGAGCGAGCTTGTCCGGATCCAGAGCGCTGAAGAAGAAGTATTCCTCGCCGAGAACCGTCCAGACGCTGCCCGCCTGGAGGTCCCGAAAGATATTGCGCCGATCATCCACGTTCACGATGACGCGGGCATCGCCGGTCGCCTCGATGCGAAGGGCGATGGACTCTCCGGCCACGCGGCTCTCGGCGGCCTCATGATCCTCCGGCAGGAAGGGGAAACCCTCCAGGGCCAATACGGGCAGGGTGGCGTTTTCCGCGGGCGCAACCTGTTGCATCGCCGTGGGCCGGCTTCCCTCGCTGGGACCGAAGTACTTCCAGGGCGCCCAGATGATGAGGAGAATGACGGCCACCACCGCGATCAGCACGAGCCAGAATAGCCTGCCGGGACGCCAGGCCCTCAGGCGCAGCTCCCGCACCCTCTCCTCCGACCAGACCGCCTCCGCGGCCGGCTGCGCCTTCGTGCCGGTGACCGCTTCCTCGTAGCGTTCCAGCAGGGATTCGCGATCCAGGTCGAGTAGCTCCGAGAGCACGCGAATGTGGTTCTTCGCGTAGATGGGACCGGGCAGCTCGCTGAATCGGTCGCGCTCTAGGGCGTGCAGCACCGACAGAGCGATGCGGGTCTTGTCGCGCACCTCTTCCAAGGTCAGGGCCTTGCCCTCCCGCGCGATGCGCAAGGTTTCGCCGATGGTGCGCTCGGGATTCATCAGGCATCCTCCAGGTTGGCGAGGCTCTCGCGCAGTTTCGCGAGTTGCTCGCTGGCCAAGCGATGTTTCTCGCGTACGCCTTCCACCACTTCAGGCGGCGCTTTGGCGGTGAAGCCCTCGCTACCGAGTTTACGTTCCATGCCCCCCACTTCCTTTTCGACCTTGGCCACTTCCTTGCGCAGACGCGTGGCCTCTTCTTCCAGGTCGACGAGTCCGGCCAGGGGCATCCAGATTTCCAGACCGTCCAGGAAGGCACTGGAGGCGTTCTTCAGCTTCTCGCCGCCTGGAGCTTCAATGCTGAAGTCCTCCACCTTTGCGAGGCTGTCCAGGAAGGGGCGCGCCGCCTCCAGCTGCGACTTCCGATCCTCGCGATCCGTGCGGAAAATAAGGCGGACCTGTTTGCCGGGATTGAGCCGTGCCTCGGCCCGCAGATTTCGGATTGCCGTGATGGCTTCCATGCGGAAGGCCAATTCGGACTCGGCAATTTCATCGCGGAACTCAGCGGGCGGTGCCGGCCAGGGCGCTGTGATGATTCGATCTTCGGCACCGGGGATGCGCTCCCAAATGGCCTCGGTAATGAAAGGCGTGAAGGGATGCAGCATGCGCAGGGTGGCGTGCAGCACCGAACCGGCGGTGCTCAGGGCACGCAGTCGCGCGGCCGGATCATCGCCGAAGACCCGCGGCTTGGTCAGTTCCAGATACCAGTCGCAGTATTCCTTCCAGAAGAAATCGTAGAGCGCGCGAGCCGCGTCGTTGAAGCGGAAGTCCGCGAGGTCACGATCCGCCTTTTCCTTCACCGCGAGCAGGCGGCTGAGAATCCAGCGATCTTCCATGGTGCTCTCTCCAAGTTTCGCGGCGGAAACACCCTTCCATTCGGCGGCGATCCAATTCGTGAACGGGTCTTCACCGGCCGCGCCGGTGAGTTCGGCTTCGATGCCGTGCTCGCCCATGTGCCCGAGCACGTAGCGGCTAGCGTTCCAAAGCTTGTTGGCGAAATTGCGGCCCATCTCCATGTGATTGTCTTCGAAGAGATAGTCGCCACCCCAGGGCGTGAGCATGGTCATGGAGAAGCGCACGGCGTCCACGCCGTACTGATCCATGAGATCCAGCGGATCAGGACTGTTGCCCAAACTCTTGCTCATCTTCCGGCCCTGCTTGTCGCGAATAATGCCGTGCAGGAAAACGCGGTCGAAGGGTTTTTCACCGACGAAGCGTTTGCTGGCCATGATCATTCGCGCCACCCAGAAGAAGAGAATCTCCGGCGCCGTGATCAGATCATTGCTGGGATGATACTTCTTCAGGGCCTCGGTCTCGTCCGGCCAATCGTGCACGCTGAAGGGCCAGAGCCAACTGGAGAACCAGGTGTCGAGCACGTCTTCATCCTGTGTCCACTCTGCAGAATCGCCCGGACATTCCAGGCTGGCCTTCTGCTCACCGGATTCCGAATTCGTCCAAACAGGTATGCGATGTCCCCACCAGAGCTGGCGACTAATGCACCAATCGCGGATATTCTCCATCCAGTGCATATAGGTTTTTTCCCAGCGGGGCGGCGTGAGCGTGACCTCGCCACTTTTCACAGCCTCGATGGCCGCTTCGGCCAGAGGCTTCATTTTCACGAACCACTGATCGGACAGATAGGGCTCGATGGGCACGCCGCTGCGGTCGCCATGACCGACCGAGTGCATGTAATCTTCGATCTTCTCGACCAGGTCCATCTCTTCCAGCTTGGCCACGATAGCCTTGCGCGCCTTGAAGCGATCCATGCCGGCAAACTCACCTGCGGTCTCGTTCATGTGGCCATCTGGACCAATGACCACCACTTCTTCCAGATCGTGGCGCTTGCCCATTTCGAAGTCGTTGGGATCGTGGGCCGGCGTCACCTTCACGAAGCCTGTGCCAAACTCGGGGTCCACAAACTCGTCTTCGATAATGGGAAGGCTGCGCCCCACCAAGGGCAGCGTGCAGCGCTTGCCGCGGAACGCAGCTTTGGATTTGTCGTTGGGGTTGATGGCAACACCCGTGTCGCCCAGCATGGTCTCAGGACGCGTGGTCGCCACCACAAGGTAGCCATCGCCGTCTTCCATGGGATAGCGGAAGTGCCAGAGCTTGCCCTGCACCTCTTTGAATTCCACTTCCTCGTCGCTGAGAGCCGTCTGATACATGGGATCCCAATTGACGATGTAGTGGCCCTTGTAGATGAGCCCTTCGTTGAACAGATCAATGAAGACCTTGCCCACCGCGCGACTGAGACCCTCGTCGAGGGTGAAGCGTTCGCGCTTCCAGTCGAGGCTGCAGCCCAGGCGGCGAAGCTGTCCCATGATGCGCGACTGGTATTCGTCCTTCCACTCCCAGGCTTTTTCCAGGAAAGCTTCACGGCCCATCTCGCGGGGGTTCTGGCCCGCTTCACGCAGTTTGCCCGCCACCACATTCTGCGTGGCGATGCCCGCATGATCGCTGCCGGGCACCCAAAGGGTCTCGAAACCCTGCATGCGCTTCCAGCGGATGAGAATATCCTGCAGCGTGTTGTTGAGCACGTGCCCCATATGAAGAATTCCGGTCACGTTGGGCGGCGGAATTACGATGACGTAGGGATCCCGACCTTTGGCATCGGGACGAGGCTCGAAATAGCCTTCGCGCTCCCAGATATCGTAGAGCTCGCGCTCCAATTTCGTGGGGTCATAGGTCTTGTCCATACTGCTGCTACGGGTGCTCATGATGCTGCTCCGGCTCGTGGGCCAATTGCGGAAGTGCCCAAAGTTCAATGAGTAATGCAGCATAGTAGGGAAAGGGCCCGAGAGGGTCAAGCGGCCAGTCTCCTGCCACAAGTCGCCAGTTCCGAGCTTTCGGGTTGATGCTCTCTGGCGCTAGGCCGCCCTGCACGGATGAACTCATCGGAGTACTGCCCCTTGACTGCGGCGAGCAGGCCACGATACTCATGCACTGGGACGCTCTTAAAGCGCTCTACTGGACGGCTAGAAAATCTCCGGTTCTTTCTCCCTGTCCAAGCGAAGCAGGTGGTCCAGGGAGAAAGGACCCGATCCGCGCCAGACCAACAACAACAGTGCAAATAGAGTGAAGAGAGTGAACTGGAAGTTCAGATTCGCGCCCAGGATTCCACCCGCAGCTCCACCGGTTAGGCTTGCGACGACCGCGCCGATCATGATCAGGGCATTGGCTCCAGCTGCGGCTCTTGTGATGAATCCCAAGGCCAGACTCGCACCCGCAATAATATGCGCGAAGACCACAGACCAGGCGATCATGGTCTGTCCGATACCGAGATTTTCACCCAGGGCGAGAGATGCCTCCACTTCCGAGAGATTCATAATGAAGTAGACACCCTTGAGCACCAGGGCGATACCAAGATAGATGCGAAGCGCGTCCATGGGACGAATATGTTTGATTCCGGGAATGAGATCCTGGATGGGAACGCGATCGGCCATTTCCGCGCGACGACTCGCCATGGCCGTTTCAAACTCTTCGGCGGCAGCGGCTTCCTCAGCCGGTTTGAACCTGACAAGGAAGGTGAAGAAGGCCGCAAGCGAAACGAGTCCTCCCAATATCAGGAGACCCTGCGAATAGGAAACGTCCTCCCTTCGGATTAGAAATCCAGCGGCGACCGCACCCATATTGCCGCCCGCACCCACGATTCCCGCCACCGCCCCCAAGGCTTTCTTGTTGATGAAGGGAACCACAGAGTATGTAGCACCCTCTGACATTTGGACGAAGAGGCTGAACAGGATCATCGTGGGGATGGCCAGGGCGATGATCTTCATCTGCGAGAAGAAAACCAGGGCCACGCCCTCCACTAGAAGAGCGATGAAGAGCCAGCGCACGCGTCCGCGAAGGCCGCCCTTTTGCACGAAGCGATCGCTGATAAATCCGCCCAAGGTGCGAGCGAATATGTTCATCAGGCCGAAAAGTCCTGCCACCAGCCCTGCGGTTTTTAGGCCGAGGCTGAAGTTGTCCATGTAGTAGATGGCTGCGATGTTGTTGATGGTCAGTTCGATGCCGAAGCAAGCGGCGTAGACGAGAAAGAGGGCCCAGACCCGGATATCCTTCGCGGCACTTAAGAAGGCCCCTTTGGATTTCTTAACGGAAGTGTATTCCCCCCGCTCTCGAAGCTCCTTGAAATTCCCCTCAGGCAAGTCGGTGGTGAAGAAGTAGTAGGCGATTCCCGTAAGGAAACAGACGGCTCCGGCCGCGACCATGGACAGGCGCCAACTCAGGAATTCCGTGTAGCCGAAAGCGAGGAAGGCGGCGAAGACCAAGGGCATCACCATCTGCGTAACGCCACCACCCAAATTACCCCAGCCCGCCGATGTGGCGTTGGCCGTTCCCACCACATTGGGCGCGAACATCACCGAGGTGTGGTACTGGGTGATCACGAAGGAGGCGCCGATCACGCCGATACCCAGGCGGAAAAGCAGGAAGCTGTTGTAATCCTGGGCCAGGCCGATGGCCATGACCGGAAGGGATCCGAAGATGAGCAGGAAGGTATAGCTGAGGCGCGGCCCTATACGGTCGCAGAGCCATCCAATGAAGAGTCTTGCCACGATGGTAATGGCCACCGAAGCGATAATCGTATTGCCGATCTGTTCTTTCGTCAGCCCGAGTTCACCGCGGACCACCGCCATGAGCGGTGCAATACCGAACCAGGCGAAGAAACACAGGAAAAACGCGAACCATGACATGTGAAAGGCGCGCATCTGCGGCGTCTTCAGACTGAAGAGGTCTATGCGTGTGGCTTTGTTCCGTATTTCCACGATTCAATCTCCCCTTGGATGCATTGTGTACGGTAATCGAATACTCAACAGCTGATCTCCGCGTTCTTCCGTGCGTAGAACCACCAGTTCACGACGAGACAACTCAGGTAGTAGGCAGCGAAACCGTAAAGAGCGTATTGAGGAGTACCAGCCTTGATCTGGGTGGCGAATATCTTCGGAATTAGATAGGCACCATAGGCGGCTATGGCGGAAGTCCAACCGAGGACAGGACCCGCCTGCTCCTTTGAAAAGATCATCGGAATCATGCGGAAGGTGGAGCCATTGCCGATTCCCGTGGTGGCGAAGAGCAGCACGAAAAGAAGCAGGAAGGGCAGGAAGTATTTTTCGGGTGTTGGCGACTGGTTGGCGAGGGAAACAAAGAACCCCGCGCCGATGGTGGCGGCGATCATAACCAAGGTGTCCCAGTGCGTTACACGCGCCCCGCCCAACTTGTCGGAGAGCCATCCTCCTAGAGGTCTGATCAAGGCCCCCACGCCCGCGCCGATCCAAATGAACTTAGCGGAGATGGGTGCATTAGGATTGATGAGGCCTTCGGCCAGGGGAAGACCATCCGTTCCTACGCGTATGACTCCGAAAACATCGTCGATGAGTTTGGGAAACGCGTTGGCGTAGCCGATGAAGGAACCGAAGGTCATGGTATAGAGCCAGGTCATGATCCAGTTGTGCTTGTTGTTGAAAATCTCGAACTGACCCACCAGGTTTTTCTTGGTTTCCCTGGGCGTCATGAAGCGCATCACAAGCAGAGTGATTCCCACTGCTACTACTAGAACAATGAAGGTTTTAATGAGAACCGGGAACCCACCCCAAGGGATGATCAGGAGGAAAATGCCCACGCCCGCCCCGATGAATCCGAGCAGAGTCAGCCAGAGATATTTGGCGATGGCTACAGGAGCGGGACCGCATTTATGCTGGGGGAGGTTATTCATGAAGATGAAGGCCAGGATTCCGAAGAAAGCCAGAATGGGCACCCAAACGAAGCCGGCATTTTGAATCCAGATTGATTTTTCACCGAGACTCACGGGATCGCCACCCAGTTTACCGAAGGCAGCGAAGGTGATAATCCACGGCAGCAGGAACTGCATTACACTCACGCCCAAGTTACCCAGCCCCGCGTTCAGTCCCAGCGATAGTCCTTGCATTCGCTTGGGGAAGAAGAAGCTGATGTTGGACATTGAAGATGCGAAGGCCCCGCCGCCGACACCCGACATGGCTGCGAGCAGGATGAACAGAATGAAGGGAGTGTCGGGATTCTGCAGCCCGATGCCCGCGCCCAATGCTGGAAAGAGCAGCAGAAGCGTGGTCATGAATTTCACATTCCTGCCGCCGGAAATGGCGATCATGAAGGAATTAGGAATGCGAAGTGTGGCGCCCGCCAAACCTGCGACAGCCGGCAGAGTGAAAAGCAGCGCTCGGTAGGCATCGCCCGAATAGGCCTCCCCACCGTTCATGAAGGTGAAATCGAATAGACTCGTGTCGGCGAAGTGTACCTTCTGGATGAACTTCGCCACCATGCCCCAATAGAGCCAGACGGCGAAGGCCAACAGTAGATTGGGAATGGAGATCCACAGATTGCGATTAGCGATCCGCTTTCCTTTTTCCTCCCAGAATCCCTGATCTTCTACATCCCAACGGTCGATCTTGCTCATCAGTCCACCTTGGTTTCGAGGGCTTGTCGGAATTCTCTACAGGCGTTTTTCCGGGGCACGGTTCCAACGAACAACCTGCCGGCGACGTATCAGATAGTGAAGAGGCGCCACGATCGCGTGCACTAATCTTGTGAAGGGAAATACCGCAATGATCGCAAATGCCGAAATGATGTGCAGCTTGACCATGAGCGGCATGGCCGTGACTAGAGCGATCTCTGGATTGAGTTTCCAAATGGACCAAAGATAGGGAGTGGCAGTCGCCGCATACCAGGAAGATCCCCAGCCGTAAACGATGGCCACTTCAACACCGCTGATCAATTGGAAGAGAAGAAGTGCGTTGAGCACCCAGTCCATGGGGCTCGTAACGCTCCTGATCCGCGAGCCCGCGATTCGGCGCCACATGGCAATGACAAAGCCGATCAATGCGAGAAAGCCGAAAATAAGCGCCGACAGTTCCAGAATGTAAAGGCGAAGGGGAACAGCATTCCAGGCCAGTACCGACCGAGGAACAAGAAAGCCGATCAGATGGCCGAGTAAGACCATAAGCAATCCGTAGTGGAAAGGAACCATGCCCCAGAAGTGTGTCCTATTCTCCAGAAATTGCGACGAAAGGCTGGAATAGGTAAAGGGGGTGTTTCGGTAGCGAATGATGGTCACGAGGAAGAAGAGAACCAGGGCCAAGTAGGGTAACGCCCCGAAGAAAAACTGATCAAGATAGCTAAAGATTGCACTACCCGAGAAGCTGCTTGCAAAATTCATTTCCGTGCCTCGTTTGAGCTTTGGAGATCGCTACCACCGGATTTTGCGAAGTGACTCAAGGCAGAGAGAACAGCCTCGAGAACCGAGGTGTAAGGATTGTCGCTGTCTGCGAAGCCTTCGCGCATCTTCGTGACCGCCGGAAGAACTTCCTTCTGACAAAAGGCTAGGGCCTCATTCTCGGCCATGCGCGAAAGCGCCCTCAGGACGTAAGTCAGATGATCCGGAAGTTCACCCCGCTCCTCGACTTCGTGGCTGCGAAGCAATTCACGCATCCGGACGAGAAAGGCGCCACGCTCATACTGCTGCCCGTAAAGGATCCATCCGAGTTCGAGCGTGCATGCCGGGTTGATGTCGAAGGTGCGCGTGTAGAGCTCTTCCACCTCGGTCAGCGCTAAATCCTTCACTCCCTGCATATATGTTTCCAGGTAGCTGGCCGCTTCCGGGAAGCGCTCTTTAATCATGGGCAGGAACTCGGTGAGTTCTTCCCTGAAACACCCCGCCGGATACTCGAGGAATTGTGAAAGCTGCTCGAAGGGATCGCTGGCGACTCTGATCATTTCCCCCGCCTCGGTCCGTGGGTGAATCCGAATCCAACTTCTTTCTTGTGATCGAGAGGATCTTTCATTGCCTCGATAGCAAGTTCACGGTGAGAGGGAGGTATCACGAATCGTTCATCGAAAGTGCAGAGAGAGGTGAGTTTATAGATGGCCTCGGCCTCTTCCATAGTGCTGTCCGCCTCGGCCAAGGCTTCGTCGACGATGCCTTCTTGCTGATCTCCCACCGTGGCCTGGCGACGCATGGTTCGAATCGCCATCTGCTTCCGCAGTGCGTATCGAACAGGCTCCGTCTGCCCTGCGCCAAACAGGTTCGCAAGAAACTGCATGGGCACGCGCGCCTCATCAATTTCGTGGAAGAAGCGATCGGACACACGGGTGACCGTCTCGCCCGTCTGCCGATGCATCACCGGCGATAGGGGCGGCACGTAGAACAACATGGGAAGTGTGCGGTATTCGATATGCGGCGGAAGCGCGATCTTCCAGATCTTCACGAACTTGTAGACGGGAGATTTCTGTGCGTACTCGAGGGTGCTGTCGTCCACACCCGACTCACGGGCCGCCGCGATGACTTCGGGATCGAAGGGATCCAATATCGCGTCGCGCTGAGCTTCGATCAGTTCCTCATCGGGAAGGCCTGCCACATTTTCGATTTTTTCGGCGTCATAGAGCAGAACTCCCAGGTAGCGAATTCGCCCCACACAGGAGTGGAAGCAGGCCGGCGCCTGCCCCGTCTCAACTCGGGGGAAACAGAGGATGCACTTCTCCGACTTGCCCGTGGACCAGTTGTAATAGGTCTTCTTGTAGGGACAGGCCGCCACGCAGGAACGCCAACCACGGCAAACTTTCTGATCGATGAGTACAATGCCGTCTTCTCCACGCTTGTACATGGCCCCCGACGGACAGGCCGCCACACAGGCGGGATTGATGCAATGATTGCAGATGCGCGGGAAATAGAAAAAGACCAGCCTTTCGATGGCCGAAAGCTGATCGCGCTCTTCCTGGCTCAGGGAATCCAGGTTGGGATCGTTGGCGGCGTAGATTTCCGAGCCACCCAAATCGTCATCCCAGTTGGGTCCCGCTTGAATATCGATATGCTCGCCGGTAAGCATGGAAATGGGCCGGGCCGTGGGCTGATCATCGCCCTTGGGCGCGTTGAAAAGATCCTCGTACTTGTAGGTCCATGGCTCGTAGTACTCGTCGAGCGTCGGCTGGTGGGGATGATGGAAAATGTTGAACAGCGACTTGCTCTTACTAGTCGACCTTAAGCGTAGTTTGCCGTCGGGCGCTTCCCATCCGCCCTGGTAGGCATCCTGGTCCTCCCACTTCGAAGGATATCCCGTGCCGGGTTTCGTCTCTACATTGTTCCACCACATGTATTCGGTGCCCTTGCGATCGGTCCAGATGTTCTTGCACGCAACGCTGCAAGTGTGGCAACCGATGCACTTGTCCAGGTGGAACACCATCGAGATCTGGGATCGAACTTCCATGAAAGCTCCTTGATTACCAGTCGAGTTTGGGCAGCTTCCGCACGATGATGTGCGTGTCGCGGTTTGTGCCGACCGGGCCCCAGTAATTGAAGTGATAGGTGAACTGGCCGTAGCCGCCGACCAAGAGGTTCGGCTTCAGGCGAGTACGCGTGAGACTGTTGTGTCCTCCCGCACGCTTGCCCTTTCTAAGCGGCGACTTGGGCACGCCCAGGGTTCGCTCGGGCGAGTGATAGATGATGCAGATACCCCGCGGTATCCTGGCACTCACCGCCGCGCGCGTGACCACCACACCGTGATCGTTGTGAACCTCCACCCAGTCGTTGTCATCGATGTCGATGCTCTTTGCATCCAGGTGATTGATCCAGAAAGGCTCGATGCCGCGCGACAAGGTGGTCATTCGATGGTTGTCGCCATAGGTCGAATGGATGTGCCATTTCCCGTGGGGCGTCAGGTAGTTCAGCATGAGCGAAGGCGAATTGCCCTGCGGAGTCGTGAAACCCACGGGAATTCCGAGCTTCGCGATCTCCTTGGGGTCGGTTACGCGCAGGTCGGCATACTGGGTGGGCAATGGCTTGGGCTTGTAGGTGGGCAGATGCTCACCGAACTGGCGATATCCCTGCTGATCCAAGTAGAAGTGCTGTCTTCCCGTGAGCGTGCGCCAAGGCACCAGTGCTTCCTTGTTGTAGGTGAAGGGAGCATAGGCCCGACCATCTTCAATCAGACCCGACCACATGGGACTGTTGATGAAGCGCTGAGGCCGCGTCTGAATGCCTTTGTAGTCGGTTCGCACCGAGCGGTTTTTCTCGCCCAAGGGGGTTAGGGACAGACCCGTGCGCTCCTCCATGGCCTTGTAGGATCGATAGGCGAGCTCTCCATTGGTCACCGTGGCCAGCTTGAGGATGACATCGCAGACTTCTTCGTCCTCGAGCAGAGATGGGTACTTGTTCCCCTCCCACTCCACCGTTGCAGGCGTATCGAGAATGTCGTCGTAATGGTCTTCGATGTTGTAGTGAGTGCCATGTGCACCGAGGCCATTGGCCCTGGCCAAAGGTCCAAAGCTGATGAACTGGCGATGTAGATTTTTATAATCCCGTTCCACCACTTTGAAGCCGGGCATGGTCTTCCCTGGAATGGGATCCACTTCGCCTTTGGACCAATTGAGAATTTCGGGCTGGGCGATCTCGGCCGGCGAGTCATGGGCCAAGGGCACGGCTACGATGTCCTTGACCTTATCGGGGAAGTGCTTCTCGGCCAGCTTCGAGAATTTCTCGGCGATTGCCCGGAAGATCTGCCAATCGCTTTTGGATTCCCAACAGGGTGGCACAGCTGCGGACAAGGGGTGGATGAAGCTGTGCATGTCGGTGGAGTTCAAGTCCGCTTTCTCATACCATGTCGCGGCCGGAAGCACGATGTCCGAATAGAGCGCCGAAGTGTCCATGCGGAAGTTGAGATCCACCACCAGGTCCATCTTCCCCTTGGGTGCTTTCTCATGCCAGACCACCTCCTTCACGGACTCCTTGGCGAAATCATCGGCGATGGCATTGTTGTGGGTTCCCAAGTAGTGCTTGAGGAAGTATTCGTGGCCCTTGCTGGAGGACATCAGCGCGTTGCCACGCCAGATGTACCAGACACGTGGCCAGTTCTCGGAGGCATCGGGATCCTCCACCGAGAATTTCAAATCCTTCGACTGCAAATCCTTCACCACGTGCTGAGCGATTTCAGCTTCGCTCCCTGCACCGGCACTTTCGGCTTCCTCGGCCAGATCCAGGCTGTTCTTGTTGAACTGGGGATAGAAAGGCATCCATCCGTTTTTCACGGCCTGCACCTGCACATCCATGGTGTGGCCCTGGGCCAGCGAGCCTTCTTCCTGATCGCCGGGAACGGTGTGATAGTCCGTGAAGGATTTCTCGTATCGCCATTGATCCGTGTTGACGTAGTGCCAGCTGGGCGCGTTCTGAAGTCGTGATGGGCCGTACCAATCTTTAGCGAATGCGATGGCTCCCCAAGGCTCGCCCGGAGCCAGCTTCTCCTGCCCCACATAGTGGGCCAGGCCGCCGCCGTTCACACCCACGCATCCGCAGAACATCAGCGCATGAATACCAGCGCGATACATGAGATTGGCGTGGTACCAGTGATTGATTCCCGCACCGATAATAATGGTGCACTTGCCATCGGTATTTTCGGCCGTGCTGCCCCATTCTCGTGCGAACTGGATGAGATCCTCTCGCCCAATGCCCGTGTACTTTTCCGCCCAGGCAGGCGTGTAGGGTAGACTGTCGTCGTTGTAATCTGTGGGATAGGCGCCCGGTAGTCCGCGAGGCACGCCGTACTGCGCCATAAGCAGATCGTAGACCGTGGTCACCCAGATGGATTCACCTTCTGCCGTCTGGATCTTTTTGGCGGGCACACCTCTGTTCAGGGTGTTTCCCTCACCGAAATCATCCAACTGAATCTGCAGGACTTCGTCGCAGTCGTCTAAGAAACTCAGCTGGGGATCGATGGGGCTGCCGTCGAGGGGGTCTTCCAGTTTGAGGTTCCAGTGGCCCTTTTCCCGGTCGGCCCAACGAAAACCGGAACTTCCCCCCGGCATCTTCGGACGGGATTCCGCGGCGTCCCAGACCAGCATCTTCCAATCGCCATGCTCCACGTTTGAGTATCGATCAATTTGGTTCGCACGAAACAGTTTGCCGGCCTTGTTCGACTTCTTAGATTTGTCAATTTCCACGAGGAAGGGCGCATCGGTGTAGCGTTTCGTGTAGTCCGTGAAATAGGAAACCTGACGGTCGACGTGAAATTCCTT
Source organism: uncultured bacterium (assembly GCA_964440095.1). Taxonomy (GTDB): domain Bacteria; phylum Krumholzibacteriota; class Krumholzibacteriia; order JACNKJ01; family JACNKJ01; genus JACNKJ01. The sequence continues at coordinate 11,609 of CAYTPZ010000028.1, read as the reverse complement.
GAGCAGGACATGATTGACCGCCATCCACCAGGCGCCGTCCTGACCTGCGTTGATGGGTACCCACTGATCGGCATACTTGGCCACCTGATTGAAGTCCGGTGCGAAGACGTACATCTTCGTGCCATTATGCCGCGCCTCGGCGGCGAAGTGGCAATCGGGCGTACGGGTCATGTTGAGATTGGAGCCCATGACCGCGAGCAACTTGGCATTGTACCAATCGGCCGACTCATTCACATCAGTCTGCTCGCCCCAGGCTTCGGGGGAAGCATTGGGCAGGTCGCAGTACCAATCGTAGAACGATAAGGAGATGCCGCCCATGAGTTGAAGCATGCGCGAGCCGGCTGCATAACTGATCATCGACATGGCCGGAATGGGCGAGAAGCCGGCGATGCGGTCGGGGCCATGTGCTTTGATGGTGTGGATGTTCGAGGCGGCCATGATCTCGAGAACCGTGTCCCAGTCGGTGCGGCGGAATCCGCCCTTGCCTCTCGCTTCCTGCCAACTCTTTCGATCTTCCGGATTGTTGACGAGCGATTTCCAGGCATCCACCGGGTCATCGTGTACAAGACGGGCCTGCTTCCACAGATCCAGCATGACGCCGCGGATGTATGGATACTTCACCCTAAGAGGGCTGTAGAGATACCAGGAGAAGGATATGCCGCGCTGGCAACCGCGGGGCTCATAAGGAGGAAGACTCTTCTCAAGCAGGGGATAGTCGGTGCCCTGCATCTCCCAGGTGACGATGCCGTCCTTCACGAAGATGTTCCAGGTACAGCTTCCCGTGCAGTTCACGCCGTGGGTACTACGCACCACCTTGTCGTGCTGCCAACGGTTGCGATAAAACTCCTCCCAACCGCGGGATTCGGGAGACACTTTGTCCGTGATCCAGGGAACGCGACCCTTGCCGTCAGCCATTCTGTCCTCCCGATTGTATTTTGACTTGCCTGCGTCCGGCCTTGGCGGCCCTGATCATGGGATCCCGGACGGAACGCATTCGCCACCACCATATGCCGCCGAAGACGGCCATCATCATCATGGCACCGATCAAGCCCATGGATCCGAAGGTGATAGTATTCATGTCACTGAACACGCGTGTTTCGCGGCTCTCTGCCACGGTGCCCAAGTAGGAAGCCAGGGCGAAGACTTCGTCTTCTGCCAGATCCTGGCCGTCGAATGTCGCTTTCATCTGTTCGGTGGGTGGAGACTGCAGCCAATTGTACAGCCCGACCATCCCCCCGAGTCGTGTATCGGCCTGAGTGAGGTCTGGGCCGAGACGACCGCCGCCGAATCCTTTCATCCCCGAAACAAGATGACAGGATATGCAGGCCGGCCCCCCAGCCGACAAGGATTCCGAGCCCATGAATAGCCTTTCCCCGGCGGCCACATCATCGGCTGTTGCCTCACGCAGTTTCTTCGGGCCCAAAAATTCGGAATCCTCCAAGGCTGATTCCCTCGTGATAAGATCCAAGAGCTGGGATGCCATCTCAGCCGTCATGCCCACGACGGGGGCCATCTGAACGCCATTGGCTTCCGATAGGATTTTCGCTGCATAGGGATCGTCTGAGTTGAGTATTTCCAGAGGATTCAGGATGAATTCTTGGAGCCAGTCCCGATCCTGTCGATCGGTGACTCCTTTAAGATCCGGCCCGACCAGGCGCCCCCCACCAATGGTGTGACATGCCACACAGCTGCTTCTGAAGAATTCCGCCGGCGAGCCCTGGGCCAATAGCTCAAGGGGACTCATAAAGACGGATAGGAAAAGCAGTGTCGTGACGGTACCGGAGATCCGCGCTTGAACGGTTCGAATCGGATTCCTAAGCAACATGGAAACCTCGGAATTTACGAGTCGGGGAAGCCTTTTCAGAGTGCTTGTGGTAGTAGTTATTCCTACCTGCCGGTAGCATATGAAGCGACGTTAACGGAGCCGTAAAGGCATGTCAACAGTGTTTTTGAATATTTCGGATAAGAAATACAAAGAGGGCTTGTAATCGCTTATACTGTAATTATTTGCGGATCTTGGCTGCGTGAGTTTAGAGTTGGCCGGTGAGAATCATCACAAGAGCCAGTGCGGAGATCCCCCAACAGTAGAAGGCGAACTTCCAGAAGCTTTGCTTGGCGAGCAGGCGAATGAGCCAGACCAGCGCGAAGAAGCCCGAAATGAAGGCCGTGACCATGCCCACCAGGATTACGGGCCAATCAACGGCTGCCAGGGATTCGATCTTCAGCGTATCGAAAAGTGCCGCCCCCGCCAGGGCCGGAATGGCCAACAAGAATGCGAAGCGAGCTGCCTCCCTGCGATCCACCCCCGCTGCCAAGGCCATGGAGATGGTCGATCCGCTGCGGCTGATGCCCGGTAAAATAGCGAAGGCCTGAGCCAGGCCTGTGAGCAGGCCAGACTTCCAGCTCACTTCATTTTTAGCCTTGAGTCCCGTCCACCTTGTGCTCAGCAGGATGAATCCCGTAATCGTCAGAAAGATGGCAGCCGGCAAGGGCTCGGTGAAAAGCCGCTCGAGGGTGTCGTCGAGGGTGAGGCCCACGATCACCGCCGGGATTGTTCCCGCCACGATGATGCCGATGAGCTTCTGTCGCGGAATATCATTTTCCAGGGGCCGCCCACCCCGACCCAGGGTGCGGAAAAATGCGGCGATGAGCTCGCCTAGATCTCGGCGGTAGTAGAGAAGAATGGCCAGCATGGTTCCGAAGTGTGTGGCCACCACGAAGAATCGGTAGGGATCGCCTTCTCCCCCCGAAACTCCCAACCAGGCGCCGAACAGAGTCAGGTGTCCGCTGCTGCTCACGGGCAGGAATTCGGTCAGCCCCTGGATGAGGCCCAGCAGGAAGCTTTCCCAAACTGTCACGCCGCCGCCTTAGAATTGTCCGGCTGCACGCGTGAGCACCCGGTGACCCAAAGATTCCGCTTTGCGATAAGACCGCTCCGCGCGCTCGCGCTCACCCATCTTGTCGTAGACGATGCCCAGGTAGTAGTGATTGCGTCCATCCTCGGGCATGAGTTCGCGCACTTGCTTGAATATGGGTAGGGCCTTTCCATACTCGTTGCGATTCACATGACAGAGCCCCAGGTAGTGCAGAACCCGAGGATCTTCAGGGAAATAGCCCCTGGCTTTCTGGAAGGCCCCCAGCGCACGATTATGGGCGCCCATGCGGGAAAGACTCACCCCGAGGAAGAACCATGCCTCTCCGTTGCCGGGCTTCTGCACGAGCGCTTTTTCGAATTGCTCGATGGCGTCGGCATGGCGATTGGAATTGAAGAGAGCCAGTCCCAGATTGAGGCGGCCTTCCTGGCTGGCAGGATCGAGTTCCAGGGCCTTGTTGAAAAGGCGAATGGCCAGATCGAATTCGCCGCGCTCGGCATAGATCGCGCCCAGGTTGTAATGGCCCGCCGCATTTTGAGGATCCAATTGAATGGCACGTTTGAACTGTTGGATGGCACCCTCGGTGTCACCCTTGTGATCCAGGACGAATCCCAGATTGGTGTAGGCCTTTCCCAAACGGGAATCCAGGAGCAGGGCTTCGCGGAAGGCGTTCTCGGCTTCCTCTAGGCGCTTCTCCCTCAGCAGGGTGCAACCATACTGATAGCAACTCTCGGAGGGCTCATCGCTGCGCGCCAGTGCCAAACGATGCAATTCGTGGGATTGCTCGAAGCGTCCCATCTGGGAGTAGAGTCGGGCTGCATGATTGTAGGGACCCGAGGACTCGGGCTCGCGCTCCATCCAGGCATCGGCCATGCGGAGACCTTGCTCGTAGAGCTGGCCCGTATAGCTGATGTCCAGAAGATCTGGAAAATCGGACGCGGGCACACGGCTGAGATCGGTGATCTCGGCGAAGACCGCTTCCACTTCACCGTCTTCCCCCTCGGCCAGGCAGACCTTCATCCACTCGCGCAGGGGAGCAAATGCGAGACCATCGGACTCAAGCCATTGGGAGACAAGCTGTTTACGTTTAGAACGACGGCCCAGGCGACGATACCAGGCGATGGGGGGCATCCGGACTCCTAAAATGTACTGCGTTTCTCTCACACCTGAACGCAGAATAGTCCGGGCTAAAATAAACGGTCAAGCGATTTTAGGGCGTTTCACCGAAGAGATCGGGACGGCCATATTTGAAATTGTAACCATAGTGCCCGTCGTTGAACCTGGGATCGTCCCAGAGTCGCCCATGCTGAAATTGCAGGCAGATCATGGTGTTCTCGGCGGGTGTCCAGGTGAGGGTGGCTTCGGGGATCACAAAGTGGGCGTTGCCGTCCTGGCGGCCGCTCATGGCGCCGGGTTCAAAGCTCATTCCGAAATTGGCGCTGAAAACCAGGCTGGGATGCAGCTGCGAGCGGAACTCCTTGAGCAAGAAGCCTTGAGAGCGGCTCTCGCCACCGCCCCAGGACTGACTGAAGCCCAAGGTGCTGGGCCCCCACTCCAGGAGCGAGGAATTGCCCAGACTGAGGCTGGTTTCCGGGGATGAAGCCAGGGGATGGCTTGGAGAATCGGCGGAAACCGCTCCGGCAAAGGCCAAGAGGATCAGAAATGTCAGGGCTTGCCGCATATTCGTCATTCCTTTGGCTCGAAAGAGACCTCAGGCGCTTGATCCTGTACTTCAAGCTAGGCTGTTACAGGGACTTGTGTCAAGCTCCGGCGCGGATCTTGCAAAACTCGAACCGGGAGTTCGGTTCCCCCTCGTAACAGTTTCTTTTCCGGAGAAGCCATGGCTGAAACGCAAATCGTCGTCCAGAAGATGTTCGCCCGTTTTCTGAATCTTGAACTTCCCGAGGATATCCTCGAGCGTCTGGTTCCACTCATCGAAAAAGTGGAACGTAGCATCGCCGAAGACCTCGATCTGGACACCGTCCAGGGGCAAAACACTCTCAAGGTTTTGCTGGGCACGCTCACGGCCTATGGTTGGGGTCTCGGCATGCATCCCTACAACAATCCCACCGAGGATCAGGAAGGCACGCCTTTGGAAGTGCGCGCCAGCCGGGACATCCTCGTGCCCATGCGCGATCTTCAGTCCATTCGCTATGTGAAGAAGGATCGTCACGGGCAGATCAAGAAAGTGCTCTTCGAGCCCGATCAGAACGCGCGGGTGCGCAGCCAGATCGACAATCTGCTGACGGAGATCTCACTGAAGAAGTGGGAAGACGACGGACAGTGGGAAAGCGACTAGGCTTCCTCTTCATCCTCTTTGCGAAATAGCATGGTTACACAGCGACCGGAGTCTTCGAATTTGACTTCGTCGCAGAGCGTGCGCATGAGAAACACGCCTCGCCCACTCGTGCGAAAGATGCTTGCATCCTCACGAGGATCGGACAAGGCATCGGGATCGAAACCTTCGCCTTCATCCTGAACGCGGATATCCAATTCACCGTTTTCCATTCGTGCCTGCAGCTTGACCTGCTTGGCCGGGTCCTCGCCGTTTCCATGACGGATGGCGTTGGTGACGGCCTCGTCCATGGCCAGGGGCAGATTCTCAGCCCATACGATTTCGGGGAATCCATGCTCGCGGGCCAGTCGTGAGAAGTATCCTGCCGCAGCTCCCACGTAGCGCAGATCGCTGGGTATCTCCAGTTCCACGCTGAGGCGTACGCCGTCTGTCATTTCCGGAATGATCCGGAAACGGGGGCCCATGAGTTTGCCCCTAGAAGAGAGATTTTCCTTCGGCAAGGATTTCATTCAACGCTTCCCTGAAGTAACGAGGTGCATCTTCGAAATCCGCGGGAGCCTGACGAGTGAATTCATCCCAGGCCTGGCGAATGCTGTCCCCAAAAATATGGATTATGGTGCCCTCTTCCAGTGATTTCTTTCTTTCCCCTTCTCGCCCACGCAGTAGATCGCTGATCAGAGCCCGGGCCAAACGCTTGCTGCGTCTGGCCATGAGGGCCGGATCCTGGGCCTGGGCGGGTACGGTGGATAGGTCCGATGCTGAGTCGGAATTTGCCGTCGTGGTGGGCAATTCCTGATCCCCGGCCTGATTTTCGGCCTCTTCCGCCGAAATGGGAACTTCCACCTCGGGCAGCTGGGCCTCGGGATGACGAAGCTGGAAACGCTTGCCACAGTTTGGACAACGCACCTGTAGCCGGCCCTTTTGCCGCAGTTTGAGCGGCACGGGATAGCTCTTCCCGCAGGACGGGCAGACGATGTGCTCGGTTTCCATTTTCTCTCCCGCTGACGAATCTGCGGAACCTGCAATGGCCGTGCCTACCGGGGTCAAATCGGGAACTATGGGGATCATCCCACCCCCGAGAGAAGCAGGCGGTCCATGAAAAGTCGGCGCAGCAAATTGCGCAGGGCCCTGAGATCCGGGGCCATCAGTTCGGGATCAGCTTCCACCAATTGCCGGGCCCGCTCCCTGGCCTTGGCAACCACCCCCGCATCTTCCAGGGGATGAACCAGCCGCAGGTCGGGTCGCCCGTGCTGGCGCACACCAAACAGATCACCAGGGCCGCGGGTCTTGAGATCCTCCTCGGCCAGTTTGAAGCCATCGCGATGGGCCGCGAACAGATTCAAGCGCTGCCTCGCGCCATCGCCGAGTTCCTCGGGCAAAATGAGAAGGCAATAGCTTTTCAAGCTGCCGCGACCGATTCGCCCCCTAAGTTGATGCAGCTGGCTCAGGCCGAAGCGTTCGGGATTGTGGATGAGCATCACCGTGGCTTCGGGAACATCGATACCCACTTCGATGACCGTGGTGGCCACAAGGATTCGGGTTTCACCGCTGGCGAAGCGTTCCATGATCTCGGCCTTGCGCGCGCCGTTCATCCGTCCGTGAAGCAGTTCGCAGCTAATGCCCTTGAACTCTCCGTCGCGCAGCGCTTCGAATTCCTCGGTGGCCGCTCCCAGTTCGAGCTTATCGCTCTCTTCCACCAAAGGGAAAATCAGGAAGGCTCGTTCGTCTTCGGCCACGCGCTGCTTGAGCCAGCTAAAGACCTCACCGCGCTTGGCCTCGGGCACCAGGCGGCTGAGCACCGGCGGACGCCCCGGCGGAATCTCATCGATGATGGACAGGTCCAGATCGCCATAGAGGGTCATGGCCATGGATCTGGGAATGGGCGTGGCGCTCATGACCAGCACGTGGGGTTTACCCTGCTCGTGGAAACTCGCCCTCTGCATAACGCCAAAGCGATGCTGCTCGTCCACCACCGCCAAGCCCAACTTGTGAAAACGAATGTCGTCCTGAATCAAAGCGTGGGTGCCGAATATCAGTTGGATGTCACCCTCAGCCAAGCGCGCCAGCATTTCGCGGCGCTCCTTGGCCGGCGTGCTGCCCGTGAGTAGAGCGCAGCGGATGCCCAGATCCTCGAGGGTCGGCCCCCACTTCTTGTAGTGCTGCACTGCGAGGATTTCGATGGGCACCATGAAGGCGCCCTGCATCCCCATCTCGATGAAGGGCAGGAAGGCAGCGAGAGCCACCACGGTTTTGCCACTACCCACATCGCCCTGAAGCAGGCGATTCATGCGGTAGCCCTGTCGCATGTCGCCGAGCACTTCATCCATGGCCTTGGCCTGTGCATCGGTGAGCTTGAAGGGCAGGCCCGAAAGGAAGCGCTCGAGGAGCCTGGATTCATCGGGCGCCACCGGCCCTTTTTCCCGCCGATTGCGCTGGCGGTTCAAGGCTCCGAGCAATTGCAGTAGGAAGGCTTCCTCGAATTTGAAACGCTCCAGGGCCAGCTCGGCCGCTTCGTCACTTTCTGGGAAATGCATCTGGCGAAAAGCTTCCCGGCGTGAGGGCCAGCCCGATTTGCGCAGCCAGGACTCGGGCAGGATTTCTTCCAGCTCGGCCATGAGATCGTCCCGCTCGAGCAGGGCTGCAACCCTTCCACGAAGCCAACGCTGACGGATGCCCTTGGTCAGCGGATAGACCGGCACGATACCCGGAGCCCGGGCGTCCTGATCTTCGGACTCGTCCAGAATCTCCACCTCGGGGGAAGCCATCTGCATCTGCCCTCGGAAAAGCGCCACCTCGCCGCTGGCCAAAACCTCGCGGCCGTTTGCAAGGAGCTTCTTCATGAAGGGCTGATTGAAAAATACCAGTTGCAGGCGCCCGCGATCGTCGTCCAGGAGCACCTGCAGAATACGCATACCCCCACGGGGTCGTCGTTCGGAAGAAACCAGGACCCGCCCGCGTACGGTAGCGCGCTGACCGGGAACCAGTTCATCCAGGGAACTCAGTCGGCTTCGATCCAGATATTCACGGGGGAAGTGAAGGAGCAACTGCTCCAGAGTTTCGATGCCCAGGCGCCGAAGGTCCATGGCACGGGCCGGCCCCACACCTTTGAGGTATTGGCAGGATCCGGCAAGTCCGTCGGGTGATGGTTTATACGAGGGCATGCTCGCACAATAGTGCGCCGGCCGCCCAGGTTCTAGGGGATTTCGTCCAGGTCCAGGAAAGTAGCACCGAGAATCTTCCGAAGCTCCAACTGGTCGGGATAGAGCAGCTGCATTTCTCGGATGATGGCGGCGGCCTCTTCATTGCGTCCCAGATTGCGCAGCACGATGGCCAGGCCCAGTTTTGCCTCGGGATCCCGCGGTGCGCCTTCGATGGATTTCCGATAGGCCTTCTCCGCATCCTCGAAACGACTGGACTTAAACAGCAGGGCTCCCTGTAATTTCCAAAGATCCGGGAAACCGGGATGGGCCGCCAAAGCCCGATCCAGAAGCGGCTGTGCCTTTTCGGGACGCCCCATCTTCACATAACAACGGCTGAGCCCCTGGAGAGCATAAAGGTTTTCAGGCGATTTGCTCAGGGCACGCTCGAAGTCACGACAGGCGGCCTCCAGATTTCCTCGGCCAAGATGGCTGCGCCCCACGAAGCAGTAGAGGTCCGAATCGTCGGGATTATTCTCGCCCAATCGCTTGAAAAGCTCCTCGGCGTTATCCCATTCTTCCTGGTCGATGTACATGAGCCCCAGGTCGCGCTCCGCCTCGGTAAGATGCGGATTGATGGCCAGGGCCTCTTTTACCAGAGCAATGCCCTCTTCAGGATCCCCATCCTCAAAGCGCAGGAGACCCAGCACGTATTGAGCCTGAGCGAAGGCCGGTTTGTAGGCCAGCACTTTGCGGAGAATCTGCTCGGCTTCCTTGTTCTTGCCCAAGTGGATTTTCGACAGGGCCAAGTGATAGAGCACATCGGTGGCCTCGGCCCGAATGCAGTGGGCCTTTTCGAAAGCCTCTTCGGCCTCCAGGTAACGCTCTTCCTGGAACAGAGCCATACCCAGGAAAAAGGCTGCCTCAAGAAACCTTGGATTGATCTCGATGGACTGACGGAACTCGTCGATGGACGCGGTGACCTTGCCATCTTTGAGCAGGGCCAGGCCCAGCTGGCACTGAACGTCGGCATAGTGGGGCTTCATGGACGAGGCTTGTTGCAGCAGCCCGGCGGCCAGATTGTAGTTGCGCAGATTGAACTGGGCAATGCCCTCGGAATAGACCTCGCGGAACTGGGCATTACTGTCGAGCAATTCCAGCACGGGCCCGATTTCGGGAATAAGCGTTTCCCGCTCCTTCAGGTGCACCAGGAGGAACTTGTTCACGGAGATGGGGATCTCTGCATGTTCCTCAAGTACTTGCTTAAGAGCGGTCCGGCTCTCTTCTTTCTGACCGAGACTGTCCTGAGCCACGGCCAGGAAGCAGCGCGCCTCTACGTATCCTGGATTGATCTCCAGAGCTTTTTGGAAAGGTCCGATGGACCCTTCCCTGTCGCCTGTCATGAAGCGGGCCACACCGAGGTTGTACTGGAGATCGGGGAAATGGGGAGTTTCCTCTAGAGCCTTGATGAAATGGTCGAGAGAAGCTGCGTGTTCGCCGGCCTTGAGCAAGGATCTGCCGATATTGGCATGCGCCTCGGCCGCATAGAAGGTGCCGAGGCGGTAGGTGGTGCTTTGCAAGGGAGCCGTCGCAACGGCGACTTCGAACTTCTCGATGGCCTCGGAGAAACGGCCTTCATTGTAGAGGGCGATTCCCGCATTGTAATCTTCGTTCCCTTGTTTCCGAAACAGCTTCTGGAAAAGGGAAGGCATCGCGACCTCTTCGCTTAATCGTTCTGTTTGCGGAGGTAAGTGGGGACCTCCCACTCCTCCGTTTGCGACTGGCTGGGCCTCAGGCCCGCCTCGTTCTTCATGGCCTCGGGCTCGGCCCTCAAAATGGGTGCGACTTCATCCATACGCGGCTCTGAAACATCCGGCACGGGTTCGGGCACGATCTCGATCACCTGAACCGGCTCAGCCACGGGATCCTCAAGGTACTGGGGCTGGGACTCTGGCTCGGGCTCAGGGTTTAGTTCCTGCTGGACCTGTGGCTCAGAACTCATTGAAGGAGCTACACTTGAAGCTGATGCCGCAGCAGCGGCAAAGGATTTCCCTTTTCCCTCCAAAAGCTCTCGACGGCGTGCCTCCTGCTCCTCCTGATTAAACTCCCGTGTGGCCCCGAAACCGGTGGCGATCACGGTAACTCTCATTGCATCGTCCATGCCAGGGTCCAGCACGGTTCCGAAGATGACATTGGCGTCCTCGCCCACGGCCTCGGTAATGATCTCGGTGGCGTGGGTGATCTCGTGCAGGGTCATGGACTCGCTGCCGGTGATGTTGATGAGCACGCCCTGGGCGCCGGCGATATCCACATCTTCCAGAAGCGGGCAGCTGATGGCCTGACGAGCGGCTTCCTCGGCGCGCTCCTTGCCCGTGGCCTGTCCGGTGCCCATGAGGGCCGGGCCCATGCCGGCCATGATGCTCTTCACGTCGGCGAAATCCAGGTTGATCATACCGGTCACGGTAATCAGATCGCTGATGCCGCGGGTGGCCTGCAGCAGCACGTCGTCGGCCACGCGGAAGGCCTCGGTGAAGGCGACGGTGTTGTCCACCACTTCGAGCAGGCGCTGATTGGGGATGGTGATGAGCGTGTCCACGTGACGGCGCAGGGTGTCGAGGCCTTCATCGGCCACGCCGATGCGGCGGCGTCCTTCGAAGTGGAAGGGCTTGGTGACCACGGCCACCGTGAGCGCGCCCTGACGCCTGGCGATTTCGGCAACCACCGGCGCCGCGCCCGTGCCTGTGCCTCCGCCCATACCGGCGGTGACGAAAACCATGTCCGCGCCCATGAGCATTTCCTCAAGGGCATCCAGATCTTCTTCCATGGCCCGGCGTCCCACTTCGGGATTGCCTCCCGAGCCAAGACCCTTGGTGAGCTTCCTGCCGATCTGCACGCGATGCAGGGCGTCGCTATCGGCGAGCACCTGGGCGTCGGTGTTGATGTTCAGGAAGTCGACACCGGATAATCCTGCCTCGATCATGCGACCCACGGCATTGCCGCCTGCGCCGCCGATCCCCACGACCTTGATACTCGCGGAATCGGAGAAATCGGTGTCAAAATCGAACTTGACCTGGGAGCGTTTCCGCTCGGACTTTTTCGCGGACATTATCTCTCACCTCCAAGGTCATGTATCCCGCGAACTTGAAATCTTGTCTAGTGCTTTTTAGCGCTTCAAAGGATTGTTTTTGATGGACTTCGCCTGATCAGATACTGAGGTCGGTGAGACCATCCGGCGCTGCATCCCAAGCCCGGACTTTTCAGCAAGCGATCCGTCTCACTCATGCAGATGCCGGTGGCAGCTTG
>CAYTPZ010000027.1:0-28782 GCA_964440095.1 uncultured bacterium | reverse complement strand
AGCCGCACTCGGTGCGAAAGTAAAGAGCCGAAAACGGTGAATCATGGCTCGCTACCCACACGAAATCCGGAAGAGCCAATAAAACACGACACCAGTGCGGTAGATGCTTGCCTGAGACTCTTCTCTGACAAGGAATTTGAATTCCGTTAGATCAGGAGCTTGGAATGTGCTTTGCCAACTCCCAGCCCAAAAGACTCACGATCATGCGTCTCCGATAATCCGCCGTCGCCCGAATGTCGTCGATGGGGGTTGCTGCCGCAGCCGCGGTGAAGCACGCCTCTTTAATCGCATCCGGCGTGAGTGCCCCGGCCTCCAATACTTTCTCCGCATTCCGAGCCCTGATAACCGTCGGCGCTACCGAGCCCAGAGCAATCCTAGCCAGCACAACTTCACCCTCGCGCTGAACAATGAGGCCCGCCACATTCACCACGGCGATGGCCATGGCTTCTCGCGGCGCAAGCTTCACGAAAAAGCTCTGTGCGTCATTGGGTGGCAGGGGAATTTCTACGGAAACGATAATCTCTCCGGGCTTCAACACAGTTTTCCCCGGCTCTTGGGCAAGTTCGGCCACGGGAATATTCCGATGCTGGGTAACGCATACCGCTTCGTGGATCATCAAAGGGGGGATCGTGTCGGCCGCGGGAGATCCGTTGGCCAGGTTGCCGCCCAGGGTCGCCCTGTTTCGAATGGCTCGCGCAGCAAAACTGAGTAGCGACTTTCTCAAGGCTGGAAATTGATCGATGCTCGGGGATTCCATAATTTCCGAAAGCGGAGTGGTGGCACCGATGCGAAGCAACCCGCCATGCAATTGAATACCGTACAACTCAGGAATTGCTTTCAGATCGACAAGAACCGTGGGCCAAGCTTTATCACGCCCCAGACGCACGAGCAGGTCGGTTCCACCGGCCAGCCCGATTGCGCCGGACACGGCGAGCGCCCGGGCAGCTTCGCCCAGGTTCTTAGGACGGGAGTAGTTCAAGACCTAGCCCTGATATCCCGGGACTTTTTCTAACTCGCTGAAGAAAACCTTGCGATCTTCCTCGCCGGCAATTTCGTCGCCCGCTTTTTTTGCCAGACCCATGAACAACTCCTTGCACTCGAAGTTTTTCCCAAGCTGCTGAGCCCGGGCCATGGCCTCATAGGCGAAGGCGATATCGAAGTCGGCGATATCGTTTTTCTTGCATATGTTCAAGGAAATGGTCGAGTGGCGCAGCGCCTCTACATGACCTCCCGCCGCCGAATAGGCGCGCGAAACCATGTAATGCCCCCGAGCCAGGTTTACGGGCTCGCCTACTTGTGACCAATGAAAGAGAGAAGCGTGGGCGCGATCCACGAGACGGTTGGCTTCATCTTCACTCAGCTCGGCAGCCCGGTCAATGAAATCCCAACAGGTGTTGTTGAGTTCAATCGCGAAATACTTGTGCATCTCTTTAACTTTAGCCTCGTCCATTAGACTCCCTTCCGGGCCGCCTCCTCGACGGCATCGATGATCTTCGAGTACCCCGTGCAGCGACAGATGTTTCCCGCCAACCCCTCACGGATCTCTTTTCGGTTTCCCGCCCGGCCCCGCTCGATTAGATCGGCGGCGGTCAGGACCATCCCCGGGAAACAATAGCCGCATTGCACGGCATGTGTATTTTTCATGGCCTCTTGAACGGGATGATCGATCCCTTCAATCGTGACCACTTCCGCGCCGGCGCATTCCGCGGCGAGGATCAAGCAGGAGTTCACCGGACGACCGTCGAGCAGAACGGTGCAGGCACCGCACTCGCCCTCGGCGCAAACTTCCTTGACCCCGGTGAGGCCCAGATCGTCACGCAGAAAATCGAGTAGGCGAAGCGTAGGGGAAATGGACCGCTTTAGGGTCCGTCCGTTTACGCGGAGTTCCAACTCGATAGTCGTCATGGCAGATCACCCATCTTTGCGACAAGTTTCGGTTCATCCCACTTGGGGCTGAGAGCCGAACTATCTTTGAGACCGTGACCTGTAATGAGTGCCACCGTTAGGGCTTCGGAAGGAAGCAGTTCTTCGGTAATGGCACGCTTGAGCCCCGCAACAGATGCGGCGGCCGCCGGCTCAGCGAAGACGCCTTCGCTGCGGGCCAGCAGGTTCATGGCCTCCACAATCTCATCATCGCTCACGCGCATACCGAATCCATCACTTTCCTGGATGCCGCGAAGTGCACGCTCGCCGTCTCGAGGATAGTCTACCGCGATGGAATCGGCCAGAGTTGCGGACTGCACGGGTAAAATGTTGCGCTTCATTTCCCAGGCGTCGACCACGGCGCAAGACCCCTCGGCCTGCACGGCCACCAGGCGCGGAAGCCGGTCTATCCACCCCAGTTCGAGCAACTCGCGAAAGCCCTTGTGAGTGGATCCCAAAATGGAACCGTCACCCGTGGGAACGAAAACGAAATCCGGAGCTTTCCATTGCAACTGCTCGGCAATCTCGAAGGCCACGGTTTTCTTGCCTTCGGCGCAATAGGGATTATTGCCCGTGCTGCGTGAATACCAACCGAACTTCCGCACTGCAGCCTGACAGAGATCGTAGGCGTAGTCGTAGTCGCCGTCTACCAGATAGAGGCGTGCGCCATGGGATTTGATCTGGTTCAACTTGGCTGGCGGGGCGGTCTTCGGTGCAAAAACGACAGCTTCCATGTTCATGCGAGCAGACAATGCGGCTAGACTGGCCGCCGCGTTTCCCGTGGATGCGGTTGCCACGGTTACATGTCCGCGCTCTCTTGCCGCCAGCAATACGGACAGGGTGGCGCGGTCCTTGAGGCTGGCGGACGGATTGCGCGTGTCGTCCTTGAGCCGCAGTCGCTCAAGACCGAGGGCCGCACCCAGGTTCCTGGCCTCGAGAAGCGGCGTACCGCCGATGCCCTCGGCGGCGGCGGCGAGTCCCGGCAAGGGGAGCAGCACCTCGTAGCGTCCCATGTTGAAATCGGGAATCGCGGACAGGCGATCGCTATCGGCATCCTGATCGCTGAATTTCAATAGAAACTCGATGCCACCGTCACAGAGGGGGCAGGCCGACTGAGCCGCATCCGCGTTCATGCGGAAGTCACAGCGAAGGCAGTGTCCTCCGAGAATGCAGGCCACTACATCGTCTCCGCCATGATGGCCTTGACCGTGTGCATGCGATTTTCCGCCTCCTGATAGACCACCGAGCGCGGACCGTCGATGACCGCGTCCGTGACCTCGTTGTTCCGGTCGGCGGGAAGGCAGTGCATGTACTGCGAGTCTTTCGCTGCCAGATTCATTCGCCGCTCGTCGCAAATCCAGTCGCGGTATTTCTTTGAAAGCTCCAGACCCTCTTCGGGTTTGGCGAAGTATGGCAACGCGCCCCAGCTTTTGGGATAGACCACATCCGCGTCCTCGAAGGCCGCGTCCATGTCGCCGGTGATCTCGAATTTCGCGCCGGAGGCTTCGGCATTGGCGCGAGCCAGGGCGACCTGGTCCTCCATGAGTTCGTAGCCGGGCGGATGCGCGAGCGTGACGTCGATTCCGAAGCGCGTCATCAGCGTGATCAAGCCCTGAGGCGCGCTGAGCGGCTTGGCGTAGCTGGGCGCGTAGGCCCAGGAGACGGTCATCTTCAGCCCGTGCAAGTTATTTCCACGGAGTTCCTGAAGCGTCATCAGGTCGGCGAGCGTCTGCATGGGATGGTCCACGTCGCACTGCATGTTCATCACCGGCACCGTCGCGTGTTTTGCCACTTCGCGCATGTAGGCGTTGCCCTCACCCGGCACGAGGTCGTGGCGGATGGCGATGCCGTGGCCGTAGCTCGACAGGATGATGCCCATGTCCCTCGGACTCTCGCCGTGGGCGATCTGGCTGGTCTGGCTGTCGATGAAGTGCGCGTGCCCGCCGAGCTGGGTGATGCCGGCCTCGATGCTGTTTCGCGTGCGCGTGGACTTGTCGAAGAAGAACATGAAGAGCGTTTTGTCCGCCAGCAGCCGATGGGGCTCGCCCGCCTTGAATTGGCGCTTCAGCTCAGTGGAGCGATCCAGCAGGTGCTGGATCTCCTCGACGCTCCACTCCTGCGTGGTGATCCAGTCGCGACCCTTGAGATTCATGGGGACTCCTTGTATTTTGTTGAATTATTACAAGTTACGCGGGTTTGCTGAGTAAATCAACGCTTTTTAAAACTAGGCGTTGATATTGCTCAGGATACTGAGTAAAATCACTCAACGTACTGAGCAAAACCATAACTCCTTGGAAAACATGTATAAACGACGCCATTTAAAAGAGCTTCATCAGCGTGTTTTCGAGAAGAGGGGTCTTATCCAGGTTCTTCTGGGTCCTCGGCAGGTAGGAAAGACAACCCTGGTGGGGCAAGTCATCAACGACCTTACGTTTTCCTCGCACTATGTAAGCGCTGATGAACCAAGCCTTCGAGATAACGCCTGGTTAGACGTCGGACCGAATCGGAGCTGTGCTCCAGCATCTCTCATAGGTTGTCGAAGTCGGGCATCATCTCAAGGAGGAGGATTCGTATGAGGATTGTTGCTATGGTCTTCGCGGCCACGCTACTGGTTGCCTCTGCCGCACTAGCGCAAGTGCCGGATGAGTTCGTGCTCTACTAGAATGAGCCAGACCCCTTCTGCCCCAGTGACTCACTCGCGGGAACAGCGATTCGACTCGAGCTGCCGTGCGCGGCGTACATTCAGCTTGAGGTCTGGAGTCCGGACACAACTTCCGTAATCCGCACACTGGTCGAGGCCATTCTCCCGGCCGGCATCCACGAGTTGATCTGGGACGGCAGGGATAGCCTGGACGTCTTACTGCCAGATGGCGACTATCCTTACGTGATGGTGGCATCGGAGCCGATCCCTAGAGAGATCTTGTTCGCGGACACTCTGATCGCCACAATCGACTGCGATTCACCCGTCGAGCACAGATCCTGGGGAATACTCAAGGAGGAGTATCGAGGCGATTAGTCACCGCCATCTAACTAGCGTTAGCAGCCGCCGGGCTTGGCTGTCACTCCAGCTGCTTTCGCACCTGTCGCGCCAGCCTTGACGCCCGCGGCTGAAACGCAGTTCGTTCGATAGAAAGCCAGTGGAATATCGCGAGAGGATTGGTGAAATCTGGCGACCGGAAGGGCTGCCTCTTTATTCTCGACGAGGTGCAGAAAGCTACAAACTGGTCCGAGACTGTCAAAAAGCTCTGGGATGAAGACACGAGAAATGGTCTTTCCTTGCGAGTTCTTATTCTGGGCTCGTCCCCCTTATTGATGGGTCGGGGCCTGAGTGAAAGTCTGGCGGGGCGGTTCGAGATAATTCGACTCCCACATTGGTCGTTTTGGGAGATGAAGCAGGCGTTTGGCCTTACCCTGCAGGAGTATCTCTATTTCGGCGGCTATCCCAAAGCGGTGGACTTTATCGATGATCCTCAGCGATGGACGAATTACATCCTTGATGCAATCATCGAAACGACCATCGGTAAAGATATTCTCCACATGAAGAGAGTCGACAAGCCGGCTCTGCTCAGGCAAGTGTTCCAGCTTGGTTGCGCCTGTGCGGGGCAGATTCTCTCCTATCAGAAAATGTTGGGTCAGCTTCAAGACGCAGGTAACACGACAACGCTCGCTCACTATCTACAGCTTCTAGAGGGCTCTGGAATGCTTGCTGGCTTGGAGAAATTCACAAAAGCCGAAGTGGTCAGGAAAAGGTCGAGCCCGAAACTGATTCCACTGAACACTGCGCCGATCTCCGCTCTTTCCTCCAGGAGTTTCGCCGAAGCTCTTGATGATCCGGAAAGCTGGGGTCGTTTGCTTGAGTCCGCGGTAGGATCACATCTGATTAACGAGTCGCAGGGAACAAGAGTCCGCGTTAGTTACTGGAGACAATCACCCAAGGAAGTCGATTTCGTGTTGAGTCGAGGGGATCAACGACTGTTGATCGAAGTGAAGAGTGGAGGAAAGGGGGCCTCGGCATCCGGATTCCGAGCTTTCAACAACGCCTTTGGAAAAACACGCTCGCTTGTCGTTGGAAGAGGAGGAATAAGTGTCGAGTAGTTCTTATCGACCCCTCCTGAATCATGGTTCCTAAGCCCCAGGCCCGCTCGCCGCAGCCATGGAATTCCCGGTATGGAAGATTTCGAGATCAACATGAGTTTCGAGTTCGATATGATTCCACCCCCCGATGACGACACTCGAGAGCCCTGCCTTTTTCTTTTCGTAAAAGTGTTGGAGCGAAACACGGGGAAGACTCTCGCACAAATCTACTATGCGCGTTCCAGGCACTACCTGCATGGGGGCCTGATGCCCAACCGGGAGGACAGATTCGAAATTCTTTCTCAAGTCCGGAGTCGAATTCGTGAGGATTTTTCAAAACATCTTCGGGAAACCGGTGTGACAACGAAGGTCGCTCCAGTCTATTTGAATAATCACGAAACATGAGTGCTTAGACCTGGAACCGCGCTCAAATCAAGCGACCTCACTTGCCGTGAGTGTAGAGCAGAACTTCGATATCCTCGATGCCGGTCAAATCCGGATCGGCTGCGTTGACCATGTGTCGCGAGTGGGAATAGACCGGCCCGATACCGGGAGCGAAATAAACGACACCATAGTCAAGGGGGCGGAAGTAGCCGATGGGGTCTGGGTCTTCGATCGTGCGCAGGCCGACAACTCCAAGATCCCAAACATAGAAAACCTGAACGACATCGCGGACCAATTCCGATCCGGTCCAATGTGTACCGAGTCCCATGACTCGCGAGTGAAGGTTGAAATCGTCATGGATTTGAAATAGAAACTCGTGTCCGACCGAGAAATCGGATTCGAGCCATTTCCATCCCATGAAGAAATCATCACCGAAAATTCCTTCTATGGCCCCATCGGTGACTCTCCACAACATACCGTGGAGGAAGGAGGGACTTCCCTCGTTGCGTCCGCGAGCGAAGTCTGGAGCGGCCGAATTCAAAATGGGCGGGTGAGCTTCACGATCCCGTAGTGGGACGATGTCCCAATGGATGCTGTCGGTGAGCACCTGATACCAGTCTCCGCTGTGAAATTCAACATCGCCGTCGAAACGAAGGTGATAGCTTCCGCGCCACTGTAGACCCCACAGGGGTGTGTTCAAGTTCGAGTAAGCCGACCAGAGTTCGTCCATGGGGGGGAAGTGGGGGCACATCTTCCTCGGTGTCGAACAGGGGGCCCAGGTAGGCTTCGAGATCATCGGGGTCAACCGGTGATTTTCTTAAACGAGTTTCCTGAAAGCGCCAGTAGTTACCGTCTTCGTGGGGCCAAAGATCTTCAAGGCTCGTTGTCGCGGGCTCACCTGGATTTCCACTTCCGCAGCCGCCGAGCAGATACTGGCCATTATTATCGACATCAGAACTAGCGCACGCATCATCTTGCCTCCCGGATAAACAAACTTGAATAGCGATCCTAGACGATCAGGAACGATTATGCAAGTCGTCCTGCGGGATCTTCAAACGCGGCCCTTGTCATCCTCGAAGCGGTCGTCGGCGCGCAGGCGGCCGCTGCCCTTGCCGTCCAGCCATCCCGCTTTCGCGTCGGGCCAGGCGTCGAAACGCGGAGAGTAGGGTTTGATGTCGAGAAGCGGCGTGCCGTCGAGGATGTCGAGTTCCGCGACGTGAAGGCGGCGCCCCTCGACACCGAGAAGCCTCACGCAGGAGATGCCGATGGCGTTGGGCCTGCTGGGCGATCGGGTGGTGAAAACCCCGTGCTCCACGGTGTCGCGATAGGGGGTGACCTTGAGCTTCGCCGGCGCGGCGCGGTCGAGCCGGTAGATGAGCCAGATGCGCTCGAAGCCGTCGAGATCGGCGAGGCCTTCTGCGAATTCCTCGAAGACCTCAACTTCACCTTCGCCGGGATCATCACCCCAGCCAGGCTGGATGGGCGTGCCCGCCTGCTCTTTGAAAGGGCTGTGAATTTTGCCGATGGGTTTGAGATCCATCATCGAAACCATTCCTTCAGTCTTCGCCGCAGTTCATCTCTCCCGGCGCGAAAGTCGTCCATGTCTTGCGGATCGCGAAGCGGCCAATGGGCATGAAGGGCCTCACCCAGCCAGGCGGGACAAACCTCCTCGGCGCAAAGCGTGATGACCGCATCCACACCCGCCGCGTCAATTTCATCGACACTCTTGGACTCGTTCGCAGAAATGTCGATGCTTATCTCCGCCAGCGCCTCGACGGCGAGCGGATTGACCGCCCAGGGGTAGGATCCCGCCGAGCTGATCTTGACGTCGGCGGGAGCGATCGATCGGGCAAGGCCTTCGGCCATCTGGCTGCGCGCCGAATTTGCAACGCACATAAAGAGTATGTGCTTCGGCGCGGCCGCGCGAAGGCGCTTGATGTCGTCACGCCAGGTCATGACCGGCATTCTCGCGACAGCATCTCGGCCGGATCCTTCGGGAAGTAGCGAGCCTTCAGCTTGAGCGCCACACCCACGAGCCCGATGAGCACCGGCACTTCCACCATCGGTCCGATCACGGCCGCGAAAGCCGCCCCGTGCCCGATGCCGAAAGTCGCCACGGCCACCGCGATGGCCAGCTCGAAATTGTTTGAGGCCGCGGTGAAGGACAGGGTCGTGCTTTTGGCGTAGTTCGCGCACATGCGCTTGCTCAGGAAGAAGCTCACGAAGAACATCGCCACGAAGTAGATCAAGAGCGGCAGGGCTACGCGCAACACATCCAGAGGTAGTTGGAGGATGTGCTCTCCCTGCAGCGAGAACATCACGACGATGGTAAACAGCAGGGCGATGAGCGTCAGCGGGCTGATCTTTGGAATGAAGCGGCGATGATACCACTGGTCACCTTTGAGGCCGCGCAGGACCAGGCGCGTGAGTGCACCCGCGATGAAGGGAATGCCCAGGTAGATGAAAACGCTGCCGGCGATCTGGCGGATGCTGATGTCCACCGCCACCGATT
Source organism: uncultured bacterium (assembly GCA_964440095.1). Classification (GTDB taxonomy): domain Bacteria; phylum Krumholzibacteriota; class Krumholzibacteriia; order JACNKJ01; family JACNKJ01; genus JACNKJ01. Next base: position 19,889 of record CAYTPZ010000027.1, on the reverse strand, counting down.
CCATCCCGAAGCGCGGCAGGAGCACGCTCAGGAAAAGCCAGGCGTAGAGCGAATAGAAGAAGACCTGGAAGATCGAGTTGAAGGCGACGAGCCCCGCCGCGTATTCACTGTCGCCGCCGGCGAGATCGTTCCAGACGATGACCATGGCGATGCAGCGGGCCAGGCCGATGAGGATGAGCCCCGTCAGGTATTCGGGCTGATCGCGCAGGAAGATCATCGCCAGCGCAAACATGAGAAGGGGACCGATCACCCAGTTTTGCAGAAGCGAGAGCCCGAGAATTTTGCGGTCGCGAAAGACCATGCCGAGTTTTTCGAAGCGCACTTTCGCCAGCGGGGGATACATCATCAGAATGAGTCCGAGCGCGATGGGAATGGAGGTCGTGCCCACGCTGAAGTTTTCAAGGGCGCGCGCGAATCCCGGAGCGAACGCGCCGAGCAGAACACCCAGGCCCATGGCGGCGAAAATCCAGAGCGTGAGGTAGCGGTCGAGGAAGGCGAGACGGCGTTTGGACATGCTCATCCCTTACCGTGAGATATAAAGAAGGTAAAGCCCCGCGAGGATCACCAGGACGCCGCAAACTTTACGCAACAGGTCCAGGCCACGCGAACCCTCGTTCCAGTTCAGAGCCCGTTGCACGATTTCCGTGAAGGTACCGGCGAGCGCGATCAGCAGTGTGTGTCCGAGGCCGTAGAACAGGAGCAGCAGCGAGCCGAAGAGCAGGTCCGCGGTTCCCGCCCGGAAGGCGACCGCCAGCATGGGTGCCATATACGCGAAGGTGCAGGGCCCCAGGGCGATGCCGAAGATAAGCCCGAGCAAAAATGCCGCGCCGGCGCCCTTGCGGCGCAGGCCCACGTTCGCGACGCTGACGCCGGGAAGCGGGATGACGCCGAGCAGGTGAAGTCCCACGACGAGGAAGATCGCGGCGACGATCCAGTTGCCGATGCGGCCAAGATCGCCGAGCATGCGGCCCGCGGCGGCGGTGGCGATGCCGAGCGCGGCGATGGTCACGAGGATTCCCAGGCTGAACAAAGTGGCGAGCAGGGCCGCGCGGCGAGTGCGGATATTCCCCTGCCCGCCGACGAATCCCACGATCAGTGGGATACTCGCAAGGTGGCAGGGGCTCAACACGATGCTGAGCACACCCCAGATGAAAGCGCTCGAGAGTGCCAATAGCCATGAGCCCTGCACGGCCTGGGTGAGGGATTGGAAAAGTTCGGCCACCTCAACCGTCTCCCTTTGTCAGGTCCAGCCCCAGTTCGTTCCAGGTGGCGAGGATGTCGTCCCGACCCATGAATCCCTCGTGCCGGTAGAGTTCGAGTCCCTGTCGATTGAAAAAAATCTGTGTGGGGATCAAGCGAATACCATACTCCTCGGCGATATTCTTGTTCACGCGCGTGTCGATGAATTCCACTTCGAATATACCGACGTATTCACGGGCGAGCGCATCGAGAATGGGGGCCATCTTCTTGCAGGGAATGCAGGTAGTGGAGCCGATATCCAGAAGTCTGGGTAAGCGGGCATCCGTGAAGCCGGGATCTGCAGTTTCTGATCGAGGCCAGAGAACTACCGCCAATGCTGCTGATAAAACGGCGACGAGGATCGCGATCCGCAGGGGTCGTTTCAACTCAGTCCTCCTCGGCGCGCGGCGCTTCGAGCAGCGCGGTGATCTCATCGACGGAAAGCAATTTACCCTTTGAAACGACCTCGCCGTCCAGCACGATGGCCGGCGTGATCATCACCCCGAATGCCATGATCTCGCGAATGTCGCTGACCTTACTGACGATCACCTGCTCGTCAAAAGCCGCTCCGGCCATTCGAACGTTGGCTTCGAGTTGCCCGCACTTTGGGCAGCCGGTTCCGAGGATATGAATTTTTCGCATCGCGATTCTCCTATAGCAGGCCGTAAATCCAGCCGGTAAAGGTGGCCATGATCACCACCAGGGTCACGAAGGCGAAGGTTTTTTGCGTGCCGATCACGCTGGCGATGACCAGCATGTTCGGCAGCGAGAGCGCAGGTCCCGCAAGCAGCAAGGCGAGCGCGGGACCCTTGCCCATGCCCGCGCCGATGAGTCCTTGCAGGATGGGTACTTCGGTGAGCGTGGCAAAATACATGAGTGCACCGGCCAGCGAGGCGAAAAAGTTCGCGCCGAAGGAATTGCAGCCGACCGCGCGTGTGACCCACTCGGCGGGAACGAGTCCCTCTTGTCCGGGCCGGCCGAAGAAGAGTCCCGCCACGAGGACGCCGGCCAAAAGTAGTGGAAGAATCTGCTTGGCGAAGCCCCAGGAGGCATCGAACCAGGCCGAAAGTTCGCCGCCGACCGCGCGCAGGCGCCAGGCGAAGAGGACGATTCCCGCCGCGAAGGCGGGGGTGGGTCCCAGGCCCGGTATGAGTGCCAGGGCGAGCACGGGAATTCCGACGATCAACAAGTCGCGACGGCCGAAACCGTACCAGGATGTGAGCAGCGCGCCGAGGGCCAGAGTGGCCAGAGCAGTGAGCATCCACTTGAGTTGGTGGATTCGAAACCAGAGGCCGCTGTCGCCGCCGGAACCCAGGTTTGCGAAGACGAGAATCGCCACCAGCGCGGCCACGAAAAGGACGGTTTGCGCGAGCGGTCGTCCACGCGGCGCGTCGTCGGCGAATTCCATGGAATCGGCGCGTGCCAGTTCCTGGCGACGAAAGAGCAGGTGCATGATGATCCCGATGAAGACGCTGAATACCACGGCGCCGATCACGCGCGCGATGCCGAGTCCTGGCCCGAGTACGCGTGAGGTAAGCACGATGGCCAGCACGTTGATGGCGGGTCCCGCGTAAAGAAAGGCGGCGGCGGGTCCGAGTCCCGCTCCCATCTGATGGATGCCCGCGAAAATGGGCAGCACGGTGCAGGAGCATACGGCCAGCACGCCGCCGGAAATCGACGCGACTCCGTAGGCCAGGGGCTTTGGCGCGCGCGGCCCGAGGTATCGCATGACCGCGGAGGAGTCGAGGAAAATGGAGATGGCTCCGGCGATGAGAAAGGCCGGCACGAGGCAGAGAATTACATGTTCGCGCGCGTACCATCGCGCCAGCTCGAGTGATTCGAGCAGGGCGCCGTCGAAGCGGAGGCGTCCCGTGGGCAGGAAGTAGAGTATTGCGAATGAGCCCAGGACCAGGAGCATGGGTTTCCATTCGCTTCGCCAGAATCCGGACTTCACGATTCTCCTTTATACGCCCGCATCAGCGCACCTTTCGGCGGTGTTTTCGATGACACTTTGCGCACAGGTAAAGAAGTCGAGGACACAGGGACAGAGAAGGCGGTAGTAGATGCAGTTGCCTCGTCGCTCATCCTCGAGGATGCCCGCGCCTTTCAGCACTGAGAGGTGACGCGACACGGTGGACATGTCCGCGCCCACGAGTTCGGTCAGTTCGGCCACGCAGAGTTCGGTTTTTGCGAGCTCCTCGATGATGAAAAGCCGGGTGGGATGCCCCAGCGCCTTCATCACATTCGCTCTCGCCTGGAGCCGGTGTTTTTCTCTAGCATCCATGGTGAAACCCTTCTGTTTGGCTATTTGGCAAAATAGGCAAACGCTGTGGGATAGCAAGGAAATCGATGTCGATTTTCGCCCGGAAGCCCTTGCTTGCGGACCTCCCGCGAATATCTTGCCGCCTAATCGTGCGGCATCAAGGAGGTCGCCATGGAACTCGCGCTTCCCGGCCAGTGGTTGGCCGTTCTCATCTTTTTCGCGCGCATCGCCGATGTGACTCTCGGCACCTTAAGAACCATTCTCGTGGTGCGAGGCAAAGTACTCCTCTCATCGGTGCTGGGCTTCATCGAAGTCGCCATCTGGATCGTCGTGATCGGGCGAGTCGTCCAGAACCTGGACAATCCCTGGAACATGCTGGGCTGGGCGGCGGGGTTTGCCGCGGGCAACGCGGTGGGAATTCTCGTAGAACAGCGCTTGGCCATGGGAAAGATGGTTTTGCGAATCATCACCCGAAGGCAGAGCGAGACGGTGGCCGCCGCCCTGCGCGGGGCCGGCTTCGGCGTGACGGTCTTCGATGGCCGGGGCCTAAGTGGGCCGGTGAAACTGCTCTATCTAGTGCTGGATCGATCCAAGTTGCCGGGCATCAAGCAGCTGGTTCAGGAAACGGATCCTGAAGCCGTACTGATCACCGAAGATGTGCGTGAGTTCCAGGATCAGTTGCGACCCACCAATGTGCCTCGCACGGGTATTCGCAGTGTCTTCAAGAAGAAGTAAGGCCCGCTGGGGTTGCCGCCCCTCGGCGTGACTCACTATAATGGAGCTGCAGCTATCTGGCGGCACACTCCGAACAACACGACACCGAGGAGGTGAGCGATGAGCCGCAGCGAAGAGATCATCCGCAAGGACAACAACTTCGGAGCGCACAACTACCATCCCCTGCCAGTGGTAATTTCCAAGGCGGAAGGCGTCTGGGTCTGGGATCCGGAAGACCGCAAGTATCTGGATTTTCTATCGGCCTACAGCGCCGTCAATCAGGGACATCGCCACCCGAAGATCATCGGCGCCTTGAAGGATCAGGCTGACAAGCTCACGCTGACCAGCCGCGCATTTCACAACGACGTGATGGGTGACTTCCTCGAGAAGCTCTGCGCCTACACCGGCTTCGAGATGGCGCTACCCATGAACACGGGCGCCGAGGCCGTTGAGACGGCCATCAAGCTGGCCCGCCGCTGGGGGGTAGAGAAAAAAGGCGTGGAGAACGGAAAGCAGGAGATCATCGTCTGCGAAGAGAATTTCCACGGCCGCACCAGCACCATTGTTTCCTTCAGCACCGATCCCGATGCGCGTTTGAACTACGGCCCCTACATGCCGGGATTCAGAATCATTCCCTTCGACGATACGACCGCCTTGGAAAACGCCATCACCGAGAACACGGTGGCTTTTCTGGTGGAGCCCATTCAGGGCGAGGCCGGCGTGTTCGTGCCGACCGATGGATACCTGAAGGAAGTGCGACGCATTTGCAGCGAGAAGAACATCCTCTTCATCGCCGACGAGGTGCAGACGGGATTCGCCCGCACCGGCCGAAAGTTCGCGGTGGATCACGAAAACGTGCGTCCCGACGTGATGACCCTGGGCAAGGCCCTCGGCGGAGGCGTCTTCCCCGTGAGCGCCGTGGTCGCCGACAAGGACATCATGGATATCTTCACACCGGGCAGTCATGGCTCAACCTTCGGGGGCAATCCCCTGGGCGCGGCGGTGGGCATCGCCGCGCTCGAAGTACTTGAAGATGAGAATCTCGTCGAGCGATCCGAGACCCTGGGCGCGAAGTTGCGCGAGGAACTCGGCAAGGTCGTTTGTCCCCGCATCGTCGAAGTCCGCGGCAAGGGCCTGCTCAACGCCGTGGTTTTCGAAGACGGTTTCGAGGCCTGGGAAACCTGCCTCTCTCTACGCGACGCAGGCCTTCTGGCCAAACAGACCCACGGGAACATCATACGTTTCGCTCCGCCGCTGGTGATCAGCGACGAGGAACTCGATCATGCCATCGAAGTCATTCGCGGCGTCTTCGAGAAGATACCCACGGGCGCGACGGCCTAGGTATTAAGAAGATTGAAAACGAAAAGCCCCGCCGAATAGCGGGGCTTTTTGCTTGAGAGGCAGCGCAGTCTACTCGGAGACTTTCTGAAGATGCAGATGCAGAGCCTCCACTTCATCCACTATCAGACTGTGGGCGTGAGTCAGAGTTACAAGGTTGTTCTCACGAAGTAACACGGCTCTCTTTCGTTTGACCGAGCCCCGGGGAATCCCGGGGTTTTTATGCGTCGAAGTGCTTGGGATAGTTTCCATAGAAGAGGATGGACGCGAGCAGGTCTTCTTCGCTCACGCGATCGTCGATGGAGTGTGTGAACTCTTCTTCGGCGGGACCGAAGCCCAGTGTTGGCACGCCCTCGATGCCAGCGGTGTAGACGCCGTTTGTGGAGAAAGTCCAGCGGCCGATTTCCGGTTCACGCTCGAGCACTTCGCGAGCTGCACCTGCAGCGGCTTGCACGGCCGGATGCTCTTCCTCAAGCGTCCAGGTGGGGAAGTACTTCTCCATGCTCATGCGCTTGCCCGTCCAGGCTTCGGCTTCATGCACGAGCACGCGAACTTCGGCGTCACCCGTGATTTCGGCAAGCTCGGCCAAGGCGCTTTCCTTGGTTTCGCCGGCGGTCAATCGGCGGTCGATGAAGATCTCGCAACGGTCGGGTACGGCGTTGAGGCTTGGCGTGTCGTTCTCGATCTTCGTTACCGCAATGGTGCCCTTGCCGAGGAAGGCATCGTCGGTGAGACGTTCGTTGAGTTTTTCAATTTCGGGAATGATGCGCGCCATCCTGTACACCGCATTTTCGCCGCGCTCGGGTGCGCTGGCGTGGCAGCTGGCGCCGCGAGTGGTGATGGCAATTTCCATGCGGCCGCGATGTCCGCGATAAACACGAAGACCCGTGCATTCGGCCAGCAGCAGTGCTTCCGGGCGAAGGCCGTCTTCGCTGATGATGGTCTTGAACGCGATGCCGTCGCAATCCTCTTCCATGGCGCTGCCCACAACATAGATACTCATATCATCGGGCAAACTCGCTTTGGCCAAAGCCGCGCCATAGAGGATGGACACCAGGCCGCCCTTGTTGTCGCTGGTTCCGCGCCCCCAGATCCAACCCGCTTCGTGTTTTCCTTCGAAGGGATCGTGTGCCCAGGCTTCGGGATCGCCCACGCCCACGGTATCGATGTGCGCGTCATAGACGATGGCGCGCGGTCCCGTGCCGACGCGACCGATGACCGATCCGAAACTATCGATCTTCACCTCGTCGTAACCCAAGCGTTCCATCTCGGCGGCAATGGCGCGGGCCACGCCTTCTTCCTTCCCACTGAAGGATGGAATGCGCACGATCTCACGCAGAAATTCAACGGCTTCGCCCAGTCGGGCCTTGGCGGTGTTCTTCATGGTCTACCTCTCGGATTGGAACCCCCAAAGAACTCTTTGGGGGGCTATGCCGTCAAGGGCGCACGAGAAAATGTCGTTAACCGAACGAGGTTGAACGGGTGGGTGCCTCTTCTCGTGCACTGAAGATTCTACGCTATATGGAGATTCCATAAGTGCTTTAATTAGAGTGAGTTGTCATGTGGAAAAGCGATCGTTAACCCCGGTACAGATGATGCAACCCGAACTCTGTAAACCCAACGAGCGGTTCTGAAAAGACCCCCTCGAACATCCTCGGGTTCAAGGGAGAAACCATGAAGCGCACACCCGTCATCACTGGATTGCTTGTCTTACTCGGGCTTTTGACTGCCTGTAACGGCGCCAGTGACTCTTCGTCCTCAGGTACCATTACCGATTCCGTCCTCGGCATGAATGCCGGCGGCCCCGACCAGGGGGACATAGAACTCAGTGAAGCGGAAATCGAAGAGATCCTATTCATGCGCGAAGAAGAGAAGCTCGCCCGCGATGCCTACCTCTACTTCTCGGATCTTTATGATCTTGCCATCTTCGACAATATTTCGAGTAGCGAGCAGATTCATATGAACAAGATGCTCATGCTCATCGAGCGCTACGAACTGGAAGACCCCGTGGGCGACAATGCCGAGGGCGTCTTCACCAATGCCGACCTGCAGGAACTCTATAATGCGCTCATCGCGCAGGGCGCGGTGGATCTTGAAGCGGCCCTTCGTGTGGGCGGCGCCATCGAAGAGATCGACATCCTCGATCTGATCGAAGCGATCGAAACATCCGAACATGCGGACATCGACCGCGTCTACAGTCGGCTCATGGCCGGCTCCGAAAACCACCTGCGCGGCTTCGTGCGCGAGCTGGGTATCATCGGTGTGGGCTATGAGCCCGTCTATTTGGACCAGGAAGCCTTCGATGCGATCATCGACGGTGAGCATGTTCCCGGCGGTGGTGGAAAACACCATGGCCAGTATGGCGGCAACGGCGGCCAAGGAGGCAATGGTGGAGGTAACGGTGGTGGAAACGGCGGCGGTAACGGCCGCTAGACATACCGGAACATCCTAGTGGAAGGGCAGCGGGCTGTGCCGCTGCCCTTTTTCTTGGGCACTAGTCGATCAGATCCCAACCGCTCTGATACTTGTCGAGTTCGGCCACCGTGTAATCGTCCATGGGATGCTCACGCTCGGGCACTTCAACATGCTTGGCCGAGTCGCAAAGCGGCGTTGAAAAATAACGCTGACCCGTATCGTTGATCATGGTGACGATGCGGCGAATCTCCGGATGCTCGGCGTGCAGCTTCAGGGCCGCGGCCACGTTTGAGCCCGAGGAGATGCCGCAGAAGATGGCTTCTTCCCTGGCCATGCGCTTGGCCATGGCCACGGCCTCGTCGGTGGTGGTGGTGATGATGCCGTCCAGATGTTCCAGGTGAAGATTGCGCGGTACGAAACCGTCGCCGATGCCCTCGATGCCGTGGGGTCCCCATTCACGCCGACTCAGCAGAGGACACTCGGAAGGTTCGATGGCATAGAAGCGCGCTTTCGAGCCCTGCTCTTTCATGTAGCGGGCAACGCCGGTTATGGTACCGCCCGTTCCCTGGGTGGCGATGAAGGCGTCGAGTTCTCCGCCGGTCTGCTCCCAAAGCTCGGGGCCGGTGAGTGTGGCATGCGCCAAGATATTCTCATTGTTCTCGAACTGAGCGGGCACCCAGTACTTGCCGGGATCCTTCGCGCGAACCTCTTCCAGTTTTCCCAGAGCCATATCCACGTCGCTCTCGCCGCCGGGGGTGTAGATCATTTCGCTGCCATAGGCTATGTCGAGCTTCTTGCGCTCCTCGCTCATACCCTCTGGCATGACGATGACGCACTTATAACCCTTGGCCGCAGAAATGAAAGAGCAGGCGATGCCCGCGTTTCCGGTGCTGCACTCCAGCACGGTCATACCCGGTTTCAATTCGCCGCGTTTTTCGGCTTCGGTGAACATCCGCCAGTAGATGCGATCTTTGAGGCTGCCCGAAGGACTGAAATATTCCAGCTTACCCAGTAATTCCAGGTCGCTTCCGGCGGTGATGCGTCCCAAGCGCAGCAAGGGGGTGCGGCCGATGGTTTCGAAAACGCTTCCGGCGATGCTGCGGTTTGAATCCCAGGCGATACTCATGTCAGGCTCCCAATCGGTTAAAAGAACAGGCGATTCTAGCAATGGAAGTGCCGATTCGCAAGGGGATGAGATTATCGGTAGTTGCAAGTTGTCGCAATTAACCACAGTTTTTACCTTTGAAAGCTTGAATCACTCTGTGGTAAACTTAACCCATATTTACGCACTTCGCGCACTAGGCCAGGTGATCCCCGTTTACTCTTAATCTGCACCTCCGGCCGGAGCCCTTGCAAGGTTCTCCATACAATAAGGAGTCAAGCCTGATGACAGGATTGAAACTATGGCACCGTGCATCTGCAATGCTACTCGCGGCAGCATTACTCATCGTAGGCGGAACGGCCTTCGCGATTACCGCTCCTGATGGGTACGACGATTTAAACATCAACATGCCCGACTATCGTTTCATCAAGCATGATGGATACGATCGCGACATGGGCTCCATGCAGGCGACCACGGCTCTTGAAAACCGCTACGGCGGCAAGTGGGCGGTCTACTCCTGGAACTCCCTCTCTGGCACGCCCCGCCACATTTACGGCACGAGCGCCCAGGTTACGGGCGACATCACCAGTGCGGCCCAGCTCGAAGACGTGGCCCGCGGCGTTATCGCCGACAACGCAGTGGTGTTGAAGACCGACGGCAGCAACCTTCGCCTGCACGCCACACCCAATGCCATGGGCAAATGGGTGGCGCACTTCCAGCAGATCTACCATGGTCTTGACGTTTGGGAAGCCAAGGTTCGTGTGGCCTTCTCCGACTCGGGCAAGCTGATGCTCATGGGCTCGGACTACTTCGACAACATCACAGTCAATCCGAACCCCTCCATCGGCGCCATGGCGGCCCAGGATATTTCCCTGGCCGACCTGCCCTTCGACGCCAGCACCGATCGCATTGAAGCCGAACCCGTGCTGATGGTTCTCCCAGTCGCTCTCTCCGAGACCGAAGTGGAGCATCACCTGGTGTGGCGCACCCGCATTCGCACCCAGGATCCCCTGGGCATCTGGGTGAGTCATGTGGATGCGCACAGCGGCGAGATCCTCTGGCGCTTCAACGACATCCACTTCGCCTATAGCGGCGATACGGAGATCGACTCTCAGGTTTACGGCTGGTGCGACGGCATCACGATTACCAATATGCCCTACGTCGATATTTCCGTGTCCGGTATCGGAATGGTGACCAGCGACGAGAACGGCGACTGGTACATTGCGGGCAGCGGCGGCAACCGCACGGTTTCGGTCCAGCTTGATGGTCCCTATGTGACCGTAGACAACTATCGCGGCGGCGAGGCTACCTTCACCGGTACCGCGAGTGAGAACGTTCCCTACACCGTGGACTTCGCCACGGCCACCGGGCGTCAGGATGAGCGTACGACCTTCGACGCGGTCAACGATGTCCACGATTTCTTCGATCAGTTCGACGCGACCTTCGGTTACTCGAACGCTCACATCAACGCCTACGTGAACCGCACCGACGGCTACTGCCCGGGTAACGCCTGGTGGGACGGCACCATCAACTTCTGCGATGCCGGCGGCAGCTACGGCAACACCGGCGAACTGCAGCAGGTTGTGCATCATGAGTTCGGCCATGGTGTGCAGGCGCACATTCTTAGTGGCAGCCAGGGTAATGAAGGTCTTGGAGAGGGCAACAGCGACATCCTCGGCAACCTCATCACCCAGGACAACATCATCGGACGTGGCTTCTATTCGGGCAACTGCGTGAGCGGAATCCGCAACTCCGACAACAACCTGCAGTACCCCGACGACCTAGACGGCAGCGTTCACCATGACGGTCAGATCATCGCGGGCTTCAATTGGGACGCCATGCTTCTGTTGCAGGACATGTACGATGTAGGTAGCAGCGCCTGGAACACCGAGGGCACCATCAAGTCGGCCGAGCGCTGGCACTTCGGTCGGGTTCTCGGACATCCCTTCTACCAGGACGACCAGGTCTTCTGGACCTTCGTGGCCGACGATGACAACGGCAACCTGGATGATGGAACTCCGCATCATGCCATCTTCTGCGAAGCGGCGAGCAACCACAGCTACGATTGCCCCGAAATTCTCGTGGGCGTCTTCGTGGATCACGAGGCATATCCCTACACGGGCGACTTCCTTGCCGGTTACGATATTGTGGGAACCGCCGTCTCCATACCCTCGGGCGATGGCGAGATCAACGAAGGCACCGCGGCGCTGTATTACAGCGTTGACGGCGGCGGATTCAACTCTGTTGCCCTGATCGCCACCGGTAACCCCGATGAGTTCATGGCCCACATTCCCGCGCAGAGCGACGGCAGCGTGGTGGAGTACTATCTCTTCGCCGAGAACGATCTGGGATCCAGCGGCACCAGCCCTGAGGACGCTCCCGCGAGCCTCCACTACTTCCAGGTCAACGACGAATTCCCCGATGAGATGGAATTCGACACGGCTTGGCACCGTGGCGACATCATGGAAGAGACCGCCGGCACTGGGCGCTGGGAGCGCGCGGATCCCGTGGGTACCAGCTACAGCGGCAACGTTGTTCAGCCCGGCGACGATCACACCGCGGCGCCCGGCACCGATTGTTGGGTCACCGGTGCGAGCGGTGGCAGCGCGGGCGATAACGATGTGGACGGCGGGCGTACGCACCTGTACTCGCCGCGCTTCGACCTGGCCGGCGCCGTCGATGTGTCGATCAGCTACTGGCGCTACTACACGAACAACTTGGGCAACAATCCCAACGACGATCCCTGGATCGTTCAAATCAGCAACGATGATGGAGTCACCTGGACGGATGTGGAAAACAGCACGGCGTCCCCGAACGCCTGGGAGCAGATCACCTTCGACCTGGATACCTACTTCCCCACGCCGGGCATGGTTCAGATGCGCTTCATCGCCATCGACGAGGGCAGTGGTTCGCTAGTCGAGGCACTGATCGACGACTTTATTCTTACCGGATTCTTCGACATGACGGGCGTGGATGACGGCGTCAGCGTCGAGTTCGTCACGCATCTCGGCCAGAACCACCCTAATCCCTTCAACCCGAAGACGGAGATCCGCTTCAGCCTGTCGCAGAACGGACCGACGAGTCTGAAAATCTACGATGCGCAGGGCCGACTGGTGAAGACGCTGATCGACGGCGTCCTGCAGGCCGGCCAGCGTGAAGTTGTTTGGAGCGGCGACGACGCCAGCGGCCGTCCGGTGGCCTCCGGCGTGTACTTCTACAAGCTGGTGACGCCCGAGAAGAGCGTCAGCAGACGGATGGTGTTGTTGAAGTAAGCAGTTAGCAATTAGCCCCTCCCCCCGCAGGGGGAGGGGCTTTTCTCTGCCCGGTAGTCGGAAGCTACTTCAGCATCATCATCTTCGCGGATTTTAATTCTCCATCTGTTTCGACACGGCAAATGTAAAGAAGGCCTGATGCGCGGGGCGTGCGCCCATTAATACAGCGCCTTTACTTGCCCCCAGTTCATCGAGCGTGCGGCCTGGGGTCCACACCCCTGACCAAGAGCACCTATGATAACTCCGCAATCGTTGCCGCCAGGCATGCAGGGAGAATCGCTTTGTAATTCGCAATTTCCAGTGCCCACATCGCCACAGAACTGGGGGTCCTCCTCGATATTTCCCCCAACTCCAAGAAGGCCGATTAGCCAGAGTTCTTCCCAGTTGCCGCCGGTGTTACCGAAGATGTCGGTGCAGATGATCGAAGGCGTGCATCCGCTTATGCAGTCAATTCCTGACCCGTTTATGTTGAACGCCAGGATGCTGCTGTTTAGTGTCATATCCACGAAATCAAAGAAAACGCCTGCCCCGTCGTCGGCCACGTTCTCGACGATGGTGCAGTTAACGATATCTATCCCTTCGTCGCGGTAGGGAGGACCTGATTCTGCCAGTACCCCACCTCCGAATAAGGCATTGTTGTCTCGGATAAGGCAATCCTCGACAAGGGCCAGGCTGGCCCTAAATGCCAAGGCACCACCAAACGAACCGACATTTCCCTCATATTGGGTGTCACTCACGTCGACCGTGGAGAGGTTGCTGAAGAGTCCTCCTCCGGAGTCGTAGGCTATATTGTTTACGAAACTACAACCGGGAAGTGTAAGTGTTGCTTCATCCACGTAGGCCCCTCCTCCATCGATAGATATGTTGTCGAGAAAAATGCAGCCTGGAAGTGTGACGATGGATTGGTCATAAACGGCGACGCCACCGCCGAAAGGTGCTGTGTTTTCGATGAATACACAGTTTGTCACGCTCACATTGCTCATGGCGATGAGCAAACCGCCCCCACCTTCTTGTGTGTCGAATTGTTTGACGAAGTTTCCGGTGAAGATACAGTCACTGAATTCAGATTCCGAAAACACACAGTAAACTCCGCCACCATATGTCTCGGCAGTGTTATCGATAAACCGGCAATTTCGGATAGTCGGTGAAGATCCATATATTTGAATGCCTCCCCCGACACTAGCCTCACCACCTTGGATAGTTACACCGCGCAACTCGGCGGCCGAGGTCTCGCCGTTCTGGTAAACAAACGCGAAGTTATCTTCCGGTGGAATTCTGTCGCGGTCCCAATTTCGGGAACCCGATCCTCGAGAATCCGAACTTCCCCAACTTTGGGGCCGGTCAGGCTTCCGTCCGCGAGGCGGCCCCAAGACAATAGTGCAGTTCTCGGGGTTGTCGCTAATAGACCGTATAGTCAGGTCTTTACCCTGACAGTCGATGAGGGAGTTACCTGAGCCGGTGTACAGGCCGTCGCAGAGCCAGATTGTGAACCCGTCCGATGCGGCATCCACGGCCGACTGGATATCCGTAAAGTCCTCGCCGCCTTCCGGGCAGACGGTGAATTCTGTGACGCTCTCCGCCCTGAACTGGAAGGCGGGAGAGTAACCAACGCTATAAGTGGCCAGTGAAGTCCATTCGGGGTTTTCCCCATTCTCCGAGAACCAGCCCTGGTAGATGTTGGCATCGAAGAGTCCGCCACCCGTTTCCGGCACCTGGTAGTAAAAGGAAAAAAAGTTTCCATCGGGAATGTAGAGGCCGGCGCCTTCCAGATCGATGGAGACGTAGGGGCTCCAATTCGAAAGGGGACTGTATAAGGTAAAGAAATCGGGCATCTCATCAGGCGGGGGTTCCATGGCTCCTACATCTGTGTAGATCCCGCACATAAAACTGGACTCAGGTTCACCTTTGGCCGAGAAGCCTATCTCTTGAAGATGGAGTGTCTCTCCGGTGTCGTTCAAAAAAGTGACGCAGATAATGGCGGCCGCACTTGGCATCAGATAGTAAGCCGGATATTCGTCCCATTCCCCGCCGGTGTTCACGACGTAGTCGGTCCTATCGCCCGGTGGCGATCCGGGGCCCGGGCCGAGGACATCCGTGATCGGGATCACGCCCGCTGGTAGAGCCAGGGCGGCACCCGCCAGAATCAACAGGCCGGACAGGGCCAGGGTTAAGCGTTGATTTTCAAGCATTCGCATTCCGAGCATCATCAACCTCCCGAAAAGAGCCTTTGCCGGACAGTGTCGCAAAAATAAGATACCATGACCAGCTTTTCCGTAATTGACAATTACCTCTCCGCCCGGGCGGTGGAATTTCCTCTGTCGCTGTCGCTATTTCCCCATTCCCCCTGGAACCCCGCCCCCTCATTATAGTAGTATCCCGCGTCATGAACCGGGGCATCCTTCACGCTCCAAGCCATCGAAATATAAAAAACAGAAGACGAGGTGGTTAACACCATGATCGAAGTGCGGAATGTGTCCAAGCGCTTCGGGCAGACGGTCGCCCTGGACGGTGTCTCCATGACGGTGGAGCGCGGCGAGATCCTGGGTTTCCTGGGTCCGAACGGAGCGGGAAAAAGCACGGCGATGAAGATCATCACGAGCTTTTTAGCGCCCGACGATGGAACCGTGGTCGTGGACGGCATGGACGTGGGCGAGAAGCCGTTGGATGTGCGCTCGCGCATCGGCTACATGCCCGAGAATGTGCCGCTCTATACCGACATGCGCGTGCAGGAGTATCTGGAGTTCGTGGGTCGGGCTCGCGGGCTAAGCGGATCGAATCTCAAGATAAGGTTGAGCTGGGCCGTGGAGGCCTGCCAACTCGAGCCGGTCTTCAAGCAGAGCATCTTGGAACTATCCAAGGGCTTTCGCCAACGCACAGGGCTCGCCCAGGCGCTTATCCACGATCCAGAAATTCTGATTCTCGACGAGCCCACAAGCGGTTTGGACCCCCTGCAGATTATCGGCATCCGCGAACTCATTGCGGAGTTGGGCCGCAGTAAGACCATCCTATTCAGCACGCACATTCTGCAAGAAGTGGCGCCGGTCACCGATCGCGTGGTGATCATCAACCAGGGACGCATTGTTGCGGATGGGCGCATAGGCGAGCTGAAACAGCGCGCCATGGGCAGCAATCGCGTGACCATCGGGCTGGACGAAATTCCCGACAATCTGGAGGGCGCGCTTACCGGCGCCGAAGGTGTGGAAAAGGTGGTTCCCCTGGACGAGGGCCGCTTTGAAGTGTTCGGAAGTTTCGAAGTTGACCTGGCGTCCACCGTTGCAACGACGGCGCGTGAAAAGGGGTGGAAGCTGCACGAGCTTCACGAAGATCCCTTCACGCTGGAGGATACCTTCATCGCCTTGACCAAGGAAGCACAGAGCGGGGGGGTGAGCACATGAGAAACGCCGGCGTAGTTTTCAAGCGCGAGATGGCGGCCTACTTCAACAGCCCCATCGCCTACATTTTCATCATCGTCTTCCTGGCGCTCAATGCGGGGCTCTTTATGACGAGCTTTTTCCTGCAAGGTCAGGCGGACATGCGCGGGCTCTTCGCGAACCTGCCGCTCTTCCTGATCTTCTTCATTCCGGCCGTGACCATGCGTCTCTGGGCCGAGGATCGCAGGTCGGGCACCTTTGAACTTCTCATGACCCTACCCATGCGCGCCTCGGAAGTCATGGTCGGTAAGTACTTCGCCGCCCTGGCCTTCTACATGATCGCACTGGCGGGCACACTGCCCATTCCCATCATGCTGGCCCTGTTGGGCAATCCCGACGGTGGTGCTGTTTGGGGCGGATACATCGGCGCGACTTTGCTTGGCGGCCTTTACCTGGGTGTCGGCATCTTTGTGTCGGGCCTGGTTCGCGACCAGATTACCGCCTTCATTTTGGGCATGATCAGCTGCTTCTTCCTCTTTTTCGTCGGGCTTGTCCCCGTGGCCATGACCATCGATGGGTGGATCAACGGCTTGGGCACTTTCCTGCAAACCGCCTTCGGCCTCATCCCGCACTATGAATCCTTGCAGCGCGGCGTGATCAGCCTGGGTGACCTTGTTTACTTCCTGGCCTTCACGGCGGCCTTGCTCGCCATGAACGCTCACTGGTTGGAAGGGAGGAAGCACGGATGATCGCCAAAAATCGCTTTCGACTGGGTTTTCTAATTCTCACACTGCTCTCTCTGGCCATCGCGGTTTTTCTCACCGGTGTGGTCGAGAACTTTCGTGGCGCGCGCATCGACCTGAGCGAGGACAAACTCTATACCCTGTCCGATTCGGCCGAGGGTATTTTACAACGCCTGAAAGTGCCGGTGCAGCTCAAGTACTATGTCACCGGCCAGGACAAAATGCCCACCGAGCTCAAGAACCTCGAGCGCGACGTGCGGGATAAGCTCCAAGATTATGCCGACGCTTCAGGCGGCATGATCGAGTTTTCCATTCACGATCCCAGCCTCGACGAGGAACAACAGGATGCCCTCGTAGCCAAGGGCATTCGTCCCTTCCAGGTTCAAACTGTGGAACGCGATGAGCGCAGCCTGAAGCTGATCTGGTCGGCCATCAGTATTGCCTATAAGGACAATCCCGAGGAGATACTTCCTCAGGTCTTGCCGCAAACCCTGGTTACCTTCGAATACGAGCTGCTTTCACGCGTCTTTCGAATGACCCAGGATAAGCGTCCCGTGCTCGCGCTCTACGCCAAAAAGCCCGAGCTCGATCCCGAGATGATGCAGGCCTACATGCAGATGGGCATAGCGCCACCGGAGATGCCCGACACCTGGCGGCAGCTCGTGGAAGTTCTGCAAAGCGAGCTTTACGATGTTCGCCGCGTGGATCTGACTCCGGACAGTCCCATTCCGCCTGATGCGGATGCGCTGCTGGTCATGAACCCGCGGAATTTGGAAGCACGGCAAAGCTGGGAAATCGGCAATGCGATTTCCAAAGGCGTGAACACGCTGCTGGCCGTCCAAAACATGGAGTATGACTACGAGCCCGGCCAGCGCGGCGGATTTCGCATCACGCCCAAGCAGTTCAGTTCGGGACTCGAGAGCTTGTTGCGACAGCACGGCATCGCCGTGGGCAACATGCAGCTCTTTGACGCGGAACACGAAACTCTAACCATTCCGCGTCAGTCCAATCTTGGCGGCATGACCATTCAGACTGCCGAGCCGGTGCGAGTGCCCATGCAGATCGCCGTGCGAGGCGAGCAGCTCAACCGCGAGGTGCCCATCACAAATCGCATCGAGGCCCTGTTCTATCCATGGGGAACTGATGTGCAGGTGGATCCCATGAAGATGGCGTCCAGCAGCATTGGCTCGCGAGCCATGTTCTTGAGCAGTTCGCGCAGCTGGCACAAGTCTTTCACTGGAGCGCCGCTGACACAGGCCGACGTGAGTGTGGATGGGCAGGACTATGACGGTCCCCACCCCTTGGGATGGATCCTCGACGGCGTGTTCGCCGAACCCGAAGGAAACATGCCCGACTGGGTGCAGCCCGATACGCTCATTATCGGCGAACCCTTCGTGCAAGGAGCGCCGGCCGCGGCACAGCTCATGGTTCTGGGTTGTGGCAAGATGTTCGAGCAACCTTTCCTGTCCGGCGCGCAGAACGCCATGCTCTTGCTCAACAGTGTGGATGCGTTGGCCCTGGGCGGTGAGCTCATCGGCATTCGTTCGAGGGTAATTACACAGCGCTCACTGGAGCCCATCGAGCCACGAGCCAAGCTGGCCTATCGTCTTTTCACGGTGGCTCTGGTGCCGGTGCTCATCGCACTCTTCGGCATCTTCCGCATGATTCTGCGCCGCAAGGAATCGGCGCTCTACCTCGAGAACCTGAAGGCAAGGAGCTAGGGGATGAATCGCAGAACCATCATCATACTTGTGGTGTTGCTCGTCGCTCTGGCGGGGCTACGCTACATACAGCAACGTTCCCATGAGAGCTCTCTGGCTGCGCCCGATCGTGTGGCACTGCTGCCGAACTTCACCATGGACGACATTTCTCGAGTCGAGTTGCGTGGTCCGCGCACCGGTGAATTGATTCTGGAACGCTCCGGCACCGTGTGGAAAATTCCCAGTAGCTACGGGCACCTAGCACAGCAGAAGAAAATCGATGAGCTGGCTGCCGAACTCACCTCGCTGAGTGGTCAGTTCCGTTCCGACCGGGCAGACGTTTTGCCCGACTATGGTCTCGCCGACACTACAGCCGTAAGCCTCAAACTCTTTGGGGCTAGCGGAGAGGAAAGTGCTCACCTGCTATTGGGAAGCACACAGATTCGGGGCGGGCTCTTTCTTTGCGAAGCGGGATCGAATACGGTCTATGCCTCGGGCAGCAATCTTCTTGGCATCTTCAACCTTTGGGGTGACACCCGAGAGCCGGATGCCCGCGACTTCCTGGACATGAAGCTCTGGAGCTGGGACAAGGCGAAGGTGGAGTCCTTCACGCTGGCGACGCCAGAAGAGCGCATGGCCTTCACTAGGGCCGCGCCCGACACGCTCACCGGTGAGAGTGCCTGGCTTCTGGACGGCGCGCCCGCCCGCAAATCCACCGTGGATCAGGTGCTCTCGACGCTGATGAACCTGCGCGGAAAGGATCTGCTGGATCCGGCCGAGGACCACGGCCTCGCCGCCGCGCCTCGCCGCGTGGAGATCGCGTTGGTGGACGGCGGGAGTTTCATCCTGCTCTTCGGCGAGGGCGAAGGGGAGAGCGGCGATGTGCCCTTCAAGCTGCAGGGCGACGCACCCATCTACACGCTCTTTTTCAGCTATCCGGACCGCATCTTCAAGAAGCGCGAGGATTTCACGGAGTAGGAATCGCCGCGGGAAAGATCAAGGGTCGGGCGTTCTGTGAGTCCGGCCATTTTTGTACACGTGGATAGTTTCTTATCCGCGGCACACCCATATCAAACACTGTACCCATGGATAATACGCGCCGCCACAGGATCCAGACCCCGCCGATCGCGGACTGCTAGAGTTCAGCGGTGGGATGGACGGGCGTGCCGGTGGCGATATCCGCTTCGCCGTTGTAGATCTCGAGGTCGGTGGGGCCGTCGCCCAGACCCGGCGCGAAATCGCTCCAGACAACTCCATCCCAACTCGCGACATGGTCGATGGGTGCGCCACCCGCCTCGGAAAAACCCCCGCCCGCGAGATCGTGGAATACCGCGCCGTCCCAGGAGGTGATGAAATGTCTCGGCTCCGAGTCCACTGAGTCGAACATGCCCGCGATCACGAGCTCGCCGCCGAAGACGAGCATCTCCCGGATGGAGTCGTTGAATTGGGCCAGGTGTTGCCAATTCACTCCGTTGAAGCGATAGAGGTGAGTATCGAAATCGGTCCAATTTCCGCGGCCGCCCTGAGCTTGAACGTCGGCGGAGAGAAGCAGGGTAATCAAGGCCGCAACAACGACGGGAAGGGTGAGAAATGAGAGATTATATCGTTTCATCAATCATGCCTCCTTGTGCTCGAGCCCGGACGGAAGGTGGTAGGCGCTTGCCCCGAGCATCGCCAGCATGGCCCTCCCTAATCGCTCAGAGATATGATATTTTAACATAAATACTGGAAT
>CAYTPZ010000026.1:0-28911 GCA_964440095.1 uncultured bacterium | reverse complement strand
AAGAGCCAAAGACGGTGAATCATGGCTCGCTACCCACACGAAACCCGGAAGAGCCAAATTACATGTTCTCTGGCGCGTGGAGAGGCCAGAAAGTGTCCGGATATGTCTCCATGTTGCGTGTTGAAGTTTTCGACGTGAGCGGGAGAAGGGTAGCCACCCTGACGGAATCCTTGTACGAGGCTGGACGGCATGAAATGAATTGGCATGCCGAGGATCAGAACGGGCAGGAGCTGAGTAGTGGGGTCTATCTGCTCCGGCTCAGTGGAGGTTTGGCCCTTAATACTCAGCGGCTGGTGCTTCTCCGTTGACAGTATCTTCCAGGCACTCGAAACTGCCGGCATGCACTCACCGGGAATCGATCGAGTAACCCAGCTTGTCGCAGTATTCACACTGCTTCTGGTCGCCGGACTTTTGTCCGGTGGCTGGATCTTTCATGCCCGCATGAGTGAAGCCTTCGAGTTAGCTCATCGTCAGGCCCTTCGCGAGCAAGGTGCCATCGTGCGGACCGCTCTCAAGGAAAACATGATCGGTTCTGCGAGCTTGGAGGAGCTGGCTTCTTCCGCAGGATTGGATCGACTTGAACTTCTAGATGTTCTAGGCCGGATAATCGATTCCAGCAGCCCAGAGCTTCCTCCCTCTGTACATCTTCCGGAAATGGAAGCCTCCCTGGGACTCGAGTTCGAGGCCGAACCCCTGCGTGATGGCAACGAGCTGTTCCTGACCCTCTATCTCCCCTTGGAAAATGATCTGGGTGAACTCGAGGGTTATCTGTTGCTGGAGGCGGGCGCGCGTCTGTCCGACCAACTCATCCGTTTGCGCCAAGGCCTTTGGATTGCCACCGGAGCGGGCGTGGTATTCGTGAGCTTCGTACTCCTATCCATGGCTCTCATTCTTCGTCAAGCTCGTCGTCGCCAACGCGAGCTGGATCGCGCCGAGCACCTCGCCGCAGTGGGTACTTTAGCAGCGGGATTGGCCCACGAAATCCGTAATCCATTGGCAATTATTCTGGGGCATGCCGAATTGCTGGAAATGGAAAGCCAGGGCAAGGAAGCGAATCGGGCCGTGGAAATTTTAGAGGAAACGGAAAGGCTGAGGCGCTTACTTAACGACTTCCTGCACTACGCGAGGCCCATGGAATTGCAACTTGCCGATGTCGATCTCCTTGAGCTTTGGGATCGTTGCATCAAGGAGGCGCAACAGAGCCACCCCAAGATGAGTTTCAGGCTGGAGGCCGAAGGCGGACCTAAGGAAGCTTATTGCGATTCCGATCGCCTCCGTCAGATTGCTTTGAATCTTTTGGCCAACGCAGTATCTTTCAGTCCTGATGGAGGCGAAGTGCTGGTTAGCATCGGTCAGGATGGCCGCAGTATTCAAACTGAAATTCAAGATCAGGGTTCGGGTGTGCAGGACGAAGTGCGTGAAAAATTGTTCGCCCCCTTTGTTTCAGGCCGAGAGGGCGGCACGGGTTTGGGACTTGCCCTTTCGCGTTCACTGGCGCAGGCCCATGGGGGAGATCTCACACTTGAATCGTCAAGCTCCGCGGGCAGCAAGTTTCGACTCAGCATTCCCATCAAAGCGAAAGGGCAGGATTCGTGAAGCGCATCCTCATTGTCGATGATGAAACTCGCATGCTGAAACTTCTGGAGGAATCTCTCGAGGGCAGAGGGCGAAAGATTGTCACGGCGAGTTCCGGGGCCGAGGCCTGGGAACTATTCAAAAAGAAGCCAGCCGACCTAATCATCACCGATCTTCGTATGGAAAGCGAAGAGGCCGGGCTGGACCTTCTCGCGAAAGTTCACAAGCAAAGCCCTGACACGCCCTCCATTCTGATGACCGCTTTCGCCAGCATCGAAGCGGGAGTGCGCGCCTTAGACCTGGGCGCCGTGGAGTACCTCACCAAACCCGTACGCATGACCGCACTTGCGGAGAAAGTTCGCGCCATTTTCGTCAGCGATTCTGCCGACGAATCCGTCGCCGCAAGTATCGACTCAGCCTACATCTTCGACGATATGATTGTGGGCCGCCATCCTGGAATGCGCCGCATTTATGAAATGCTGCCTCGCGTGGTGGCCAGCGATTCGACCGTGATGATTCTCGGTGAAAGCGGCACGGGCAAAGAGGTCATTGCCCGGGCGGTGCACGAACACGGCAAGCGAAAGAAGGGACCTTTTGTTCAGGTGAACTGTGCGGCTTTGGTGGACAGTCTCCTTGAGGCCGAACTCTTCGGAGTGGTGAAAGGTGCGGCCACCGACGTCAGCGAGAGGCCGGGGAAATTCGAACTCGCCCACGGCGGCACACTACTCCTCGATGAGATCGGTGATATGGCCGCTGCAACCCAGGCCAAAGTGCTTCGCGTTCTGCAGGAACGAGTGCTGCAAAGGGTGGGCAGCAACAAGAACATCCCCGTTGACGTTCGTATCGTGGCCGCGACACACCGTGACCTCGAGGCCATGGTCGCTCAAAATACTTTTCGCCAGGATCTATTCTACAGGCTCAACGTCATTCGCATCGAGCTTCCACCTTTGAGAGAACGACTGGCTGATCTGGAACTCTACACGAATTTCTTCCTCAAGCGATTGTCCGAGCGCACGGGCCGGAAAGTTACAAGTCTTAGCGCTGAAGCCGTGAAGGCTCTGCAATCTCATCCATGGCCGGGTAATGTCCGGGAGTTGGAGAATGTGCTAGAGCGAGCCATGGTGCTTTCCAGTGGATCGGTTTTGGATCTCGAGGATCTGCCGCCATTGAGTGCTCCCTTCCGAAGCGATAACGGCCTTACTTATCGTTTGCCTGAAGAGGGGATTTCGCTGGAAGTACTGGAGAAAGATCTGATCGTTCAGGCAATGGAGCGAAGCGGGGGAAACAAGAGTGCCGCCGCTCGCCTGCTAGGACTTACCCGCCGCACCTTGGGTTATCGGCTTGAAAAGCACGGTTTGGCTAACGCGGAGGACTCCGATAAAGAAGAACCCTGAGGGGCGGGACCGTACCAAATGGGAGCCTGATGGGATTCATGCTCCGCACAGACATGTCGAACGGGCGTGCTAAGTGCAAGAGCCTGAGTGGCTTGAGTAATGTCTTTCGTTTTTGTACTCAACTGGTCTCAGCCTTGCAGATTCATGGGCAAATCGGCAGAAATCGAGTGAGATCATGAAATCCCTACAACGAATCCTACCTCTAGTACTGATCCTGGGGCTCCTGGCCAGTTCGCCCGCAGCCGCCTCTCCCCTTGAAAATCGACTGGAAAACCTCGAAGCTCGTCTGGGCTCCCAAGGTTCCGGGCAATTGTCCCAGTATGAAAAGGGCATCCGTCGCTTAGAGGATAATCTTCGCAAAGACGAGTATCTCTATCTGGGACGCTTCGTTCGAAATGAAATCTTGAGTCCCTGGAGAGATATCGAAAGTGGATTCCTCATGGCCTTGGCCCAGAATCCGCCTTCGGAATTAAGCGGACAACAGCGCCAGCGACTTCGTTGGAACAGTGTAAAAGTCAAGCAGGTGACTCTGAAGCTTCGACGAGTGCGAAGACTGGTCACCCGCGCCTCCAATCTGAACAAAGAGAACCTGCGAAGAGAACGCGAACTCACACGCACTCTGAATCAATACCAGAGGAATCTCGCACTCCTGCAAACGGACAATCCCGCTGCGGCCCGGTCGCATTCGGCATGGTTAGATGAAAGTTTCCTGCCGGCCTTTGAGAGTATTCGGAATCGAAATGAGCAAATGGCTCAACGGTTCGATCGTTTGGCCAATTGGAGCCGGGAAGGCAATATGAGAGTATGGTTGAAACAGGTTGGAGAGGTGGCGGAGATCGTCGACAATCTGAATCGTCGTTACTAGTAGAGGAACCCTGAAGGGCTCGATGCCGAAAATCGCCGACTCCTTTGCTAGAAAGCTCCCTGGGATTCTCATCTTGGGGAGCGTCCTCATTGCGCCAGCGGCGGCGAGCAATTGGGAGGGCGGTTTCACCTTTGGCTCGCAAGCCTACCGAAGCGATTCACTGAGTTTGAACCAGATTGCTGCTTCGGCGGATCTGCGATTATCCCAAATCTCTTTGGGTCCTATAGATTACGGCCTCGCCTTGTCCGCGCGAGAAGATCTGTTTGATCGCCTGACTGCAGCGGCAATGGATTTCTCGGCTGAAAAGCAGAGTGTTAATGCGGATGGTTTTCTGAAAATATCTCGACGAGATCCCGGCAAATTGAGCCTGCCCATCTTGAGTTTCGATCCCGACGCCCTCCTTCTTATCGAGGAACGTGAACAGTCGAGTCAAACACTTGGTTTGGGCGCAGGATTGTCCTGGACGGCCGACCTGCACTCCTTGAATTTTAATTGGGATCATTCCAGGCTTAGCTATCCTGAGCCCGATTCTGTAACAAGCGATCACCATGATTCCCGTGCCGAGGCAACCCTGTCACTCTATCTGCCGGGTTCTCTGGAAACGGAGTTTAAAATTCAGGTGGAGGACGAACGCTATCTGCAGCGCTCACATTCCGATCGAAACCATCACGAATGGGCTCTGCAATTGAGTCGGTTTGTGGGAGAAATTTGGAGTCTTCGAACCAGTGCCGCTTTGCAGCAGCATGAGGTGGAGGATGCCTCGGCTCTGAATTCCTATGAGCGTCCCGGCGGTGAGCTGTGGACCCTCGGCTTCGCCCTTGATCGATTCGGAGGGAACAGTGATTTCACTTGGCGTGGAGATTGGGGGCGGGAGAACTGGGACGACTATGAAGGCTTCTATCGTCCAGGTTTCTTTTGGGAAAGCGAAGCCCTCTTGTCTTTCGGTCTTCCGAGTCATGCGGGTATAGAAATCTTGGCAAGTATCTCAGGTTTCAATCCTGACACCGTGAGCGATGAATTCTGGACCTTCACCCGAAGTCGCGAGCGCCGCATGGAAGGTCGCATGCAGCTGAGCCTGTTCGATGAATCCTCTCTGCCTGTGGAATTGACGGTTCTGGGTGAGGAAAGCCGTTTCGGCGATAACGGAAGCGATCGCTTCCGCATCCTTCAGATCCAAATGAGTCTGCGCTATCGATGGTCCCAGGCGAAAACACTCACTGCCCGATTGAGCCTCGATGACTATCAGAGCCTTTATGATAATGAAGAGGCGCAGCGCGATCTGGGAGCCAGCGGGCTTTTGCGCCTGGATTGGAATCTGCGTCCAGCATGGAATCTTCAAATGGAAGCCGAGCGAAACCGTCGTTTTAGTTTTCTGGAATCGGGAGAACTCATCGAGGATTGGCAGCTCAGCCTGGGGCTGCGCAAGGTCCTCGACTTCGGCTTCCTCTGGTAGAGATCAGCTTCGAGCATTGAAACCCTTGGCGTCTCAACGCTTGATCGGTATATTTATCGTGAGCCGTGAGGAGCCCCATGACAGTCGCCCACATCCTTATCATCGACGACGAAGCCGCCATCCGAGATTCTCTCGGAAAGATCCTGCGCTATGAGGATCATCTTGTGGATGATGCACCCGACGGCCAGTCCGGTCTGATCATGTTGGACAAGGAACGCTACGACCTGATTTTCCTCGACATCAAGATGCCCGGCATCGACGGTTTGGAAACCCTCACGGAAATTCGGAAACGCAAGATCAAGACGCCGGTGGTGATCATCTCGGGCCACGGTGATGTTCAAACTGCGGTGGAGGCCACCAAGCTCGGCGCATTCGATTTCCTCGAAAAGCCCCTGGACGCCGACCGCATTCTCGTGACCTTGCGAAACGCTCTGACTCAGGGACGCCTTCGACGAGACAAGCAACAGCTGCAGGAGAAGCTCAAGGGGCGCCACGAAATCGTGGGTAAAACCCTGGCCATTCGCGAAGTGATGGACGCTGTTGAAAAGGTCGCTCCAAGTGAGGCGAGGGTTCTCATTACCGGCGACAATGGTTCGGGCAAGGAACTTGTGGCCTGGGCCATCCACTCTCGCAGCCGTCGTGCCGAGGGTCCTTTCATCGAAGTGAACTGCGCGGCCATTCCCAACGAACTCATCGAGAGCGAACTGTTCGGCCATGAAAAGGGCAGCTTTACGGGGGCGCATCAGAGGCGTCGCGGCCGCTTCGAACAGGCTCATGGGGGAACCCTGTTTCTGGACGAGGTGGGGGACATGAGTCTGGAGGCCCAGTCAAAAGTCCTGCGTGTTTTGCAGGAGAGCCGCCTTGAGCGAGTGGGGGGAACGGAAACCTTGGAAGTGGACGTTCGAATCATCGCGGCCACCAACAAAGATCTTCTGGCCGAAGCGGCCGAACATCGATTCCGCGAAGACCTTTATTATCGACTGAACGTTGTCCCCATTCAGGTGCCGCCTCTTCGCGAACGACGAGAAGACATTCCATTACTTGTCGCCCATTTCCTGGAACGCTATTCCCGGGAACTCGGTGTGCCCATGCGGAAGGTGCATCCTGAGGCTTTGGAGAAGCTCAAAAACTATCGATGGCCCGGCAATGTGCGCGAACTGGGGAACATGATCGAACGTCTGCTGATCATGGCCTCCGGAGATCAGATCCTCGCGGCCGACATCCCCGGATCTGGTGAGGCTATGGGCGGGGATGTGGCCCTGTTCGAGGCTACGAATTTCCAGGACTTCAAAGAGCGGAGCGAGGCGGCCTTTTTGGCTCGCAAAATCAAGGAATGGAACGGAAACGTCAGCCAGACGGCACGAGCTTTAGGCATGCAGCGCAGTCATTTATATAGGAAAATCGAAAAATACGGCCTCCAGGGCCGCCCACCCGCAGATTCCGACGAAGAATAGCCTGCCTGTCGCCGAAAATACCCTTCCTTGGTTTGACTCCGAATCTTGAAATTCCCTATCTTTACAAAGATGATCCCCCAGTGGGGATTTGAGGTCTCTAATTTGGGAGCCGATCAGGCTCGTTCAAGGAGTCAAGATAATGCGCAGGCCAATTACCCCAATTATCGGTTTAATTGTGTTTTTCTTGGTTTCAGGCTTCGTCATCGTCACTGAAAGCGATGTGGCGCAGGCGCGGAGCATCAAGATTGAATCCTCGATCTATCTGGCGGATGGGGATGACAACACCACCGTTTTACCCGATGACGATCCAGTGGACGGCGATCGCGGCAACGGTGACGACGATGGTCCCGGCGAAACGGTGAAGCTGGAAAGCTCACGAAGCAAGCCGGTCTCTCATGGTACCCTGCTGTGGTTCAGTCTGAAAACTCCTTGGGCTTGGATGCTCTTCTTCTAACAACTCGTTGAAGATCCCCAAGTCCCCCGGAGGCTTCGCACATGTTTGAATCACATGCCCCTAATCCTCAAGAGTTTCCGCCTGGCTCGGCGCCAGCATCATTGCCAAGCCTGCGCAGTACTACGGATCTCGAATCCATGGGGGATTTCTATTTCTCGGCCGAAAATTGGTCTTTGGCCTTGGAATACTATGAGAAAAGCTATCAAGCCGAACAGGAAGACGGCAGTTCCGAGGGCCTCTGGCGTCTTGCATTCAAGTTGGGAGACAGTTATCGCCGCAAGGGCCTCTTTCGTGAGGCTGGCGAATGGTTCTATCTTGCTCAGCAGCGACTGAAGGGCCGCGAAGAGTCACTCGAATACGGTATTGTCCTCGATCGAATCGGCTCCGTTCTCATGAACACCGGTTCGCCGGAAGAAGGACTCAAGAGTTGCTTCAAGGCTTACGAACTTCTCAAGAATTCCGTGCACCACGCCGAGGTGGCGGAAATCCTCAATCGTATCGCCATCATGTACATGCGTCTGGGTTATCCCAGCGAGGCCGAGGAATTCTTCACCGATGCCCTCTCTTCTTTCCGCCGCGTGGACCACTTCCTGGGAATCACCTGCTGCTATACAAACCTTGGACTTCTCAAGAAGAATGCCTGCCGCTTCGATGAAGCGCTTGAGCTGTCCCGTAAAGGTTTGAATTTGGCGAAGGAGCATTCTCTACAGAAGCTCCAGATCAACCTCATGCTCAACATGGGGATCATCCTCTTCAAGCAGCACCGCGATGCCGAAGCGGCCGATCACTTCCTGAAGGCGCGGCGTTTGGCCAAGCAGAATGGCGACGAGGCCATGACGGTCTCCACCACTCTGTCTCTCGGGCGAGCCCAGGCTCGTCTCGGCAATCTGAAACGCGCCGAGCAATTGCTGCTGCAGGGTAAGGCTCTGGCGGAGAAGAATCGTCAGCTGCGTTCGGTGTCTTTGGCCGATGAATTCTTGGGCGAACTCTTCGAGCAGAGAGGCGACTGGGAAGCGGCCGAATCCAATCTGCGATCCGCACTGGATCAGGCTGAAGCCATCGCGCCTCGAGGCGATATGGTGGTTGAAGCGCTTCAGCGCCTGGCGCGTGTGCGTCTTGCGCGTGGATTCACCCAGGAAGCATTGGAGCTTGCCGATCGCGCCTTGGAATTGGGCGGAAGCAACGGCGAAATCTACGAGTTGGGTTTCTTGCATACCACTCGCGCTCGCGCCTGGACCAAGTTAGGTGATCACGACAAGGCCGTGGCCGAATATCGGAATGCCTTACACGCCTTCCAGCACACCCAGAATCCCCACGCTGAAAGGGATGTGCAGGTTGAGTTCGCACGCTTCCTGGAGGCCGGCGAAAATCTGGAAGATGTCCTTCGCGCTCGGAAGATCCTGGACCGCTTGATGCCGAGTCTCCGCGAGGACGGCGTCAGCGATCGTCTGTTCGAAGTGTGCATCATGCTGGGTCAAGTGGAGCACCGATTGGGCAATGAGGACGGCGCCATGCTGGCGCTTATCGATGCCGAAGCGGCCCTACCTGAAGACGCCACAGCCATGCAGCGCGCAAATCTGAAAGCTCTGCGCGATTCCATCGGTGAGCCGGAGGAAGCGCAGGTCAAATCCAAGTCTCAGATCATGCCGGTGCCCAAGTTGAACGGCGATGATCTCATCACCCAGGATTCCGAGTTCAGGGATCTGCTAGATCTGGCGGCCAAGGTTGCCGCCACCTCGGCGGGTGTTCTGCTCATGGGCGAAACCGGCACGGGCAAAGGCATACTGGCGCGAATCATTCATCGCAGCAGTCCACGGGCCGATTGCAAATTTATCCACGTGAATTGTGCGGCCATGCCTGAGGAGCTTTTGGAAAGCGAACTATTCGGTCACGTCAAGGGAGCCTTCACGGGCGCCATCCATGACAAGACCGGCTTGATCCAGGCTGCGGAGGGCGGCACGCTCTTTCTGGATGAAGTGGGCAAAACCTCGCTGCGTATGCAGGGCAAGCTACTGCAATTCCTGGACACCGGTGAAGTTCGTCCAGTGGGCTCCAATCAGAGCATTGCCGTCGAGCTTCGTTTAATCACTGCCAGCAAGACCGATCTGAAGCGTTTGGCCGAGCAGGGTCTCTTCCTGGAAGACCTCTACTTCCGGCTCAACGATTTTCCGCTTCGTCTGCCGCCCCTTCGCGACCGCAAGGGTGACATACCCATCTTGGCCGAGCACTTCATTGATCGTCACTCCCGCGAGTTCGGAGAGGGGCGTCGTCGCTTCGATGATTCCGCATTGGATGAACTGAAGCGTCATGATTGGCCGGGCAATGTTCGTGAATTGGAGAAGGTGGTCAGGCGAGCTCTGCTGCTTGGAGCAGGTAAGGAGGCCCTGGGCGTCGGCACCATTCATTTGGAGGATGGCAAAACTCCGGAGCTGCCGGCGGTGAACACCGTTAAATTGCAGGATCAGCTGGGCCGCCTCGAGAAGGACCTTGTCTCGCGAGCTCTCCTCAATACTGGATGGAATCGCAGCCAAGCCAGTCGCGATCTGGGTATCAGTTATCCAACTCTTCTCCAGAAGATCAGAAAATACGATCTGAGCCCCTAAGGAGCTATTAAACTTCTTTAGAGCCCCCTAAAGGATCTTTCTTTTGGGGGCTTTCCGTTAAGTGACTGTATCACATCGAGTTATGTCTTATCCTTCCCAGGGCTCCCTTCGTAACACTTACAATTCTAATCCGGAACCGAAGATGCCTCCGGGGTGGAGCTGTAAGTCGTAGCAGGACAACAAATTAAGAGGGGCGATTTCCGTCCTGCTTTGGCACATGGCCTGCAATAGCCTGGGTGAAGAGTTCATCCATCGAAGCGAAGCATTTAATGGGTGAGTCCTTCAGCCGGGTTTGAAATCGGCAGTCGGGGGGCTGTTCTTTTTCCGAGTCTGAGCCCGGCATTTTGGAGACCTGTCGGTAAGCCAGAGAGGCTTGGTTCTTCCGTGATGAGTGGGGCAGCACGGGCGACCGACCGGCGGGTTTCTTTTTATCCGACCTCCGGTTGGGCTTTGCTGAAAATGATACGGGGGGCTTCGGCCCCCCGTATTTTATCATCCATCAGGACCTTGTACTCCTAAACGACGAGTTCACTTGACTTTTCGGCGTTTGGTGCTAATTTCGCCGCCATGGCGAATGATAGATCCGGATCGGAATTTCAATTTCCCAAGTGGACTAATGCGATAAGGCCTCTGGCAACGGCTGCCCTGCTGGGCGGAGCTGTTTATACAGTTGTACTTATCGCATATGGCTTATCGCCCCAGACCACCAATGTGGGATACGCACCCGAGCAGCCGGTGCCCTACAGTCACGCAGTTCATGTGAGTGAATTGGGTATCGAATGCGTTTATTGCCACAACACGGTGGAAGTTGCGGCTCAGGCCTCCCTTCCGCCTACCCAGACCTGCATGAACTGCCATAATAGCGTCTTTCCCGAGAAGGAAAACCTCGCTCCTGTCTTGGCAAGTTATGAATCGGGTCTTCCCATCGAGTGGCTGCGCGTTCATGACCTGCCCGACTTCGTCTTCTTCAATCACAGCGCACATCTGAGCGCCGGCGTGAGTTGCGTTTCCTGTCATGGTCGTGTGGATCAAATGGACATTGTCGCTCAGGTCGAACCGCTGAGTATGAAGTGGTGCCTCGATTGCCATCGCGATCCGGATCCGCACCTAAGGCCGCGCGACAAGGTTAGCGATCTCGCATGGACGCCCGAAGGCGATGCTCGCGAAATGGGCGCTACTCTACGCGCTCAAAATGATATCCAACCCTCGACGAGTTGCAGCATATGTCATCGATGAACGAATCGAAGCGCCCGCCCCATTGGCGTAGTTTGCGTGCCCTCGAAGCGGGCGATGCAATGCGCGAGGAAACTCGGGCCGAATTTCCCGAAGGCGCCGACCAGGCTCCGACTGCCCTGTCCCGCCGGCGATTCCTGCAACTCATGGGCGCATCCGTGGCCTTGGCCGGCATGAGTGGATGCCGCTGGCCCCGCGAAACCATCGTGCCCTACGCCCATCGCGCACCGGGACAGATACCGGGCGAAACCACAAGCTTCGCCACCGCCATGGAACTGGGCGGCATCGCCCAAGGCGTGTTGGCAACAAGTTATGACGGTCGGCCCATCAAGGTGGACGGAAACCCTGGCCTCAATTCCACTGGCGGGGCGGCGGGTCCCATGCTGCAGGCTTCGGTTCTGGAACTCTACGATCCCCATCGCAGCAAGTCTGTCACCAAGGCCGGCGAGCAAAGCAGTTGGCAGGCATTCGATGCATTCGCCTCCGAGCATTTTGCGGCCTTGAAGGCAAAGGGAGGCGAAGGGCTGAGCATACTCAGCGAGAGCATCGGCTCACCTTCCATGGCCCTAGAGCGCGAAGCCTTCTTGGCCGAGTTTCCCGCAGCCCGATGGTATAGCTA
The DNA here is from genome assembly GCA_964440095.1 of uncultured bacterium. Lineage (GTDB taxonomy): Bacteria > Krumholzibacteriota > Krumholzibacteriia > JACNKJ01 > JACNKJ01 > JACNKJ01. The sequence goes on along the minus strand of CAYTPZ010000026.1, from coordinate 17,261 downwards.
CGAGGCCCTCTCCCGCGAAAACATCAGCGCGGGATTGGAAGTGGCCTACGGCACTCGACTGCGCCCCCGACTCGATTTGGACAAGTGCCAGGTCATCGTTTCTCTCGATGACGATTTCCTCAGCGACCATCCCGACGCCCTCAGTTTGAACCGCGCCTTTGCGCGCGGGCGGCGAGCCGAGAGCGGTCACATGAATCGCCTTTACATGTTGGAGCCCGGCTTCAGCATTACCGGCGGCATGGCCGACCAGCGCCTGCCCATCAAGGCCTCACAGGTGCACGCATTCCTGCTGGATCTGGTGGATGCCGTCAGTGGGGGCGCAGCCCACGGTGATTGGGCTCACCATCCTTTCTTCGAAGCGCTGCGTCGCGACCTGCTTGCCCATCGAGGCAAGGCCGTGGTCACCGCCGGGCCTAGGCAGTCTATCGAGGTTCATGCCTTGGTTGCCTTACTCAATCAGGAACTGGGCGCACCGGGTGAAACCATCCATTATAGTGAAGAGAAGCTGGACCCCTCGGGTGCCGCCTCTCTCAAGCGCCTTTCGGCGGAAATGTCGCGAGGCCGGGTTAAGACCCTGCTCATGCTCGGCGGCAACCCCGCCTACGATGCGCCCAGCGATCTAGGTTTCTCAGACAAGCTTAAGACTCTGGATAGCAGTATCCACCTATCGCTGCACGCCAATGAAACCTCGGTGCGGTGCGCCTGGCAGCTTCCTCGAAGTCATTACCTGGAAAGTTGGGGCGATGCCCTGACCTGGGACGACACCTATTGCACAACGCAGCCGCTTATTGAAGCACTCTACGAAGGCAAGACAGCTCAAGAACTTCTGAGTATGCTGCGCGGTGAGAACGCCACGGGGTACGATATTGCCAGAGCCGCATTGGCCGAGAGATTCCCCAGCGCGGATTTCGAAAAGTTTTGGCGCAAGACATTGCATGCGGGTCTCGTGGAGGGCCATCGCAGCAACTTACCCGCGCCGCCGCACTTGGCAGTGGGGCTTCGCCATCGCCTGGCACCTTCCGCCAAAGATGAGGGCTATGAACTAGTCTTCGCCGGCGATCCCAAGGTCCACGATGGTCGCTTCGCCGGCAACAGCTGGTTGCAGGAGCTTCCCGATCCCGTGAGTAAACTCACTTGGGACAATACGGCGCAGATGAATCCCGCCACGGCCGAGAAACTTGACGTGAAGGACGGAGAGCTTGTGAAGCTCGCCGTGCAGGGACAGGAACTGACCCTGCCCGCTTTGATTCTTCCCGGTCTGGCCGCGGACACCGTCATTGTGAATCTGGGTTACGGCCGCAAGGTCGCGGGTCCCGTAGGCGAAGATGTGGGCTTCGACACCTACGTCCTGCGCGCCAGCGGTCACATGGGCTTTGCCCAGGAATTGTCGGTGAGCAAGGCCGGCGGCAAACATGTCTTGGCCATGACCCAGGATCACTGGCTCATCGACGCCGTGGGTTTCAATGAGCGCGCCCGGCGTGTGCCGACCCTGACCCGCGAAGGCAACTTGGCCGAGTATGAAAAGGATCCCCACTTCGCCACCAGCCATGAGCATCATCCGCCGCTCATCTCTCTTTGGGATGAGCATGTCTACGAAGGGCATCGATGGGGCATGGCCATCGACCTGAACTCCTGCACGGGGTGCAGCGCATGCAGCGTGGCCTGCCAGGCGGAGAACAACATTTCCGTGGTGGGCAAGGAAGAAGTGGCCCGTGGTCGAGAGATGAGTTGGATCCGTTTGGATCGCTACTTCAGCGGAGATCCCGAAGATCCGGGAATGATCCAGCAGCCGGTGGCCTGTAGCCATTGCGAGCTGGCGCCTTGTGAAGGTGTCTGTCCGGTGGGGGCCACCGCGCACAGCGATGAGGGCCTCAATGACATGGCCTACAATCGCTGCATCGGAACTCGCTACTGCGCCAACAACTGCCCCTTCAAGGTGCGCCGTTTCAATTGGTTCGACTACAACAAGGAAGTCGGCGAGACGGAATCCTTGGTTTTCAATCCCGACGTGACCGTTCGCGGACGCGGCGTCATGGAAAAGTGCAGCTACTGCGTGCAGCGCATCGAGGGGGCCAAGATCACGGCGAAAAACGAAGGCCGCCCCCTCGCCGACGGCGACGTCACACCCGCCTGCGCCCAGACTTGCCCGGCCGATGCCATCGTCTTCGGCGATCTGAACGACAAGGAAAGCCGCGTCTGGAAAATGCACGAGAACGCGCGAAGCTATTCGCTGCTGGGCGAACTGAATCTGAAGTCGCGGACGGCCTACATGGCCCGCGTGAAGAATCCCAATCCCGAGCGGGTGGAGGACAGTGTTGAGCACGGTCATCACGGATAAGCTCGACAACCGCATCGACGATCCGGCGGGGCGGCCCACGCTCATTACGGGCGGCCTCAGCTTCGGCGATCTCACCGATACGGTTTGCGACGTGGTCGAGCGGCCCGCCCCCAAGCTCTGGTTCCCGCTCTTTTCACTGGCTGCCCTGTTGGCCGGCGTGCTCTTCGGGCTCATCGGCTACTTGATCTTTTCAGGCGTGGGCATCTGGGGCAATAACAGCCCGGTGAACTGGGGCTTCCCCATCGTCAATCTGGTTTTCTGGATCGGCATCGGCCACGCGGGAACGCTCATCAGCGCGATCCTCTTCCTCTTCAGGCAGAAATGGCGCACGAGTATCAACCGCTTCGCGGAAACCATGACCATCTTCGCGGTGATCTGCGCCGGCATTTGGCCGGGTATCCACGTGGGCCGCATCTGGGTCGTGCACTACATCTTCCCCATTCCCTATTCCCAGGGTGCCTGGCCAAACTTCCGCAGCCCCCTGGTCTGGGACGTCTTCGCCATCGGCACCTACATGACCGTTTCGCTCATGTTCTGGTACATGGGTCAGATGCCCGACTTCGCCACCCTGCGCGATCGTTCGACCACGAAAGCGCGTAAGATGATCTACGGCCTGCTGTCCCTGGGTTGGCGCGGATCCAATCGCCAGTGGCAGCGCTATGAAAAGGCCTACCTGCTTCTCGCGGGTCTCGCCACTCCGCTGGTGCTTTCGGTGCACTCGGTGGTTAGCTTCGACTTCGCCACCAGCCAGTTGCCAGGATGGCACACAACCATCTTCCCGCCCTACTTCGTGGCGGGTGCCGTCTTTGGTGGCTTCGCCATGGTGATGACCATCGCCATTCCCGCGCGGAAATGGCTGCGACTTGAGAACATCATCACGCCGCATCATCTGGACATGATGGCCAAGATCCTTTTGGCCACGGGATCCATGGTGGGCTACGCCTACGCCATAGAGTTTTTCATTGCCTGGTACGGTGGCAACGCCACGGAAATGTTCACCTTCATAAACCGTGCTACCGGGCCCTACGCATGGGCCTATTGGATCATGGTGAGTTGCAACGTGATCTTCCCGCAGCTTTTCTGGGTGAAGAAAATCCGCCACAACATTCTCATCGTGTGGATCATTGCGGCCCTGGTGAACGTGGGCATGTGGTTCGAGCGTTTCGTGATCATCGTCACTTCGCTCACTCGTGATTTCCTGCCGGCCGCCTGGGGTTTGTTCAAGCCCACCTGGGTGGACATCGCCATGCTCATCGGAAGCTTCGGACTCTTCGCGTCGCTCTTCCTGCTTTACATGCGTTTCGGTCCCATCGTGGCCATGGCCGAAGTGAAGACCGTCATGCCCATGGCCGAGGCCACCGACGGCAAGCGTCAGGCACAGGGCGACTATCACGGTTCCATACCCGGACAGATCCAGGAACGTGAGAGGGAAACGGAAAGGTTGGACTCATGAGCGAAGTCCAAATTGAAATGAAGCTGGCCGGATACCTTGTGGAATTTGAAACGGCGGGAGAACTCCTTAGCGCTGCCGAGAAGGTGCGCGACGCCGGTTTCAAAAACTGGGACTGCTTCACTCCCTTCCCCGTTCACGGCCTTGACGACGCCATGGGCATGGGCCCCACTAAGCTGCCCCTCTTGGTTTTGGTCGGCGGCGCCAGTGGCGCTTTCCTGGGAATGCTCATGCAATGGTGGATGAACACCATCGACTACCCCTTGATCATCAGCGGCAAGCCCATGTGGAGCATCCCCGCGAACATTCCCGTGGGTTTCGAAATGACCGTGCTTCTGGCCGCCTTCGGTGCCGTCTTCGGCATGCTGGCGCTCAACCGATTGCCGCAACTGCATCATCCCGTTTTCCAGAGCCAGGCTTTCAAGCGGGCCAGCAACGACCGCTTCTTCCTGAACCTCGAGGCCAGCGATCCCAGTTTCCATGAGACGCGAAGCTTCGAGTTCGCTGAATCCCTGGGCGGTATCCAGGTCGAAAGGCTGGAGGACTAAGATGCCCAAGTGGTTTACGCGCACCCTCTGGCTACTGGTCCTCCTGTCGTGGATTCCCCTGGCCATGATCGCAGGCCGTCGTCAGGTCAGCGGCGATCAGACTCGTATTTCGGTGATCACTCACATGGACAAGCAGAAGAAAGTGGGCGCTCAACAGGCCTCGACTCTCTTCGCAGACGGCCGAGCCATGCGGCCTCAGGTCGCGGGCACGATTTCGCGCGACCAGGGCCCCGAACTTGACGCCTTCCTGACCGGCAAAGAGGACGGCGCCTGGGTGAACAGTTTTCCGGTGGATGTAAATCCTGCCCTGCTCGAGCGAGGCCGTGATCGCTACGGAGTTTTCTGCGCAGCCTGTCATGGTCATTCCGGATACGGTGACGGCATGGTGGCGGGGCGTGCCACGGAATTGCAGCAGTCCAAGTGGACACCGCCATCCAGCCTCCACAGCGATCTGGTGCGGGGCCGCACGACTGGCGAGCTTTTCAATACCATTACCCTGGGCATTCGGAACATGCCGGCCCATGGACCCCAGATTCCCGAGAAGGACCGCTGGGCCATCGTGGCCTACGTGAAGGCGCTGCAGAAGAGCCAGTACGCTTCGATAGACGAAGTGCCTGAAGATGCTCAGGCAGGATTGAGGTAAGGACAAGCGATGCACACCAGGACTGTGGATCTTAGTAAAGAAAAACTCCTGCTGGGGGAGTTCGGCACACGCGCGAGTCGAACGGCCGCCATCGTCGGCCTGCTCGGTCTTGTCGCCACCGCGATCCTGGCCTTCATGGGTGGGGGCGAACGTTTTTTCCAGTCTTGGCTGCTCAGCTTCGTGTACTTCCTGAGCATTTCACTGGGTGCGCTTTTCTTCGTGCTCATTCAACATGTGACCAGTTCGGGTTGGAGTGTGGTGGTGCGTCGTCTGGCCGAGGGCATTGCCGCCAATCTTCCCTGGCTCTTCTTCTTTTCGCTGCCCCTGCTCTTCGGCATGGACAAAATCTACCATTGGGCCGATGCCGAGCACGTGGCGCACGATGCACTGTTGCAGTGGAAGCAGCCCTATCTGAATCTGCCCTTCTTTTACATCCGCCTGGTCATTTACTTTGCTTCCTGGACACTGCTGTCCCGCGGATATCTCAGAAGTTCGGTGAGGCAGGATTCTACCGGCGACATCGAAACCAGCCGCCGCATGAAGCGTTGGAGCGCTCCCTCCTTGGTGATCTTCGGCTTCACACTGACCTTCGCCTCGGTGGACTTCCTCATGAGTTTGGACGCCCACTGGTTCAGCACCATGTTCGGCGTCTATTACTTCTCGGGCAGCGTGGTGGGCTTCTTCGCCTTCCTGCCCCTGCTTAGCGGAATGTTGCAACGGAAGGGTTTCCTGCGCCGAAGCATTTCCATCGAGCACTACCACGACATGGGTAAGCTCATTTTCGCATTTCTGGTTTTCTGGGCCTACATCGCCTTCAGCCAGTACATGCTGATCTGGTATTCGAACATTCCGGAAGAGACCACCTGGTTCCTGCGCCGCCAAACCGGCAATTGGGAAACCTGGAGCTGGTTCTTACTCGCGGGGCACTTCTTCCTTCCCTTCGTGGGACTCCTTTCGGCCACGCCTAAGCGACGCGGCCGTTACCTGATGCCCTTCGCTCTTTGGGTTCTCGTCATGCACTGGGTGGACCTCTACTACATCATCATGCCCGAGTTCACCGCGGCGGGAAGCCTGGGCTTCCACCTTTTGGATCTGACGACTTTCCTGGGAGTCGGCGGCATTTGGATGGCCTTGCTCATGCGTACGCTGAGCAAGCAGTCTTTGATACCTCTAAAGGATCCGAGGCTGGCGGAGTCGCTGGCCTTCGAGAACGCGTAGGTAAGCATGCAACGCTACGACGATTCGCAAAACTCACCCAGTTTATTCGTGGCCATCATGGGCGTGCTGAGCATCATCCTTGTGCTTGTGCTTGTGCAAGGACTCTTCAATGGCATGGAACGTGAAGAGATTGCCCGAAAAATGCTACCAGGCCTTGGCGAAGACGCGGAGTTTCTGCGCCGGGGTCAGGAAACCCAGCTTTCGGGCTACGGGCGAGTCGGTGACAGTGAAGAGATTGTAAGGCTGCCAATTGAACGAGCCATGCAAATCGTGATAGAGGAGTACGGGCAATAATGATGGCAACCCTATCCAATCCATTCTTGGCCCTGAACTTGGGAGTTGTGCTTTGGGGTGCCGGAGCCACGGGAGCCCAGCGCGGCGTCTTCCAGTTTATCCTCACGGCTGGGATTTTCCTCTTCACACTCGTCACAGGGCTGACGCTCCTCTTCGTTCAGGCCTATCGAAGCAAAAAAGACGGGAACGGTGAATCGGTTACCAGCTCCAGCCCCTTGCTTCAGGTCCTTTGGACCGGCATTCTCGTCATCTTCGTCGGTTCTATCTTTTTCTTTGGCCTTCGTGGGTTTCTGGAAAAGGAGATCTCGCCCAGGAACACCTACGATATCGAAGTCGTGGGAAGGAACTGGTATTGGGAGTTCATCTACCCCAACGGCTATTCTGGCCCCGCCCTGCATGTTCCAGTGAACGAAGCGGTGCGCCTGCTGTATCGCTCCGAGGACGTGAATCACAGCTTTCACATACCGGCCTTCCACTCGACGAAGGCCATTCTGCCGGGCCGGTCTACGGAGTCATGGTTCACCGCGACCCAAAGTGGTGTCTATCCCGCCTATTGTTCCGAATTTTGCGGAACTGGGCACTCGAATATGATCACGGCAGTCGTCGTCCATGATCCCGGAGAGTTTGAAAAGTGGATGGGGTCGGTGGGGGATCCCTATGCGGATATGCCGCCGGCCGAAGCAGGCAAGAAGATCATTGCCGACAAGGGCTGCATTGCCTGTCATTCCGTGGATGGCCTGAGGCTGGTGGGTCCAAGCTTCAAGGGAATCTACGGCACTCAGGAGTTAATGAGTGACGGCTCTGTAATCCAAGTGGACGAAAGCTATCTGAAGGAGTCCATCGAGGATCCTCTGGCCATGGTAGTCGATGGTTTCGAACCGACCATGCCTCCCTATAAGGGAACCATCACCGATGCCGAGCTCGATTTCATCGTCGAGTTCATCAAATCACTGGCCGAATAGGCGGAGGCCATGACTAGAAACATCAACGACAGTCAGAACCGGAAATCTTGGCTTCTCTCGCCTGATCCCGATCGTATCGGGATCATGTACCTGTCGGTCATGCTTGCCAGCTTCATTCTCGGTGGCATTATGGCGGCATTGATCCGGACAGAACTGCTGAGTCCCGGCGAGATCCTGATGGATGCCCACAGCTTCAATCGGGTTTTCACCTTCCACGGTATTGTCATGATCTTCCTTTTCATCATCCCCGCCATCCCCACGACTCTGGGGAACTTCGCCCTGCCGCGGATTCTGAAAACCAAGGATCTGGCCCACCCGAGAATGAACCAGCTGAGTTTCTGGCTCTTCGCTGTCGGGTCGCTGTTTACCATTACCTTCCTGCTCATCAATTCGGTCAGCACGGGCTGGACGCTGTACACGCCTTACAGCGCGACAGCAAGTTGCCGAGTGACCTGTCTGACCGCCGGCCTGGGCCTTCTGGCTTTCTCGTCCGCCCTTACGGGTTTGAATTTCATTCGCAGCATTCACAGACGGCCCGGTAGGACCTCCTGGGCGAAGCTGCCCCTTTTCGCCTGGGCACTGTATTTTGGCTCAGTCGTGAATATTCTCGTTTCCCTCGTGCTTGGAGCCCTGCTGTTTCTCCTGCTCCCTGAGCGTTTTGGCGTTACGGGCATCTTCGATGCCTCCCTGGGGGGCGATCCCGCGCTCTTCAAGAAGCTCTTCTGGCTCTATGCCTACCCGGCAGTTTTCATAACGATACTGCCGGCCATGGGCGTCGTGAGCGATTCGATCGTCAAATTCAGTCGCAGACCGATCTACAGTTATAGAGCAATGGTCTACAGCTTTGCAGCGATCGCACTATTCAGCCTCTTCGGATGGGGGCAGTATCTCCAGTCAGGCGAACAGACGTCCTTTTCGGCCACGATCTTCAGCCTTCTGGCTTTGCTTCTCTTCGTTCCTTCTGTCGTGGTCGTGCTCAATTGGCTCGCCACCCTGTACAAGGCTTCGATCCGCCTTTCCACGCCGATGCTCTACGCGGTGATGTTCATCTTTCTCTTCCTACTCGCTTCCATTGCGGGCCTTTTCCTGGGCAACCTGACGACCGGCGCCTATTTACGCGGCACCTATTTCACAGTGGCCTACATGCATTACTTGCTCCTGGGCGGCACGATGATGGCATTCCTCGCCGGACTTCATCTCTGGTGGCCGAAGGTCTTCGGGAGGATGTTCAGCGAGAAGTGGGCGGCCCTGGCGGCCATTCTCATTTTCCTGGGTATAAACATCAGCTTCTTTACGCAGCTGTTGGTGGGTGTCCGAGGTTTGCCACGCCGATTCTTTAACTTCCCCGATGAATTCCTCTGCGAGAGCAAGGTGTCCAGCGTCGGTGCTTATGTCCTGATCCTTGGGATGATCATCCTCGTCAGCTATCTCGTCCACTCCCTCAGAAGCGGTAGGTTCACTCAAGACGATTCCTGGGATGAGACCTAGACCTATTTGGCTTGAGCCAACCCCTCCTTCAGCCCGGGCTCTTGGGAGCTCGGGCTTTTCCAATAGTCCCACAGCAATTCCGGACCCTGGCATGTTTCACAAGGCCTTGCAGCTGTGGATGACTCCCGTTAGGATCGCTTGAATTCAGCGTCGTTTCCATAAGCCGGAACGGGTGCCCTATGAATCGATCAGTTCTGATCCTTGCCGCACTTATTTTGCTGCCCGGGTTTGGGGCATGTGCCTTTCCCATTCCTGGCAGCGATTGGAATCCAAGAGCTTACATTTGCCTTCGCGCGGGTGGGGCTGTGGATATCGATGGCGTGTTGAACGATGCCGCCTGGGGCCGGGCACCCTGGACCGATGAGTTCGTCGACATCGAGGGTGAACTGAAGCCTCTGCCGCATTTCCGCACTCAGGTGAAGATGCTCTGGGATGACGAGTACTTCTATGTGGCTGCGAAAATGGAGGAGCCGCATCTTTGGGCCACTTATCGTGAGCGCGATTCGGTGATCTATCATGAGAACGATTTCGAAGTGTTTATCGATCCCGATGGCGACAACCATGAGTACTACGAACTCGAGATCAACGCCCTTGGAACGGAATGGGATCTATTTCTGGTAAAGCCTTACCGAGACGGAGCGCCCGCCATTCATGGTTGGGATATTGCGGGTCTCAAGACGGCCGTTACACTTAGGGGAAGCATCAATGATCCCACCGATCTTGATCTGGGATGGACCGTGGAGATCGCCTTCCCCTGGCAGGCCTTGTCGGAAGCGGCGCATCGGGACTGTCCTCCCCGAATCGGGGATCGCTGGCGCGTGAATTTCTCGCGAGTGCAATGGCGGCTGAAGGTCCATGAGGGTGGCTATGTGAAGGAACTTGACGATCAGGGTGCGCCTCTGCCTGAGTACAATTGGGTCTGGTCGCCTCAGGGTTTGATCGCCATGCACTATCCGGAAATGTGGGGCTTTGTTGAGTTCGCCCAGGAGTCGGGAGTGTTCGAGTTGAAGCCGGCCGACCGAACACGCTGGGAACTTTGCCGCCTCTATTACAAGCAGAGGCAACACTTCGAGGAGACCGGCTCCTACCGGGACACATTCAAGGGTGCTCAAGTTCACCTCACACCCTCCGGATTCGAGATCATCGCACTGGATGCCGATGGCGGCGAGCACCATATCGACGAGACCGGCCACCTCTGGTAACCAAGGAGAAATCGTGAATCTCTCACCCTTGGATTGGCTTATCGTACTGGCCATGCTGGCCGTGATGTTCACGGGACTGGCCGCCAGCCGCCGGCGCATGAAAAGTGTGGCCGACTTTCTCGCGGCAGGCCGAAGCGCAGGTCGATATCTGATCAGCGTGTCGGGCGGCATTGCCGGTCTGGGAGCCATCACCATCGTGGGCCTGCTGGAGATGAACTACGTGGCGGGCTTTTCCATGAGTTGGTGGGGCCTGACCATGGGCGTGGTGATTTTGCTCATGACCGTGGCGGGCTGGGTGGTTTATCGTTTCCGACAAACGCGAGCGCTCACCTTGGCGGAATTCTTCGAGCGACGTTACAGCAAGCGCTTCCGCATTTTCGCAGGGCTCATCGCGTTTCTTTCGGGGCTCATCAATTTCGGCATCTTTCCCGCGGTGGGAGCCCGCTTCTTCATTCACTACTGCGGCTTCCCCGCTGAGTTTGCCTTCCTCGGTTTCACCTGGGCGAGCTTCCCCTTAATAATGATCGCCCTGCTATCCATCTCACTTTACTTCGTGTTCGCCGGCGGGCAGGTGGCGGTGATCATCACCGACTTTATTCAGGGTCTTTTCGTGAACATAGTTTTCGTGGCCATCGTCCTGTTCCTGTTCACAAAGGTGGATTGGACGCAGATGCTCGAAGCTTTGAACATGGCACCGGAGAACGCATCGCTCATCAATCCCTTCAAGACCGGACATGTCGATGACTTCAACCTGGTCTATTTCGTCATCGGCATTTTCGGAGTGCTTTACGGGGCCATGAGTTGGCAGGGAACCCAGGGCTATAACGTGTCGGCTCGCAGCGCTCACGAAGCCAAGATGGGCAGCGTGCTCACCAACTGGCGCGGCTTCCCTCAGAACCTCTTCATCTTGATCGTGCCCATCATGGCCTACACGGTGATGCGTCACCCCGATTTCGCGGACCTGTCGGGCTGGGTGAATTCCGTCTTGAGAGGTATCGAAAGCGAACCTTTACAAAACCAGGTTCGAACTCCGCTCATACTCACCAAAATGCTTCCCTCGGGTTTGCTCGGGGCTTTCGCCGCCGTGATGCTCGCCGCATTCGTGAGCACCCACGACACCTATCTGCACTCCTGGGGCAGTATCTTCATTCAAGACGTAGTGATGCCATTCCGCAAACGACCGCTATCGGAGCGAGCGCACCTGCTTTGGCTTCGTGGTTCTATTCTGGGTGTGGCCATCTTCATCTTCTTGTTCAGTCTGCTCTTCCAGCAAAGCGAATACATCTTCCTCTTTTTCGCCATCACCGGGGCCATTTTCGCGGGCGGGTCAGGCGCGGTAATCATTGGCGGGCTTTACTGGAAGCGTGGTACGGCAGCTGCCGCCTGGACAGCCATGCTCACGGGATCGGGAATCGCGGTTGGCGGTATTTTGATCCACCAGATGGAAGCAGCGGTTTTCGAAGTGAGCCGCGCCCATCTGCCGGCTCTGGCTAGAGCCTTCTGGGCGAGTCTGAACTGGCTATACGATATCAATGGTCAGCAGTATTGGGCCGTGGCCATGTTCGCCTCGACATTGCTATACATCCTGGTTTCGCTCCTGGGACCGCGCCGTGTTTTCGATTTGGATCGCATGCTGCATCGCGGGAAGCACGCCATCGAAGGTGAAATGCTGGTGGTGAACGAGAAGCCGTCGCGTGGTTGGCGCCTGCTGGGAATGGGGCGCGAGTTTACACGGGGTGACAAGGCCATCTACATCGCCAGTTATTGTTGGACCGGGCTTTGGACCCTTATTTTTATTGCGGGCACGGTTTGGAATGTGGCTCATCGCGATCCACCAGATGCTTTTCTTGAATTCGATGAGCCCGCTCGCGGCATCATGGTTGAGTGCCGGGATCTGTTGGATGAAAAGCAATGGTCCCTGGCCGAAGCGCGTCTTGATTCTCTTGGGGATGCCGGTCCCGTGAACCAGCATCCTAAGTTCCGCATGCGCTTGGGGCAGGCGATCATGGCGCAAGGGCGTCACGCGGAAGCGCTACAGCTTCTTGAGGATGCCGTTACGGGCTTGCCCGAATCCAGCCGTGCATGGGTTTTGCTGTCGGAGGCCGCCACGGGAGCAGGCGAGATAGAACGTGCCCAATTCGCAGCCGAGCGCGGAAGCGTGTTGATGGATCCCATCAGTCGCGGATGGGGCAAGTACTGGAAGATCTATGTGCTGATCCAGGTCTTTATGTCGGTCTTCGTAATCATTTGGTTCGCCATAGGCGGTTTGAAAGATGCCCGGGCCATGTTCACACGACTGGATCACATGGATCGTGACGAAACAGACGATGGCCACATCGTGGAGGTAGAGTCATGAGGAAGTTCTTGATAGCCATCCTATTGCTTGCCACGCCAATTGTAGTGGCAGCGCTTGACGTTCCGGTTTTTGATCAAACCGTCATCCACTTCACACCCGATGATTCCAGCCAATATGATAGCCGCCGTGTATTCGGAATGGACAATGGAAGGATTGCGGGAACTAAGATCAATCTTCCCGGGCGGCTTTGGTCGGGGAAGATATTTGGCCGCCTTTTCATTGAGCCGATTCAGGTGGACTCGGTGAAGGTTCAGGACAAATGGGATCGCGCCGGCAATATTCGCTTGGCTCAAGCAGATCAGCCCGATTTGGAATTGATCAAGTTCGTTACGGCCTATGGCGGCCCCACCGAGTATCGCGTGGAGTTGAGTCATCTCGCGCCGCTCCTCAAGGGAACAGTGGATTTGCGTGCATTTATCGATACCTGGGCTTCGCCTGGCTGGCGCGTGACCTTCACATTGGAGTACAGCAAGGAGCACAATCCCCTTCCGGTAGATTGGATTGTTCCTCTGATCTATGAGGAGTCAATCACATCGGAGTTTGATCCTATAGTCATGCAAGTGGAAATCCCGGACAGCAGCTATCGAATCGAGATGCATTATCTGGTTAGTGGCCATTGCACCGATGGCACCGATGCCGATGAGTTCGAAAGTAAGTTCAATGTGGTGAAGGTGGATGGCCTAGAGATTCTGCGTTACAAGCCCTGGCGGAGCGACTGCACGGATTTCCGCGACATCAATCCCTTCACGCGCCATTGGCCCGACGGAACCTGGTCTTCGGACTACAGTCGGAGTGGATGGTGTCCCGGCGACTGGGTGCGTCCCATGGTCACTGACCTACGCATGGATCTTCCCGCCGGAGTGCACAATATGGAGTTTTCCATTGAAGATGTACGCCCACGAGATGAAAACGATCACTACGGATACTGGCGGGTGAGCGCCTACCTTGTTGGGTGGGAGGAGTAGCATGATCTTTCAGCGACACCCCGGAGGGCCCATTCTGACCCGCAAGCATGTGCCGGATTTCCCTCCCGAAATTGTCGATGCAAGTTCGGTCTTCAATCCTGGAGTCGCGCTTTGGCAGGGGAAGATTGTTGCACTGCTGCGCGTTCAAACTCGTGGTCGACGCACATTTTTGCTGCGGGCCATCAGTGAAGATGGTGTGACTTTCGAGATTGATCCCCAGCCGATTGCCTTTGAGGGCATCGAGGCCGTTTCCGAGACGATTCACCACATCTACGACCCGCGAATCACTGTCTTGGACGACGAGATCATTGTCTGCTTTGCCATGGACCTGGATGAGGGCTGTCGCTTGGGCATAGTTCGCAGCCAGGACTTCCAGAGTTTTGAATTCCTCGGAATGAGCCAAGACGACCTTCGCAATGGCGTGCTGTTTCCCGAACGCATCGGGGGCCGATACGCCAGGCTCGAACGCCCCAACCAACTTGCAGATAGCTTGGCCGGTGGGGGGGGTGCCATTCGCCTGGCCTATTCCGACGACTTAGTAAACTGGGAAGTTGGCGGCAATCTCATGCGCGGTCGCCCGCGTTACTGGGATGAGCGCATTGGTTCGGGCCCGCCGCCAGTGAAGACAAGCCAAGGTTGGCTGCACATTTACCATGGAGTTGCCACTCACTTTGGAGCGTCGAGTCTGTATCAGGCGGGGGCGGTGCTATTGGATCTCGAAGACCCGTCCAAGGTCATCGCCCGCGGGCGGGATAACATCCTTGAGCCACGCGAGCCCTGGGAGCTTGCTGGGCAGGTGCCCGGAGTCGTTTTCCCAACAGGGTTGATCCTTCGCGATGACGCCGTCGACCTTTACTACGGCGCGGCCGACAGCTGCATCGGTCTCGCCCGCGCTTCCATCCAGCAATTGATTAGTGCCTGCAGAACTGGAGAGTAAGTTGAGCCTGCATCCACGCAAAGCGGTGGTCGTTTCGCATACTCATTGGGATCGGGAATGGTATCTGCCACTGCATCGTTTCCGCGTGGATTTCGCACGCATGCTGGGTCAGGTGCTGGGCCGGCTAGAGGCGGGTGGCGAGTTTCAACACTTCCTTCTTGATGGGCAAACTCTTGTTCTGGAAGATCACCTACTCACCCATCCCGAGGATCTCTCTCGCATTATAGCCTTGACTGAGGCGGGGAAACTTTCCTTGGGTCCCTGGTACATCCTTCCCGACGAGTTTTTGGTGAGCGGCGAAGCGACAGTGCGGAACCTTCAAATTGGTCACAAGGTGGCAGAGGCCTGCGGTGGCGTTCAAAAAGTTGGATACATGCCCGACAGCTTCGGGCACCTGGCTCAAATGCCGCAAATCCTTCGTGGCGTGGGCATCGACAGCTTCGTCTATACGCGGGGAAACGGCGAAGAGCTCGATGACCTGGGCTGGACCTACACTTGGGCCGCACCCGATGGCAGTGAAGTCTTGGCCTACAATCAATGCGAGGGCTATTGCAATGCCGGTGGCTTGGGATACGAAGAGCTTTGGCACGCCCATACACAGAGAAAAGTGAATCCCGAAAGAGCCGTGGCGCATGTGGGTGAGCTTTTCGAAAAAATGGCCGCTCGACCCTGCGATGAAACCGTTCTTATCAGCAACGGCTGCGATCACTTTCCTCCCCAGAGCGATTTCGGCCCCGTGATGGCCGCTTTGCGTGAGGCCTACCCCGACACGGAATTTATTCATGCCGGTTATCCGGAATTGTTTGCCTCTTTGCGAAATGAAACCCGAAACCGCAAGAGCTACCAAGGCGAGTTGCTGTCGGGGAAGTTGCATCTGATCCTGCCGGGTGTCTGGTCATCAAGGATGCCGCTCAAGCAAAGGAATGACCGTTGTCAAACACTTCTCAGCAATGTGGTCGAGTCGTTGGATGCTGCCTTGGCACTGCAAGCGAATAGGCCGCCTTCTTCCGAATTGATCGGATACTCCTGGAAGAAGTTGCTTGAGAATCACCCTCACGATTCCATTTGCGGTTGCAGCATCGACGAGGTACATCGCGAGATGGACACGCGATTCGATCAGGTTGAGCAGAGTGCTCGGGCAATTTTGAACGAAAAGCTCGAAGGTCTTTTGCCTCTCTTTGGTCATGAGCCTTCGGCAGATCGGGATACGGCCATACTCGTGGCGAACTCGCTTCCCGAAAAGCGAAGTGCCATGATTGAACGGCTTGTCATTCTTCAACCCTTTGGCTACGACTTGGATTCCCTTCAATTATTCGACGAGGATGGCGCGGCCATTCCCTTCCAAATCTTGAATCGCTGGACCGTGGAGCGTTTCTGGGGCGTGGATTATAGAGCTGAACTTTTCGCAGAAGATCAACTGAAGAAGTTCGCCGTTTATCGCGAGCGATTTGGGGATCGCATCCTCAAGGGCGACTCACTGGCCGACGAACACGACACCTTCCTTCACATTCTCATTTATGCGGAAGACCTGCCGCCTGTGGGGACCAAGGTTTACTTCCTGCGCGAGGGTGAAAAGGGCATAACGCTCTTCGAAGAGCCTGTTCGAGGGAGTGACAATCGAATTGAGAATGAGTTCCTAAGTGTTGAAATTCATCCTAATGGACTGATTGACCTCTTCGACAAGGTTAACTATCGGCGTTACGACGGACTGGCTCTTCTGGAAAACGTAGCCGACATCGGCGATGAATACGATTTCGGTACTCTTCCTGGCGATAAGCCGATCAGATCCCTTGAGGGATTGGGTGAGATCACCTCTGAGCTCCAGGGTCCCCTGCGCGGACGCCTTAGCTGGAAGGGAAGCCTCAGTATTCCATGCTCACTGAGTGCCGATCGCAAATCCCGCAGCGAAGAATATGTAGACTGCCCAGTCTCGGTTCAGCTAAGCCTCGATATCAATTCCCCTCGCCTCGATGTGGAAATCGAGTTTGAGAACTTGGCCGAAGATCATCGTCTTCGAGTGATTATCCCAACCGGTATTGCAAGCGACAGTATCGTTTCCGACGGCCAGTTCATGCTTAACCGTCGAAGCCTGGCGCTTGTTGAACACAAGGACTGGGCTCAACCACCTACTGATGCGTTCCCCCAGCAGGATTTTACCTGGGTCGATGATGAAAAGGGCGGGCTTGCCATACTTGCTCAGGGTCTACCGGAAGTGTCCGCCCGTAAAAATGCCGCCGGAGAGGTGGACCTTGAAGTTACCTTGTTGCGTGCAGTTGCTTGGCTTTCCCGCGATGACTTCGCCGATCGCAAGTGTTCCAATGCGGGCCCAACACTCTACACGCCCGAGGCTCAGTGCCGCGGCAAGCATCGTTTCCAATTGTCCATGTTACCCTTCCAGGGAGATGGCATCAGTGCAGGTGTGAAAGCCGAGAGCACACGATGGCGCACTCCCTTGCCATGCAGGCAAGGCGTAGCCGCTATGGCCTCGCCATCATCAAAGGGTTTGATCTGGGGCCTCAGTTCTCAAGTGTCCCTAAGTTCTCTGCGTACAAATTCCCAAGGTGATGGATTGCTTCTTCGCCTCTACAACCTTGGAGGTGAGATTGCGGAGGAAACCTTGCACACGGAATTCGACATCCGTGAAGTGTGGAAATGCAATCTTCTGGAAGAGAGAGAGGTAAAGTACTTAGACAGTGGACTTCGTGAACTGATTGTAAGTATCGGACCCCATGAAATATTGACAATTGAAATCTCGATCTGACAATTGTCATAGAGGCCAGAGTCCGGGATCAATCCACAACTCGACATCCCTCGTCCATCCTTGTTGTGGATTGATCCCGGACTCTGATCGGTTACACTG